>JAHDOA010000020.1 GCA_018435055.1 Pelotomaculum sp. | reverse complement strand
TTGGCTATCTGGACTTCTATGTTAATCAGGGCGCCTGCCGCCGTTTGGGCCAGTATGTCCAGCCGCGCCGCTCTGTCCAGCAGGTACCTGGGATCCAGTTCCCGGTCCAGCAACTGAACGGAAGTTAGTTTTTTGCCGGGCTCGGGTTTTAGAACGGCGTTCAAAAAGCCTATCAGCGCTTCTTTGCCTTCTTCGGAACCCATGATACGCTTAAGGCGTAGTCGTTGGTACGGTTGATTCTTTGCACCACCCGTTTGACACCCCCTTTGCCAATATTATACCATTTGTTATACCATTTGCCGCTGGTAAGTTAATATAAGCTATTGATGTGTAGCCGCTTTTTTCGTCCTTATTCTTTCTGTCATACCGTGAAATCTCATGGCCTGTTTGGATGATCACGCCCTCTTGCCCAAGTATTTTCCGGTGTCTGAACGGAACAAGCGCCAGGTCGTTTTCTATCAGTTGCCGGTCCGACGTATCATCATATTTCTGGTCATGCTTATTGACGCGGAGAAAAGCTGGCTGCTGAGCTGTGGTTCCGCCTGTCTGCTCTTTAAGATATACGTCCTGGTACCACTTTTCTATATTCGATTCGCTGGCAGGGTTTTTCTTCTATTTTTTCAACTTCTGTACAAACTTTTCCGTTTGCTCATGCTGGCTGATTAATACACACAAACACGAGGGATGCGCCGGGTATGGCGGTTCATTCCCCGGGGAATATACCCAGGGTTGGTCAATAAGATACGGATTAATAATAACGAGTCCCTCAATATATTTAAATGCTTTGTATTCATATTCAGTGTGAATAGAACAGCCTCGTTAACAGAAGCTGTTGCTGCAATTATCGCGTCCATAGGCTCCAATCCGTGTGAAGCGCGATATTTTGCCAGATACCTTCCGGCAACAGTCGCTATCCGTTCATAGAGGTATCATTATTGACCACACCAAGGGCAATACCTTGAGACTGATAAGCAAAAGAACAGAAGTAAAAAACGCAAGCACTATTAAAAAACGCAAAAAACCCTGCCAATAATACAGGGTTTTTTTCTTAAACTGTACTTTTGCTGTACTAAATCGTTTTTTACTGAACATGAAACCCGGAAAGGCTTGATATTACTGGAGCGGGTGACGAGGATCGAACTCGCAACCCTCAGCTTGGGAAGCTGATGCTCTACCGTTGAGCTACACCCGCCCGACTTCAATATTATAGACCTTTTGTTTTTAGAAATCAAGGGCCGGACTCATGGCTACGCAAGGGGCGCCGGAGACGCATGGCAACACTAGCAAAATACGGACAGCAGTTGCCGCCCGTATTTTTTATGACTACTGGTGAGCCATCCGCGACTCGAACGCGGGACACCCTGATTAAAAGTCAGGTGCTCTACCGACTGAGCTAATGGCCCCAAAAACCTTACAGTTAGATATATTACTATAACCACCGTGTGGAGTCAACCACTAAAATAAAGGTTTGGCCCCGCTACCGGGATTATTATTGACGATTTTACCGGCGGCGGTTATTAATAAAGATCCGCTGTAAGTATCGTCTGGGCACGCCTGCTGCCCACGCCGACCAGGGCAATGGGAGCGCCGCTGATCTCGCTAATCCGGTCCAGGTAACGCCTGGCTTGAACCGGCAAATCCGCTAGCTTTCTCGCCCCGGTGATATCCTCGCGCCAACCCGGGAAATCCTCATAAACAGGCACGCACTCGTTCAGGACCTTGAGGCTGGCCGGGAATTCAGTAATAATTTCTCCCCGGTAATTGTAGCCGGCGCAGATCCTGAGCCGTTCCAGACCGCTTAAAACGTCCAGCTTGGTAATAGCCAGGTAGTCCAAACCGTTGATCCTTACCGCATACCGGCCCACCACTCCGTCAAACCAACCGCAGCGCCGGGGGCGCCCGGTAGTAGTGCCGTATTCTCCGCCCTGCTTACGGATAAAAGCGCCGGTATCGTCATTCAGCTCCGTGGGGAACGGCCCTTCTCCCACCCGGGTGGTATAGGCCTTGGCTACACCAATCACGCGGTCGATCCGGGTCGGCCCGATGCCGGCGCCGAGACAAGCGGCGCCTGCTGTCGGGTGTGAGGAGGTAACAAAGGGATAGGTCCCGTGATCCAGGTCCAGCAGGGTCCCCTGGGCGCCTTCAAAAACAATGTTTTTCCTTTGCTGTACAGCATCATTGACCAGTATAGAAGTGTCACATACATATTTTCTCAGGGCTTCAGCATAACCACTAAAATTATCGAGGATTTCTCCGTAATGCAGCGACGCGCCTTCGTAAACCTCTGTAATTATTTGGTTTTTGCTGTTTATGTTCGCCTTAAGCAGCGCCGAAAATTCTTCCCTGTCCAAAAGGTCAATTACCCTGATCCCAACCCTTGCCGACTTATCGGTATAGGCCGGTCCTATACCGCGGCAGGTGGTGCCTATCTTGTTGTTGCCCTTGCGCTCTTCTTCCATCTGGTCAAGCTTTTGGTGGTAAGGGAAAATCACATGAGCGCGCTGACTGATCCGCAGGTTCGCAGCGCTGATACCCCTTTTCTCCAGGGAATCCAGCTCTCTAAGCAGGACCGCCGGGTCGATCACCACGCCGCTCCCGATAATGCACATCTTATCAGGGTAAAGTATCCCCGATGGGATCAAATGCATTTTATATTCATGGTCATCTACGACAACCGTGTGGCCGGCGTTATTCCCGCCCATGTAGCGGACCACCATGTCGGCCTTTTCAGCCAGGAAATCGGTTACCTTGCCTTTTCCCTCATCTCCCCACTGAGCGCCTATCACAACTACTGTAGACATAAAAAGAACCCCCTAAATCCTATTTGCTATTTCCCTGGCCGCAAGCACACCGGCCGCGGACGCCTGGGAAAGCCCCCTGGTTACGCCTGCCCCGTCTCCTGCCGCAAACAGGTTTTTGATACGGGTTTCCAGGGAATTTGTCAGGACAAGCCGTGAAGAATAGAACTTGACCTCGACGCCATACAGCAGGGTGTACCGCGAATACACCCCCGGCGCCAGCTCGTTCAGCGCTTTAAGCATTTCAACGATTCCCACCAGGTGCCTGTAAGGAAAGACCAGACTCAAGTCACCCGGTGTCGCTTCGGGCAGGGTCGGTATGGTCATGCATTTGGCCAGCCTTTCTTTGGTCGAGCGGTGACCGGAAACCAGATCCCCCAGGCTCTGCACTAAAACACCGCCGCCCAGCAGGTTGGCCAGGCTGGCAATATAGCGGCCGTAAGAGATCGGCTCTTTGAAAGGCTCTGTAAAAGTCTTGCTGACCAGTACCGCGAAATTAGTGTTTTCCGTCTTATTATACGCGTGGCTGTGCCCATTCACCGTGATCAGTCCGTCCATGTTTTCCAGCACTACTTCCCCATTGGGGTTCATGCAAAATGTGCGGATTCTGTCACTAAAGGTCTTCGAATAGTATATGAATTTTGCCTCATAAAAAATCCGGGTCAAATGGTCCATCACCGCAGCGGGCAGTTCCACCCGCACACCTATGTCCACCGGATTGATTATCATTTCAAGCCCCAGGCGCCCCGCCTCGCGGCTGAGCCATTCCGAACCTTCCCTGCCGGGAGCCAGCACTACATGCTTTGCGTTTATTATCTTTCCGTCCCTGGTTATAACACCCCTGACGGTATTATCTTTCAGCAGGACCTCCTCCACCGGGCAGGAAGTCATCACCTCGACGCCATGTTCAACAAGGTGCTCTTTCATCCGCTGCAGTACTTCCTGACAGCGTCCGGTGCCCATGTGTCTAATCCGTACCGGGATCAGTTTTAATTCGGACAGCACCGCCCGGCGCTGGACTTCTTGAATTTCCTCCTCGTGTTCCAGACCAAAGATCCGCTCCGGCGCGCCGAACTTAACATAAGTTTGGTCAATATAATTGATCAGTTCGTTCAGGCCGTTAACCCCGGTAAACTGCTCCAGGCTGCCGCCAATTTCGGTTGAAAGGGTAAGCTTGCCGTCACTGAAAGCGCCGGCGCCGCCCCACCCGCAGATGGTGGAGCAGGGAGAGCAGTTGGCGCAGCCCCGGCTCTGCTCCCTGGCTACGCAGACACGTTTGTTTATATCGCGTCCTTTTTCAATTATCAGTATTTTCAGGCCGTTTTTTACCCCAACCAGTTCCAGGGCGGCAAAAATCCCCGCCGGACCCGCTCCTACAATCACTACATCATACTGCTTGCTCACCATATTTCCTCCTAGCGGCCTTAAACCGGCACATCCTTTTTCACCGGCATAAAAATAACCCAAACAACAAAACATCGGTTGCTATTTGAGCCATAATCTTTCCGCCGCAGATGCAGCTGTCGGGAACCATACCAGGCAGCAAAAGTATTTTAGCAAACCACGCTGTCAATGTCAAGAAATTAAGCAAATAAGTGGTCCTTTTGTAATAAACAAATTACGGCTTATATTCGTCAGGACTTTTTACAAGCGAGACAAATTTTGTGTACTCTTTCAGAAATCCCAACTCGACATAGCCGGTAGGGCCATTGCGGTGCTTGGCAATAATTATTTCAGCGATCCCCTTTTTTTCCGACTCCCTGTTGTAATATTCATCCCGGTAAATAAACATAACCAGGTCGGCGTCCTGTTCCAGCGAACCAGATTCGCGCAGGTCCGACATTATCGGCCGCTTCTTGTCACGCTGCTCTACCGAACGGCTTAATTGAGCCAGGGACAGCACCGGAACGTTCAACTCCTTGGCCAGCCCTTTTAAAGAACGGGATATTTCCGATATTTCCTGCTGGCGGTTCTCAACCCGCTTGCTGCCCTGCATCAACTGGAGGTAGTCGATAACAATCAGGCCCAGCCCTTTTTCCGCCTGCAGCTGCCTGGCCTTCGCCCGCACCTGGCGGACGGTAATACCGGGAGTGTCGTCGATAAAAATTGGGATGTTGGCGAGCCTGTCCTTTGTTTCATGCAGCTTCCGCCAGTCCTCTTCGGCCAGGTCGCCCGTGCGGAGACGGTGCTGGTCAACCATAGCCTCGGCGCAGAGAATACGCTGCACCAGCTGTTCTTTGGACATTTCCAGGCTGAATACCGCCACCGGGATATTGTGCTTGAGGGCGGCGCTATAGCCGATGCAGAGGCCCAGGGCAGTCTTGCCCATACCGGGACGGCCGGCAAGAATTATGAAATCGCTGGGCTGCAGCCCGGTGCAGAGCCGGTCCAGGTCGCTGAAAGAAGTGGGAACGCCCAGGGCCTTTCCCTGATTGCTGTAAAGGAACTCCAGGTGGGAAAAGGTGTCCAGCAGGATATCCTTGAGCGCATAAAACGCTGTGGCGGCCCTTCTGCCGCCCAGCTCGTTTATCATCCGCTCCGCCTCTGCGATAAGTTTTTCCGGTTCTTCCCCTTCATCGTAACCCATGCCGGCTATCCGGGTAGACAGCTGGATCAGAGTGCGGAGCAGGGATTTTTCCTCGACAATACGGGAGTAGTAATTTATGTTGGCGGCAGTCGGCACTATTTCTGCCAGTGTGGCAATGTAAGAAACGCCGCCGGCCTTTTCCAGGTTCCCATTAAGCCTTAGGCGTTCGCATACTGTAATCGGGTCCACCGGGCTGCCGCTCTCGTCGAGCTCCAGCATCGTTTCGTAAATCAGCCTGTGGCTCTCCCGGTAAAAGTCATCCGGACGGAGCAGTTTCATGGCCCGGTAAATGGCCTCCCGGTCAAGCAGGATGGCGCCGAGTACCGACTGCTCGGCGTCTATATTTTGCGGAGGAATTCGCTCTAACATTAGATACCTCGGAAAATTTAAACTTTCACAAAGATTTATAAAAAATAGGGGACTAGCATTTATAAACAATATTCACATGATTTACAAGATTAATAGGATTTACAAGATTAATAGGATTTACAGGATTTATTATTTTTTACAGCATAAAAAAATAAATCGCCTTGATTTACCTTCTATAACTCCAAAACAAACCTTTCACAGTTCTATGGGATTAATTATAGAATATTATTTAAATCCAGTTAATCTTGTTTAATCCTTTTATTCCTGTCAATTTGTTTTGAAATTAACTGACCAGTTCATCAACCTCTGCCGGGGGAAATACGTGCCTGATCAGCTCTTCCACCGAACTGACCGGTATAACCTTGATGCCCTTGATATCAACCGGTATGTCCTTGTCGTTTTCCACCGGCACCAGCACGGTTTTTATCCCCGCCTGCCTGGCGCCGTAAATTTTTTCGAACACGCCGCCGACGGCCCGGGCCTTACCCTGTATGGATATTTCGCCTGTTACAGCCACATCTTGCATGATCGGGCGGCCCTGGATGGCGCTCAGTATAGCCAGAAAAATCGCTACCCCGGCTGACGGCCCGTCGATCCTGCCGCCGCCAACCACATTGACGTGCAGGTCGTAATTCGACAGGTCCTCACCAGTCAGTTTGCGTATTACAGAGGCTGCGTTGAATACCGAATCTTTGGCCATACTGCCGGCGGTGTCGTTAAAGCGGATGGCGCCCTGGCCCTTGACCCGGGCCGGGAAAGCGACCGCTTCAATTTCCAGTACCGATCCTAAAAAGCCCATGACGCCCAGTCCGAATATCCTGCCGATTTCCCGGTCCGCGGAGGCTTTGCGTGTTACACAGGGGCTCAGCCTGCTTACCTGGGCCACCTCCATGACGTCTTCCACCTCTATGGCGACCGGCTGGCCACCCGCCGCGTCGCTGCGATAACAGGCCATACCATAAGCGTCGGCCAGGATGTTGATCGCTTTGCGCCCTTCAATGGTATATTCGCTGATAATTTCGGGCACGGCTTCATCCACTTCCACCCCGAGTTTGTCTGCGGCCTGCTGTAAAATATCCTTGATATCCTTCGGTGTCAGGGGCTCAAAAAATATCTCCGCGCAGCGGGAGCGGATCGCCGGATTAATCTCCTCCGGGTCCCGCGTCGTAGCCCCGATGAGGACGAAGTCCGCCGGTGCGCCCTCTTCAAAAATTTTCTTAATATACTGGGGTACGTTGGGGTCATGCGGGTCGTAATACGAAGAGTCAAAATATACCCTTTTGTCCTCCAGCACCTTTAACAATTTGCTGTGCAGGATGGTATCCATTTCACCGATTTCATCTATAAAAAGAACCCCGCCGTGAGCATCGGTGACCAGGCCCAGTTTGGGTTCCGGCACCCCGGTCTCAGCCAGGTCGCGCCTGGCGCCCTGGTATATGGGGTCATGCACCGAACCCAGAAGCGGGTTGGTCACTTCCCGCGGGTCCCAGCGCAGGGTGGCGCCGTTTACTTCCACAAAGGCCGCTTCACTGGCGAAGGGTGTGCTTTTGTTGTTTTTCGCAGCTTCCAAGACCAGCCTCGCCGCGGTGGTCTTACCCACACCGGGCGGACCGTAGAGGATCATGTGCTGTGGGTAGGGCGAACCCAATTTTGCCAGAAGCGCCTTCACCGCCCGTTCCTGGCCTACTATTTCTTTGAAGGTAGACGGTCGCAAAAACTCCATCGCCGAGGAGGAAAGCTTGCGCTGTTCGAGTTTTTCAAGAATGGCCAGCTTTTTTAAAGTCTGCGCGTTTTCAGCGCTGGTGTTTTCTTTGATCACCTGCATTCTAATTTCTTTAACATATTCCTCGTGCCGCTGCTGAAGTTTTTCGTTTATTTTTTTCTCCAGCTTGTCTTCCACAGTGCGCCTGGCGATATTGTCGGCAATTTCCTCTTCTATTTCATCCAGAACAGCCGGGATCTCCTCATAAGCCGGCAGTGTATCATAGGTAGGATCCTCAAAAACAAGTTTTTGCAGGGCCAGCACCCTTTCCTCCAGCCGCTCGGAACGCATATACTGCAGCGCCTCCAATTTCCCTGCCCTTAATACCAATTTATCGGAACCGTAAAGGTTTGTCAGGAGACTGTATAACGCTGCCACCTGGCGTTTCATAAGATCGTGATTCATCAGTTTATCGGAAGTTTCTTTTTTTGTGCTCCCAATAAATTTATCGAGGAATACTTTCATCTAGTGCTGCTCCTTTCACTGCTCTAAAAATTTGCTGGGTCACAAAAACAGGGAATTCCGCTACTCGCCAACTACCTCAACAATTATTTCCGCCTGCACAGCCGGGTGCAGTTTGGCGGTTATATTATAGACACCCAGATGCTTAATCGGCTCTTTGACAACCAGCTTTTTTTTATCCAGTTCTATTCTATGCTGGGCAGCCAGGGCATCGGCTATGTCCTTGTTGTTTACTGAGCCAAAAAGCTTGCCGCCCTCGCCTTGTTTCGCCTGCACAATAAGCTTAAGTTTATCCAGGCGGGCCGCCAGCGCCCTGGCCTCCTGCTCTATCCTGTCTTCCCTGGCGGCCTGCGCCCGCCGGCGGACGGCCAGTTCGTTCATTTTGCCCCTGGAGGCTTCAACCGCCATCCCGCGGGGGAATAAATAGTTGCGGGCATAACCGTCTGCAACATTTATAACATCGCCGTTCTTGCCCTGGCCGGGCACATCTTTCGTTAATACTACCTTCACGATAAACACCTCCCAAAGTTACTTTTTAAAACATGATCGGTCTTAAGATATTTTCAATTTGCTCCTACGCCGGGGGCGCCAGACGCCTGAAATTTACCAGGGAGTCGGTCAAACCCAGCAGGACCAGGCCGGCCATGCTGAAAGGCGGATAGGCAAAAACAAATACCAGGAATATCAGCTTGAGCGGCCAGGCGACGTTGATCCTGCGAAAAAAGTATGCCGCGACAGACAAACCCAGGACGATATAGAGCCAAAAAAGCATATACAAGATATTCTTACCTACTTTTGCCACAAGCAGCCATGAGAAATTATCTCCGGCCAGGGTCAGCCCCAAACCCGCGATTGGTCCCCAGATGCTGTACCAGGGGAGTGAAATCATAGTAAAAGACAATCCTGGAGCAAGAAAATAATTCATTCGTGACAGACAGGCCCTGGCAAGAAAATAAGTTACGGCGGCCAGGGCAGCCGCACTGATTATATACTGGCCCGGAAACAATAATTCATAAGTTGAAATTATACCATCACTAAAGCTCTCCTGCAATTCAGCAGGTACGTTGTTTAACATGCCGGCGTCGCGGTAAGCGGCCATAGCCTGCTCAAATGCGCTGCGCATTTCCTCCCCCATAACAAAAAGGTTGTTTCCGGCAAGGTAACTTAGAGCCATGTATGATAAAGCTGCAACACCCGCAAAGGCCATCCCGGCCGATAAAATTTTGCTGGAAGAAATCCTGTTCTTAAACAACAGGCCAAACAAAACGCCAAGCAGGCCGTAACGAAAAACAAGAATAAAAACTGCGGCGGGAGGCATAAAAACAAAAAACAACAGTCCCGCCGCCGCCAGCCCCAGTATAGCGTAACGGGCGTCCAACTTCAAAACAATGAGCATTATTGGCAGTGGAAGAAGCATAGCAACAAAAAACTCTAGCACGGGCTGGTAAAAACCTGCCAGGCCGGCGACGGCGAATATCAATGCAAAAAAAGCCCACTCCGCCAGGGCTTTTGCTTTCTCGTTTGTTGTCAAGCCATCACCTCTTTTTATCACCCAGATAATTTAAGAGGGTTGAAAGATCGCTATACCACTTCTCCACTTCATGATTCTCATCAATACCCTGGCGCAGTTTTGCTTCCACCTTTAAATCCAGGCGTGAAAAGCTCACTCCCAGCCTTCGTCCCAGAATATAACATGTGATCAAAAGGCTGGCCAGGGCGTCAAGAATCCGTTCTTCACTGCCGCGGAGCATTGATTTGAATAATGCGGAAACCGATGTGATCAAATCGGCTTTCAGCCAATCAATAACCTTAATGTTCTTGGCGATGCCGCCTTCTTGAGCCGGAATCATGGGGGGTCCCTCCTTCGCAACCGAGTATAAATATTCTCCGGTGGACTTTTCTTTTCCTGCCTCAGCCGAGCGGTTTTGCCTGTTATTTGTTGCTGTGTTTGTTTAGAAACCCCTGCTTGAGGGGTAAATCCGATGAAAAAATGGGCGGATAAGCAAAAAGATGGGCGTTTGCCCATCCTTGCTTTTACAGTTACTATTTGCATTTTATCCTTTAGAGGTCTTATTCCGCTGAGAACGGCAGGAGGGCTATATTCCTGGCTCTCTTAATTGATGAAGTCAACATGCGCTGGTGTCTGGCGCAATTGCCGGAAATCCGGCGGGGCAGTATTTTCCCCCGCTCTGTAATATATTTTTTCAGGCGCGGAACGTCCTTATAATCTATGGCTTCCATTTTATCCACACAAAAACTGCAGATCCGCTTTTTACCCCTGCGGCCCCTTTCTCGTCTCAATAGTCTACCTCCTTGCATCGGTAGCCTCATGCGAGGCCCCCCTGTTTATTAAAAAGGAATATCTTCCTCGTTAAAACTGATTTCACTTCCATAACCGCCGCCTTCGGGATCACGCGCGGCGCTCCCGGCTGCTGCGCCGCCTTCCTTGGGCCAGTCCAGAAACTTCACTTCTCCAGCCACTATTTCAGCGGCTTTTCTGCGAATCCCCTGACTGTCCTCATAGGAACGCACCTGCAGCCTGCCCTCAACCGCCACCAGCCTGCCTTTGCCCAGGTAGTTGGCACAGGTTTCCGCTAGTTTCTGCCAGACCACGATGTCAATAAAGTCGGTTTCTCTTTCCCTGTCCCTGGACTGGCGCCGGTCTACCGCCAATGTAAATTTGGCCACGGCAGCGCCGCTGGGCGTATAACGCAATTCCGGATCTCTTGTAAGCCTGCCAATCAAGATTACTTTATTGAGCATGTTTTCACCACCTGGTTGTTATTCTAAAATGGCCGGGGACCGCCCCGGCTTGTCTGCCGGCGCTAAACATCTTCCCGCACAATTATATGCCTGAGCACATCGTCGGTAATCTTAAAAACGCGGTCCAGTTCTGCCGCCACTTCCGGTTTAGCGTTTATATGAGCAATGATATAAACGCCTTCCCTCAGATCCTTCACCTCATAAGCCAGCCTGCGCTTACCCCACTTGTCAATCTTGAGGACTTCCCCGCCGTGGTTTTCAATAAGGTTTTTGAATCTCTCAATGAGCGCCGCGCTTTTCTCCTCGTCCAGATCAGGACGATAGACAAAGACTACTTCGTATTTGCGCAAAGCAAATCACCTCCTCCCCATGGACTATGGCCCTACCACCCGGATAGAGCAGGGACGGTGTCAAAAAAATTTGACTAAAGTATTATAGCACAACACCTGATAAATGGCAAGGAAGAAAGAAAAAGGTGAATATGAAGATAATTAAGCAAAAAATTTTCCCTTTTTCTTTTTCTTTTTTACGCTAATAAACAAATTGCCTTCTACACAGAATAGATATACGAAACGATTAAGGAGGCGCTGTTTTTGAATAATACAATACAAATAAAAGCCCACGCCTATTCCCATTCTATTCATGGGGTCAAGGTTAAACCCCTGGCGGACGACGGCAAAGAGGTAAGCATATTTTATGACGGGCTGCTGTCGAAAGCCGGCGCGGATAAGGTTTACCTGCACTGCGGTTACGGAGATAAAAACGACTGGGAAAAAGTGACTGATTTACCGATGAAGCAGGTGGACGACGGCTGGGAAAAGACCCTGCACATAGATACGGGGAACAGCCTCAACTTTTGTTTCCGGGACGGCTCTAAAAACTGGGATAATAACAGCGGGGACAACTGGGCCTATCGTATATCCTGTTGACCATCCATAACATTAACTTTATTCACCCGGCTGCATTACTGTTTTGACCGATTTCTCGAATTTTGGCCGCGGCAGCAGCAGCACCCTGCCGCATTTTACACATTTTATCCGGAAATCCACTCCCACACGGAGAACCTCCCACAAATCCCCGCCGCACGGGTGGGGTTTTTTTGTCTTTATCACATCACCGACAGCATATTTGTAAATGGCGAAAACCTGGTTTCTAAAAGCTAAACAAATCCGTTTAATAAAAGGTAGCCCGGAGTTTTGCTTTCTCTCCCGCCGACTAACGGGAGGCAGTATCACAGATTCAACTTCAAGCCATAGATTTAATTCTGTATTCCGGGTGGCTTAAAAGCCGCCCCGGTACTCAACCTATGCTTGATAGGTTGACTCCCTGGCGGATTGATAAAACTTCTAATCTTTCCTGTCAAACGCCAGGTTGAGTGCTGGGCGCTGCCCGGAAGGGGATGTTTCCCACCGCCTGATTGTGACTTGCGGCAACAGCCTTTTTCTGCGTGTACTGTGCCGCCGCGCAAAACTTATGACAGGGCTTACCCTGCTAACAGTTGTTTTCTGTGCTACTTCCAAAAAACCAGGTCTTTCACCTCCTTTTTTGTTAACTTGTCAGAAAAGCTTTATATCCTTTATAAGCCATGTATACGTCGGCCTTGCTGGCTATCTCAAAAGTCGAGTGCATACCCTGCAAAGCCACGCCGCAGTCCAGTACATCCATATCGTGGGAAGCCATGATGTGGGCGATAGTGCCGCCTCCCCCCTGGTCGACCTTGCCCAATTCACCGGTCTGCCAGACCACTCCCGCGCTGTTAAATAAACGCCTGATATCAGCCATTACTTCAGCATGCGCGTCGCTTGTGGCGTATTTGCCCCTGCTGCCGGTATACTTGGTCAGCACAACCCCCCCGCCCAGGCGCGCCGCGTTTGCTTTTTCAAAGACCTCGCCGTAATTCGGATCCAGCGCGGCGTTAACATCCGCAGAAAGTGCCCGGGAATGGGACAGAACCCGGCGCAGCGCCAGTTCATTGTATCCCGGCAAACACCGGGATACAATTTCTGCTGTCGCGTTGACAAAAAAAGATGACTCCATGCCTGTATTGCCGGCGCTGCCAATCTCCTCCTTGTCAGCCAGCACTACCAGGGCTGTTCGTTCCGGCACACCCATTTCTGCCACAGCGCGCAGGGCAGTGTAAACACACACCCTGTCGTCCTGGCCGTAACCGCCGACAAAACTGCTGTCCAGGCCTACATCAGCTGGCCTCCAGGCGGGGACCAGCTCAATTTCCGCACTGATCAAGTCCTCTTCAACTATGCCGTATAGCTTGTTCAGTCGTTCCAAAACAGCAAGCTTGAAGCGGTCTTTAAGATCAACCGCGCCTACAGGGATACCTCCCATTAAAACATTTAAACTTTCCCCGGGAACAGCATCGGCCATTTTCTTGTCCATCTGGTCCTTGGCCAGATGCGGCAAAAGATCAGCCACGGTAAAAACGGGTTCCCCCGGCTTTTCCCCGATTACAACAGAGACTGCGGTCCCGTCACCTTTAATTACCACACCGTGCATGGCCAGCGGTACGGAAAGCCACTGGTATTTCTTTATCCCCCCGTAATAATGAGTCTTAAGCAAGGCCAAACCGTCCTCCTCATAAAGAGGCTGCGGCTTCAAATCCAGGCGGGGACTGTCAATGTGCGCGCCGATGATGTTGAAACCGGACGCCGCCGGGTTTTTTCCGATAACGGACGCAATTAATGCCTTGCGGCGGTTTACAGTATAGACCTTATCCCCCGGTCTCAACATGGCGGTATCCGGCAGAGGGCGGAAACCCGCCTCTACCAGGTGAACCTGCGCGGCAGCCACCGCTTCCCGTTCCGTTTTTGCGGATCCCAGAAACCTTTTATATTTCTCGCAAAAAGCCTGCGCCGCGCTTCTTTCGCCGCTACCCATACGGTCCCAGGCGTTGTCCCTGCGGTACGCCAACCTAGCCGCAGGGTGCTGTTCCTTGTTATCAGTCATTTTCAAACCTCCCTTTGTCAGGATACCTGTACCGTTTTTAATGATCATTTTCTTAACATGCCCCAGCCATCCCGATCGGATCGGGGACATATCTCGACCCCGGAGGAATGCCCATAAGCTGAGATGTGTCCCCATTCCTCTGCCTGGCGCCATGCAACGATATAATGATGCAGAAATAGAGATGTGTCACCATACCGCTTCGCCTTTAATGTCTGCATTTTTACCGTATTTACTCAGAAAAAATATTTATAATCGCTCAAATTGATTTTACCGGGTTTTCCCCGTCCAAATTTAAGGGGAAGCCCGGGAGCGGGCGATCAATGGCGTTGAAAAGGGGCACAAAATAAGGCAACATCCTGGAATCCGAAAAAACCCCGCCCCTGTTTGACGGTGTCCCACCCGGCGCTTGCGGGAAATTTTGCGGCAACAGATCAGCCTGCTGGAAAGGCGATATCAGCGTCAAAATTATCATCACAATAATAATCCCCTTGACCCCACCAAAAAAAAGTCCGCCGACACGGTTAAGCGGCCCCAAAAAGCTTAAGTCCGCTATCCTGCTAAGAATAAGGCCGGCCAGGTTTACTACCCAGACCGTTATGATCACCAGGGCTAAAAAACAAATCGTGTTAACTATCACAGCGGTAAACGAACCGGCCAGATATTCACCATAGGAATTCAACATACTGTAAGGGTTAATTTGGGGCGCCGGCCCTGCAAAAAGGGCAGGTCCTGCTGTCAGCTTGGCCGGAAAGAAAAATTCTATCATTTTAGCGATCAACGGCATCATTTTATCATTCAATTGCCACTGGTTATTTAGATAAGCGGCGAGATCACGATAATAGGTTATGCCCAGACCGAAGCCCAGCAGGACCCCGGCAAGTTTTGCCACACTTAACACCAGTCCGCGGCGCAGACCCTGAAAAGCGGAAAAGACCAGTACTGCCACGATCAACCAGTCCAGCCAGTTCAACCTTTAAACCCCCCTGCGTTTTTAATGTCACTTAATTAATTATAAGGAAAAATTCCCGGTTGTGAAATGCTTTTCAACGATTCCGGAAAAAACATAATAACGGTCTGACAAGCAGCGCAATCATCAGAATCAGACCGGCATAGCCAAATAGCGGATAAAGAAAACGGACCAGGCTGGTAAAGCTAAAGCCGGCCAGGGGCAGCGCCAGCAGACATGCGACTATGCCATACAGGCGGTAGCGGGTTCCCCCCGCAGAAGCAAGCCTGCTGGCAAAACCGTGCGCATTCGCTATCGCCGTAGTCAAAATTGCCAGCCAGATCAACAGGCTTAAACCCAGACGTAGCACATCACCAAAAGATCCGGCCAGATACAGCATGGGGATCTGGTATGTGGCGGCATCCGGCTGGTGGGCCAGTCCCGCCGCAGTTACAAGAAAAATGGCCAGTCCCAGCAGCAGTCCTCCCAGCAATCCTCCTGCCAGTCCTGTTTTCAACGGCACAGTCCGGCCCAGGGAAGAAAGGACCGCCACCGGCACCACCATATTATATGAGACATATAAAAACCCGGCCAGCGCCCAATTGCCTGTGATGCCCCCTCCTGCCGCCGCTGAGGCTGATATTCCCGCCAGGCCGCCCGGATAGCCTGAAAGCGCAGCAAGAGATATCGCCACAACCGCCAGGTATTTCAAAGGAACAAGGCAGACATTGGCGGTTAAGACACCTTCCAGCCCGCCCATGAGCACCAGTGACGTCAAAATCGCCACTGACCAGATCCCAGTCCGGGCCGGCAAGGCAAAATGTTCGCTGAACACCGCGGCGCTGCCCGCCATCATTACTCCCAACCCGCCCAGCAGCATACAGAGGTTCAACATATCCATAAAACGCCCTGCCTTGCTTCCCAACAGAAATCCGAACACCTTCCTGTAGTTGCTGGAATGCATATTTATGGACAAGAACATTACCAGCCCGCCCAGGTAGGCGAAAAGGATCGTCGCTAAAACCGCTCCCATCAGCCCGGAGCTGCCGTGCAGTATAAAAAACTGCATTATTTCTTGACCGGAAGCGAATCCGGCGCCGATCACGGCGCCGATGTAGGCGCTGATCACCTTGGCCAACAGCGAAAAGCCTTCCCTCTGCCGGATAATAACCACCGCCTAAAAATAGTATGCGCCGCTGAATGTGAAAAGCAGTTTTTAAGAATAATGCGGTCTAAGTCCATTCTATGCCCGCAAAATTAGGTTCTGACTAAGAATTATTGTGAATTAGGAATAACCACCCCCCCCTTTGGAAATAAGATATAGTAGTCTGGCTGTTTGAGGAGGGAAATAGAATGGCTGTTTTTAGCAAAAGGGCGCAATCCAACAATGTTATAAAAACTAAAATTCGCATGGAAGACGTGCTGGCGCCCAGCAAACTTGCCGGCGATCTTTCTTTGCGCCTGAAAAAGCATGATTATGAAAGCCCCCGGATCCTGCTCTGCATAGGCACTGATCGTTCCACCGGGGATTGCCTGGGGCCGCTGGTAGGATCCAAAATAGACCAGCTAAAACAGGATTATTTTGAGGTCTACGGTACCCTGAACAATCCGGTCCATGCCAGCAACCTGAAAGATACCCTGGAAAAAATATATACCAGATATCAAAACCCTTTAATTATTGCCATTGACGCCTGCCTCGGACGGATTGAAAACGTGGGCTGCATCAACCTGGCAGACGGTTCTCTTCACCCGGGCGCCGGCGTTAACAAACATCTCCCTCCTGTAGGACAGATCCACATAACAGGCATTGTTAATGTTGGCGGCTTCATGGAATACATGGTACTACAGAATACTCGTCTGAATATTGTGATGGGACTGGCCGATATAATTGTAAAAGGCCTTTGCAAAGTTATAATGGATAATACTCACCCGCAAAGCGCACGAGGCTGTTAATGCCCCCGGGTTGTATACTCCCGATAAATAAAACGGGGACATGCTGTGGCAAGACTGGTAACGGCATATCCCTGTTTTTTTGATCCCACATTGCAGTATTCACCTTTGTTTTTAATATGCTATAGACGCGCCTCAAGATCCTTTATGATTTGTGCGGCCGTCTTGCCGCGGGCATCGATTACCGGATTCTTGTTTGTAATATCCTGCATCCCCATAAAATTCATATCCATCCCAGTTACGACAGTAGCGTCCACTTTCTCGTCACCGCCCGGTTTAACTACCTTATATCCGGCCCCGGCAAGAGAATCCTTAATTACATTAGACAGTCCCTCTTCTACAGCAATAATTTTTTTCACAAATAATCACCCCCCTTTTCGAGAAATATTATTTGGAAAAAGGGGGGTGATTATTCTCCCAAATCTCTCATTTCACTGATTTAAAATGTTTAAAAAAATAAACATATTTTCACTGGCTGGTGTTGTTTGCTAAACTATTCCTTCGATATTGTTTCACGTGAAACAATTTGCAGTCAGTCAAAATAATCACTTGGGTATAATATTGGGAAGCCAGTACGCCAGCGGTACCGCGTAAAATATGGCCGGCAGCAAATTGCCAACTTTTATTTCCTTAATACCGAGGATGTTAATGCCGATCCCTACTATTAACAGACCGCCGGTAGCGCTCATTTCCAGAACTGCCGCCGGACTCAAAAATCCCTTTAACGATGCGGCAAGCATTGTGATGGCCCCCTGATAAACAAAAACCGGAAATGCGGAAAAGGCAACACCCAGCCCCATGGTGGAAGCAAACAAGGCCGCCGAAACTCCGTCCAGGGCAGCCTTGGTAAAGAGTATTTGATGGTTATTGTTTAGGCCTTCTTCCAGTGAACCCATAATAGCCATGGCGCCTACGCAATATATCAGACTGGTCGTAACAAATGCCTTGCCTGCTTCTCCTGCCGTTCCGCCTACTCTATTATCCACCCAACATCCCAGGCGAGCGAGCCACCCCTCAATATTCAGCAGTTCCCCGGTCAGGCCGCCCAGTACCAGGCTGGCCACAACTACCAGTATCTCCTGGCTCTGCAGGGACATCTGCAGTCCGATTAACAGAATGGCCAGTCCTAACCCCTGCATAATGGTGTTGCGCATATTTTCCGGCATGCCTTTTCTAAACAAGAGCCCTGCGAGGGCGCCCAATACTATTGCTGACGCATTTACAATGGTGCCTGTCAAAAGAACATCCCCCGTCGTTCCTTGTGAAATGTTTCACGTGAAACATTATTCTTCACTATTCTTTACACCCCTTATAACAAGCGCCGTAATCCTTGCGAGTTCTTCTTCGCTGCTGAAACCAATTTCTAGTTTGCCGCCCCCACCGCGATTTTCTTTCACCTTTACCTTTGTTTTTAAAAATTCTCCCAGTTGTTCCCCGGCCTTGATCAGGTTCTGTGCCGGCTTCTGCTTTTGGGGGGCGGTTTCCTTTTTTTCCGCAGCGGCTTCCCTGGCCATTATTTCCGCCTGTCTTACACTCAACTGCCGGGCGACAATTTTTTCTGCTGCAGTTATTTGTTGTTGCGCGTCACTTATCGCTAACAGCGCCCGCGCATGTCCGGCGCTTATTTTTCCTGTGTAAATTAATTCCTTTATCTTGCCGGGGAGGCCAAGCAGCCTTAAGGTGTTGGCAATCAGAGGCCTGCTTTTCCCTACTCTCTCCGCCACCTCTTCCTGGGTCAGGGCAAAACATTCTATTAACTGGCGGTAAGCAGAAGCCTCCTCCAGTGGATTAAGATCTTCCCGCTGCACATTTTCAATCAATGAAGCGGCCGCGGCTTCCAGATCAGGGTAATCCTTAACAAACGCCGCTATGGTTTTATACCCCAGGCTCCGGCAGGCCCGCCAGCGTCTTTCACCCGCGATAAGTTCATATCTCCCGTCAGGCAGCTTCCTTACCAGCACTGGCTGTATAATCCCGTGTTTTTTGATCGAATCCGCCAGCCCGGCTAGTTTTTCCTGGTCGAAGACCTGCCTGGCCTGATGCTGGGCCGGCCGGATCGCCTCAATATCAATTTCCAGCAGCCCTTCCTTGCTGTGTAGCGCCTCCTCCTTTACAGGGATTAATGCCTGCAGCCCTTTACCCAATCCCCTCCGCTTAGTCAATTCCCATCACCTCTTTTGCCAGCTCATGGTACACTTCCGATCCCCTGGATCTGCGGTCGTATACCATTACGGGCTTACCGTGGCTTGGCGCTTCGCTCAACCTGACGTTCCTGGGCACAATCGATCTAAAAACCTTGTCCTTAAAATATTTTTTAACTTCATCCACCACCTGGATGGACAAATTCGTCCTCCCGTCAAACATGGTCAGCAGCACCCCTTCCAAAACAAGATCCCTATTAAGATTCTGCTGCACCCGCTGAAAAGTGTTTAACAGTTGTCCCAGGCCTTCCAGCGCGTAATATTCGCACTGGATGGGGATCAACAATGAGTCCGCTGCTGTCAGCGCGTTGATGGTGAGCAAGCCGAGTGAAGGCGGACAATCTATAAAGATAAAATCGTAGCTCTCCTTTACCGCCGCCAGCGCCTTTTTTAGTACATGTTCCCTCTCAGTAATACCGACCAGTTCTATTTCCGCGCCTGCCAGTTCTATAGTCGCGGGCAGGATAGCGAGGTTGTCTACCGCGCTGGGTATAACGGCCTCAACAACAGGTATTTTGTTGATCATGACATCGTACATGCAGTTTTCTACGGCTTCTTTGTCAACGCCCACACCAGTTGTAGCGTTTCCCTGCGGGTCAGCGTCTATGAGCAGGACTTTTTGCCCCATGAGAGAAAGCCAGGCGCCAAGGTTAACGGCAGTAGTGGTCTTTGCCACACCACCCTTCTGGTTTGCGATTGCTATGGTCTTACCCATGTCCCACCCCCGACAGGTACTATTAAAACTTTTCTATTACTTCTCTATCCGACAATATATTTCCTTTTAGGTTGGCTTAATTTACAGCAGGTTTTATCATGGTTCTTATTTTTAAAGATTGAAACAGACCAGTGTCAGTGGAAACCATAAATGATAAATAATTACCAACAGAAAGTATTAATAAAATTGCTAACGCGCCTTATTTCATAAAATCACATAGCATGGATTTCTATCCTGAAAATTGCAGGTACGGATTTTATAAAGGAGTGGGGATATCTATTCAAAGGGGTTTCTTGGCCGGGATGCCGGAGCGCCTGGGGTAAGCGTCCGGTGTAGCTTTAATTTTGTTGATCACTACCAGTTTTCTCTCATCCCCGAGGCCGGGGAGCTCAATTTTAATGATTTCTTTAATAATTCCTCCCAATATGGCCAGGGCATTTTGCGCTGTTTTAATCTCTTCTTTTACGTGCGGCCCTTTCATTGCAATAAAAATGCCTTGCGTCCGCAGCGGTGGCAGGCAATATTCCGCCAGCACAGCTAGAGGCGCCACAGCTCTGGACACAACTAGATCATATTTTTCTCTGAATATTCTTTTACGGCTAAAATCTTCTGCCCGCGCATGAAAAGCTTCCACACCCTGTAAATTCAACCCCGATATAACTTTTTTGAGAAATTTTACCCTCTTTTCAGTTGCTTCGATCATGGTTAACACAAGGTCAGGCCGGTATATAGCCAGCGGAATACCTGGAAATCCGGCGCCGGCGCCCACATCCAGGACTGCGGCGTCTTTTTTTATGGAAACAGCATGCAAGCAGGTCAGCGAATCAACCAGGTGTTTTATCGCAAATTCTTTTTCATCAGTTATCGCAGTAAGATTAAAGCTTTTATTGGTTTCAACAACCATGTGATAAAATTTTTCAAACTGGTCCAGTTGATTATCCGCTAGTTTTATTCCCAATTCAGCGGCCCCGCCTGACAGGGTCTCTCTCAAAATGCTCATAAAAGCCCCTTAAAAATTTAAACAATTTGACAGGATTAACAGGATGAAATAATTTAAAATTGTTCTTGGTATTAAAACCGCGTATAACAATCAATTTAACAAACATAAGTTATAAGACTAATATTTACAAAATAAATAAATAAAAATAAATAATTTATAATCCTGTAAATCTTGTTTTAATCCTGTCAATCCTGTCAAATTTGTTTTATTCTTTTCCTTCCTTGCGGCGGCGCCTTTTTTCCAGGTGGATTAGCAGCACCGCAATATCCGCCGGGGTAACACCCGCTATCCTGCCGGCCTGGCCGATAGAGACCGGCCTGATCTGCTCCAGCTTTTCCTTCGCTTCGGCTTTAAGACCGCCCACCCCGGCATAATCCAGATCCTGTGGAATTTTTTTCTCTTCCATTTTTTTAAACCGTTCCACCTGGGCTTGCTGCTTCTTTATATATCCCTCGTATTTCAACTGGATCTCCACCTGCTCCCGCACATCCTCCGGCAGGTCAGGGTGTGCCGCAGGCAGCAGCAGCAGGCTTTCATAGCTTATTTCGGGGCGGCGCAGTATCCCGGCGAGAGAAATCCCTTGCTGTGGCAGTGAAGAACTGTTTAATTCCTGTAAAATTTTTTTTGTTTCTTCTGTTACCGGCGACATTGTCCGATCCAGCCGCTCCCTTTCCTTTTCAATCATCTTCTTCTTCTTTTCCATGGCTTTAAACCTTTCCGGTGATACGAGTCCCACAGCATAGCCTTTTTCAGACAGCCGCAGGTCGGCGTTATCCTGTCTTAAAAGCAGCCTGTATTCTGCCCTTGAGGTAAGAATGCGGTAGGGTTCAGTAATCTCTTTTGTAACCAGATCATCTATCATTACACCTATATAAGCCTCGGACCGGGCCAGAGTAAAAGGCGCCTGTCCCCGCACATACAGGGCGGCATTTATTCCTGCAACAATACCCTGAGCCGCCGCTTCCTCGTAACCCGAAGTGCCGTTGATCTGGCCGGCCGTAAAAAGACCGGGCACAGTTTTTGTTTCCAGAGACAGTTTCAACTGCGTAGGAATAATATAATCGTATTCAATGGCGTAGCCGGCCCGCATGATCTCTACCTTTTCTAAACCGGGCAAGGTGCGCAGCATGGCTAACTGCACGTCTTCGGGCAAACTGGTAGACATGCCCTGCACATACATTTCCGCCGTGTTTCTTCCTTCCGGCTCTATAAATACCTGGTGCGCCGGTTTATCTGAAAATCGTACTACCTTTGTTTCTATAGACGGGCAGTAGCGGGGACCCCGGGTCTGAATAAGCCCGGTATAAAGAGGCGCCCGGTACAGGTTGTCAAGTATGATCCGGTGCGTTTCCGCTGTGGTGTAGGTAAGCCAGCAGGGTACCTGTTCCCTTTTTTTAATATCCGATATAAAGGAAAAATTATGGGTCTTTTCATCACCCGGTTGGATGGCCATACGGCTGAAATCGACGCTGTTGCGGTCAATCCTGGCCGGTGTGCCGGTTTTAAAGCGTCCCAGCTTAAACCCCAGTTCCTTCAGGCTGCCGGATAGCGCGATAGAGGGAAACTGCCCGTTTGGCCCGCCGGAAAAAGAAAGGCCGCCGATAATAATTTTTCCTTTTAAATAGGTGCCTGTGGTCAGCACAACCGCCCCGGCCTGAAAAACCGCGCCGGTGCTGGTTACAACACCGCTGATCTTTCCCTTTGCAACCATCAGCCTTTCGACCAGCGCCTGTTTCAAATCGAGCCCCGGCTGCATCTCCAGCGCCTGCTTCATGCCTTCCTGGTAGCTCTTTTTGTCCGCCTGCGCCCGCAGCGCATGTACAGCAGGGCCTTTAGCCGTGTTTAAGAGACGCATTTGGATAGAATGGCGGTCGGTGTTCAGCCCGATTTCACCGCCCAGGGCGTCTACTTCCCGTACCAGGTGTCCCTTGGCCGGACCGCCCACTGCCGGATTGCAGGGCATCAGGGCGACATTATCCAGGTTCAGGGTCAGCACCAGGACACGGCATCCCATCCTGGCTGCGGCTAGTCCGGCCTCGCAGCCCGCGTGCCCTGCCCCGATCACTACAACATCATATTTTCCGGCTGAATACTCCACTTGCGCCGCCTCACTTCCCGATACAAAAATCGGCGAATATCCTGTCCAATAGGTCCTCCGTTACTGTCGATCCGGTTATTTCACCCAGCGCCTCCCAGGCCGCACGGATATCTATAGCGATTATATCAACTGGAACGCTGTCCCCAATGCCTGCCTGCGCGTCCGCCAGGTAGGCCGCCGCTTTTTCCAAAGCATGCTTGTGCCTTACACTGCTTACCATTACTTCATCAGAATTTGCTATTCGCCCTTCCAGAGCCATTTTAAAAATTATCTTTTTCAGTTGATCCAGCCCTGTACCTTTTTTTGCCGAAATCCATAAGAGCGGCCGTCCTGCCGCGTGTGCGGCTACCTTATTTTGGTCAATCCTTTTCTCTGCAATGTCTGCTTTATTTATCAGAAAGATTATTTTCTTGTCACCTACAGAATTAATAATCGCCAGGTCTTCTCCTGTTAATTCCCTTGCGGCGTCAAGGACCAGGAGCACGAGGCCGGCTTTTTCAATTATCTCTTTTGTCTTTTTAATACCGATCTTTTCAATAATATCTTCTGTCTCATGCAGCCCCGCCGTGTCAATTATTTTTAGGGGCAGTCCATCGATATTTATTATTTCCTCAATGATATCCCTTGTTGTGCCAGGTATATCTGTAACAATAGCCCTGTTTTCCCGCAACAGGGCGTTTAGCAGGGATGACTTGCCCACGTTGGGCCGTCCGATAATAATCGTGCTGATCCCTTCCCGGTATATTTTCCCGGCATCGGCGCCCCTGATTAATTCTTGCAACTCTTCACTAATTTTTGCGCTTTGCAGCGCTATTTCCTGCATAGTCCCTTCTTCCAGATCTTCATCAGGAAAATCAATATTTGCCTCTACCCGGGCCAGCAGACCCAAAAGCTTGTCCTGCAAGGAATATATTTTTTCGGAAAGTACCCCTTTGAGCTGGCCTACCGCCAGCTTTAACCCACCTTCTGTTTTAGCGCGTATTATATCTATTACAGATTCGGCCTGGGCCAGGTCCATCCTGCCGTTTAAAAAAGCCCTCATGCTAAATTCGCCCGGTTTAGCTAAACGCGCTCCCGCAGCCAGCGTTAACTCCAGTATTTTTTTCAGGGGCAACGCTCCCCCGTGGCAATTAATCTCTACTACATCTTCCCGCGTATATGTATGGGGGGCTTTCATATAACCTAAAAGGACTTCGTCTACTAGCGCGCCGGCAAAATCATAAATATGACCGTAAATAAGTCTGCCGCCTTCAGCGCCGGCCCATTCGCCTCGTCTGGCCTTAAATATTTTGCCGGCAATTTTTACAGCCGCCGGCCCGCTTACTCTGACTATTCCGATACCCCCTTCGCCCAAAGGGGTTGAAATCGCGGCAATAGTGTCTTCGAACAAAGCGCCGTCCTCCGGTGTCTTATTTTTAAAAAACCCAGCGGTTACTTTCCGCTGGGTTTTTTTTATTTCTTGGGGGATATTATAATTTTGCGGTAAGGTTCGTCCCCTTCACTAAAAGTGTATATGTCGTCCCTTCCCTGCAGGGCAGTGTGTATAATGCGCCGTTCTTGTGAGCTCATTGGCTCCAAAACTACGTTTCTCCCTCTTTGCCTGGCCTTGTCCGCCAGTTTTATAGCCAGCCTCTGCAGAGTTTTTTCACGCCTGTCGCGATATCCCTCTATGTCAATAATAATTTTTTTTCTGATTTCCTGATTCTTATTCACCGCCAGGTTGAGCAGGTACTGCAGGGCGTCGAGCGTCTCACCCCGCCGTCCGATTAAAATACCCAGGTCAGTTCCTTCCAGATTTATAAACATAGTCTTGTCATTTTCTGAAATATTTATTTTAATATCAAGATCCATGGTCTGAAAAATACTTTTCAGTAAACCGGAGGCCTTTTTAAGCGGATTATCTTTCAGTGTCACCTTTACTCTGGCCGGTCTCACTTTGATTAAACCGAATATACCCCTGGAGGGTTCTTCCAGTACGTCCACTTCAACTTCGTCTCTGGTGGCGTCAAGCTCTTTCAACGCCTTGTCAACTGCCTCATCTATGGTTTTCCCTATTTCTTCGATGAATTTCACTTTCCGCTAACCTCCCCTTTCACAGGTAGGATTTGCTTATTAATAAAATACTGCTGGACAATGCCGGCTATATTGAACACAACCCAGTACAGCGCCAGTCCGGCGGGAACCTTGGCTGATATATACCCGATAAAAACCGGCATGGTGTATAGCATCATTCTTTGTGTCGGATCGTTGCTTGTCATCGTCATCTTTGATTGAAAATAGGTTGTAACCCCCGCCAAAACAGGTAATATAAAGAAAGGATCCACATCAGTCAAATTTGGCAACCAAAAAAAAGTCGCATGGGCCGGGTTTACATAGTCAAAGGTAAACAAGGACCGGTACAGGGCTATTAAAATCGGCATCTGGATCAAAAGGGGTAAACAGCCTGCGGCAGGATTGATATTATGCTCCTTGTATAGCTTCATAATTTCTTCCTGCATTTTTTTGGGATCCTTTTTTTTCCACCTATCTTGGATTTCCTTGATCTTTGGCTGTATCTTCTGCATACCCATCATTGACTTCATTTGTTTTTGCGTTAGCGGGTACAGGATTATTTTGATCAGGATAGTAAGCAGGATTATGGCTAGCGCATAACTGGGAAAACCTACAGAACCGGTTAAATAATAGAGGTTATTTAAGAGCCAGGTCATCCCATCAACAATACTTTGAAAAATTATCCCCGCCTCCTTAAATGGACTATTAAAAGTCGAGCGGCTTTTTATACTGCTTTACACCGGATCGTATCCCCCGGGATGAAACGGATGGCATTTCGCCAGCCTGACCAGAGCCATCCAGGATCCCTTAATAGCACCATGCTTTTCCACCGCCTGCAACGCGTAATGAGAACAGGTGGGATAAAAACGGCAACTGGGCTTTTTCAGCGGTGATAAAAATAGCTGGTAGATCCTGATTATAGTAAGCAATAAGACTTTCAAAAAATCACCTTTTATAAATTTTTTTTATTATTCTTAATAAACTTTCTTCAACCCGCCAGAAGTCTAAACCCACAATGCTGCGGCGGGCCACCAACACCAGGTCAAACCCCCCTGTAAAAACATTACTATTTAGCCGGCACACTTCCTTCAACAAGCGCCTGACCCTGTTTCTGGTAACAGCGTTGCCTGTCTTTTTGCTCACAGTAAAACCAAATCGACAAAAATCCAAATTATTAGACAAATAATATATTACCAGGTAACGGTCTGCATAAGATTTTCCCCGGCTGTACACGTGTCTATATTCCTTATTTTTTTTTAGTGTGATAAGGACTTTCATCTAATCCTCTGAAGGTTTTTTAATCACTCTCAGACATACATCTAATAAAAAACAGTTTTCCATTATACATTATAACCGCAAAACAATACTATAATACCTAAAATGTCAGTAATATTTATAAAGGCCACTTTGATTAAGCGGCCTTAAGCGGTTAATCTTTTCCTGCCTTTAACCCTCCTTCTCTTTATTACATTCCTTCCTGATGAGGTAGCCATTCTTTTCAGAAAGCCATGTACTTTTTTATGTTTACGCGTTTTTGGCTGATAAGTACGTTTCAATATTAACACCTCCTTTTTTGCGAAAAACACCAAAAAGCCTCTTCCGGCAGACGCACACAATTATTATATAGTAATCAATTTCCAACGTCAAGAAACAACCTCAATGGCGTTATGGCCTGTAGGACCGGTTAATTCCAAAAGCCTGTTGATAACTAAAGTAAATTTTGGTATTATTTTAATGGCTATGTAGCTAACTTAAACAACGTTTTCAACAATCTCAATATTATAATGTGGATTAATTTGTAGATAACCAAACCTGGAATGACTCCCTTAAGTCAGGGGGGATTTTTAGGCTTGTATTTTTTATTTTATCAGGGGGCTGATCATGCTTAAAAGTGAAGTGCTGGTTCTCTGGGAAAAGGCACTAAAGGTTTTAGAAAAAAAAATTAATAAAAATGCGTTCGATACATGGCTGAGACCCTTAAAACCACTTGGCTGTCACGATAATACCATTATTATCGAGGCGCCTAATGATTTCTCGCGCGGGTGGCTCAGTGAACGTTATGCGCCAATTTTAAAAAACGTTTTGCAAGATATAACCAGGCAGGATATCAGCATCCAGTTTTTCCTATCAAGTGAAATACTGGGCATGCAAAACAATATTTTTCAAAAACCAGCAGAAAGTTACCAATCATCACCACTGAACCCAAAGTACACCTTTGATACTTTTATTGTCGGTAACAGCAACAGGTTTACCCACGCCGCCTGCCTGGCCGTATCGGAGGCTCCGGCCAAATCTTATAACCCATTGTTTATATACGGCGGTGTTGGTTTGGGTAAGACACACCTGATGCACGCCATCGGTCAACATATTATGGAACACAGCTCCTGGCTGAAGGTGTTCTACGTTACCTCAGAAAAATTTACCAATGAATTAATCAACTCCATCCGTGATGACAAAACTGTGGGATTTAGAAATAAATACCGCGGTATGGATATTCTACTGGTTGACGATATTCAATTTCTAGCTGGTAAAGAACGGACACAGGAAGAATTTTTCCATACATTCAACACACTGTATGAGGCGAATAAGCAAATAATCATTTCCAGCGATCGCCCGCCAAGAGAAATTCCTACCCTGGAAGACAGGCTCCGCTCCCGTTTTGAATGGGGTCTGATCACTGATATTCAGCCGCCGGATCTGGAAACAAGGATTGCAATTTTACGTAAAAAATCACAATTGGAAAATTTAACAGTGCCAGATGATACAATTGCTTTTATTGCCAATAAAATACAATCGAATATTCGTATTCTGGAAGGGGCATTAAACCGTGTCATAGCTAGTTCTTCCTTAAACGGAAAAGAAATAAATCCAGAAATGGCCGCAGAAGTGCTGAAGGATATTATGCCCAATCGTCCCCGCCCGATTACCATTCAACTTATTCAAGAAGTTGTGGCGGATTTTTACAACCTGAAGGTTGAAGACTTTAAGTCTAAAAAAAGAAATCGTTCAATTTCTTTTCCTCGACAGATAGCTATGTACCTGTCAAGAGAACTAACTGACGCATCTCTGCCCCAGGTAGGCAATTTTTTTGGCGGTAGGGACCATACCACTGTTATCCACGCTTATGATAGAATAAACGATGAGTTAAAAGAAAATAGTATTTTTCAGGACACTATCAAGGATCTAATCAACTTGATTAAAAAAAGTTAAATTTTCTTTGTGCAGATTAATGTATAGATTGTTACTATTTCTGTGGATAACTTCAGACATATTTTGACATTCTTTTTTACCGGTTGATTTAATTGTTTTTTTATAAACAGGCGTTTTTTCATTTGGTGAAACGTTTATTGGGCCTTATGCACATAATCACAGCTACTACTATTACTAGTTAATAAATATAATAATGATTAATGATGGGAGAATTTTAAATGAATTTTACCAGCGATAAAGAGGAGTTGCTCAACGCCGTGCAGGTTGTGCAAAGAGCAGTTTCATTGAAAAATCCCCTGCCCATACTAAGCGGCATAAAATTTGAGGCGGAGGAGGGCAATGTGGTTATCTCTGCGACAGATCTGGAACTGGGTATAAGTTATTCATTCCCGGCAGAGGTAATTGAGCAGGGAAAGGCGGTCCTGCCGGCAAAGGTAATAACAGAATTAGTCAGGCGGTTTCCCGACGTGACAATTTTTTTCAAATCGGATCCTCTTAACGGAAGCGTGACTGTAAAATACGGTCAATCTGAAGCCAATATCAACGGTTACCCGGTGGAAGAATTTCCTGAATTGCCTTTGCCTGTGGGTGATACAAAATTTAGCATTCCTGGAGAAATTTTAAAAGAAGTCATTTCTCAGGTAATCTTTGCCACAGCCAGGGATGAAAACAGGCCCCTTTACACAGGAGTACTTTTCGAGATAAGCAATGGCGAAGTAAATATCGTGGCCACCGATACCCACCGTTTGGCCTGGCGAAAAATTTTACTGGATAATATTGGTGAGCTTAATATAAATTTAATAATTCCTGGAAAAACTCTTAATGAACTGATCAAGGTCGCCGGCTTGTCCGATCAACCCCTGGAAATTACCGTGGCGGAAAATCAGGTGATTTTTAAAACTGAAAATGTATATTTAGTTTCAAGGCTCATCGGAGGTAATTTTCCCAATTACCGGCAGGTCATACCAAATGACTATGTAACCAGAACCCGTTTAAAAGCCCGGGATCTGGCCGAGGCATCGGAAAGGGCGGCCCTGTTGGCCAGGGAAGGTGCGCCGGTAATTAAAATTAACATTGGTGATAATATTCTCGTAGTATCAGTTAATACGGAGGCTGGCCGTGTGCGGGAGGAAATATCTGTTTTCCAGGAGGGGGAAGACCTGCGGTTTGCTTTTAACGCCAGGTATTTAAGCGACGCATTGAAGGCAATCGGCACAGAAGAAGTAATCCTGGAGTTTACCGGCCCATTGAGCCCGGTAATAATTAAACCTGTAGGGGAGATGGAATATCTTTCTCTGCTCCTGCCGGTCCGGCTGCGCGAGGAGAGCTGATTGATTGTACCTCAAGCGCCTGGAAATAGCCAACTTAAGAAATTACAGCAGTCAGGTAATTGAGCCGGATTTATTTTTTAATATATTTAGCGGCTCTAACGCCCAGGGGAAGACCAATTTACTCGAGGCAATTTATCTTTCTTGTACGGGTAAATCATTTCGCACACAGAGGGAAAGTGAAATAATATCCTGGCAGAAGGAATTTTCGTATATAAACTCTCTGTTTGAGACCAATAACAGGCAGGTTGAGGTAAGGGCAGAGCTCTTGCCGGGCAAAAAAAGAATTGAGGTAAACGGTATTTTAACCAGAGGTTACCCACAGGGATGGCCGGGGGTAGTTTTATTTAAACCGGAGGACCTGGCCCTGGTTAAAGGTTCCCCGCTTGAAAGACGGCGTTTTCTGGATCTTGAGTTCGGTCCTTTTTATCCACAGTATGGCTATTTACTTGGGCAGTATAACAGGGTGCTGATGCAGCGTAACAACTTGCTGAGAGAAATAAAAGACAAAAAAGAAAAAAACAGCTCGCTTCAGGTATGGAATGAACAGTTCTGCCAGTATGGGTCGAGGTTACTTTTGCAGCGGATAGAAATTTTTAAACTGTTTAGTCCCCTGATCAGGGATATCCACCATGATTTAACAGGCGCCAAAGAAGACCTCGATATCAGGTACCTTTCCACACTTAAAATAAATGTCCCGTCTTCGGTAGAAGACATATACAGCCAGTTTATAAAAGGTTTGCGGGAAATTGAAGAAGAAGAAATTAAACGCGCGCAAACCTTGATTGGTCCGCACCGGGATGATTTTTCTTTATATATTAATAACAGAGACGCCAGGACCTATGGTTCTCAGGGCCAGCAGCGGACCATAGTTTTAACACTGAAAATTTCTCAAATCCTGCAATGGCATAAGGAAATAGGTGAATACCCGCTCCTGCTGCTCGACGATGTATTCTTTGAACTTGATGAAAACCGGCGCCGGGCTCTGTTAAAACGGGTGGGAGGCCTGGTCCAGACATTTGTAACCACTACAGGTGATCATAAAGTTACGCTTAAGGACGGTTTTACTGTTAAAAAATTTATTGTACATGCGGGCAGGATTGTTGATATTGTTGAGGGGGAATAGCATGTTTTTACATCTTGGAAGAAATGTCGTGGTCCCAAAGGAGGATATTATCGCTATCCTGGGTGTCCGTACCGCGCAGGCGGATGCGACAAAAGAGTTTATGGAAATTGCCGGGGATGAGGGTTTCATTAAAAAAATTTATAAAAAAAATAAGGAAAAATCCATTGTAATAACAACCAGGAATATATACATGTCGCCAATTTCATGCAGCACCTTAAAGAAAAGAGCGGAAAGAATTACTTCACTTTAAAATTTTAATTCCTGTTAAGATTGTTGTTTAAATTCTGTCACTGTGTTTTGCTAAAATAAAGACGATACTTTTTGAACTTAAAGGAGTGTTTCCTAATTGAGTGAAATCAGCGCAAACAACCGTTATGACGCTGAAGAGATTCAGGTTCTGGAAGGTCTGGAGGCAGTAAGGCGCAGGCCCAGCATGTATATTGGGAGTACAAGCTCCAGGGGCCTTCATCACCTGGTATATGAGGTGGTGGACAATAGCATAGACGAGGCTATGGCCGGCTTCTGCGACGAGATCGAGGTAGTTATCAACGAAGATAATTCTATAGTAGTCATTGATAACGGCCGGGGCATCCCTGTCGGTATACAATCCCAAACAGGACGGCCGGCTGTGGAAGTGGTGCTGACCATACTGCACGCCGGCGGCAAGTTCGGCGGCGGCGGCTATAAAGTATCCGGCGGGCTGCACGGTGTGGGCGTTTCAGTGGTAAACGCGCTTTCCGAGTGGCTTGAGGTGGAAGTCAGTCTCAACGGGAATGTTTATTATCAAAAATATAACAGGGGCGTACCGGTTACCGAGTTAAAAATAATAGGGAAGAGCAAGACAAACGGGACAAAAATAAGCTTTAAACCGGATTATCAAATATTTGAAGATCTTGTTTTTAACCAGGATACACTAGCCCTGCGTTTAAGAGAGTTGTCTTTTCTGAACGCGGGTTTGAAAATCATTCTTAAAGACAAGCGCTCAGACCAGGTGGTGGAGTACGAGCATGAGGGCGGCATCAGAGATTACGTTATACATCTGAACAGGAGCAAAGCGCCGCTTCATCCCAAACCGATCTATTTACAAAAACAGAAAGACGATGTGCTGGTGGAAATAGCCCTGCAGTACACAGATTCCTACGCCGTAGACAATATTTTTTCTTATGCCAACAACATCCACACTATTGACGGAGGGACGCACGAGGCTGGTTTTAAGGCCGCCCTCACCAGGGTGATTAATGACTACGGGCGCAAATACAACTTGCTGAAAAACGGTGTGAGCAACCTGATGGGAGAGGATATCAGGGAAGGGCTTACAGCAGTGATTAGTGTGAAGGTGCCGGAGCCGCAATTTGAGGGACAGACCAAGACCAAACTCGGCAACAGTGAAGTAAGAAGTATCGTCGATACGGTGGTGAGCGAGGGGTTGGGCACATATCTTGAGGAAAACCCCTCTGTTGCCAAGGTTATTCTGGAAAAATCCATCACATCCTCCCGGGCGCGCGAGGCTGCCCGCAAGGCCAAAGAACTGACCAGGCGCAAAAGCGCCCTGGAGAGCTTAACCCTGCCGGGCAAACTGGCGGACTGTTCCGAACGGGACCCATCGGCCTGCGAGTTGTATCTAGTAGAGGGCGACTCCGCCGGCGGTTCGGCCAAACAGGGCCGGGACAGGCGTTTTCAGGCCATACTGCCCCTGCGAGGAAAAATTTTAAATGTAGAGAAAGCCCGCCTGGACAAAATTCTGGGCAACGAAGAAATCCGGTCCATGATTACTGCCCTGGGGACAGGCATCAGTGAAGAATTTGATATTTCCAAGGCCAGGTACCACAAGGTGATCCTGATGTCTGACGCCGATATTGACGGCGCTCATATCCGCACGCTGCTGCTGACTTTCTTCTACCGTTACATGAAGCCGCTAATCGAAGCGGGATATGTTTATATCGCGCAGCCGCCATTATACAGGGTAAAGAAGGGGAAAAATGAAAAATACGTCTACAACGACGCCGAACTGGAAAAACACTTGAGTGAGATCGGCAGAGGAGGCGTCTCCATCCAGAGGTATAAAGGCCTAGGTGAGATGGACGCTATTCAGCTCTGGGAAACCACCATGGATCCGGAAACCAGAACCGTGCTGCAGGTTACCCTGGAAGACGCTATTGAAGCGGACTTTATCTTCTCCATGCTGATGGGTGACAGGGTAGAGCCCCGGCGGGTGTATATCGTAGAAAACGCCCGTCTGGTGCGAAACCTGGATGTTTAAAGATAAGCGCCTGTGTTTTAAGGCCGTTTAAAAGTAAAAAGAAGCATCTAGAAAACCACCCGTTTTGCGACAGGTGGTTTTTAATTTTTTCAGCGTTCTAATTATTAGGAAAACGAAGAAATAACGAAATAGCGCAAGATGGACAGAGATAATTTCCAAATATTGCCTCATAGCGGATTTGCATCCATATGTTAGTATTTAAATTAAAACACCTGGAATTATATGTAAACAGCCCGCTGCGGGGCAACATCAATAAATAGCGTCCGGTTTAAAAAACAGTTACTGTCTGAATGCCGGAAAAATTTAGAGACGGCAGCAGACAATTGAATATAGATCGATTTGAAATCAAATTAGAGGGAGCTGAAAGCCGCAATAACAAACAATAAATCTATATTTTAATCAACCGGCCTTTCTTAAATGGGTAACCAAAGGAGAGGATAGAATGAAAACGGTCACTGTCTACAGGCCGACAAAGGCAAAAAAAGCAAAATCTCTATTTATGGTGGCGCTGCTCCTGGTAATGGCTTTTTTAGCCGGCGCCGTTACGGAAAAATCAGTCCACTTTCTGCAGGATGTTATCGCCGCTGCGCCCGTTGTGCTTAACGAGATGAAAACGTTTTTCAGGGAAAAAATCATATTTAAGGTTGGCGTCATGGCCGAACAGATCAAATGGTCTGCGGTAATCATAATATCAATAATAATGCAGGCAGGTACCCACGTCATCAGGGGGCCTTAAAAGGTTAAAGCATAAGAAACATGAGGAAAGGGAGGTGTTTGGTTGGGGGAAACAAAAATAATAGTTATCCCAAGGCGCTGGGCGCAGACATTAATGGGCAGGTTCAGGCAGAATTTGAAACTTGCTCCCCGGAAAAACGGCAGGAAAATATTTCGTACGTACGTATCGATTAAGAGAAAGGCAAAATAAATAAGAGGATTTGAGGTGAGGCAGTTTGATTGTATGAAACTCTCAGGCGTTACCAGGCCTGGGGGGAAAAACAGGGACCCGGCGCTGCCGCAGCGGCCAGGAGGCTATAATCAACGGGGTTACAGCTCGATGCCCCGGGGTAGACATGCCCTTGTTTTCAGCCATGCCGCCAAAGGCAGCAACAACACAGGTTCATTTTTTGACCAGGATATTTAGAGCGGGCTGGATAGCCTGCTCTTTTTAGCCCTGTCTGAATCTGATAAATTGCAATTGCGCCTTTATTTTGGTATAATTCCCCTGGTAACTTTATCTGGAGGTGACCAACTTGCCGTCTTTAACCGGTAAAGTGGTTCCAATTGATATAAATGAAGAAATGAAGCACTCTTACCTCGATTACGCCATGAGCGTTATTGTGGGACGGGCGCTGCCGGATGTGAGGGACGGCTTAAAGCCGGTACACCGCCGCATTCTGTATGCCATGCATTCTCTGGGCCTGACGCCGGACAAGTCTCACCGCAAATCTGCTTATATAGTAGGGGAGGTCCTGGCAAAATATCACCCGCACGGTGATGTTGCCGTATATGACGCCCTGGTCAGGTTGGCCCAGGATTTTGCCAGTCGTTATCCTCTGGTGGACGGCCATGGCAACTTTGGCTCTGTGGATGGCGACTCCGCTGCGGCCATGCGGTACACCGAAGCGCGGATGGCCAGGATAGCCACAGAAATGCTGGTGGATATTGAAAAAGAAACGGTCGACTTTATTCCCAACTACGATGAAAAAACCGAGGAACCAACCGTTCTGCCTTGCCGTATACCAAACCTGCTGATAAACGGGTCGGCCGGCATAGCCGTGGGCATGGCCACCAACATACCCCCCCATAACCTGGCCGAGGTGATTGACGGGGTGATCATGCTGATCAACAACCCCGAAGCAGAGGTCAAAGATATTATGACCGTAATCAAGGGGCCTGATTTTCCCACCGGCGGTAAAATTATGGGCAGGGGAGGCATCCTGAACGCTTATCGCACCGGCAGGGGAGCTATTAAAGTGCGTGCCCAGACCTCGATCGAAAAAGCCAATAACGGTAAAAGCCGCATTATTGTTAATGAAATACCTTACCAGGTCAACAAAGCCAAGTTGATAGAAAAAATAGCCGATCTGGTTAAGAACAAGAAGATTGACGGGATCACTGATCTGAGGGACGAATCCGACCGCCGCGGCATGAGGATCATGATTGAACTCCGGCGGGATGCCAACCCACAGGTAATCCTAAACCAACTTTACAAACACACCCAGCTGCAGGATAGCTTCGGGGTGATTATGCTGGCTCTGGTGGACGGGCAGCCACGGGTATTAAACTTGAAACAGGTATTATTTTATTACCTGGAACACCAAAAAGATGTTATCGTCAGACGCACACGCTTTGATCTTAGAAAGGCCGAGGAACGCGCGCATATTTTAGAGGGACTGCGCATAGCCATTGCCTACCTGGACGAGGTTATAAAAATAATCCGGTCTTCCCACACCACAAATATAGCCAAAAAAGCTTTACGTGAAAGATTTTCGTTATCGGAAAAACAGGCGGAAGCTATCGTTGAAATGCGGCTGCGGCAACTGACCGGTCTGGAGCGCGAAAAACTCGATCAGGAATACAATGAGCTCCTGGCCAAAATTGCTTACCTGCGCGGCATTCTGGAAAGCGAGCAGAAGGTCCTTGATATCATTAAAAAAGAGCTATTAGCAGTTAAGAAAAAATATGCCGACACACGGCGCACCTTTGTATCGGATGAAGAAATGACATTGGAAATCGAGGACCTGATTCCGGAAGAAGACGTTGTAATAACAATCACCAACCAGGGCTATATAAAGAGAATCCCCCTGGACACCTACCGGAACCAGCGCCGCGGCGGCCGTGGCGTCATGGCCATGGGCACTAAAACGGAAGATTTCGTGCGGCACCTCTTTGTGACTACAACACATCACTTTTTCCTGTTTTTTACCAACCGGGGCAAGGTATTCCGCCTGAAGGTGCATGAAATACCCGAAGCCGGACGGCAGGCCAGGGGCACCGCGATCGTTAACCTGCTCTATATTGGCGGCGATGAAAAAATTACGGCGGTGATCCCGATCAAAGAATTTGACTGCGAGCAATACCTGTTCATGGCCACCCGGTACGGCCTGGTCAAAAAAACATCCCTTGATCAGTATGACAACTCCCGGCGGGACGGCATTATAGCCATCTCCCTGAATGAAGAGGACCAGCTTGTGGATGTAAAACTCACCAACGGGGAAGAACAGATCGTACTGGCTACAAGAAAAGGGCTGGCCATCCGTTTTCCGGAGGAGCAGGTGCGTCCGATGGGCCGCAATACTCGCGGTGTAAAGGGAGTCAGTCTGAAGGCCGGTGACGCGGTTGTAGGTATGGAGACCGTGCGGCCCGAGGCATATTTGCTCACAGTAACAGCCAATGGGTTTGGCAAACGGACCCTGCTTACCGAGTACCGCGCGCAGACCAGGGGCGGCAAAGGTGTTATTAACATCAAAGCGAACAAGAGGAACGGCCCTGTTGTAGCTGTACAGGTAGTTAAAAACGATGAGGAAATTATGATGGTCAGCGCTGAAGGGATTGCGATCAGGTTCAGCGCTGAGGATATCTCTAAAATTGGCCGGGCTACCCAGGGAGTTACCCTGATGAAGCTTGATCAAGGAGATACCGTGGTGGCCATGGCCCGGGTCGATTCAGAAATCAAGGGGGTCGCCACGGAGACATAAAGTCTTGCCTGTCTGCAGATTCACTTGTTTTTGCATATAAATTATTATAAAATAACTTGATAGTTAAAAAGGACTTGATTGGAGGCATTTTTTGTGGTGGAAAAGGGGACCTGGTCTGTAAAAAAAGGCCTTGTGGAAAAATTAAAGGGCGGCGTGATTATGGATGTCACAACTCCCGAGCAGGCTAAGATAGCAGAAGAGGCGGGAGCTTGCGCTGTAATGGCTTTGGAACGGGTTCCGGCGGATATCAGGGCAGCCGGAGGTGTGGCCAGGATGGCCGACCCCACTATAATCATACGCATTATGGAGTCCGTGACAATTCCTGTGATGGCCAAAGCCCGCATCGGCCATTTTGTTGAGGCGCAAATTTTGGAAGCGCTGGGCGTGGACTGTATTGATGAAAGTGAAGTACTTACACCGGCGGATGAAAGCTTCCACATAGATAAAAATTCCTTCAATGTGCCGTTTGTTTGCGGCGCCCGCAATTTGGGCGAGGCGCTCAGGCGCATTGGTGAGGGAGCGGCGATGATCAGGACCAAAGGAGAGGCGGGTACTGGAAACGTGGTTGAGGCCGTAAGGCATATAAGAATGGTGATGGGAGAAATAAGGCGCGTGCAAAACATGCCAAAAGAGGAATTAATGTCTGCAGCCAAAGATATGGGCGCCCCATATCACCTTTTATTGGAGGTGGCGGAAAATGGGCGCCTGCCGGTAGTGAATTTTGCCGCCGGAGGCATAGCCACTCCCGCCGATGCAGCCTTAATGATGAACCTGGGTTGCGACGGCATTTTTGTCGGCTCAGGCATATTTAAATCAAAAGATCCCGCCGCCAGGGCAAAAGCTATCGTAGCGGCCACTACTCACTATAATGACCCGCAAATTCTGGCGGAAGTCTCCAAAAATTTGGGTGAGGCCATGCCCGGCCTGGAAATACAAACTATCGCCCCCGAACATAAAATGCAGGACCGCGGCTGGTAATTTAAGAGGCCGGTCGTCGGAGGTTGGAAATCAGAGAAATATAAAACAAACTGACAGGATTAACAGGATTAAAAATATTTATAATTAATTATAAAAAACGAAAAGGTCTACAAGCTTGCAAAGAATGCAATGATTTTATTTTTATTGAGAGCCTTCAAATCCTGTAAATCCAAATAGTCCTGTTAATCCTGTCAAATTGTTTTAAGCAAGATAAAGAAAATAACACAGGGTTAACAGAATTTAAAAGTTTAACGAATTGTTTTTAATATTTAGAAAAGCGCGTAATTAAATTAGGCTATTGCAAAACATTGCCTGGTGTAGTAATATTTTAATCATATTTAAATTTAGACATACTAACCCGGTGAAGGGGTAAAGTAATCCGCCGAAATTTTCAGAGAGCCGGTGGCGGCTGTGAACCGGCAATTTCGTCAGGACGAAAAGGCTCCCCCGAGGGGGTCCGTTGAAAACAGCAGTAGGCGGACACGGGCGGTTCCCGTTATCACATACTCGAGAGGACCGGATAATATCCGATCAATAAGGGTGGCACCGCGGGAGAAAAACCTCTCGTCCCTGTAAAATTTTACAGAGACGGGGGGTTTAATTGATTTTAGGCTAAATTTTTATTTTGATGAAAGGGGATACTAAAAAAATGCAGGATAAACAGTATTTAATGGTACCAGGACCGACACCTGTGCCTCCAACGGTGACAGCGGCCATCTCGAAGCCGATCATCGGCCACCGGACTGAAAATTTTGCCCAGATGTATGAACAGATAGTAATAAAAGTACAAAAGGTTTTTCAGACCAAAAACGACCTCTTTATCATTACAAATACCGGCACCGGCGCCCTGGAGATGGCGATCGCCAATACTGTAAGCCCCGGAGACAAGGTCCTGGCCCTGATTACCGGCAATTTTGGGGAGCGTTTTGCCAACATCGCCAGGGCTTATGGCGGCGATGTGTTGGAGGTAAACTTCGGTTACGGCAACGCTGTGGATCTAAATGTGGTTCAGGAAAAGCTGGCGGAGAACCCCGACGCCAAGGTTGTCCTGGCTACCCAGAACGAAACATCCACCGGTGTTTGCAACGATATTAAGGGTATCGGCGACCTGGTGGCTAAAACCCCTGCGCTTCTGCTGGTTGATGGTGTCAGCGGTGTTGGCGGGATAGAAATAAAAGTGGACGAGTGGGGCGTCGACATGCTCTGCACGGCTTCACAGAAGGCGTTTATGCTTCCGCCCGGTCTATCCATGGTCAGTGTCAGCGACAAGGCCTGGGAAATTTCAAACCAGAATAAATCTCCCCGTTTTTATTTCAGCCTGCCGGCTTTCAAAAAAGTATATGGTAAATGGAATACAGCTTATACACCGGCTGTGTCGCTGTTCTACGGACTTGACGCGTCACTGGACATGATGCTGGCGGAGGGGCTGGATAACGTATACAGACGACACGCCATATTGGCCGGGGCCACCCGTGCCGCTGTTAAAGCGCTGGGCTTGAAACTGCTGGCGGAGGACCACTGTGCGTCAAACGTGCTGACCGCTGTGTGGGGACCGGAAAATATAGGCGCTGACGAACTGCGTAAAATAATCAAGAAAAATTACGGTGTGACTTTTGCCGGCGGGCAGGGTCCGATCAAGGGCAAAGCCTTCCGGATAGCCCACATGGGATTTTGCGATAAAATGGATATCATAATCGCGGTAAGCGCTCTGGAAATGGGCCTGGCCCAGGCCGGCTATCCTGTAGAGCTGGGAACCGGTGTGAAGGCAGCCCAGAAAGTATTTTTAGGGAGGTAGCCATTGTGAAGGTACTTGTGCTGGATAACGTTGAGGAGGAGGGCCTGCAGGCCCTGCGGCGGGAAAATGACATAGAGGTTGATATCAGAAGCAAGATGACCGAGGACGAGTTGGTGAAAATCATCGGCGACTATGACGGCATGATTGTGCGCAGCGCCACCAAGGTAACCGCCAGGGTGCTGGAGTGCGCCACAAAAATGAAAGTTGTCGGTCGCGCCGGGGTGGGCGTCGACAATATTGATGTCGCCGCCGCTACCACCAGGGGGATACTCGTGGTCAACGCGCCGGGCGGCAATACAATAGCGGTGGCAGAGCTGACCATGGCCATGATGCAGTCCCTGGCCCGCAACATTCCCCAGGCCAACGCCAGCCTGCGCGCGGGCAAATGGGATAAGAAAGCGTACAAGGGCGTAGAACTCAGAGACAAAGTCCTCGGTGTAATCGGCCTGGGACGGATCGGCTCAGCCGTGGCCAAGCGGGCGCAGGGCATGGAAATGCAGGTTGTGGCCTATGACCCCTATATTACCGAGGAAAAGGCGGAAATGCAGGGCGTCAAACTCATTTCTTTGGAAGATCTATTCAAAACCGCTGACTTTATTACTGTGCATATGCCCCTGACCAGGGAGTCCAAAAACATGCTGGGTAAAGAGGCTTTTGCCTTGATGAAGCCGGGGGTGCGAATTGTAAACTGCGCCCGGGGCGGTGTGGTAGATGAAACCGCCTTGTATGAAGCAATGAAATCAGGACGGGTTGCAGGAGCGGCGCTGGATGTTTTTGAAAAAGAACCCAACACCGACAGTCCCCTTTTTGAATTAAACAACTTTATCGCCACACCCCACCTGGGCGCTTCCACACAGGAGGCGCAGCTGTGTGTGGCAGTTGATGTCGCCGAAGAGGTTGTCTCTGCGCTGAAGGGGGATCTGGTCCGGAACACGGTCAATATTCCATCCCTCAGTCCGAAAGTTATGGCCGTGGTTAAACCGTTTCTCTCGCTGGCCGAAAAGATGGGCAGGTTTACCGCCCAGTTGGTTAGCGGCCGGGTCAATAAAATAGAGATCACCTACAGCGGCGACCTGGCCAACCAGGAGGTGGGGCCTATTACCACTGCGCTGTTAAAGGGTTTTCTTGATACCATCCTGCAGGAGATGGTCAACTACGTAAACGCGCCGTTGCTGGCCAGAAACAGGGGCATCGCCGTTGTGCAAAAACAGGCTGAAAAAGAAGGAGACTATGCCAACCTGATTTCAGTGCAGGCAATCTCAGACAAAGATGAGATTTCGGTAGAGGGCACTGTTTTCAGGGGGTACGACCGCCGCATAGTTTCTATTAACGGCTACCACGTCGACGCTGTTCCCGAAGGTTACATCCTGTATATTCCGCACATAGACAAACCAAGGATTATCGGGCCGGTAGGCAACCTCATCGGCGCCCATAACGTAAATATCTCGTCGATGCAGGTCGGGCGCAAGGTGGTCGGCGGAAAAGCCGTGATGCTGCTCAGCGTTGACGGTCCTGTGCCGGATGAGACACTGGCCGAAATAGCCAAGATTGACGGGGTGCTGGGCGTCAAAAACGTCAGCATCTAAAATACAAGATCGGGGGACATTCCTCTGACATCAAAGGAATACCTGTGAGAGAGGTGTGTCCCTATTCCTCTGTTATAGTATGTTTATTAAGACACAAGTTTGCTGACATATGTGAGGTGTGTCCCCATTTCCCTGTCTGGTATCGGTTATTTATGACGTCCGGCATTAGAAGACACGGCTGAATCGCATCCCCATTCCAGTAAATAAAAAATGTGTCAGGAGAACCGTCCCCTTGACACGCTTGCGTATCCATATTTTACAAACCTGTGTCTATGTAGTATAATAGATAAGCTTTACATATCGTTAACTTCCAATGGGGGCAGATTAAATGCTTGATCTTAAATTTGTGCGCGGCAACCCGCAGAAGGTGCAGGAAGCCCTGGCCAGCCGCGGGGCAAAATTTTCACTCACCGAATTCCTCCGGCTTGACGAAGAGCGCCGCGAAAAGCTTTTTATAGTTGAACAGATGAAAAACCGGCGCAATGTTGTTTCCGAGGAGATCGGACGGTTGAAAAAAGCCGGCAAGGACGCGCCGGACATAGTTTTGGAAATGCGCGACCTCTCCCGGTCGATCAAGGAAAAAGACGAAGAGATAAAAGAAGTAGAAGGCAGGCTGCAAGAGATCCTGCTGGACATTCCAAATATACCGCACGAATCAGTGCCGGTGGGAAAGGACGCCTCTGACAACCCGGTTGTACGCGAGTGGGGGAGACCCAGGAATTTTGGCTTTAATCCCCGGCCCCACTGGGAAATTGGGGAAGACCTGAGCATACTCGACTTTGAGCGGGGCGGCAAGGTCACCGGGGCGAGGTTCTGTTTTTACAAGGGACTTGGCGCAAAGCTGGAGCGTGCGGTGATCAGCTTTATGCTGGACCTGCACACCAGTGAACATGGTTATACGGAAATATTTCCACCTTTCATGGTAAACCGCGACAGTATGATCGGTACCGGGCAGTTGCCTAAATTTGCAGAGGATATGTTTAAAATAGAAGGAACGGAATATTATCTCATACCCACGGCTGAAGTGCCGGTGACCAACCTGTACCGCAACGAGATCCTGGACGGCGGGAAACTGCCCATCTCACACTGCGCCTACAGCGCCTGCTTCCGGGCTGAGGCCGGCGCCGCCGGTCGCGATACCAGGGGCTTAATCCGGTTGCACCAGTTTAACAAGGTGGAGCTGGTCAAGTTCTGCAAGCCGGAAGAATCTTACGCTGAATTGGAAAAACTGACCGGGAACGCGGAAAAAGTACTCCAGCTCCTGGGGCTGCCCTACCGGGTTGTGGTCCTGTGCACCGGCGACATGGGCTTCTCATCGGCAAAAACATACGATCTTGAGGTTTGGCTTCCCAGCTACAATGATTACAAGGAAATATCCTCCTGCAGCAATTTTGGCGATTTTCAGGCGCGGCGGGCCGGCATCAGATACAGGAACGACAGGGGCAGGGTCGAACTGGCCCATACCTTGAACGGCTCGGGGCTGGCAGTGGGACGGACAGTAGCCGCGATTATGGAGAATTGTCAGGAAGCTGACGGGACGGTAACCATACCGGAGGTGCTGCAGCCTTATATGGGCGGCCTGGCCAGGATCGGCTGACGGAGAAACCGTGAAACGGTTTGGAGCGGGTTTATTGACACAGTATTTAATCTATGTTAGACTTGATAATGCCTTAAAGAGCAAACAACCCGGCGTCCGACGACTGATGACCAAATTAAATTAAATGGAAATCGCCAAGGCGATTTCCTACAAGCAGCCCAACTACCAAAGACTAACTACCGACAACCAAAACTGGAGGGGTGTCCGAGCGGTTGAAGGAGGCGGTCTTGAAAACCGTTGGTCCTTGACGGGTCCCGTGGGTTCGAATCCCACCCCCTCCGCCAGCATACTGAAAAACGTATAAATAAAGGTATGGAGAGTTGGCCGAGTAGGTTGAAGGCGCTCGCCTGCTAAGCGAGTATACGGGCATAAACCTGTATCGAGGGTTCGAATCCCTCACTCTCCGCCAGAAACAAAACCCATCCTGATGAAAAATTGGATGGGCTTTTTTATTTTCCAAATATAACTTTTTCGTAACAATTCTTAAGTATTTTGTAAAGCAATTTTGCAAAAAAAATGGTATTGTGGAGAAAAAGGTCGTACCCGGATCAGCCTAAAAAGGCTTTGCTATTTATAATTGGGACGGAGTGTGAATACCAACAAATGGCATGGGATGGAAAGCCTGTACTTATAGAGCGTTATGAACAGGGTTCGCTTCACACCAGACGTTATATGCCGGGACTGGATGGGTTGCGGGCCCTGGCGGTAATGGCGGTGATCGCTTACCATCAAAATCTTTCCTGGACCCAGGGGGGACTCCTCGGCGTATGCCTGTTTTTTGTGCTGTCCGGTTATCTAATCACTGACATTTTGGTTGCCCAATGGGAGTCTTCCACAGGCATAAGCCTGAAAAGTTTCTGGCTGGGCCGGGCGCGGCGGTTGTTGCCCGCCCTGTTTTTAATGCTGATCGGGGTCATAGTCTGGATTTCCATATCCGATCCGGCCCGGCTGTCGTCCCTGTGGGACGATGTTTTGGCCGCGTTGTTCTATTCAAACAACTGGTGGCAAATCTTTCATCAGGTTTCTTACTTTGCCAGTTTTGGACCGCCTGAGCCTTTGGGGCACCTGTGGTCTTTAGCCGTGGAGGAACAGTTTTATCTGATCTGGCCATTACTGTTGGGGCTGGGTCTGCGCTACATTATCAAGCGAGGCCGCCTGGCCGCCTTAATAGCCGCCCTGGCTATGATTTCAGCCGCGGCGATGGCAATTATTTATACGCCGGGTTTGGATCCCAGCCGTGTCTACTATGGTACCGATACACGCGCTTTTTCTTTACTTATCGGCGCTGCACTGGCGCTCTTGTGGCCCAGCCGCAAACTGTCCGGAAATTTGTCTGCCAGGGGACGCATAGGGCTTGATGCCGCCGGGGGGGCTGCGCTGCTGGTTGTGTTGTGGATGATCTGGCACAGCAATCAATATCAATCATTTTTATATTACGGCGGGATCCTGCTCTTTTCCTTCGCAGCAGCCGTTGTGGTAGCGGTTCTGGCTCATCCTGCCAGCCGTCTGGGCCAGATTTTCAGCATCAAACCTTTACGATTCCTGGGTGTCTGTTCATATGGGATCTACCTGTGGCATTACCCGGTCATTGTGCTGACCAGCCCCACCGTTAATACCGGGGGTTTGGACATTCGGCTGGCGCTTGGACAGACAGCCTTGAGCGTCGCCCTGGCGGTGTTTTCCTGGTTCTTCATCGAGACGCCGATTCGCCGCGGCCAATGGAAGGAATTTTTACCGGGCTTATTATACTATTTCAAGGGGAGGCAAAAATCTTTGGGGATTCCGGGAAGGAGCGCCACGACAGTATTTTTAAGTGTATTTGTCCTTGCGGTAAGCGGGTGCGCGATGATCGGCCAGACGAAACAACCGAATATGGAACCGGGGATCGCTATCGCATCGGAACAAACAGAGCCCGCAGAGACAGGACCGCAGGATAGCGGGGAAAAAAGCGCTGGAAAGGAAGCTGGTCCCGGGGAGGAAGCTTTGGAAAATGAAGAATATGGCGCAGGTGAAACTCCTGTCCCCGGGGATGCGGCCCGGGCAGAGGGCGAAAAAAATATATGTAATGGTGAATGCGTCACGGTGATTGGAGATTCAGTAATGATCAATGTCGGCCCTGAGCTAAAGAAACTTTTTCCAGACATTGTCGTGGATGCGGAACTCGGCCGGCAAATGATCCAGGCGCCGCAGGTAATAGAAGATCTTGCGGAACAGGGCGCCCTGGGGAAGACGGTTGTTATTGCGCTGGGTTCAAATGGATCATTTACAGAAGGCCAGTTTATGGATATACTGAATTTACTTGGGCCGGAGAGACAGGTTGTCCTGGTGAATACCCGCGTGCCGAAACCGTGGGAAAATGTGGTCAATCAGATTCTGGCCCGGGTCGCGTCCACTCATCCGGAAATAAAACTAGTTGACTGGTATGCGGCGAGCAGCGGCCACGACGAATATTTTTACCCGGACGGGGTCCACCTGAGACAGGAAGGGATCCAGGCTTATGCCGCGCTTGTTTCGGGCGCCTTCAGTTCATAAGTTACATCCACAAGATTTCTAATGGGAAAACAGCTTTTGATCCTGTAATGGTGAAGTTAAATGAATGATATAAAAAGTAAAATTTTAGTTGTGGAAGATGAGGAATCGATCAGGCGTTTTATCACCCTTAACCTTAGTGCGGTTGGATATGAGGTAGAAGAAGCGGAGAATGGGGAGAAAGCCCTGGCGGTACTGGGGCGCTTCAGGCCTGATGTTACCGTATTGGATCTAATGCTGCCGGGGATCAGCGGATTTGAGGTTTGCAAGCGGATCCGTGAAATGATGCCCGAAACATTTGTGATCATGCTCACGGCGAAGGGGCAGGATACTGACAAAATCCTTGGACTTGAACTGGGCGCCGATGATTATATGGTGAAACCATTTAACCCCTTTGAACTGATAGCGCGTATCAAAGCCATGCTCAGGCGCAGGACACATTTTCAGGTGGATAGAAGAGTTGTCCTGCAAAGCGGTTATTTGTGTTTGGACCTTGTAGCCCACAAGTTTTTTAAAAAGGGTGTGGAAATTGAATTAACGCCAACCGAATTCGCCTTGCTGAAGATGTTTATGGAAAACCAGGGGAAGGCGCTAAAACGAAATGAAATACTGAATGCCGTCTGGGGGGAAAATTATTTTGGGGACACGAAAACCCTGGACGTACACATCAGGCGGCTGAGGGAAAAGATAGAGAATAACCCGTCTGAGCCCAACCACATAAAAACAGTTTGGGGGTCCGGGTACCGGTTGCAGGCGGCGCAGGACTGGAGCGCCACATGAGAGGGAAAGGAATCAGGGTCAGATTAACCGCTAATTTTGTTCTGGTCATTATTTTCACAGTAGCGATCCTTGAATTGCTCCTTATTTGTATCGTCCGCCAGAACTACTATAGCAGCCTTGAAGGTAGTCTCCACAACCAGATAAAAATTTGCGCGGAGATGTATACAAAATATTTTTCGGACACGTCCCTGCAAGAAAATGTGCTTTATAATGTTGACGCCTTTTGGAACCAGAGTAATGCCGAGGTGCAGATTATCGACAGAAACGGCAGTATTATCATGGATTCACAGGGCAGCATTTTGCAGGATGTGGCGGGCAAGGATATTGAGGAAGCCCTGGCCGGCAAAAAGGGTGTGTGGGTCGGATATTTGAACGGGCAAAAGGTCCTGGCTGTCGCCCATCCGCTCATATCGGACGGGCAAATCGCGGGCGCCTTGCGCTTTATCGCCTCCTTGAGCGCCGTCGATCAGGATATTGTTAAAACAGAGAGGATCTTTGTTTTAATCGGTCTGTTTGTGATCCTCGCCGTGGGTTCAATCAGCGTTTTTTTCGCCAATAGCATCGTTGTCCCCCTGCAGGAGGTAACGGCGGTAGCGCAAAGGATGGCGGCAGGCAATTTTCAGATAAAGAGCAAGAAAACACGCGATGATGAAATCGGCGGACTATCGGATACATTGAATTACCTGGCTGATGAAATCGTAAAAAAAGAACAACTCAAAAATGACTTTATTTCATCCGTGTCGCATGAACTGCGCACGCCTTTGACCTCCATCAAGGGTTGGGCGATTACCCTGCAGAACGAAAACTTTCAAAATAAAGAAACGCTCAACGACGGTCTGAATATCATTTCCAAAGAAAGTGAAAGGCTTACTCATATGGTCGAGGAACTCCTGGATTTTTCCAGGTTTGTCTCCGGCCGCATCAAACTAAACCCTGTAGACGTAAATCTGATAAATCTATTTGAACACTTGCATAAACAATTAATCCCGCGGGCAGTGCGGGAAAATATTGATTTTACGGTTGATTATCCCCAAAACATGCCAAATATTTATGCGGATGCGGATCGCCTTAAACAGTTGTTTATTAATATACTGGACAATGCCTTTAATTTCAACCGTCCGGGAGGCTATGTCAGTTTTAAGGCGGAGTCGCAGGAAAAAAGTCTTAAATTTACCATTTCTGATAACGGCAGCGGGATTGCAGCAGACGAACTGCCCATGGTCAAAGAAAAATTTTACAAGGGAAAAAGCTCTCATTCCAAAAGCGGCATCGGGCTTTCGATTTGCGAGGAGATCGTCAGCCTGATGGGCGGCAAGCTGGAAGTCAGCAGCGAACTGAATAAGAGGACGGATGTGGTGGTAATCCTGCCCAAAGGGGAGCGTACGGATGCGCAACAGCTATAGGCTTTTACTGGCGCTGCTGTCCCTTCTTCTGCTGGGCGGCTGCGCCAATCCTTCATGGACGGCGACGGGGAAAATTGTCCCGCCGGTATATGATGTTTGTCCATTGGAAGGGAAATGGACGGTGGCAGAAAGTCTGGCGCCCGAAGAATATCAAGGCGACGGCGGCACGGACCTTCCAGCGGAAGGTCGTACCGCGCAGTTTACCAGGGGATTTGCCGAATGGGGCGGTTGTGTCTGGAACAAACCTTCCTATAAAATAAAGAAGGTGAATTCCACTGAGTATTTAATGACCAGATATATTGCGCTCAACAGCTACCTGTCTATGAATAAAGAAGTAGATGTCGTTACTATATTCGCCAACGCCAGGTTCCTGGGCGATTTTATGAAAATTGATGAAGACACGGTAATAGCTTTTGTACAAAACAGGGCGCTGCTGCTGCAGAAAACATCTGATCTGGCGGACAGCCGCCAGCCGGTTGCGAACACGCATATTAGCGATACAGACAGGGAAAGCGATAGAGATGCCTCCGGTATTTTCATAGGAATGAAAATACCATCCGGCAACGGCTATACATATGAAACCCTTTGGGTTGCCGCGGACGATAAAAAACTCCGTCCGGTCCTGACCAGGAGCAATATTTTTTTCCCGCGCATCAGCGGTTTCTGGGAACTTCAGGCGCGCAATACTTCAGGCAGTGGGATCACGGAATTATTCGCGCGCGACATAGCGTGGAAAGATTCGGCAGACCAGCGGGCGCCCGGGGAAACATCTTTAATACAAGCGCCCAAGGGTAATACGTCATTGGCCATTGATTATATTGGAAATGATTATATTGCTGTAGAAAACATTACCGGCGGCGCATGCAGTTTTCAGATATTACCGGTGGACAAATTGTCTTCCCAGACTGGTATCAAGGTTGCTGATTTGTTGGGCGCCAGGGGCTTAACAGCTTATCACAGCGCCAGGGAACAAGCGCTGCGGTCGTTGCGTGACGAAGGCATTGCGATCGACGAGGCTACGGACGAGGAGAACCTGGGGCTGACACGAAAAAACGGACACTGGTATCTGCGGGGTGGGATAGACTATCAAAGCAGCGGAACGCCTGCAACGAGGGATTTTAATATCAACTTCATCCCGCCCGCCAATTTAATCTCTTATGACACGCTATATCTCAGCTGGCGGAGTATTAAAGACCGGGTTCCGAACGCTCTGGACGCCTTTACTTCTCCGAACCAGGATATAGCCATAATTGAAACGAAAAACAAACTGTATATCTACGGTATAAGCGGCGATCAATTAGACAGCCTGCCTCTGGAGGAAATTGAGTTGAGCGAAGGCGAAACTATTATTATGGCTGAATGGGCGACAGGGTTTTATGTGGACGATTGGGAAAGGGCTTTTCTGTCCAATGACGCCCAGGTTGTTTCTGATTAAAGAAACATGCCGCTGACATGGCGCCCGCTATATAGCCTGGTCACCTCACCCGCGTTTTCGATCGGGTCGTTCCGCCTTAGTTCAAAATGGAACGCCAAATTTCCCCATATACCAATCGTCATCATGTTTGCGCCTGGCAAAGCAGTCCAGGCGCTGTTTCATGGCGCCGCCCTTTAAAACGCGCTGGTTTATTCTTTTCGCGTTGCCGGCCTCCTCAATAAAGCCCATGACTTTCTTGATCCGTTCCCCGTTAAAATGTGAATACGCCAGACGCAGCATATTGTAAAGAAAATGGTCCATTTTTACCGGGTAGGGATGCTTTTTGCGAAAAAGGTGCAGGATTTTTACTTGCGGCGCGACGAATAAACTGTACCCGAAAAGCCAGAGCCTGAGGGAAAATTCTACATCCTCGTGGCCCCAGGCGATAAAACCGGGGTCGAATCCTCCCACCTGCCGGAAGACATCCCTGCGGACGGCGACACAGCCTCCCGGCAGGAGGGGGACAGGCGCGGTTTTCATCCCCGGCGGCGGGGGCAGCCAGGCCACCTGGAGCCGCTCATTCCAGGTCTGACCGTATCCTGTTGCGTCCGGGTTATCCAGTGAGCCGATCGCCGGTGAAACAGCGTCAACCCCGTCAAGCCGGAAGGTTTTAACCAGGCTGTCCGGCCAGTCTGCCGGGACGGTGATATGGGCGTCACAGAAGATTAAATATTCTCCCCGGGCGATAGCGGCGCCCATGTTCCTGGCCCGTGAAACCCCCAGTCCGGCAGATGAAACAAGCTTTACACCGCTGTATTTATTGCTCCCTTGAATAAAATTACAGCAGCCGTCAATGGAGCCATCATCTACAACAATGTATTCCACCCGGTTAACCGGGGCGGCGGCAAAAAGCGAGTCCAGCGTCATTCTGACATTTTGCCCTTCGTTTTTACAGGGGATAATTAATGACACGCCTGCCTGATCAGTTTGGTACAACATCAACACCTGCCCATAAGGTTTTAAAACATTGTATTAAACGAGTGATGACACTGACCCAACAAATATTTTCCTGCTATTTTATTTTTAACTTTACAATGAAAATTTCATGATAAGAATCAATATAGAGGGATTAAATAAGGCTTCCACACGGCGCGCTCCCGCTTGAGCACGCCTTGACGAGCTTGAATGATTTTGTTACAATGTAACTTGCCACGGGAACGAGGCAAAAAAATGCGCCTGTAGCTCAGCTGGATAGAGCGTCTGACTACGGATCAGAAGGCCGGGGGTTCGAATCTCTCCAGGCGCGCCAGTGATATCAAGCCCTCCGGGGATCGCCAAACGGTGCCGGAGGGCTTTTTGGTGTCCGATTGGTGCCCAGGTGTTAGTTTTCGCTGGTGCCCAAAGTGAAAGAACTATCAATTTTATCGACTGCCCGGCGCTTCAGGTTTTCCGTAACATGGATGTAAATATCGTTGGTGGTGCTCTCCTTACTGCGGCCCAGGAGCTCCTGGATGGTCTTGGTTTCTTCGCCGGCCTCCAAAAGCCTGGTGGCAAAAGTGTGCCGCAGCGCATGGGGGTTTATGTGCTGCAGGCCCAATTTCTTCCGGAAAGCTCCAAAGCTGCGGTTAAAGTTGTCGGGCCAGATGTACCCGCCGGTTTCGGAGCAGAATACCGGTCCATCCGGCCTGAAGAGCTTTTTTTCTTTCATCTGCTCTCGGTGCCGGCACAGTAGTTGGAGGACCATGGTCAGCAGGGGGACAACTCGTAAGCCTTTTTTTGTCTTGGGAGGTTCTTCGATAATTCCTTTTTTGCGGACATATACGATCTGTCGGCGGACACGCAGGATCTTTTTTGTTTTCAGATCTGCTATTTCCGCTAACAGACCCTTAATCATCTCTTGGTCCGGGTTTTCACCGGCCTGGATTTCCGCGATCCCTTTTTTTTCAAGCTGTGCGGCGTAGGCATCCACGGCCGGGTTCACGTCTTCCCACCACAGGCCCAAGAGCTCACCTCGCCGTAGGCCGGTCCCCGTTTGGTGCCGAAGGCGGCCCCTTTGGGGTGCCCGGCAAGGGCTGCTATAAACCTGTCCTGTTCCCCGGCGGTCATGGGCCGTATTTCTTTCTGCTGCAACGGAGGCAGCTCCGTGTCTTCAGCCACGTTGTATCTTATTTTCCTGCCTTTCTTTGCCTGTCTCAGGGCGCCAAATATGAGCATGTGGACCAGATGTGCCAGGCGTACAGATTTTCCAGCGTCCAGGATGGAGTTATACAGGCTTTGCAGGTGGTCGGCGTCCAGGTCTTGGAGCGATATCTCGCCGACAGCGGGCTTGATCAAGGATTCTATTGTCCGGTCATAGAGGTCGTAAGTCTTGGGAGCGATCTTGTTTCTCTTGTATTCATGGACAAAGTTCTTAGTCTACCTATAAGGGTTTGAAACCCGTCCGGTACTGGCGAAGGGGGGATTGAAAACAACCTAGACACACTATGCGCGACATGCTACAATGCAGATAGGACATAAATGGCAAAAGAAAAGTTTCAACCAGCAGCACCCAGCTCAGGGGTTTGATATATTGAGACAGTTTCTGGTACACATTGAAGGCGGTGTCTTTCATAAAGCCTAGTTTCTGCTACACATAAAGGTGGCTGGAATACAGAAAATGGTTATGCTCCCGGCAGGTTGGGCATAGATATTCTATGAACATGAAGCCGGGGGTGGTGATTTGAAGTACAGAATCAAAAAGAAATGGGGTGTTAATATGCCTGCAACAGTTAAAAAAGGCAATTTCAATAAACGCGGTCTAGCCACAAGGGTTAAGATACCTATTAGCCAAATTGAACAAGCCCTTGGCCTTGACAAGGTTAAACCTATTATCTTAACATCTTCTGAGGCAGAGAGTGATTTTGACAGAGACAAGGAATATTTTAAGGATATGTACGAAGATGAGCTCAGAGAATTATTTAAAAGAAACTAAATTAAAACAAGAGAGAGAAGGCGCCAAGCACGGCGACTTCTTTTTTGCTGAGTATTACAACAACAGCGGCCAATCTAAACGCGCTCCAGTGTTTATTATTGGCAATGATGGCGACAAAAAAGACGTAATCATATGCACCTGCACTTCACAAGCGTCTAGGGGCGACTGGGATAAGCTGGTACAACTTAGAAAGCCGACCTACATAAGGACCAATAAAATTTATACTATACGGCGAGAACAGCTATTGTTTAGAATTAATTACGACCTCGTTAACAGACTGCCAAATAAATATAAGGAAGTTATGGATTCTATAAGAAAAGCATTGAATTTATGAAACAATCTGGCCTGCCCGTAACGCTTAAAAGCCCATTATAAACACTCTCACCCGAGGGTGTTTTTGTTTGTGCGCCCGGCAGTGTGTCCTGAAGTTAGTAGGACAAAAGGGGTGTGAACAAGTCGGACTGTAAAGATATAATTATGCCTAAAGCCCCGCAAAGCCTTGCGGGGCCTGACTATCAAAAAAATCAAGAAAGACAGGGGCTTTTATCTGCCCTGGTACTTACTTCCCATTAGTCGAAACCGTCAGCCCTTCCCCGTCTGTTGTGAAAACAACATTTCCATCAAGGTCAGTCCTGAATACCTGTATCCCGCTGAGCTTCTGCAGGGTCGCCGCGTGAGGACAACCGTAAGCATTGTCGGCTCCATTTGAAATAACTGCGTATGTTGGCTTCACCGCACTGAGGAAAGCCGGTGTAGTAGAGGTATCGCTGCCATGGTGTCCTACCTTGAGCACATCTGCCCCGAGATTGAAACTGCTTGCCAGCATCTCCTGTTCTGACTGTTTCTCAGCATCTCCTGTTAAGAGGAAACTGACCCCCCCGAAGGAGAGTTTTATTACCGCGGAGTAATTATTAATATCCCCATATGACGCCTTGTTGGGGGCTATTATTTTCACCCGTAGCTCCCCGGAATTAATGATTTCCACGCCGGCTGCGGCTTTATTTATTTTCAGCCCCTCAGCCTGGATGGACTTCAGCAAATCCTCATATACTTTAGTATTGTGTGTGACTTTGGGCATATAAACCCGCTCAATTTCAAACATCCGTAATACGGCGGCCATGCCGCCGATATGATCTTCATGCTGGTGGGTGGCGACAAGGTAATCTATTTTTTTAACCCCGGCTTGTTTCAGGTAATTAACAACATTTTTGCCTCTGTCTTTTGAGCCTGCGTCTACCAGCATATGCTGGCCGTTGGGCAGCTGGACAAAAATGCTGTCGCCCTGGCCGACATCCAGGAAGTGCACAACCATCCTTCCCAGGGGGTTCTCCGGGGTTTGACCGGTATAAGGTTGGGGTGGCCCGCTGGCGCGGTGGCTGCCGCAGTAGGTGGCCGCCAGCAGAAAAACAAAAAGGAAAAGGGCGCCTGACAGTTTTCTGATCAAGTTTAAGCTGCTAGTCTTCAAATAATTTATCAGCCAGCCCTTCCACAGATTGCTTCTGCCGCCTGGTAGCTTCCTTATCGACAGTGATTTGTATGGTTATGACGTCTCCTTCCCTGGCGCCTTTTGGCAGCAGGACCTTGGGAATGTGAAAGATCCTGCGTTTCATTTCTATCAGCGCATATTCGCCCTCAAAACGATCAATGATCAGCATTATTTTTGCCCCCTTAATAGCAGCTGGAATTATTTCTGCCTTTAATTAAAACCTTTTTGCCCGGTTGTTTCCGGGTTTTTTATTTAATTCTCCGTTTTGTTTGGTTGGCCTGCAGGACCCGCACACATTTTATTTATTGTCAGCGCAAAACTCAAACAGGGTGGTAGCGATTCAGGTGAAATGCGGCCGGGTCCTTGACAAAGGATTCCTCACTCCGCTATACTATAACGTGTTCCAAAGTACGATTTATCAGCAGGCGCCCGTAGCTCAGGCGGATAGAGCAGCGGTTTCCTAAACCGCGTGCCGGGGGTTCGAGTCCCTCCGGGCGCGCCAGAAAGATAAGGCCCCGCATGGTTTTGCGGGGCTGTTGTATTTTTACGGATTGCGTTTTTCTGGTCTTGGGAGCAAGGGCTTTTTTAGGGGTTATTTCGCTAATTTTAGGGCAGGTTTTTGTTCTTCCGAGGATAGTTCTATGAATTATGTTCTATGAATTATGGAAATACGCCAATCATAATAATTCCGGGGCACGCTATGACAAAATTGTACTATCCTCCAGAGGTGTCATTGAGTAAACGGCTCGTCAAGCATTTCATTTAATTGGAACCTGCTCATTTTTTAATAAAATCTCCAATTCGAAATACTGGGTCAACTTCTACATTAATTTTTTTAATTGCTTCGGTTCCTCCTTCTTCTCTATCAACTAAAGCAATTACTTTAACCACCTCACAACCCAAGTCCCTAACTTGATTAATTGCTTTTATTATAGAACCACCGGTTGTAATTACATCATCAACAATGACTACTCTATTACCTTTCTTTAAAGGGGGACCCTCAATATATTTACATTTTCCATACTTTTTAGGTTCTTTTCGCACAATAAAAAGCTTTAAATCAGCTAAGCCTGCAAGGTAAGCTGATACAGCAACTGCCCCTACAATTGGGTCAGCGCCGATAGTTAAACCGCCAATAGCATCGATTTTTAAATCTTTAATTTTATCGATAATGATTTTACTTAGTAGATGTGCTCCTCTGGGGGAAAGTGTTACTTGTTTACCGTCAAAATAATATGTACTTTCTTTGCCTGAAGAAAGTACAAAATTTCCAAATTCAAATGAATAGTTTTTTACAAGCAGACGTAGCTCTTCCCAATCGCCAGGATTGCTATTTAAGTTAATTATTTTATCTGTCAAAATTCACCCCCCCTTCAGACGATTACCTTCAAGCTTTATATCGTTATAATTCTATACGGTTGTTTGATCCGTGTCAATAAAGGGATACACTATTATGGACAGGTTGATAAATCAACCGGCGATACTTTATAATATAGGAAGTGTTAAAAAACCAGTGCGGTTAAGTGCCGCCGGGCTGATCAATAGAAATTACAAAACTACTTTAAAGTGGGGGAAGGGTGCGTTATGGCTAAGTGTCTGGTCCTAAAAGCGGAAGATATTTGTGATGACAATAATTGTGTTAAGGCAAAACTAATATTCTATTATGAACATTACGCCGTACTTAATGAAGATTTTTTTCGCGAGTCAGAGCCCCGGACAGCTGCCGCTTCTTTGGATGCCTGCCGGGATCTTGAGGTGTTCCCGGGAATATATGAATTGATTATTGCTGAAGAGGGGGAGGGGCAGCCCGGCCTGGTTTCAATAAAATTTATTAAGCCGGTTGACATGTGGGAAACAGAGGAAATAGAAAATGAACCCGCAGCGCATCATTGTTCTTGCTCCCGCGAATAAAGAAGAATAATCTAACTGGGGTCGGCCTCATCATATGACAGGGTGGTTACGCGGGTAAAATTACCTACTTTTTTTTCTTTTTGGCTGGCGCTTTTTTCTAATATGCCTTTAACACCCGGCGCCAGCAGGGGTTCCTTGCGGTTTGTTTTGTTTGTTTTTTTCATGTGATCTCCTGTTTTATAAATTGTTTTATTAACCTTGTATAGTATTTGCATTAATTGAAACTAAAATTAATTATTCTGCTAAGAAATTTAAGACGTTTTTAAAGTTTAAACTACTTTAGCCCGTGCTTTATCTTGCTTGACACGCCTTGCGGGGTTATGCTAAGCTAATAAAGCGCTGGGTGAATGAATATAATTATGGTTAAAATTAGGCGCGTTAGTACAGTTTTACTGAAGGGGAAAGCTCTGTGGATCACGCCGGCTATATGCGCGCAGCCCTGGTAGAGGCTGAAAAAGCCTGCGCCCTGGGTGAGGTGCCCGTCGGCGCCGTCGTGGCGCTGGACGGGGAAATAATCGGACGGGGGCACAATTTGCGCGAGACCCTGAAGGACAGTTCCGCTCACGCTGAATTGCTGGCTTTGCGGGAAGCTGCCAGACGCCTGGGGGACTGGCGGCTGAACGGCGCGATCCTGTACTCGACCCTGGAGCCCTGTCCCATGTGCGCCGGGGCGCTGGTGCAGTTCAGGGTGACAAAACTGGTCTACGGGGCCGCCGATCCAAAAGCCGGCGCGATAGACTCGGTGATTGACGTGGTCCGGCAGCCTCGCTTTAACCACCGGGTAGAAGTGGTGGCCGGGGTGCTGGAAGAGGAATGCCGCCATATTTTGCAGAAATTTTTCCGGGAATTAAGAGAAAAGAAAACAGTTGGAGAGATGGCCGAGCTGGTCGAAGGCGCTCGACTCGAAATCGAGTAGGCCGTGATGAGCGGTCTCCAGGGTTCGAATCCCTGTCTCTCCGCCATAAAGCATATAAATCAAGGGGTTATCGCTATTTAGGGCGGTAACCCCTTGGGCTTTTTTTTGGCCGAAACAATCAGCAGCCGACGGTTTAGCCGACGACAGCCGCCAGTTGGCCGCCAAAATAGGTGAAAACAATTAACTAGACTTTATAGTTCAACAAACACGAGTTCTCTTTCGCAGCGACGTGCAATCCGATTGTTAACAGCGGGGGATAGCTGTTAAAACTTGATTATTTCAAGCAGCGCATGGTACTATTAGGGTAAATTAACCTTGGGACTATTGTCGGGTATATTTTCCCGGGCAGCTTCGCGCCGTTTAGAGTATAGGAGAATCTATTATGCAGATACGTTCGTCTGCGGAGGACTATTTAGAAACTATTTATTTATTATCAAAGAAAACGGGTGCGGTGCGCTCCATCGACATTGTTGAAGAAATGGGATTTTCCAGGCCGAGCGTCAGCGTCGCCATGAAAAAGCTGCGTGAAAAAGAGTTGATTCACATGGACGAGGACGGCTATATCACGTTGACCGAAAAAGGCATACAGGCCGCAGAAAAGGTGTATGATCGCCATTCAACGCTCTATGACTGGCTTATAAGTATTGGCGTCAGCAAAAAGATTGCCGCAGCGGACGCTTGCCGCATGGAGCATGTGTTAAGCGAGGATACCTTTTTCGCGATAAAGAAGCTGTGTGAAAAAAGCCTGAAAAAATAACGTCTGCTTGCACTACCGCCCAGAAAACTATTTTTTTCTCCATTTAATGTTGCTAGATTCTTAAGAAATATTTACCCAAAACTTCTTGACAGACATTTACCAGATAGATAGAATAAAAGTAGTTAGTCATGGCTAACTACTTTTATTTAAGCTGATGTTAGTCATAACTTACTCATATCGTGGGCAGGAAGGTGTATTATGATGCCTTTGACAATGGCCAGGGTTGGAGAGGAAAACTCAATCAAAAAGGTAGGCGGCAAAGAAGAGACGCGCCGGTTTCTCGCCAATATTGGATTTGTCCCCGGTACCCATGTCACAATCATCACGGAAATCAGCGGCAACGTGATTGTGAATATAAAAGAATCTCGTGTGGCTATCAGCCGCGAGATGGCGGCGAAAATAATGATATGAACAGAATGAGGCATAATTCCATAAATTTGAAAGGGGATCGGACCATGCAGACACTCAAAGAAACCAAACCAGGCATAACTGTGCGGGTGACGAAAATCGGGGGCGGTGGACCCATCAAACGACGGATTATGGAGATGGGTATTACCAAAGGCGTGGACGTCTTTGTCCGCAAGGTTGCCCCTCTCGGTGACCCGGTGGAGGTTACGGTGCGAGGCTATGAGCTTTCTTTACGGAAATCCGACGCTCAACTCATTGAGGTGGAATAACTTTTAAGCTGTGCGGAGAGACGTGAATTGAATTCTCCGCATATTAAGGGATTCTTGTTAGTCATAACTAACAAGAATCCGACATGTTTGAAGGAGGAAGATTCTCATGTCTATTAAGATCGCGCTTGCCGGAAACCCCAACAGCGGCAAGACAACACTTTTCATGCGGCGCAAAGCTGCCGATTATTGCCCTGATTGCAGGTGCGATCTTTAACGGTGCGGCGTGGGTTGCCACCAGCGCTTATTTTGTCGGTATAGCGGCGATTGTCTGCTCCGGTATAATTTTGAAGAAAACGAGGCTATTCGCCGGGGACGCAGCGCCGTTTGTTATGGAATTACCCGCGTATCACTGGCCGACCGTGGGGAATGTCCTGCGGAGCATGTGGGAGCGCGGCTGGTCGTTTATCAAGAAGGCCGGAACTATTATCCTGTTGGCAACGATTATCATTTGGTTTACGGCCAGCTTTGGCTGGGACGGGAACGGCTTCGGCATGGTGGACATGACCGGCAGTATCCTTGCTAAAATCGGCAACATCTTCGCGCCAATTTTTGCGCCGCTGGGCTGGGGGGACTGGAAAGCCGCCGTCGCCGCCATCACCGGTTTGATCGCCAAAGAAAACGTGGTCGGCACATTTGGTGTTTTGTATGGCTTTGCGGAAGTGGCGGAGGAGGGCTCGGAGGTTTGGGCGGAGCTCGCCGCCGCCTTTACCATGCTGTCCGCCTACTCTTTCCTGCTGTTTAACCTGCTCTGCGCTCCTTGCGTTGCCGCTATGGGGGCAATCAAGCGGGAGATGAACAACGCTAAATGGTTTTGGGCCGCCATCGGATATCAGTTCGTATTCGCCTATATTGTAGCGCTGTGCGTTTATCAGCTCGGCATGCTGTTCACGGCGGGAAGCTTCGGAGTCGGAACGGTTGCGGCGCTTTTGCTGGTGGCGGGGTTCCTGTTCCTGCTGCTCCGTCCGGCAAAGGGAAACAGGCAATCCGGCAGAATGTACGGCAGTATGCTGAGCGTGAAAAGCTGACGCCCGAAAGGAAGGGTTTTATATGTTCGCGTTTTTAACTGAAAATCTCGGAACAATTATAGTCGGTCTTATCGTTGCGGGAATTGTGTCGGCAATTATCGTAAAACTTGTCCGCGATAAAAGAAAAGGAAAGCATGCCGGGTGCGATTGCGGCTGCGCAGGATGCGCCGCGGGCTCGTCTTCCTGCGATACGAAACAGTGATGTTGTCTGTACGGGGCGCAGGTTCAAGCCCGCGCCCCGGCCGATTTTTCCGGAAAAACCCGTCACAATTTTGACAGGGGCGCTTTTAGGCAATGGGTACTAAGCGGTTGATTAACTGCTTATATGGATTTATAATTTAATGGTGGTGTTTTGCAATGTTTTTATTAAGCGCTTTTTAAAGCATAAATTTTTTATGATGGTAGAACGGGAGGAAAAGAAAAATGCTGATTACGGAAATACTATCGCGCAATGCCAGGTTATATGGTACGGAGTTATGCCTGACTGAGATCAACATGGATCTCCAGGAAAGCCATAACGTTACCTGGAAGGAATATGAACTGATTGAGAACAACCCGGCCGGTGAATATCGCCGGGACATGACCTGGCAGGTTTTTGACGAGAAGGCCAACCGGCTGGCCAATCTGCTGCTCAAGAGGGGGATTGGAAAAGGGGACAAGGTGGCCATACTTTTAATGAACTGTTTGGAGTGGCTGCCGATTTATTTTGGTATCTTAAAAACCGGCGCTGTTGCGGTACCATTAAATTATCGCTACACGGCCGAGGAAATAAAATATTGTTTAGATTTATCCGACACTGTCGCCTTGATTTTTGGGCCGGAATTTATTGGCCGGGTTGAAACGATTTATGATCAGATACCTAATGTGCGGATATTATTTTTTGCCGGCGAAAATCGTCCTTCTTTCGCTGAAAATTACGATCGGCTTACAGCCAATTGTTCCTCAGCAGCCCCGCAGATTAAGCTTACTGACGAGGATGACGCGGCCGTATATTTTTCCTCGGGGACTACCGGGTTTCCCAAAGCAATTCTGCATACGCACCGGAGTCTGATGTCGGCCTGTTATACAGAAAACGAACACCATGGTCAAAAACGGGAAGATAATTTCTTGTGTATTCCGCCGCTTTACCATACCGGCGCCAAGATGCACTGGTTCGGCAGTCTCCTGTCGGGGAGCAAAGCCGTATTGTTGCGCGGAGTCAGGCCGGAATGGATACTCAAAACAGTCTCAGAAGAAAAAATCACCATTGTCTGGCTGCTGGTCCCCTGGGCCCAGGACATCCTGGATGCCATTGAAAGAGGAGATGTGCGGCTGGAAGATTATAAGCTTTCCCAGTGGCGGCTGATGCATATCGGTGCGCAGCCGGTGCCGCCCAGCTTGATTCACCGCTGGAAAAAATATTTCCCCAGCCACCTTTATGATACGAACTATGGGCTAAGTGAATCTATCGGTCCTGGATGTGTCCACCTGGGCACTGAGAATATTCATAAAGTCGGCGCCATCGGCATTCCCGGTTACAATTGGGAAGCCAAGATTATCGATGAGAACGGACGTCCTGTGGCCCAGGGGCAAGTGGGCGAATTGGCTGTCAGGGGACCGGGTGTGATGAAATGCTACTACAACGACCCGGAAGCGACTGCGGCGGTAATTAAAGACGGCTGGTTATATACCGGGGATATGGCCTGCATGGATGAAGACGGTTTTATTTATTTGGTAGACCGGAAAAAAGATGTGATTATCAGCGGCGGAGAGAATATATATCCGGTGCAGATTGAAGATTTTCTGCGCGCGCACGACGCCGTCAAGGATGTGGCCGTCATTGGATTGCTGGACGAGCGTGTGGGTGAAATAGCGGCGGCGATCATAGAAGTAAAACCTGGCTGCCGGTGCACGGAAGAAGAAATAAATACATTTTGTGCCGCACTGCCCCGTTATAAACGTCCGCGAAAAATTATTTTCGATAAAGTACCGCGCAATCCCACCGGCAAGATTGAAAAACCGCGCCTGAGAGAAAAATACGGCGCAATAAGCCTGGTGGCGGCTCAAACGGAAAGGTAAGTAAAATTATAATAGATAAGGGATTCTTGCTGATACGGGCGGGAATCCCTTATTTTAAATGAACCAGGCTATAAACCGGGGCGTCTTATAAAATAAAAGGACCTTTAGATAATTGAAGATTTATCTTATTTTTAGCTGAAACCGGTTGCTTTTGGCAAGAGATAAACCTTGTCCTGGTAAAATTTAATATATATACTCGAAATATAAGATTTTGCCGGATAAAGGCTTAAATAATTTTTTTTTACCAATACAGGGGGTGTTTTATGCTCGATGGCTATTAGCCGGAAATGCAGGGGTTGTATTTGTCAGTTAAATAGTTAAAAATAATGCGAAGGAGTTGGTGAGAATGAAGAAAAAGGTTATTATCGCACTGTTGGCGGTGGCTGTAATGCTGTCACTGGCCGCAATAGCAAACGCTACCACAGGCGCTAAGATGATCGACGCTACATACCGCGGGATCGTAATTATGACCAACGGCAATGTGGTCACCCCGGAGCCCGGTATGGGAGAACCCTTTATTGTAACCAGCGAAGGAAGGACGTATGTGCCCATCAGGATGGCGGCGGAGGCTTTAGGACTCGATGTGGAATGGGTGGACTGGCTTAACGCGGTACAGATTACCGGATCAACCTCCTCATCCGAACTTGAAGCCCTCAAGGCTGAGAACGCCAGTTTAAAAGCCCAGTTGAAGGCTTATCAGGATAAGGAAAAGGGTATAGATCTCCGGGATCTTGAAGATGAGCTACTTGCCGATTACGGCAAACTGAAAGACGTTAAGATTAAGGATATCATCCTGGACGGTGACAAAGACGACGCCGATGTCGAAATTGAAATCGACCTGTATGACTACGCGAGTAGGTGGAAAAGGTTGACTGACAGAGACATCCAGTATTGGATTGAAGACCTGGTTGAAGATATTCAGTATGAATTGTCCGGCGACACGTATATCAGCGGAGAAATAATAGACATTGACAGTGATGACGTATTAGTTAAATTTAACAAGAACGGCGAAAGCAGGCTCAGGGTAACTTTTTATGACGATGATTACCGGAGAGGTGGTTCAGACGCGAGTGATGTTGAGGACGACATTAACGGCAGCAGTTATGATGTCAGTGGTATAGATTTTACCGTGACAGATGTTTCTTACGATGAGGATGATGAAGAGCTTTCAGTAATACTAAAAGCGGATTACAATGCGCTTAACAGCTGGGATAATTTGGATTACCGCTACGATATAATGCCGGACGCGATAGATATTTGCGAGGACATTGCAGACATTTTTGCCGATGAAGGCTTTAGTGTTAAAACCATGTACATTGATTTCCGAAATAATAACAATACCCGGTTGGACAGTTATGATTATGATGTGGATCGCGGCAGGCTGTCTTAGCATACTAACACCCGGGCCGGAAACGGTTCAGCAGGCACAAAAGAATTGGCGACCTGCCTGAATTTCTAAAGTAACAAGCAGGGACCCTCCTAACGGATGGGAGAGTCCCTGTTTTTGTTTTTGCAGGTAAACTCCAGCTGCCGCATGAAAAAGAAAACTCATAAATTTACACAAATTTATAAAAAAAGAAGGGGCATAATTGTTGATAAATTGACAAGAATTTTTGTGGTAAGGAGGCTGTGGTGGAGTATATTTCTTTCCTGGAAAACATAATCGTCAGACATAGTCATATTGTAATCGCCCTTTTGGGTGGTCTTTTAACCTGGATTCTTTTTAGAGCCAGCGATAAATATAAAGATAAAAAGTTTAAGGAAATAATACTGCTCCAGTTTTTAAACGAGACATATTGTATCGGCGGGAAGGACCTCTTCATCGAAGACGATTTGTGGGTTTTTAGAATTGATTTAAATAACCTGGAAATAATACTGCGCAATAATTTCTTCAACCCGGTTAAGCATAGAAAACTAATATATGAATTAATGGAGCTGTATCGCTGGATGGTGAACCATGATGAAGTGGCATTTGTCTCCTGAATACCGCCTGCGATCATCATAGAATTTTTGACCACACGTTCATGTCTTCAAAATCCCCGCTGATGTTACAGTTGTTGATTAATACTCCGTTAAAGCCGTATCCGGCGCCGGCGAATACTTTGTTCATCCCGATCGAACTGCTGCGGGCTATGGTATACAGGCACCGGTACCCTTCGACTTTCAGGCGGGATTCCATCTGGGAAAGGAGGCAATTTGCCAGGCCGTGCCCTCTCCATACGGGGAGTGTGGCAAAGTCCGTCATCTCCGCGTTTTTCTGTGGACGGTTAATCTCTGCTGAAGAAGCGGCTACCAGTTTACCGTTATGCCGGGCCGTTATATAGCAGACGCCGTTGTCCATCGTATGCTTAATGTAATCAGGGTCGCCAACCGGGAAAGGATACGTGGGGAAAACCCTGCTGAACAACCTGGCCAGGTCGGCACAGTGCTCCCGTTGCGCCCATTTAGGCGTAATGCCGGCCGGCAGGATTCGTTTTTCGGTTTTTGTTTTAAGATCGAAAATTAATTTTTCTACAAGCTCAATGCTTCTGCTGTTTGAAGGGGTTTGCCTCCTGGCGCTTAGATACTTGGCAAAGATCAAGGCCGGCTCTTCACCCTTATAATATCCAGGAATGGATGCCTCCAGCTTCATTCCGCTGTCCAAAAAAGCATTTTCCCACCTGGTAACGGACTTGAGCCATATTTTGTCAAGACCCTGAGCCCTGGCTTTTTCCATTAGAACCCGCACCATTTCCTCCGCGCCATCGTGCCGGGTCAGGTTAAATCTATATACTGTAATCCGCCTGTTGAAAGGAGATACAAGAATGTGACAGTTAAAGCCGCGGCCTGTAATATTTCCCCAGCTATCTTGACCTGGCAGCGCAAGAATTCTTATGCTAACAGCCATGCGCCTTCCCTTTACTAATAGTACAGCGAGCCTTACGAAGGTTTCCTTCCGGTACCAGGCTGACTATTCGTTTGTTGGGATCAAACAGCTTTTGCAGACCTACCGGTTCTTGCTTTACATTGAGGTCGCATATTGTACAGGCCTCTGGACAAACAAATTTAGCGTTATTAGGCTCCTCATAAACACATATGACACCTTCGTAATTGCGCAATACTGTTTTTGTATTGGTCATGGACAGCTGGTAATTAGGCAGAACCGGGATTTTGCCTCCTCCGCCCGGCGCGTCCACTACATAAGTAGGAACGGCAAAGCCGGAAGTGTGACCGATTAATGACTCCATGATCTCTATCCCTTTGGCTACTGGGGTACGGAAATGTTCAATGCCGCGTGATAAATCACACTGGTATAGATAGTACGGACGCACGCGGTTTTTTACCAGGAGGTGTACAAGTTTTTTAATAATCATCGGGCAGTCGTTGACACCCTTCAGCAATACTGTTTGGTTGCCCAGGGGAATTCCGGCGTCAGCCAGCCTGGCCAGGGCCCGTGTAGAATCGGGCGTAAATTCACGGGGGTGGTTGAAATGGGTGTTGATCCAGACCGGATGGTACTTTTTGAGCATCTTGACCAGTTCATCAGTAATGCGCTGGGGCATCACTACCGGAGTGCGGGTGCCGATGCGGATTACCTGTACATGAGGTATTTCTCGCACTTTGCGGATGATCCGTTCCAGGCGGGCGCTGGAAAGGATCAAGGGATCTCCTCCCGACAGCAGGACATCGCGGATTTCGGGGTGCTTTTTAATATAATCAATACTCCGGCCAATATCCCTCTCATTAACACATGTATTGTTATCGCCCACTTTACGTTTGCGGGTACAGTGACGGCAGTACATAGAACATTCATTCGTTACCAGAAGCAGCACCCGGTCGGGATAACGGTGAGTCAGCCCCGGCACGGGGGAATCAGAGTCTTCGTGTAATGGATCGTCCATATCACCGTGCCCTTCAATTAATTCCCGGTAGTCCGGTATACACTGCATACGAATTGGGCATCCGGGATCATCTTTGTTGATTAACGATGCGTAATATGGAGTGATAGCCATGGGAAAAACATCACTGGCCATTTGCATAATTTGTTTTTCGTCATCGGTAAAATCGATGTATTTAGATAGTCCTTCCACCGACTGGATCCGGCGCCGCATTTGCCATCGCCAATCCGGCCAGCCCTCATGCTCTTTTGATTTAAGCGATAATATTTTTACATTCAAATGTTTACACCTCCAATTTCATTTTCCCAGGGATAACGATGGTAAGGGGTAATAGATTGTAATAATGTTGCTAAATCTGGATAAAAGAGGGGTAAGAGCGAAAAATAAATGACCGGAAGGATCCGGCCATTACATAGCAGCCCAATTCTTCTCTTGCACGCCTACGAGGTTAGCTGACGGATTCGGACTAGAGATAGCCCTACGAACCCAGGGACCGGTCGGATATCGGAAATCAGATTGCTTGTTGGAAATCGCCCTGGACGATTCCTCTCTTAATGCTGACCTCAGATTTTTTACTACAGGCCCCTGGAGTCGATTCACCCCGGGAAGAATGGGTCCCCCGCTTCTTAATATAAGAATTAGGCGTTAAAAAATATTTGTTATTTTATTCCTGCAACTTATTATATCACATAAAGTTGTCAGCTGCAATATAGCAAAACTATGTAGCCGGGTGAGATTACATGGCTTTGTAAACGGCTTTCCCGCGTTTTTTCGGCGGATTGACCTTTTATGCCGGTTTATTGGTTTTATCTTTTAAGTATTAAAAAGCGCCAAGGGTAAATACAGTTGTTATGGGAAATCAAAGATTTTTATGTTATAATTACCGGCAATAATTTTATGTTATGTGTGAGGTGAAAAGCAATTATAGGAGAGCAGATGGAAATGCTTTTAGCCGGGATTAAGGAATGGTTTGCGCCGGAGCGCCTGCAAAATCTAATGATTGACCTGAGTCTGTCCCTGGCGGTATTGCTCACAACTTATATACTAATAAAAATATTTTCCGGCATTATAAACAGGTTGCTCAGAGAAAGCAGGATTGATGGTAATGAGCAAGCTGCTGAGAAAGGGGCGATTTCCGACAGCTTTGTACGTTCAGCGCGTATTTTGCTGCAGACACTTCTACTATACGGCGGTTATTTTATTGCGGCGATCATTATCCTGGACATCTTTGATTTTAAAATTATTTCATCTGATCAGCTAAAGTTTTTGGGGATTAAAGCGATACAAATTATCGGCGTGCTGGCCGGGTCGAGGCTGATTATAAATTTGGGGCAACTGGCGGTTAAGCAGTTCTTTGAAAAACACAAATACAGAGACGACAGCGAAGGCTCCACAGAAAATCGCCGGCCCGAGACCCTGAAAAAATTGCTGCTCAGCGTGATTACTTATACAATCTTTTTTATTGCCTTTATTATGGTACTGCAGATATTCAACGTGAATACCAGCGCCATCCTGGCCAGCGCCGGTATTTTGGGGCTGGCGGTGGGATTTGGCGCTCAGAACCTGGTCAAGGATGTGATCAGCGGGTTCTTCATATTATTTGAGAATCAGTTTTACGTCGGTGACTATGTGGTAATCGACGGGGTAGAAGGCACTGTGGAGGAAATCGGACTGCGCACCTGCAAAATACGCCAGTGGACCGGCCAGTTGAACATCATACCCAACGGGCAAATTACCAGGGTGACCAATTACAACCGGGGTCCGTTGTTAGGCCTGGTAATGGTTGGTATCGCCTATGAAGAAGACATCGATCAGGCAATAGCTGTTTTGAATCAGGAGTGTGAAGCAGCCTTCCGGGAAATAGAGGCAATTATTGATAGGCCAAAGGTGCAGGGCGTTACAGATTTAGATGACTCATCGGTGCGCATCCGTGTCGTAGCCCCTGCTTTGCCGGAGGAATATTGGGCTGTTGAAAGGGAACTGCGCAGGCGCTTCAAGAACGCCCTGGACCGGGCGGGCATCAGGGCGCCCTATCCCAAGCGGGTGCTTTATCAGCGGGATGAAGGAAATAGTAAAGAAAAATAACAGCCCGCTTTTTATATATGCTCAGCCAATCGTAGCAGAGGTGGGCAAATAGGCAAAAAAAGGACCGGAGTGTTCTCCGGCCCTTTTTGCGGGGCGACCTACCCGAGGATAGCTTTTAAGTCGGCATCCGGTGTGCTGATCGGCTTGATATTAAATTTTTCGATGAGGACATTCAGCACGTTCGGCGAGATGAAAGCGGGCAGCGTGGGACCCAGGTAGATGTTCTTGATGCCCAGCGACAGCAGGGTCAGCAGGATACACACGGCTTTCTGCTCATACCACGAGAGTACCAGCGTTAGGGGTAAATCATTCACCCCGCACTCAAAGGCGCCGGCCAGGGCTACCGCAACCTGAATGGCGGAATATGCGTCGTTGCACTGGCCCATGTCCATGAGGCGCGGCAGGCCGCCGATTTCACCGATGTCCAGGTCGTTAAAGCGGTACTTGCCGCAGGCCAGGGTCAGGACGACGGTATTTTTGGGGGTTTTCTTAACAAATTCAGTGTAGTAGTTTCTGCCGGCCCTGGCGCCGTCGCAGCCGCCTACCAGGAAGAAATGTTTGATGGCGCCCGCTTTAACCGCTTCTATGACCTTGTCGGCGACGCCCAACACGGTACCACGGGCAAAACCGGTCATGACCTCTGAGCCGCCGTTAATGCCGGTAAGCTTCCTGTCCTCGGCCCAGCCGCCGAGCTCCAAAGCCATATTGATCACAGGCGTGAAGTCTTTCACCCCGTTAACCCCCTCAATATGTTTGAGGCCCGGGTAACCGACGGCGTCGGTGGTGAAGATCCTGTCCGCATAGGAAGAACGGGGCGGTACCAGGCAGTTAGTTGTATATAAAATAGGCGCCGGTATGCCGTCAAATTCCTTTTGCTGGTTCTGCCAGGCGGTGCCGAAATTACCCTTTAAATGTGGGAATTTCTTTAATTCCGGGTAGCCGTGGGCAGGCAGCATTTCACTATGGGTGTAAATGTTTATCCCTTTTCCTTCAGTCTGTTCGAGCAGCTGCCGCAAATCATACAGGTCGTGCCCGGTGATCACGATAAAGGGTCCTTTTTCAATAGTCATGGGGACTTTAACCGGCGCCGGCTGGCCGTAAGCGGCGGTGTTGGCCTCGTCAAGCAGGCCCATGCATTTAAGGTTAACCTGCCCGAATTCCATGATCAGGCCCAGCCATCCCTCGACTGTATGCTCCTCACCAATGGCGCGCATACCTTTGTAGAGCCATGCTGTCACCGCATCATCTTTTTTGCCCAGCAGGCTGGCATGCCACGCGTAAGCAGCCATGCCGCGCATCCCGAAAAGCAGGGTAGAGCGCAGGGAAACCATGTCGGGATCGCCCTGCCAGAGAGTCTCGGCATCCATGTCAGCCGCGCCTCCCAGTTTTTCTTTTTCAGCCTGTATCAGACTTTTCAGTTCGTCAATACGTTGACCGTCGAAGTTAACGTTGGTGATTGTGGCAAAAAGCCCCTTCATCATCAGCGCGTCTGCTTCCCCGCCGGGGATCTTGTCCTGTGCGGCGCGGGCCAGCCCGACCATAGCGCCGGTCAGTTCGTCCTGCTTGTCGGCGATTTCCGGCTTTTTACCGCACACGCCTACTTTGGTACAGCCTTTACCTCCCGCAGTCTGTTCACATTGAAAACAAAACATTTTTAGCTCCTCCTTATAATTAATAGCAAAGTTTTCTGTATTCGCTTATCCGCTTCCACATATTTTGTTCATTATAATTGGTGAGGCTTATGGGCAATTTAACAATTCATTAATTTTTTATTAAGAAACGGTACAAAAGACCACTGACAAGACGGCTTTGCAGACGGCAAAAACTGCTCCTATTCTTCGGCAATTTTTCCGCCGGTGGTGACAGTAACTATACTCCAGGGTATCATTTTACCGCTGTTTATCAGGGCCTGTTTTACCGCTTTGACAATACCGCCGCAGCAGGGCACTTCCATGCGCAGCACGGTGACGCTTTTTATGTCATGGGATTTTAATATGCCGGTCAGTTTTTCCGTGTAATCGATATCATCCAGCTTCGGGCAGCCGATAACAGTGATTTTATTGCGCATGTAATCATTATGGATGTCAGCATAAGCGTAGGCTGTGCAGTCTGCCGCCACGAGCAGGTGGGCGTCATCGAAATAAGGCGCGTTTACCGGTACCAGCTTAATCTGACAGGGCCACTGGCGCAGCTGCGAGGTCTGCCGAACGGCCTGTCCCGGCGCGGCCGGTAAAACTTCTTCTTTTCTCTCGATAGCCCGTGCCTGGGCGCCGGGGCAGCCGCAGGCCAGTGTTTGGGGGGGGCGGGTTTTTTGCGCCTCCATGTGTTTTTTTACAGCCTCTTCGTCGAAGGCATCGGCTTCACGTTCCTCGATAGTAATGGCCCCGGCCGGACACTCCGGCAGACATGCCCCCAGACCGTCGCAATAACTTTCTGACACAAGTTTTGCTTTACCGTCGACCATTTGCAGGGCTCCCTCATGACAGGCATCGACACAAAGCCCGCAGCCGGTGCATTTCTCTTCATCGATCTTCACAATTTTCCTTTTCATAAAAGCCCTCCTCTATAAACTTGCTTGTAACTTTTGTATGGTTATTTTATTATATTGAAGTAATTAATACGGTAACCATGGTTACCAAAAAGGGGGTGTGAGAAAAAATGTTTAAAAAATGGATCAATGGTTTGTCCACATGTGAATTGTTTAAAGGGATTACCCCGGAAGAACTTAATATAGTGTTTGGCTGTTTGAAACCAAAGGTAAGCTCCTACGAAAAGAATGAATTGGTAGCCGTCGCCGGCGAGAAGTTCACCGGTTTGGGGATAGTAATATCAGGTGAGGTAGTAGTGACCAGGGAGAATGCGGCCGGCAGCCGGGTTATTTTGGCGGTAAACGGCCCCGGGGAGATGTTTGGGGAAATGTCCGCGTTTTCGGGAGAAGGGGTGTGGCCGGCTTCGGTGGCCGCCCGGACGGCCTGCACAGTCATGTTTCTGCCGGCCGGCAAAATTATCTGCAACTGTGAAAGGTTATGCGCCAGCCACAGGCAGCTGATTACGAACATGCTGGAGATTGTTTCCGGCAAGGCGCTTGTGCTGCACCGCAAACTGGAATACCTGACCATAAAGAGCCTGCGGGGAAAAATCAGCACTTTCCTGCTTGAGCAGTATAAGAGGGCGGGCAGCGCTATTTTCATGATATCCATGAAACGGAACGAGCTGGCCGATTTCCTGAATGTTACCCGTCCGGCCCTTTCCCGCGAGATGTGCAGGATGAGGGACGAGGGGGTGATAGAATTCCATGGGGATTCGATAAAAATAAAGGAATTGGACACATTGAAAAGCATGGCTGAATAGGGCATCAACAGCCATGCTCCTCCATTTATGATTAAGATTAAGGGAAAAAAAAGAAATTGCCAATAAAAAATTAATAATTATCAATTATTATTAAGGCGTCTATTGTTATAAATAAGCAGGGGGGGTGCAGTTGTGAACAAGGAAGGACTCATATGGATGATTAATGAATTGAACGACAGGGCTACTATAATCAGAGGCTATGCCCAGATGGCGCTGCAATGTGACCATCCTGGCTGGTCGAAGAAATATATCAATTCAATTATCCGGCAAATCGATAAAATCTCCGCTCTGAACACTGTAATAACAGCGCTTTATCTATGCGATGATGATGATGACCATGGCCGTAGCTGCAAATCCACTACTCTGAACGATTTAATTTCGCACAGCAAATACAATTAGCAGCCTTTTTTGAAACCCTGGCTCTGCAAAATACATGAAGGATTTTCAAAAACCTCTTAAACTATATGTTTTAAGGGTTTTCTCAGACACGGGCGCCCATCACCGGTAAAATTGCTTGCAGTCGAACGGAAATAAAGGTATAATATTTTTTACGTAGTGCACGGAGAGATGGCCGAGTGGATGAAGGCGCACGCCTGGAGAGCGTGTGGACGGGTAACCGTCTCCAGGGTTCGAATCCCTGTCTCTCCGCCAGTAAAAAATTTGCCGTGCTAGACGGGGAGGTAGCGGTGCCCTGTACCCGCAATCCGCTGCAGCGGGGTTGAATTCCTGTCCGAGGGTTTAGCTTGTGGGGTCCGGCTGCCGTAAGGGGCGTTGACGATTGGGTCTCGTGCGACGGAGTTTCCTGAACCGTGTCAGGTCTTGACGGAAGCAGCACTAAGGGAAATACTCCGGGCGCCGCGAGGGCGCCTGGTCTGAGCTACCTGCGGTTGTATCGCCCGGAAGTTAATATTCGAAGGCAGGTGCACGGCTTAATATTTGAATTGAACCGCCCCCCGTGGGCGGTTTTTCAGGTTATAGATAAAGTCACGTTCTCTCAGATATTATTTTATCACGGTTATGTGCATCGTGTAGCCGGCAATTAACAGCTACATGAAAGACGATTTTATTGGGCTAACCGCATTATTTAACAGGAAATGTGTATTGATCGACGAAGTATAAAGGTAAAATATAGTGCAGGCGGGTAAGAAAGGAATACATCCATGACCTATCTGGCTCTATACAGAAAATGGCGTCCCCAGACATTCGGGGAAATCATCGGGCAGGAACATATCACCCGGACGCTGAAAAACGCGGTTGAGTCCGGCCGGACCGGCCATGCCTATCTTTTTTGCGGCACGCGCGGCACGGGAAAAACCACGACCGCCAAGGTGCTGGCAAAAGCGTTAAACTGCACGGAGCGGGCGGGAGCCGAGCCCTGCAACCGCTGTGAGGTCTGTAAAAGCATTACCGATGGGCTGTCCGTTGACGTTATTGAAATAGACGCCGCCTCCAACCGTGGTATTGACGAAATCAGGGACTTGAGGGAGAAAATAAAGTTCGCGCCGGCCGTGACCAGGTTCAGGGTATATATCATCGATGAGGTCCACATGCTTACGAATGAGGCCTTTAACGCCCTTTTAAAAACCCTGGAGGAACCGCCGCGGCACGCTGTGTTGATCCTGGCCACCACTGAGCCGCACAAAGTGCCCCTGACAATATTGTCACGGTGTCAGCGCTTTGATTTCCGGCGTATCGGGCCGGCGGATATAATCAAGCGGCTTGGCGAGGTCGCCGCCGGCGCCGGCCTGGAGGTGGAGGAGGAAGCCCTGCGGCTCATTGCCAGGGCGGCTGAAGGCGGCCTGCGTGACGCTCTCAGTATCCTGGACCAGGGAGCGGCTTTCGGGGAATTAAAAATAACCGCCGCTGACGTGCATAATATTCTAGGGACAGTTAAAATTGACGCTTTAGACAGGATGGCCGGCCATCTGGCTGCCGGCGAAACAGGCCAAGCCCTGCGCCTGGTGGCCGGGCTGACATCTGAGGGCAAGGACCTCCGCTTTTTTGCCAGGGAAATGGCCGGATATCTGCGGGGGCTGCTGCTGGAAAAAATCACGCCGGGTTCAGCCGCCCGGGAAGCCTGGGGCGACCCCGCTATGATCACAGCAAGGGCGGCTGAGTTTTCCATGGAAGGCCTGCTGCGCGCGGTAGAGCTTATGGCGAACACGGAGCAGGAGATGAAATGGAGCTCCCAGCCCGGCATCGTCCTGGAGCTGGCCCTGGTCAAAGCCTGCCGCGCCGCGATGATAACCAGCGAGTCCTCATTATTGGCCCGCCTGGAAGCAGTGGAGGAAAAACTACAGATGCTGGGCCGGGCATTATCGGAAAAGACTGCAGCAACGCCAAAGCCTGCGCCGCGGGCGGGCAAACCTGGCGGGGAATACGCGTCTGCCGGACCTGTGCAAACAAGCTTACAGGGGGAAACCAATAAGAAACCTGCTGAAAGAGGGGAGAAACCATTTCAGCCGGCGGCCGGTGATATATCTCCAGAAAGGGGAAGGCGGACACAAGAATCAGGCGCTTACTCCCCGAAAGCTGAAGTGAACCTGGCGCGGGTTAAAAATTCCTGGGGAGAGATAATGAATCTGATCAGGCGGGAACGCCTGCCGTTTTACCATAATTATATAAAGGCACAGCCGCTGGCCCTGCAGGGAAACAGCCTGGTGGTCGGCTTCCCGGAGGGTGAGGACCTGGCCAGGGAGATGGCTGATCGTCCGGAACAAAAAAAATACCTGGAGAGCTTGCTGCAAAGAATTTTCCAGGGAGAATGGCAGGTTTCCTTTAAATCTTACGGCGGTAAAGTTGAAACGCCCGGAAAAAAGCATGATGACGGGGGTCAGGTGCTGGATGCAAAAAGACGCTTCGGCGGGGTAGAAATTATTCTGGATGAAGAAGAGGAAAGCTCTTTATTTTGACCATATTAAAGGGGGAACTATAAAATGATGGGCGGCAATATGAACAAAATGATGAAACAAGTCCAGAAAATGCAGCAAGAAATGGTAAAGCTGCAGGAGGAGTTGGGTGAGCGCAAGGTGGAAAGCACCGCCGGTGGCGGGGTGGTGAAGGTAATCGCTAACGGGAAAAATGAAATTATTTCAATAGAAATTAAACCGGAAGCGGTGGACCCGGAGGACGTGGAAATGTTACAGGACCTGATTACCGCTGCGGTTAACGAGGCCTTGCGCCAAGCGCAGGAGATGGTATCCCGGGAAATGGGCAAACTTACCGGTGGTCTGAAAATACCCGGTATGTTTTAAAAATGAACTATTATGCTAAAACAGTAGCCCGGCTGATTGACCAGCTGTCCAAACTCCCCGGTATCGGCCCCAAAACAGCCCAGCGCCTGGCCTTTTATTTGCTGGTGGCGCCGCCGGAGGTGGCTGCGGACCTGGCCGGGGCTATTGCGGAAGCGCGGCGGACTGTCCGCCACTGCCAGGTGTGCGGTAATTTTACTGACAGCGACCGCTGTTTTGTCTGCAGTGACGGGCGGCGCCGTGACGACGTCATATGCGTGGTGGAACGTCCCAGGGACATTGTGGCGATGGAGAAGGCCAGGAGTTTTAAAGGCCTGTACCACGTGCTGCACGGGGCAATCTCGCCGATGGACGGCGTCGGGCCGGAGCAACTGCGCATCAAGGAACTTATAAGACGCCTGGAAAGCGGTTCTGTTAAAGAGATTATTCTGGCTACCAACCCTAACGTGGAAGGGGATGCGACAGCCCTTTACCTGTCCGGTTTGATCAGGCCCCTGGGAATTACGGTGACTAGATTGGCCCACGGGCTTCCTGTCGGCGCCGACCTGGAATACACAGATGAAATGACGCTCAGCAAAGCATTGGAAGGCAGGCGGGAAATGAAATAGGAATAATTTTCATTTCAGGCCATATAATGGTCCCAGGGGAGGTGCCTTGGCTTTGGAATGGAAATTGGTTGTTGTCGCGCTGGCAGGGCTTTTTGGGATTTATCTGGTCGGGTCTGTTTTATTTCGCCCTTTACGGTTTCTTATTCGCCTGGCCGCCTGGGCTTTGCTGGGGGGAGTGCTGCTGGCGGCCATCAACGCGTTGTTCGGTCAGTTCGGTTTTCATATCGCCATCAACCCCACAACAATACTGACAGCAGGCCTGCTCCAACTGCCCGGCGTGGCTCTCCTGGTGCTGCTGAACTGTTTTTTTATGGGTTGATAAAAAACACCAGGTTGGAGAGGATATCCTTATTGAGCATTGAGCCCCTCAAGTTTTGATTCTGTCCTTTAGTCCAGATCTGTCGTTTAAAGAATAATAACGGGAAGCAGGGAGAAGTATAGATGGAAGGGTCCTGCCGGATCCATCTTGCCAACCTGCTTTTTTGCTTTTTCAAGGAATTTACGCTTAAAAAATAAGGAGTTAAGTATACTAATGACAGGCCGGATCGTGGAAGCATATATTGGTGAATATGCTTCGGGCAAAAGTGAAAGCGCCATCAACAGGGCTCTGGAACTAGCCAGGCAGGGCAGGAAGGTTAACCTGGTCGATTTGGACCTGGTTGAGCCATTTTACACCCTGCGCCCCCTGCAAAAAGAACTGTCCGGCCTGGGGCTGGAGGTAATCGCCTGGAAAACCGAAGAAACCCTGGGGCTGGGCGAGGCCGGCGCGGTGATCAAACCAGCGGCGCGCTGGGCGCTGAGGCGCGAAGGAGATATTATCCTGGATACCGGTTACGGGGTAGAAGGGGCCAGGACCCTGAACCTGCTGGCAGGCGCCGCGTGTGATCCTGATTTAAAAATTTTAGCGGTAATAAATGTATCCCGGCCGATGACGGCCAGTGTCAAGGATATTGTGGCGGAGGTCAGCGCCATGGGGCGGGTGGACGGCTTGATCAACAACACCCACCTGGCGGAGGAAACGACTGTGGAATTGGTACAGGCTGGAGCCAGGATAGTAGCTGACGCTGCGGCTATACTGGACTTGCCGGTGGTGGCCACCCTGGCTGACACAAAGCTTGCCGAAATAATTGGCCCGGCGGATTGCCTGGGCAACCAGGTTCGCCCCCTGCAAAGATTTATGCCCAAAGCGTTCTGGTAATGCCGGAGGAGGGATTGAATGTCAGAGGAACTTGTTATAGAAGAAAAAAGGGTTTTTATGACTGGAAATGAAGTGGTGGCATGGGCGGCGCTGGCTGCCGGGGCGGATATCATGTACGGCTACCCAATCACACCGCAAAACGAGATTATGCATTACTGGAGCAGGCTTGCTCCCAGATACGGAAAGGATTTCCTGCAGACGGAAGATGAACTTTCCGCCGGTTTTGCCACTGCTGGCGGAGTGATGGCGGGGCGCAAGGCTTTTACAGCAACAGCGGGCAGCGGCAGTGTATTGATGCAGGAGCCCCTGGCTATGGCTGAAATGATGAGACTGCCTACCGTGACAGTGGTGCAGCAGAGAGGCGGCCCTTCCACCGCAACGGTGATTTACTCCCAGCAGGAAGTAACCCTTACCACAATGGGCGGCAACGGGGAAGGAATGAGAGTGGTTTACTCCACGGCGGGGCACCAGGATCTTTATGACTACACGATTAAAGCTTTTAACTTGGCCTGGAAATACCGTTTTCCCACCTTTGTGCTGGGGGACGGCTACCAGGCTAAAATGCGTGAACCGCTGACAATTTATGACCCGGAAAAGCGGGGGATCACCCTGCTGGAGCCGGATCCCTATGTGGGCAGGGAAGGAGAACCCGGCCGGGACAGGCCGCCGGCCCAGTACAGGAACACCTATAACCTGGAAGAAGAGCTTTATGAAAAATTGATGAGCGACATAAGAGACTTTGAAAAAATTTCCACCGAGATAGCGGAATATGAGTCCATGCATACAGAAGAGGCGGAGCTGGTGATTGTAGCCCACGGCATTGTTTTCCGGGCAGTCAGGGAAGCTGTCGGCAACCTGCGCGAACAGGGTTTGCGTGTGGGCGGTTTCCGCCCGGTCACGCTGCGGCCGTTGCCGGCGCCCCAAATAAGGGACCTGGTGGACGGGCTAAAGAAAATCCTGGTGGTTGAGTCCGCCTATGGACAAATAGCCAGGCTGCTGAAGGAGGCAGCCTACGGCGCCGCCTGCGAAATACATACTTTGTTTAAGCCCGGCGTTGGCATCGCCGCCGGGGAAATCGAGGACAGGGTCAAGGAGATATTGAAATAAGAGGGACAGCCCCTCTGTCCCCCTGTCAGCAAACTCTTGTCTTAGTAAACATACTATGGCAGCGGAATGGGGACACACCTCTCTAACGGGTATTTCTTTTATGTCAGAGGAATGTCCCCGATTTAAATCTTGTAAATCCTGATCATCCTGTAAATCCTGTGGAATATTTTTAAATGGAGGTTTTACTATGCAACCAGCGCCGGCAATGCCAAAATCATGGCGGGTTGATAACAAGCCGCATAAATTTTGCCCGGGATGCGGCCACGGGTTGATTTTAAAATGCCTGGGACAGGCCATTGACGAACTGGAAATTCAGTCCAGGGTTGTCTATGGGTGTGATATCGGCTGCTCCCTGCTTTCCTGGGACCTTTTTAACCTTGATACGGTGCAGACCCACCACGGACGCACGACCCCGGTAATGACCGGTATGAAAAGAGCCAGGCCGGAGTTGCTCTGCATAGCGTATATGGGTGACGGCGGGGGATATTCAATTGGCGTCCAGCACCTGGTCGGCGCCGCCATGCGCAATGAAAAAATAACTGTTATTGTCGCCAATAACACCCAATATGCTATGACCGGCGGCCAGATGGCGCCCACCACGCTGCCGGGCCAAAAAACAGAAACCTGCCCCTATGGCCGGGATCCCGGGGCCACAGGGTTGCCGTTCCAGGGGGCGGAAATGATTTCCGCTATAGCGCCGGATGGGGCTTATGTAGCCAGGGGCAGCATTTCTCACCTGACGCAGCTAACCGGTTTTTTAAAAAAGGCTTTGAAAAATCAGATTGATGGTCATGGTTTCTCCCTTGTTGAAGCGCTTTCCGCCTGTCCCACCAATTGGCGGACTGATGCGGCCAGGACATGGGAGTTCATTGAAAAAGACATGGCCGGGTATTTTAAAAGGGGAGAGATAAAAATCCCGGGACAAAAGGAGGCTACGGCAAATGCCTGAAACCACACGGATGGTGTTGGCCGGTGAAGGCGGTCAGGGGGTCCAGGCCATAGCTGAGATTCTGGCAGAGGCCGCCAACGAAGAGGGCCGGCAGGCTCTCTATATCCCGAATTTTGGAGTAGAGCAAAGAGGAGGGGTTTCAGTTGCTTTTCTGCAGATCAGCGACGATGCTATAGGCTCCCCCAAATTTCTCAAGGGTGATGTTGTGGCGGCTCTGAGCGATCGCGCTGTACAACGTACGGCGCCATACGCCGGACCGGAAACTACCTTTATCTATGACAGCGCCATGGAGGGCGTGGCGGATGATCTGCCGCAGGACGCGGCCAGAGTTATGCCGGTGCCGGCCATGGAGGTAGCAAAAAAGGAATTTCATCCGCGGGTTTATAACATGGTCATGATGGGGGCGCTAATCGGCGCTACCGGGATTATTCCTTTGGATAGAGCCAGGGCTGCTATAGAAAAGAGGTTTGGTTACAAATTTGAAAAGCAGCCGCAGCTGCGGGATTTAAATTTCAGGGCGCTGGAGCGCGGCATGGAATTAGGCTGCGGTACGGAAGGGGTTATAAACTAATGACACTGGATTTTAATGGCAGGACCCTGGAGCTGGAAAAAGCTTTTTGGACCCTATTCCCGGGTCTTTGTAAAGGCTGCGGCCTTTGCGTTGAAAAATGTCCGGTTGACTGTATTGATTGGAGCGATGTTTTGGGGGTTTACGGCACACCTTCGGTGGAGGCCGACAACAGGTGCATCGCCTGTGGGATCTGTCAGAACGTTTGCCCCGATTGCGCCATCAGGATAGATAAGAGGAAAAAATTAATAAATTGACTTGTTTATTTTGCCAGAGGGTATTTTTCACCAAACTGCGGATTAATCCATATTTTTATAATACAGTAATATTAACATGGGTGGTGAAAAGCAAATGAGCGGTGAAGCGCCAGGCTGCTGCATCTTGTGCCGGCAGCCCTGTCCAGGCGGCAGACAGGGCCTTTACGTGAATGGATGCCATATCTGCCGGGACTGTGAAGAGAAAATAGTATCAATTGACATAGATGATTCCGTTTATCAGATATATATGCAAAAATTAAAAAAAATCTGGTCTCAGGCTGGCTGACTGATCCTTCGCCAGCTTTAATTTTTTTTGGGCCAGCCGTATATGCCGGTGCGTCAACTCGATATCCTGTTTGATCAAATGCAGCGTTACCGGCGCTATACCGGTTTTAACAGTGATTTCCTGGTCCGTGATGCCATGCTTCCATGCTCTGATCAACCTGCCGACATTAGTCCGGTATTTTTTTGACAGCGCCTTTTCATCCACTTGCCACATCTTAGTCACATTGACCCTCCCTACAAAAAATATTTTATTTATTTTAGCCGTTAATCCGGCATCTATAATGTTAAACTGATGGGAATATTGGAGGATGGAATTGGCAATGTCAATCATGTTATGATAAAATTAAAGATCAGCATTAATTGTATTGTTTATAAATTTTTTCCGGGGGTTATTATTTGCTTAACGACCAGCGCGGCGCCCCGCTTTTTGCCGCTCTAATAAAACACGCCCGGCAAAACCCGGCCGGTTTTCATATCCCCGGCCACGGACAGGGCCGGGGACTGCCGCCGGAATTAGCCGGGCAGGCGGGACAAGCCTTGTGCGCTTTGGACCTGACTGAATTGCCGGGGCTTGATGACCTGCACAACCCCGCCGGACCTATAGCCGCCGCCCAGGACCTGGCGGCAAAAATTTATGGTTCCGACCGGAGCTTTTTCCTTGTTAACGGTACAACAGCGGGTATCCATGCCCTGATTACCGCGCTGGTGCGCCAGAGGAAAGTGCTTGTAACCAGAAACGCTCACCGTTCGGCGCTGGGAGGACTGGTCCTCTCCGGCGCGGATCCGGTTTATGTTTTACCGGATATTATCCCTGATTTCGAAATTGAATGTGGTGTAACACCTGCGGTTATCCGTCAGGCGCTGGCTGGAGACCCGGGCGCTGCGGCGGTGCTGACGGTGCGGCCTAACTATTACGGGGTTGCGGCTGATCTGGACGGTATGGTCCAGGCCGCCCATGAGGCGGGCATGCCAGTGCTGGTAGACGAAGCGCATGGCGCGCACCTGCGTTTTCACCGGGATCTGCCGCGGGACGCCATGGACGCCGGCGCTGACGCGGCTGTCCAGAGCACACATAAACTGGGCGGTTCACTGGGGCAGAGCGCCATGTTGCACCTGCGGGGCGATCTCGTGGATAGCGGCGCCGTCGCCGCAGCCCTGCGCCTGCTGCAGACTACCAGTCCTTCTTATCTCCTGATGGCTTCGCTGGATCTGGCCAGGCGCCGGCTGTCCCGGCAGGGCGGCGACCTTATGGAGAGGGCGCTCTGCCTGGCGCGCAGTGTGCGGGACCGGCTGGCCGGATGCAGGGATTTGCGTATTTTAACCGCTGCCTGCCTGCCCGGGGGGAACTGCAGACTGGATTCCACAAAACTGGTAATTTCAGTGCGGAACCTGGGGCTGACCGGCTACCAGGTCAGCGAGTTACTGGTTGCGCGTTACAAGGTTTTTGTTGAAATGGCGGACTTCTATAATATAGTGGCTTTTATATCCACAGGCGCCACCGCAGAAGACTGTGACAGGCTGGTGGAAGCGCTGCGGGACATTGCCGCCAGGAATAAACTGCATGCCTTGCCGCCGCAGCCCGCGGCGCCGTCATTATATAAAAAGGTCATGAAGCCTCGTGACGCGTGGTTTGCCCGCTCAAGAAAGGCGCCTCTGGCGGGAGCCAGGGGGAAAATCAGCGCAGAATTTATTGCGGTTTACCCGCCCGGCATACCTGTGCTGCACCCGGGCGAAGAAATAACTGATGAAATATATGAATACCTGCTAGATGTAAGCAGGCTGGGACTTCCCTGCCAGGGGCCGTCCGATCCCACATTAAAAACGATTAAAATTGTGATAGAATAGCAGTATAGAGCTGTATGTCAGCATAGGTTGCAGACAGGGTTCCTGCGGTGTTGAGCCCGCATTGAGGAAAGGGTTTATAAATGAAAGGTAAATTCATAGTTTTTGAAGGAATAGACGGCTCAGGCAAGACCACCCAGCTGAAACTTCTTGGCGATAAGCTGAAGGGGAGGGGACTGCCGGTATTGTATACAAGGGAACCCGGCGGTACCCGGGTCGGAGAAGCAATCAGAGAAATTTTGTTAAACCCAGCCTACAGCGATCTGGTTCCCCGGGCTGAGGCCCTTCTTTACGCCGCGGCCAGGGCGCAGCATGTAACCCAGGTAATCGTGCCGGCTCTGGCGGCGGGCACAATCGTGCTTTGCGATCGTTTCCTGGATTCCAGTCTGGCCTATCAGGGATTTGGTCGCGGTATAGATATCAGTTTGCTGGAAAGGATTAACGAGCCGGCTACTGACGGGCTGGTTCCGGATATGACCATTATCCTTGAATTTTGTGCTGAAGACGGCATGGACAGGATTAACAAGTCCGGCCGGCCTATAGACCGGATAGAACGTGAAACAAGGGCTTTTTACGTAAAGGTCGGGGCGGGATACCTGGCCCTGGCCGGGCGTGACGCCGGCCGTTACAGCGTAATTGACGCCAACAGGCCGGTAGAACAGGTGCATAAAGATGTCATGACGGCGGCAGAGGGAGTTCTACATGAAATTATTACAGGAAATAGTAGGGCATAGGCAGTCAGTCAAAATATTAAAAAAAGCGGTTTCCAGCGGGCGGGTGGCGCACGCTTATCTTTTTGCCGGACCCGAGGGAGTGGGCAAGGAAACAACCGCTATGTCTTTTGCCAGGGCCCTGCTTTGTTCTCTTTCCGAAGATGGGGACGCCTGTGGAGTTTGCCGCGAATGCCGCCTGTTCAGTAGCGGCGCCCACCCCGATTTTTGCCTGGTAGAGCCGGCTGGTTCATCCATTAAAATTGAACAGGTAAGAGAAATACAGCGCCGGGTTCCTTACTGTTCTTACCAGGGCGGGCGCAAGGTTTTTCTCATCCGCCAGGCGGAGTTAATGACCGCGGAGGCCGCCAACTGTATACTCAAAACACTGGAGGAGCCTCCCCTGGACACGGTTTTTATTTTACTTTCAGCGCGGCCCCAAATCCTGCTGCCGACAATACTATCCCGCTGCCAGGCAATATATTTTAAAGCTATGTCAATGCCGGACCTGATCCGGGGACTTGTTAACCTGAAAGGGATGCCGGAGGAGGAGGCGCGTTTATATGCTGCGCTGTCAGGCGGCAGTATGGGCAGGGCGCTGTCTTATGCCTCCGGCTCGCTTATGGCTGACAGGGACGGGGTAAACGCCTTGTCCGGGCTACTCTGGCACGGCGGTCCGCTTGACGCTGTGGAAATGGCGGATAAAGTCTCTGAGAGCAAACAAAAGGCGTTTTTTACGCTTGATACGCTGGCCTGCTGGTACCGTGATCTAATGCTATGGCGGGAAACAGGGGAGACGGGCGGTTTATTCAACACCGATCGGGTGGACATGATAAAAATGGAAGCGGCGCGATATGATACTGACCGCATTTTGGCTATAATAGAGGAAATCGCCGCAACAAAAAGAAAAATAGAGGTTAACGCCAACACAAGACTGGCCCTGGAGACGCTGTTTCTGCGGCTGTGCGGCGGCTCCGGCCAACAATATTAACAAAGAGATACCGGGGAGGTATTTAATTGGGGATAAAAGTTGTAGGGATTCGATTTAAAAAAGCGGGCAAAATTTATTTCTTTGATCCGGAAGACATTTCACTTGCCAAAGAAGATGGCGCTATTGTAGAAACAGCCAGGGGAGTGGAATTCGGACTTGTGGCAGTAGATCCACTGGAAGTGGAAGAGAGCGAAATTGTCGCGCCGCTGAAAAAGGTAATCAGAAAAGCTACCGAACAGGACATGAAGCAACTGGCAGCCAATAAAGAAAAAGAAAAAAGCGCTTTTCAGACAGGGTTGGAAAAAATAGCGGCGCACAACCTGCCGATGAAGCTTGTGGGTGTGGAAGAAACCTTTGACGGCAATAAAATAATATTTTACTTTACAGCAGACGGGCGGATTGACTTCCGGGAACTAGTCAAGGACCTGGCCGCTGTTTTTAGGACCCGTATCGAACTGCGGCAAATCGGTGTGCGCGATGAAGCCAAAATGATCGGCGGACTGGGTTGCTGCGGCAGGGAACTTTGCTGTTCGATGTGGCTTTCGGATTTTGCGTCAGTTTCCATCAGAATGGCCAAAGAGCAGAACCTGTCATTGAATCCCACCAAAATATCAGGAATTTGCGGCAGGCTGATGTGCTGTCTTAAATATGAAAACGAATCTTATGAACAGGCCAGGGAAGACTTTCCGGATAACGGCAGCATAGTCGATACGCCTGACGGTGAGGGCAAGGTAGTAGGGACTAATATATTCAAGAATACTGTGGGTGTTGAATTAAAAGCAAGTAAAATTATCAAAGAATACCAGTGTGTGGATATAATATTAAAGGAGAACAAGACTAAAAGCCGGGGTTGCTGTAAAAAGGGTTGCCCCGCCCAGGCAGGCGAGGAGATTGTTTAATGCAGTATTTATATAAGGTCACAAAGGAAATGGAAATGAAGCTGCACGCTCTGCTGGCAGAGGTGCAGGAACTAAAAAATAAAGCGCGGGAAATGGAGGAAGAGAACGTACGTCTGCGGAAAGAGCTTGCCGCCATTTACCGCGCAGAGTTGGGTGAAGAAACCGGTGGCGGGACGACTGACTTGCAAAAAGGGTTTTTCAACCTGCTGGGGCTGTACGACCATGGATTCCATATCTGCAACATTTATTTTGGTCGGAAGAGGGCCGGCGACTGTCTTTTCTGCATGGCCTTTCTAAGAAAGGAACAGGAGCCCGCGGTAAAGGCGGGTTACGAAGCGTGAGTAATGTAGGCGCGGCTTCAGCCGCACGTTTTTGGCGGGCTGCAGCCCGCTCTGCATAGGAATGGGGACACTTCAATATTACTGCAACATGGTATCGTTGCGTGGCGCCAGACAGCGGAATGGGGACACACCTCTCTGACGGGTATTCTTTTAGGGTCGAGGTATGTCCCCGATCGGGATGGCTGGGGTGTGTTACGGAAATGATTGTTAGGGCCGGTACTTTGACAAATGGGGGTGAGACAAAACTTTTGACTGAGGATGCAAAGGGAACACTTTATCTCTGCGCGACGCCCATCGGCAACCTGGAGGACATCACCCTCAGAGTCCTGCGGATACTGCGGGAAGTCGATCTGATCGCTGCGGAGGATACCCGCCATACCCGTAAACTCTTAAGCCATTTTCAAATTCACACACCGCTTACAAGCTATCACCAGCACAACTGTAAAAAAAAGGCTGAACATCTCTTAAGCCTGTTATCAGCGGGCCGGAATATTGCGCTTGTATCTGACGCGGGTATGCCCGGCGTTTCCGATCCCGGGGTGGAATTAGTGGCTGAGGCTGTGAAAAATGGCTGTGCGGTAATCGCGGCGCCGGGACCCAGCGCGGCGGTTACCGCCCTGGTGGTCTCGGGGCTGCCTGCCGGCACATATGTTTTTGCGGGATTTCTCCCCGCAGCTAAAAAAGCCCGCACGGAGAAATTGAAAGAGCTATCCCGCCAGCAGTGGACCATGATCTTTTATGAAGCCCCGCACCGGATGAAAGAAACACTGGCTATACTGTTAAAAGCGTTTGGTAACCGCCGGGCTGCTGCGGCAAGAGAACTGACTAAACTACACGAGGAAGTAATCAGGGGATCTTTAGAAGAATTAGTGGACCATTTTAATACAGTAGAACCAAGGGGTGAATTCACCCTGGTTGTGGCCGGGGCGTCGCCGGAAGGAACCCTGCCCGAACAGGAGATCGCCTGGCGGCATATCGGGGCGGCGGTACACGTTTCCATGCTGGAAGCGGAAGGGATGGAACGGAAAAAGGCCGTCCAGGAGGTTGCCCGCCAGCGCGGCCTTCCCAAAAGGGATGTTTACCGCCTGGTGGTGGAGGATAAAAAATCTAAAGAGATCAAAAAAAAATGAGAGATTAAATCTCTCAGTAAAATATCTGTCGATCTTAGATTGCTTTGGCTTTTTCAAACATGGCTATAGCACATTCGCGGCAAACCAATTTGTTTTTATAATGCTGTACTTCGGAAGCATTGCCGCAGAAGACGCAGGCGGGTTCATACTTTTTCAGGATAATTTTCTCGGCGTCAACGTATATCTCAAGCGCGTCTTTTTCGTCGATTCCCAGTGTGCGTCTTAGTTCAATGGGAATTACCACCCTGCCGAGCTCGTCTACCTTTCTGACAATACCTGTTGATTTCATAACATCTATCCCTCCCTTTCAACAAATTTCGACAAATATATAAAAAATTTAACAAGTAAATGGTACCAGCAATTCCATTAAGAGTCAAGATATTTTTGTAAATTTCTACAATTGATTTGTTACAATGTTGACGGCCTTGACAAGGCCGCCGTATTAATCTAGAATCTAAAATAGTGATTTTTTAACAGGTTGAAAAGCTATGAAGGGAAGAGTAAGCCAGACAGGGTATCCGGACAGCGAGCGGGAGCAGGTGGAAGCCCGCCGGATCAAGTCGGCCGAACATGGCCCCGGAGCTGTCCTGCTGAATAACAGTAAGCAGGGCCGGTATTAGCCCCGTTAACTAAGCTTGGGTATCGGGAAATTTCCCCGTACCTGTTAAGGCCGGCGCCGCAAGGTTCCGGTAAAAAGGGTGGTACCGCGAAAATTAAAACTTCGCCCCTCGGAAAACAGGGGTGGGGTTTTTTATTTTAATTAAGGTTACAGAAAGGAAGGTAAAGCATGAGCAAGGGGACATTCTACATTACCACACCAATCTATTATCCCAGCAGCAACCTGCATATCGGGCACGCATACACTACTGTGGCGGCGGACGCCATAGCCCGCTTTAAAAAGATGACCGGGTACGAAACGCGTTTTTTAACAGGTTCCGATGAACACGGACAAAAGATCGAGCGGGCGGCCAAAGCCAGCGGCAAAACACCACAAGAATTTGTGGACGAGGTTGTGGCCGGCATTAAACACCTCTGGGGCAAGTTGGAGGTGGATTACGATGACTTTATCCGGACCACGGAAGAGCGCCATAAAAAGGTGGTAGCGGCTGTATTTCAGAGGCTGTACGACCAGGGAGACATATATAAAGCCAGTTATGAGGGATGGTACTGCACACCCTGCGAGGCTTTCTGGGCCGAAAGCAGGCTGGAGGACGGCAATTGCCCGGACTGCGGGCGCCCGGTGGAACTGCTCCAGGAGGAAAGTTATTTTTTCAGGTTGTCCAAGTATGCCCAGCGTCTGCTGCGGCATATTGAAGAACACCCTGAATTTATCCAGCCCACCTCACGGCGCAATGAAATGGTTAGTTTTATTAAAAGCGGACTGGAAGACCTGTGCGTCTCCAGGACGACATTCAACTGGGGCATACCTGTGCCGTTCAACACTAAACACGTGATTTACGTTTGGGTGGACGCCCTGACCAACTATATTTCCGCCCTGGGTTACGGCGCCGGGGACGACAGCCTTTTTAAAAAATACTGGCCGGCCGATGTGCACCTGATGGGTAAAGATATTGTGCGTTTTCACAGTATCATTTGGCCGATGCTCTTAATGGCTTTGGGTATCGAACTGCCCCGGCAGGTGGTAGGCCACGGCTGGATACTGCTTGACAGCGGTAAAATGTCCAAGTCCAAGGGGAACGTGGTGGACCCGCTGATATTGATTGACAAGTACGGTGTTGACTCTATCCGCTACTACCTGCTCAGGGAGATGCCTTTCGGCGCGGACGGGTCTTACAGTGAGGACGCCCTGGTAGAAAGGATTAACAAGGACCTGGCCAACGACCTGGGCAACCTGATCAGCCGTTCTATAGCAATGGTGGAAAAATATTTTAAGGGGCAGGTTCAATCGCCTTCAGCGTTTGAGACTCCGGATCAGGATTTGATTGACCTGGCCGAACAAACCCCTGCTATCGTTGAAGAGTTAATGGATAAGTGCGATATTTCCGGCGCCCTGGCCGCCATCTGGCGCCTGGTCGGGCGCGCCAACAAATATGTGGATGAAACCGCCCCCTGGGCTCTGGCCAGGGATCCAGCTAAAAAGGAACGGCTTGCCACAGTAATGTATAATCTTGCCGAATCGCTTCGTTTCATCACTGTCATGGTGTCGCCATTTATGCCCCACGTGCCTGGCAAGGTCTGGAGCCAGTTGGGCATCGCCGGACGGCCTGAACTGCATGCCTGGGGATCCCTTTCCTGGGGCAGGCTGCCGGCCGGCGCTGTAGTAAAGCGCGGCCCCGCCTTATTCCCGCGCATCGATACTAAAGGTAAGTAAAACATTAAACATTAAAACAATCTGACAGGATTAACAGGATTTACAGGATTAAAAACAAAGAATTAAAACATTTCACAGGATTTACAAGATTAATAAGATTAAAAGATTAAAGTTCTTAAATAAAAACAGATTTGTTTTATTATTTGATATTGCCCCGGTAAGGGCAAAAAAGAATTTGTTTTGTTTGAAGTTTTACTAAATTTATTAATATATTATTTTAAAATCCTGTTAATCGTTTTTAAATCCTGTAAATCCTGTCCATTTGTTTAAAATTGAAATAAGGAAGGGTGTAATTATGAACTTGTTTGACACGCACGCCCACCTGAACGACGAGGCATATGACACGGACCGGGATGAGATGATCCAGCGCGCCCGCCTGGCCGGGATTACGCTTATTGTAAATATCGGCTTCGACCTGGCATCGTCCCGCCAATCAATAGACCTGGCTGAAAGGTATGATCTAATTTACGCTTCCGTGGGCATTCACCCCCATGATGCGGCAGGGACCGGTCCCGGCTATCTGGAGGAACTGCAGGAATTGGCCCGGCGCCCGAAGGTGGTGGCGATTGGGGAAATCGGCCTGGATTATTACCGGGACCTTTCCCCGCGCCCGGTGCAGCGCAAGGTCTTTCTGGAGCAGTTGGCCCTGGCTAAAAAACTGCAAAAACCCATTATTATTCATGACCGTGACGCGCATGGAGATATGATGGATATTTTAAGAAAGGAAAAACTGGGGCCGGCCGGCGGGGTTATGCATTGTTATTCGGGCAGTTGGGAAATGGCCAGGGAATTGCTGGCTATGGGATTTTATCTTTCTATCGCCGGTCCGGTTACCTTTCCCAACGCTTCGAAACTGAAAGAGGTTGCTGCCAGAGCGCCTGCGGACCGCCTGTTGATCGAAACAGACGCCCCCTATCTGACCCCTATGCCCTACCGGGGACGGAGGAATGAACCAGCGCATATAATTTATACCGCTGCGGAAATTGCCAGGGTACGGGGAATGGAAAAAGAAAATTTGGCGCAGATGTGTGCGGAAAACGGCAGGAGATTATTCCGAATTGCTTGAATAAATAGTAAAGTATGATAAAAGGTTCCCAGGAGTTGGTTTTTTTAATATGGTCTACTAGTAAAGGGGGAGAGTTATGGCTGAACAGAAAAATAACGGGTTGATTTTGGTAAACACAGGCAACGGCAAAGGCAAGACCACCGCCGCGCTGGGCATGGCGCTCAGGGCCTGGGGGCAGGGAATGAAGGTGCTTATACTGCAATTTATCAAGGGCGGCTGGAAATACGGCGAACTGAAAGCCGCCGAAAAACTCGGGCCAAATTTTGAGATACGTCAGATGGGTGAGGGATTTATCAAGGGACCGGGCGATAAATTCCTGGAAGAGCACCGCCATGCTGCGGTGGAAGCCCTGGCGGCGGCTAAAACAGAAATTTCCTCCGGCAAGTACGACCTGATCATCCTGGACGAGATACTCTACGCGATCAACTACGGGCTTGTCGCCCTCCCTGACACGCTTGATTTAATGGCGAAGAAACCCGGGGGACTGCACCTTGTCCTGACCGGCCGCAACGCTCCGCCGGAGATCATCGAGCGGGCTGACCTGGTTACCGAAATGCGAGAAATAAAACACCATTATAAAAAAGGGATACCTGCCCAGAAGGGTATTGAATTTTAAGAGGCCCGGCACAAATAACAAATTTCAAAAAAAACTCAAGAAAAGGGGGGTTTGCTGATGCGACAGGCGCCCGTTATAATAGCATGGCTAATTAATGCTTTTGAAAACAGCAGCCAACACTCCGAATACTACATTGATCTCCAGACGGGCGACGTCAAGTTTTTTTCACCCCTGGATTTCCCCGAACATACAGAGTTGATGGAGAAACTTGACAGTCAGACCGAACGGTTCATCAGACTGCCAAAGATTGAAAGAGAATTTTCTTTGCAGGTAAAAAAAGATTATATAGCAACTATAGTGGACCAGAATTTAAAAAACCAGCTGGAAAAAGAGCTCGAAACAGATGCGAGATACAGAAGAATCCTGATGGACTACGAAGATGAGCGGCGTCAGTGGTATAAGTTTCAAAACGAAAAATACGCGGATTACTTAAAACAGTGGTTCATGGAAAAAGGAATAGAGATTGTTGAGAAATAACATTCCATAATTTCTGGTACTAAGCAAAAAATTACCGGTATAAATTAACCGGTAATTTTTTTCGTGAGTTTTGAGTATATCCTGTATTCGCAGCTGTTGTGCGGCTGAAGCCGCACCTACACGTTTCACATCCCACATCCCACATCTCACATCTCACATCTCATCAGGGCGCCATGGTGGTCACATAGATTTGTTTCCCATCCTTTACCTGCATGACAGCCACCGGTTTGATCGGGTTGCCTTCGCTATCGAAAGAAATTTTGCCGCTGACCGCCGGGAAATTTTCAGTCGTCTGGAGGGCCTCCTTGATCAGGGCGGGGTCGTCGCTGCCGGCAACCTTGACGGCGTTCAGAAGCAGGTTGGTGGCGTCGTAGTACAGAGTAGATCGGGCGTCCGGGGACGCGCCGTATTTGGCATTGTAATCTTCCACCCACTTCTTGATTTCCGGCCTGGGGTCATTGGCTGAAAAATGATTGGTAAAATAACCGCCTTCCATCGCGCCTTCGTATCCAGTTGAGTCCCACCCATCGCCGCCTATAAATATTGCGTTGATTTTTTTCTCCCGGGCTTGTTTGGCAATCAGGCTGACCTTCTGGTAAAGATCCGGCAGGTATAAAACATCGGGTTTCAGCCCGGCGATGTTATTCAATGCCTCGGAGAAGTCGTCATCGTCTTGCAGGTAGGAGGAAAATGCCAGAATTTTGCCCCCCGATTCTGTAAAGGTATTCTGAAAAGAGGCCGCCAGCCCGGTGTTATAATAGCTGTCTTCCCTGTTATACAGTACCGCTGCTGTTTTAGCTTTCAGGTTGTCTGCGGCGAACCTGGCCGCGATGGTCCCCTGATAGGGATCTATGTAGCAGGCGCGAAAAACATAATCCTTGCGCACACCGTTATCCAGCGTTATTGCCGGGTTAGTCGCGGTGGCGGCAACCATTACAACCTTGTTGTCATTGGCTATTTGTGAAATCGGCAGGGTTGCCCGGTGGCTGAAGGAGCCGACCAACCCTGTAATTTTATCTTCCGCAATCAATTTAGTGACGCTATCGGCAGCTTCAGCGGCGTCGTTGCGGTCATCCAGAATTATGGCTTCAATTCTATAGTCGCCAACCTTGCCGCCTGACTGTTCTACAGCAAGGTTAAAAGCGTTTTTTGCAGACTCGCCAAAGGTTTTCATGTCTCCGGAAAGGGGTCCGATAAAAGCGATTTTTATCACTTTTTCATCCTGTTGGGGCTGGTCCTTAACGCCGCCGATACAACCAGCGGCAATTAGCGCCGGGATCAGCGCCAGGAACGCCAGTAGCATGCAAAGCCTGGATTTAAACATACACATTCCCTCCATCACTATAAATTGCCTGTAATTAGCAACATTATTACTGAAATTTAAAAAAGGCGTTGTGAAAACATGGCAAAATTATTAGATTAGATTAGTTAAAAATTCTTCATCTCTCACAGTTTTCCTTGTTGATAATTTCATTAATCAATGGCAATATTTCCAGTTAGTGTAATATCATACAAAAAGCGACATTAATAAACCCTACCCAAAACTGACAACTCATAGTAAAATATAAAAGTGTTGGAATAACCGGTTTTGATGATTAATTCAGTTGAAAATTCTTCTTAATGGATGGGAGCCGGACCTGTTAAAAAGGAGGCATTTGATGAGTTGGAAAAAATCTTTGTTAGATTGGTGGGGAAGCGCAGGTTATAAAAAATGCTCTGAGAAAAACCGGAGCGTTTTAAAGGCGGCTGTCTCACTAATGGTTGTATTATTTGTTTTGGCCATTGGTGTCCGGGCAGAAAAATCAGTGGTAATTATTGACGACGGTAAGGAGCTGGCGGTAAGGACCTATGCCGGCACAGTAGCAGACGCTTTAGCGGTCAAAGATATTGTCCTGTTAAATAACGATGAGGTAACGCCGTCATTAGACTCTGCGCTGGTAAGCGGCATGGCTATTAGAATCGACAGGGCAACCGATGTAAGCATTAGTGTGGACGGGCGGATGTTGCCGGTGAGGACCCAGTGCCGTGTAGTCGGTGACCTGCTTAATGAGGCGGGCGTCGCGCCGGGCCCGGAGGATGAGGTGAGCCCCGCTTTGAATGCTGCTGTAACACCGGGTATGAATGTTGTTGTGGCGAGGGTTGTTACTAAAACTGAAGAAAAAGAAGCTGTGGTAAATTTTGAAACAGAACAAAAATACACTGTTAATCTGCCGCAGGGTACTACCCGGATAGCTGAGGAAGGCAGGAATGGTACCGCACAGCAGATTTGGAAGGTTAAATACAAGGACGGCATTGAGATAGCCCGGCAGCTGGTCTCGAGCAAGATGATTGCGCCCCCGGTTAACCAGTTAGTCATGGTGGGCAGCGGCCTGGTTGTGTCCAGGGGCGGTGAAAATATCAGGTATGCCGAGGCCATTGATATGGTAGCGTCGGCATATACCCATACCGGATATAATACCAGCTGCGGAGTCGCTCCTTACTATGGTGTGGCGGCGGTTGACCCGGCATTTATACCTTTGTGGACGAAGCTTTATGTGGAGGGGTATGGTTATGCTACTGCGCTGGACGTGGGCGGCAGTATTAAAGGAAACAGGAGTGACCTCTTTTTTGAATCTTATAACGAGGCCATGCGCTGGGGTATCAGGAACGTTAAAGTTTACAGGATAGACTAGGTTAAAGGGCCGCAGGCCCTTTAATTATTGATAAAAACAGACCCAAACAGGGGCTGTTTTTTACTTGTTCAGGACAAAAGCGGGAATAATAAGAGGAAATATTTTTTTACATGTCGAATGACAGGTATAACCATTAAAGCTATAAGGATATAGAGGTTGCACAGATGATATCACCCGCCGCCATACGAAATATTATGCAAAGCCACGGCATTTCCTGCCGCAAAAGCCTGGGGCAGAATTTTCTTATTGACAATAATATTGTTAGAAAAATAATAGCCTCGGCAGACCTGACAGAGTCTGATCTTGTAGTGGAGATCGGGCCTGGTTTGGGGGCTCTAACCACAGAGATTGCTCATAGAGCCGGCAAGGTGATAGCTGTTGAACTTGATCGCGGGCTGCTGGCAGCGCTGTCTGAGATCCTCTCCGGTTTGCCGAACGTGGAAATGATACTGGGCGACGCCCTTAAAATAGATTTTGACCGTCTGGCCGGGGAAAGAACCGGTGAAGAGTATGGCAGCACAGGAAAAAAATACAAGTTGATGGCCAACCTGCCCTACTATATAACCAGTCCTGTTTTGATGCGACTGTTGCTCGGTCGCTTCAACATATCGATTATTGTGATCATGATCCAGGTTGAGGTAGCTGAGCGCCTGGCCGCTGCGCCTGGCAGTAAAGCTTACGGCGCCCTGAGCCTGGCTGTACAGTATTTTGCCAAACCGGAAATACTATTTAGAGTGCCCAGGACGGTATTTTATCCTGAGCCGGGGGTTGATTCGGCGGTGGTCCGGCTGACGGTAAGGCCCGAGCCCGCCGCAGTTGTGTGTGATGAAAACATGCTGTTTAACATTATCCGGTCAGCCTTCGGCAAGAGACGCAAAACCCTGTTAAACTCCCTCACCGGGTCCGCCCTTGGTATTGACCGGGATACCTGTCTGAGCGGCCTGAGAAATGCCGGCATTGATCCCGGGCGGCGCGCTGAGACCTTAAGCCTGGCGGAATTTGCCTCTCTAACCAACAGTATTATTGAAGCCAATAGCTAAGTTTGCCTTATCGCGTAAACGAAAAAGAGGAATTCCGCCCACACGAAAGAGAGAGGGGAAAAATGTATTTTATCAGTCCTTCCAAGGGAAAGATGCATTTTTCAGCCATGATGGCTGACATTATTAAATACATAAAAGATCTCCCCGCCTCGGATTACAAAATTATTATCGGATCCGACTCTATGGTGAAAAACAAGACCTGTTTTATCACCGCTGTCATCGTACACCGGCTGGGTAAAGGGGCGCGTTATTTCTATCATAAAAAGATACAACGAAAAATAAAAAGCCTGCGGCAAAAAATTTTTTATGAGACAGCGCTGAGCCTTGAGGTAGGTGGAATGGTGCACAAGTATTTTGCGGATTTCGGCTTTAATGAGTCCGATGACCCGAGCGTAGAAATACATATAGATGTCAGTGCCCATGGTGACACAAAAGACCTGATCCGCGAAGTAGTAGGAATGGTCACAGGCAGCGGCTTCAGGGCAAAAATAAAACCGGAGGCCTACGGCGCCTCCACCGTAGCCGACAAACACACCAAGTAGGTTTACGAGAAAATATTTAAAACAAATTGACAGAATTTACAGGATTAGTCAGGATTGACAGGATTAAAATATTTTAAAAAAAATCTAATAAAAAAATAGTACTGTTTTTCAAAAAAGCAATAAAGGTAAAATTTTTTAATATCCTGTAAATCATTTTTTATCCAGTTAATCCTGTCAATTTGTTTAAGTCAAGGAAATCATTTATATTTTGGACCGGCTGTTTAGCCGGTTTTTCTATGCCATTATTGGCTGAGGAATTGGTCCAGCAAATCCCACCGCCTCTGGGAGTGATAACCCTGGTATTCTACGGAACCTGACGACCTCCGCCGTTTTGTGTTTCTATAAACATGCTGCGCTTCAATGCAGTCGCCAATAATTGTCCAGGCGATTAAATCCGCGTGCGCGGAATCTTTTCCGGGTGAACCCAGCTCGTTATGCGCTATTTCTGTGCCGACGCAAATCCGGAGGTCTTTTTTGGCAGCGAGGGCAAGGGATACGGGTGGTATAGCGATTTCACGCAGCGGCACAGAAAGAAGGAAGCGTTGGGATACAGCATGCGGGCCGTGGCTGGGTGAGGCCGCGCCTATTGTTTCTTCCAGGCCGATCTCCCGGTTCAGCCCGATGCGGGCGTTTAAAACTGCCGCGGCGAGTTTGGGGAGACGGGTAATATAGTCTCCGGGATAACAATTGGTTAAAGCCATATCAGCATGCTTTTCATATACAGCCGAGATTAAATCAACCAGATTTTTGGCGATATCACCTTCCATGTCCCCGTCTAAAAAAAGAACGGCTGTCGCTCCTTTATCCAGCGCGGCTCTGGCCCCGATGGCCCGGGGTACGTCTATGCCAAGGGGTTCTATGAAATAAATGGGCTGGATCCGCTTCGATCCGACCTGGCGGATAATGCTGCAAGAGCTGTCGCTGCTCCCGTTGATGACCGGAATAATTATGTCCAAAGGAACAGACAAAAGTGTTTCAACCGTTTTTTTCAGACGCTTCTCCTCGTCTTTAACCGGCATCACTGCTGCAATCACAAACATCCCCCTCTTACAAAAATAGGTTTTCTCTAAGATATGGAAATTTTGCTAAAATGTTGCCTGGCCGATACACAAACACAGCTCTTCCTTTCATATGATATAAAAAAAAAGGGGTCTTAGTAGTGGAAGAGATAAAAAAGGGCGATGTGGTCGGACGCAGATCATATAGCAAGGATATATTTTTTAAGGTCATAGATGTCTATCAAGTTAACGACAAAGAGGAATACTGCAAACTAAAGGGCATTCACTACAGGTTGCTTGCTGACGCCCCGCGGAAGGACCTGATCAAGATCGGGCCGGGTGAACTGTCCCAGCGCCTGCGCGAGCATACGATGAAAAGCAGCGAGCACATGAAACGCATTTTTGCCAGGCGGGAAAGAGACAGGGAGGTTATTCTCGGCAGGGCGGCACAGCATGGGCACAACAATAAACTCAGTAACGGTTATGGGGAAAATGGGGTAAACGGTTTTGATATACCCGGTACAGTCCTTCATATAGACGGTGACAGCGACTATCTTGATCTCTGCTTAACAACTTACAGGCAGCTCAGTATTCCAGCTGATGGTTACAACATCGAAGAAAAACAGCAGTCTGAGGTGGTGCCGGAGCTGCTGAAAAAACACAATCCCGACCTGCTGGTCATCACCGGCCATGACGGTTTTATAAAGGGTAAAAGTGATTTTTTAGACATCAACAACTACTACTCTTCAAGATGTTTTGTGGAAGCGGTCAAGGCAGCGCGCCTGTATGAAAAAAGCAGGGATGATCTGGTTATTTTCGCCGGGGCCTGTCAGTCGCACTATGAGGCTATTCTGAATGCCGGCGCAAATTTTGCGAGCTCCCCGCACCGGGTGATGATCCATGCTTACGATCCGGTTTTTGTGGTGGAGAAAATTGCTTATACATCTATTTATGATCCGATATCAATTAAAGAAATTATTACAGGCACGATAACAGGCTTTAACGGAATCGGCGGTATGGAAACACGTGGAAAATACAGGTTTGGGGTGCCTAAATCACCTTATTAGACAGCGTACCTCTTTTTGGTGTCCTGCATATGATGTTGTAGGATGCCAAAGGAGGAGATGAAAGCCGGTGGATCAATATTTCAGGGTTTTGAAAAAGAGCCGCGGAAAAATATTAGGATTAAAAAATGTGGTTGGCGTAGGTGTGGGTTATAAATACCAGGGGGATGAAAGTACGGGGAAGACGGCTTTTATAGTATATGTGGAAGAGAAACTGGCGCCTGCGGATATGTCCAGGCGACATATGGTCCCCCCTCAAATAGACGGACTGGAAACTGATGTTGTTGAAATTGGCCGGGTCAGGATGCTCGGGATCCGCACTGTCAGGGCAAGGCCATGCCAACCGGGGGTAAGCGTGGCCCACTACAAGTCAACAGCCGGTACTCTAGGGGCGGTTGTAAGGGATAAAACCACCAATCAATTGATGATCCTGTCAAATAATCATGTTTTGGCCAACGGTTCCAGTGTACAGGAAGTGAGGGCCAGGACAGGCGACCCGATTCTGCAGCCCGGGCCGTATGACGGGGGAAAGCCGGATGACCGCATCGGTACCCTGTACCGCTATGTGCCCCTGGTAAAAAACGCTGCAAAATCAGACTGCCCGGTGGCAATGGCTGTGTCCGCGGCAGCTACCTGGCTTCTGAATGTAGTCAAGAACGATTATGAGGTGCGTATATATAAACGTTTTAAAACTGAGAACACAGTTGACTGTGCCCTGGCGAAGCTTGACTCTATAGAGGCCGTCGAGTCAAGCATTATGGATATAGGCGATATAGGAGGAATTTCTGAAGCCAAACCGGGCGACAAAGTACAAAAAAGCGGCAGGACCACGGCTCTGACCAGGGGTGTGGTAAAATCAATCGGCACTACCCTGCAAGTTGAAATGATGGAAGGCGAAAAAATCTGGTTTTCCGATCAGGTTGTTACTGATATGCCCTCTCAGCCCGGGGACAGCGGCGCCCTGGTCCTGAAAGAAAACCGCGATGTAGTGGGTTTGCTGTTTGCCGGCTCTGAAAGACTGACTGTATTTAACCGGATATCCAATGTAATAGACCGCCTGGCGATCAAGTTTTCATGAGGAGGCGTGCTTTTACATGGCTTACCGGTCAGGAGATATGGCTTTAACATTTTTATGTGAAAATATCCCGGTAATCGGCCCCAGGTTCAAGGACAGGGAAGAAGCCGTAAAGAAAGCCAGACAGTATCTGGCGGGGATAGACAAAACAGCGGCGGGGCGCCGTGAAACGCCTGTTGTAATAGAAATCAAAAGACAGGACGATGGCCGCTATTCTATTATGGTCGAAGGGTTTCAACAGCCTATGGGAAAGCTGTTCAACGTCGACGAATTGTTTCTCAAAAGGTTCTGCAAGGGTTTAAAAAAAGAGATGTTTATCTTAACTTGTTTTGTGGAAAAAGTAGATGAGCTGGAATGCCTTGTATTGACCGAGGGTTTAGGCGCCGTATTATATGCCCCTTATACTATAAATAAATGGCGGCCTTGAGGCATGATCTGGCGGCTGATAAAACCCGCTAAACTACCCGGGTATTTTTTTGCCGGCATGCTGGGAGCAACCATTACAAGAAAGGGCGGTGACCATGGGCGAGAATTTCTCCGGGGATTTTGCGTATAGCTATGCCTGCGGTAAGCGGGAACGCCGGTCGGAGCGAAAAAAGGCCGAAGAGGAAGCTTACCGCGCTGGCAAAAATATGGGTTATCATCTGGGATATAATCTGGGCTTTGAGTCCGGGTATGAAAAAGGATACTCCGAAGGGAGCGCACTCGGCTATAATAATGGTTTTCTGGATGCCCTGGGGTTGGGTGAAGGAAATATAAAACCCAATAAGAACCTGGAAGAGTGTGTGTGTCAGACTTTACAAAAACTGATTGCCAACGGGCAGGCTGGATTATTCCTGACCGGTTATGCCGCCCGGGAAGCCGAGGGGCTATTAAAACTGATCAAAATAGACGCTACTGTGGCAGGATTGGGAACAAAACTATAGATTGTCAACATCTAACAATATTAAATAATTAAGAGCAATAATAAATATATAATAGGAGCTTGGCAGCCCTGCTAACATTATGCTTGATATACTTTAAATACCGGCTTTGCCATACGGCGGTATTTTCTTATATATTGGGTTTGTACAGTTTTTTCCTTTGTACAAGCCCTTTAGATTTTAATCTCCCTTAATGACCCGGCGCCATGCCCAAAACAAGGCAAATTTTTACCACCCAAAAATTATGGCGTGGTTAGTTATAAGGCCGAATCCTGGAACATTAGGAACGGAGGACCCAATTAAAGGGGTGAATCGATTTCAGAGGCCGGAGACCCGCAGTCCCAAGGTCAGTTAAGATGGAATTCAGCAATCCGATGACCGGCCTCCGAAACCGTAGGGTGTCTTTTACCGAACCCGTCAGCTAACTCCGTAGGCTCAAAAAGAAAGGGGAAATAAAATGAGATTCCGTGCGAAATGGGTTCCGTTAGTTTTAGTTGCTTCCTTGTTCCTTTTTGTATCTCTGCTATCTATAACAGTATTTACACAAACCGGCGCATCGGTAGCTGTTACCGCTGCAGATGAACAGCAGGTGGCAGACCTTCCCAACGAGGCAAGCGATGCCGTTGGGCTGCCAGCCCCTGCAAGTGACGCCACACCCCCGGATCCAGCCAAAATTAAAACCCTGGGCATAACTTCAAACAACAATTTCTGCCCTGCCTCGCCCGCCTACGGTTCACAATTTGATATAATGAAGGCAGACAGGGCGCAGTACAGCTACGCCGGGAAGAACCCGGCCGGCTCTTCTACCGGGCAGGGCGCGCATACCTGTTTAATGAATTCCTCAGGCAGCTGCGCCAGTATCCTTAATACCGGCTATACAACAAAAATGGGGATTGATGTTGTCAGAAGCGATGTATGCAACAAAGCGTTTGTTAAGTTATTCATCAAACCAACTTCAAAAATACCAACCCTGCCACAGAAGCCTGCACCACCACAGGAGCCTGCACCACCACAGGAACCCGTGCAACCCCAAACTCCTGAGCCGGCGCCAGACACCAGCGGTCTGAACGCAGACGAGCAGGCCATGTTCGACCTGGTCAACCAGGAACGTTCCAAAGCGGGGCTGCGCCCTCTTCAGGTGGATATGACCCTGGTCAAAGTGGCCAGGCTGAAAGCGCAGGATATGATCAACAAGGGCTATTTCAGCCATACCTCGCCCACATACGGTTCGCCATTTGATATGCTGAAGACATACGGGGTGCAGTACAGCTACGCCGGGGAAAACCTGGCCGGAGCCCCCACCGTGCAGAGCGCGCATAACAATTTAATGAATTCCTCGGGCCACCGCGCCAACATTCTTAATGCCAGCTATACAAAAGTAGGGATTGGCGTTGTTAGCGGCGGTCCTTACAGCAAAATGTTTGTTCAGATGTTTACCGGTTAAGAAAATATAACTTGAGATATTAAATTAATTAATATTTGCTAATAAAACAAAAAATATGACATTAAATGGTTAAATAACAATAAAAGGAAGGGGGCGTAACCCCCCTTTTTTTTGTTTATTTAAATGGTGGCTACACTTTTTGGTACTTTTTCGTGTCACACTCATATATTAGTATAGAAAAGTTTTGAAAGGAGGATTAATATGGCTGAAACCGAACGGCTTAAGGTCCATCTGGTTCAGGGTGAAAATAGAGTCCAGACCGTAGTCAGGGGACAGATTGAAGTACCGGAAGCCAAACCGGACGTAGATAAAATTCTGTCAAAAGAAGCAAAGGCAAAGGTAAGAGATGTTACCATCGTCCCTAATAAGGTTATTGTGAACGGGACCCTGGACGTGCAGGTAACTTACGTCGCCTTTAAGCCGGATCAATCTGTCAACTTTTTTCATGACAGTGTGAATTTTACCAGCTCTTTAGATGTGCCAGGCGCAGAGCCGGGAGATGACGTTGATGTCGAGTTTACAGTAGAGGATGTGAGCCTGACACGGAGTACCAGAGACCCCCGTAAGTTTAATGTTGCGGCAGTGCTCAGTGTTTTTGCCAAAGTTACTGATATAGACGAGATCGAAATACTTACTGAGACCCCTGAAGGCAACACAGCCCTGGAAGAACAGGACATCACCGTCGAGCATCTGATAGGTGAAAAAGTAACCAAACAGATAATTGTCAGCGACCAGTTTGATGTGCCGGAAGAAAAACCTGATGCTGAAAGGATTTTACGCACTGAAGCCAAGGTTGACATCACCAACAAAAAGATAATTGCCAACAAGGTTATTGTGGACGGCGCAGTTAGGCTTCAGGTTATGTATGTAGCCATGAAACCGGCCCAAACAGTGCATAGCCTTCATCACACGATTAGATTCAGCGATTTTGTGGAAGTGCCTGATGCTGAACCCGGCATGAATGTGCAGGTGCGCGCGGTGGTAGAAAGCGCTGAGGTGGGTCTGATCAAGGACCCGGCCTTGTTCGCCGATATAATTATTCAACTTACTGTATTTGTTACTGAAACAAGGACCCTGCGGGATGTCCCGACTGAACTGGAAAACGAAGAAGGCTTTGAAAGAATTCGGCTCAAGGTTGAACAGGAAATCGGCGCCGGGGAAACCCAGGTAGTTTTACGTGACACCACGGAGGTCCCTGGAGAAAAGCCGGATATTGAGAAAGTCCTGGATGCCAGGGTAGATAAGACAGAGGTCACTGACACCAATATTCTCAGCGGAAAAGTACTGATCAGGGGTTACGCCGACGTGGAGATTGTCTATGTCAGCGCAAAGCCCGACCAGGCTGTCCACGCCATGCACCAGCGCCTTGATTTCCGCACTTTTGTGGTTGTAGAAGGCGCGGAGCCGGACATGAGGGTTAAGGTGAGAATTGATGCGGAATATGTCAATGTGGACCAGGACGGTCTAGACCTGCATACGGAAGTGGTGCTACGGGTTGCCGCCACGGTTTGGGAATTGTCCCAACCCATGGTTTATACGCCGGTTGAGATGCCGCCGACCGTGGAACCCACCGCCACACCCTGCCCGCCGACACCGTATACAGTCAGGGCCGGCGACACTTTATCTAAAATAGCCGCGGCCAACAGGGTCACTGTCCAGATGATCCTGGACATTAACCCGCAGATCACTAACCCGGATGTTTTGGAAGTCGGCCAGGTAATAATGATACCCTGCCCTGCCATGGGTTAATAAAAGATTTTAAAGGAGGTTTTAAAGAATGTCCGTTCCTTCGCAGTTTTTATATACAGAACCCGCTGCGATTAAATGCCTTGAAATTAAGGTACCCGTAGTAATTGAAGCTGTCGATATAGAGCAGGTGGTGGACAGCACCATTACCCTGCCCGAACTGGCGCTGAAAATAGACCATATTACCGCATCCGTGCGTGACCTGAAGGGCACCCCGGTATTTGTGGACCAGCTTTCGTCCGGGGATATCGTTTTGGTTCCCACAGTCAGTCCGGAAAGAGAAGTATGGGCGAAGAAGGTCATTATCAGCGGCACCATCCACAAGCAGATTTTCTATGTGAATAAGAACAATGAGGTCAGGCATTTTGCCGAGGATGTGCCGTTTTCCAAAATGCAGGAACTGAGAGAGATGAAAAAAGTAAAAAACAGGAACGATGTCTTTATTCAGTTCCACAACATTGATGTGGATATAAACTGGGAACTCCCGCGCGCCAGCCGTCTGCACCAGACAGCTGTGGTCCAGCTTACCGCCAAACTTGTAGAGGACCAACAGATATACGTGCAGATCTGCCCGAGCCCGAAAGTCTGCCCGCCCGGCAACCGGCTCAGGGACGGCGGCCTCGAGTACTGGGCGGATCCCTTCCACCCGGTATTCTGGGGGAGCAGCAATGTCCAGCAAACCACATTTGCGCACTCAGGTTCGTATGCGGCGGAAGTAGGAATTCTAAACCCGGTTCTGCCCGGATCGCTTTTCCAGATGGTATCTAACGGGATTGTGGGCGGCCGCCAGTACCGGCTGACCTTCTGGGTCGCAGAGGATGTCCGGGGCCAGAACGGCAATTTTAGCTTGAATGCTGAAGTAGTATTCTTTGATCAGAACGGCGTCCAGGTGGGAATTGGCTCACAAACGCTGTCAAATGCTGGAATCCCAGATGGGGCTTACACCCAGGTACAGTTCACAACGCCTGTGACCGATGCTAACGTGGCCAGCGCCATGGTCCGTTTCTCCTTCATTCCGGGGGCAGGTAACACCAACACAGTCAAGATAGACGATGTGGTGCTGGAATGCGTACCCTTGCTGACAACATAAAAACCACATTTTTTAACGTGCTGGTAAAGAAAGCTGTTGAAAAAAAGCTGTTGAATAACAGCTTTCTTTTTACACCAGCTAAAAAATTTTATAAGCAGCATTACCGATATGATAAGGAAGTGAAAACTGATGATGAACATGGGGCTGATTTTTGCAGAAATGCAAAAGCTGCAAAAGGAATTACAAAATATGACCATTGAAATCAGCGCAGGAGAGGGTTCGTTCCGCCTTTTGATGAACGGCCACCAGCAGGTGCAGAGCGTCGCGTTTAGCCCCGCCGCGCTGGACCCCAACAATATTGAAGCGCTGCAAACAATGGTCGCCAGTGCCTTTAACAGGGCTATTGCCCAATCAAAAGAAATGATAAAAAATGAGATCGCGAAGCTGACCGGCGAACTAAACCTGCCTAATATATCCGGGTTGTTTTAAAGGGTTGGAAGGGGTGATAAATTTGGCTGAGGACATAAAGGGCGAGGGCTTGCCGGAGGAGCCGGTGATCAGGCTGCTGGAACAGGCATCCAGGTACGGCCTGGATCAAGAAACCATGCTGATATACATCAGTTCAGTTAATTTGATGAGCATTTTAGGACTTATCGGGCGTCGTTACGGGAGTAAACCAAACCTGTCGCTGCCTATCCCGGCAGATCTGCCCGCATTTTCGCCGGCAACATCAGGGACAGCTCCGGCAGGCGGCCAGTCTATGGAAAACCTGATGGGCATGTTGATGAAAATGCTTGGCGGCCAGGGTGGCAGTAACACACCTGCGGGACAAGGGATTAATCCGGCAACACTTATGAACATGCTGAGCGTTCTTAGCCAGAACGTTGATCTGAACAGTCTGATGAGCATGATGTCCGGTATGCTGGGGAGCGGCGCCAAGGCGGTGGCCGGACCCGGGGGAGGCGGCGCTGTCCAGCCGGCTCCCGGTCCCGGGCAGCCTGCCGCCGGGGTGAGGGAAAATGCCGCCGGCTCAAAAGCAGCGGGAGAGGAGAAACAAGTCAAGCGGGAAGTTCCCAAAATCATGAAATGGGACCAACTGGATGAACGCAGAAAAGCCTAAAAGCCGGAACCGCCGGGGCACCTTAATTGGCGCCCTGAAGAATACAGGATTTGCACATTCAGCGTTTCAGCATGGCCACGATTGGTTCGACATTTCATGGTAAACTCGCGGTCCTCTGTCAGCCATCCCATGTTTCATCGCTATAGAGCAGCAGGGTTTGCGGCCTTTCGTTTTGCAGTACCAGAGATAGAAAAGTAAGCACCGCTTCTTGTTTGCTCCGTTGCCATAATACGCCTCGACTTCAGAGACGGCCTTGTAATACGGTTTTTGTAGATCAATAACCGGTGACGGGGCTATTTTTTTGAAATGAAAGCGGCTGAGGTCGCTTAAAAAATTATTAATCATGTCCGGCCTGGCTTCATTTTCCTCTCTGGGCCATTTATACAGTAGTTCCATCATATTATTGGCTTCCTGCGGGCTGCCCTTTAAAGCTGCTTTTCATGGCTTCGCAAAGGGCGGCTTTTTGATATAACACTACCCCGGTTTGATGGACACATAGAATGGCTGGTACAACGTTTATGTAAAAACGAACAGCATTATTGCCTCATATGAAGGTTACCCCGGGGTCGGGAAAGAAAAGCTATTAAATTATAAACAGGGAGGAATGGATATTGGGCTACAGTTATTTCCATCGCAGCGTTGCTGCTCTTGCTGGGCGTGTTTCTCATTTCCACCTACAATGGTCTGGTGAAGCTCAGGCAGCGGGTGCAAAACGCCTGATCCCAGGTTGATGTGCAACTTAAGAGGCGCTATGATTTGATCCCCAATTTAGTGAATGCGGTCAAAGGATATGCGGTCATGAAAAAGATACCCTGGAGAGGGTGACACAGGCCCGGAATATGGCCATAAAGGCCGGAAACGTCAGGGAGCAGTCTCAGGCGGAAAACCTTTTGAGCGGGGCATTAAAATCATTATTTGCCGTGGCGGCGGTTCAAGCTACGGCGGCCGCTAGCAAATTGCGATTAAAGCCCCGGGGGGAGTTTGCTCTGCCGCATTGCGGCGTTGACTCGGATAAAAACGTCAGATTCTGTACAAACTGCGGCAGCGCCATGCCTGCAACTATTTGAACGATATCAAAGACGACTGTTGCGTCAAGTGTAAAATGTCCGCTGCTAAAATAGTGAAAAGCAATTGCCATACTGCGCGCCGGAAGTAGAAGCGCCGCCGGCGACGGAAAAGCCAGACCCCGCAATTATTTGCGGGGTTTAGACTATCGGGAATTACTATTGCCGGGACCATGGTATTGAAAGTTGCCGCTCCCGTCAGAGCGCGGCGTTAGCGGATCGGGGACACACCTCTCTCACAGGTGTTCCTTTCGGGCCTGAGGAATGTCCCCGATTGGAGTGTCCCGAAACGTGGCAGTAGCGTGGGAGCGTGTCAAGAGAACCGTCCCCGTGACACGTTAGAGAACCGTCCCCGTGACACGTTTAAGCCTCCCCGTCCGGCATCTGGATAGAAGGGGCCGGTTCGAAGTCTGTAACCGGTTCTACGGGCACCTCTTTTTTTGCCGCCGGTCCCGTTGGGGCGGAGGGTTTATGCTGATTGTGGTGGGGGCCCGGCATGCTCTCGGCTACCTTAATAATGGTTGCGTTAAAATTGTCAAAACCGCTTTTAATATTTCTAACAGAATCAGCCGCTGTCTGAAGTAATGATGTCAGGAGTTCCATATTTCTTTCCACATTAGGAGTATTGGCCATCAAAAAAAGCATCGGGTTGAATAGTCGTTTCAAAATAACACACCTCCATATTCATGATTATTTTATGTTGTATTGTGGCAATATGTTACAGAGGCCATTGTTTTATGCGGCTGTTCAATCCATTAGACCTTATAGAATAATGGCTGAAAAGATGGAAAGAAATAAGGAAAAGGGGGTTTGCGCATGCCTTTAGAAATATTGCCTTTGTTGGTAGCCGCCTTTTCCGGTGTGGCCATGGCTGTACAGGGCAGCATTAATTCAGCCCTGGGCAAGGTGATCGGACTGTGGGAATCTACCTTTATCGTCCATCTGGTCGGACTTTTGCTGGTGTCGCTGCTGTTGTTTATCTTTAAACTGGGGAACGGCAGCCTGGCCGAAATACAAAAAGCCCCCTGGTACTCCTACTTCGGCGGCGTACTGGGGGTTATAATCATATACAGTGTGGTCCTGGCTATCCCGAAAGTAGGAGTCGCGCCGGCCACAACCGCTATTATCCTGGGCCAGGTGTTTACAGCAGGCCTGGTAGACCACCTGGGGTTGTTCGGCCTGAATAAAATCCCCTTCAACTATTACAAGGTTATGGGCATTTTACTAATGGCCGGTGGTGCGTGGCTGATCCTTAAACGATAAAATGCAGGCCAAGGATTAAAAACAAGCCGCATAACATCCCCAGATTGGCGAAAAACCTGCTGTGGCGGCGCGATTCCGGCGCCAACTCGCGCAGCACGATATAGGCCATAGCCCCTGCGGCGAAAGATAGCAGGGCGCTGATAAAAAAGGAGGATGCCTGGACCAGTAACAGCCCAATAAACACACCCAGGGGTGTGACCAGACTGATCAGGATATTTATCAGCAGCGTTTTTGTCGCGCTGTATCCGCCTGCTCTCAGAGGCGCCGCGCATACCATGCCTTCGGGAATGTTATGGATGCCGATGGCAAAAACGAGCAGCGGCCCCAGTTTTTCCGCCACGGCAAAGCCGGCCGCTATAGCCAGCCCTTCCGGGAGGTCATGCAGCGCAATACCGGCAGCGATCAGGTAGCCCATCTTCAGGTACCCTTTGCCTTGCAGATTTGCGGGGTAGCGGATGTTAAGCAGCAGGTCCAGTATGAACATCAGTCCAATCCCGGCCAAGAATCCGGCCAGGGTAAAAGTAAAACTGCCGTGATTTAGAGAAGAAGGAAGCAAATCGAAGATAATCACAGAAGCCATAACCCCGGAAGCGAAACCAAGCAGCAGGGCAAGGGTGCGCGGGCGCAAATAGCCGCAGCAGGTTACAAGAATTGCGCCAAGAAATGTGCCAAAGCCGGCAATTAGTCCCTGGATTACAATACCGCCCAATACCAAACCCTCCTATAAAAGTTTGCCTAAAATCAATCTTATTAGGTGGTGGAAGGCGGTAGACCAGAGTTGTGAGATTTAAACAGGGTGATTTGGTATGACAACAGCGACCGGATTTAAGGAATTATTATCTTTTGTCCGGGAAAAATAACGTTTGGGTCGGCGATTTTATTAACCTGGGCAATAAGCCCCAGATCTTTTCCATATTTCCGGGCAATTCCCCACAGGCTTTCACCGGGTTGCACAGTATGAATAATGCCTCCGCCCGGCACGCCGGCCGGCACATTGACTGGTTTTCCTTCGCCTGTCCCGGCAATGATTTCTACCGGCATGCCAATGGTCACACTTGGGAACAGTTCCTCAACATCCTGGTTGTACATCCTGATGCAGCCGTTTGAAACGTAGCCCCCGATGGACGGCGGGTTGTTGGTGCCGTGGATGCCGTAATTACCGATGGGGATGGACAGGCCCATCCACCTGGTGCCAAGCATGCCGCCAGGTTGCACAATCTTGCTGATCACAGTATAGCTGCCGGTAGGTGTTGGTGTGGCAGGTTTGCCCACGCCAACGGGGTAGACTTTACTCAACCGGTTGCCTTCGTAATGGGATAGACGCCGGTTGGCAAGATTGATTGTAATTTGACTGCCGCGTGCATGCACCATACTTGAAAAATGCCCCCTTTGCAGATAAATGCTTATTAATATCATATGTGGTTGCGCGTATTAAATGTTTTTATTGTTAAAAGAGGATTTTTTTGTCCTAACAGCTAACTGATGATTATTGGAAGAGGGGAAGGGCTGCAAAATGATTATTACAGCTGCCGCCAGGGCGAAAATCAACCTTACCCTGGATATCCTCGGCAAGAGACCGGACGGGTACCATGAGGTGGAAATGGTGATGCAGTCAATAGAACTGCACGACAGCCTTGAGTTTATTCCCGCCGGCCGGGATATTATTCTTACAGTTGAGGGGGCTGATCTTGCTCCTGGCCCGGATAACCTGGTCTACCAGGCAGCTGAACTGTTGCGCCGGCAAGGGAGGATCAAGGCCGGCGTAAAAATACGGCTGATAAAAGCAATACCGGTTGCGGCCGGTCTGGGCGGGGGATCCGCCAACGCGGCGGCAGCGCTCAAGGCGCTAAATGAATTGTGGGAAACCGGGCTGTCTTTGTCAGAGCTGATGTCACTTGGCGCCCAGCTGGGTTCGGATGTGCCTTTTTGCCTTTTAGGCGGTACAGCCCTGGCCAAAGGGAGGGGCGAGCTGCTGGAGAGGCTTCCACCCTGTCCTCGCCTGGGACTGGTACTGATAAAGCCTCAATTCAGCGTTTCCACAGCCTCAGTTTATCGCGCCTATACCCCGGGTCCTGCGGTAAACAGGCCTGATAACCAGGTAATGATCAGCGCCATCAGGAACAAAGATATTAACGGTATAGCACAAAACCTGGCCAATGCCCTGGAATCGGTAACAACCAGAATGCACCCGGAAATTGGCCGGATCAAAGCAAAACTATCCAGGGCTGGCGCTCTTGGTGTGCTTATGTGCGGCAGCGGCCCGACTGTTTTTGGGCTGGCTGCGGACACGGAGACCGCCAGGGGCATTGCCGGCTGTTATAAAAGTGATGGTGAGGAGGTGTTTGTCACTGCGACTGTTGATCGCTAAAGGGTTGATACTTGCAGTAATGTGCGCTGGGAGTTAAAATAAACTAGTATATTGTATGTATTAAACAGGGGGGACGAATATGCAACAGTCAAGATTAGTGCCGATCAAACTTGATAATTATAAACCCCTCAGGGAATTGGTTTTTGACTCCCTCCGGAAAGCGATTATCCTGGGCAAGCTTAAGCCCGGAGAACGCTTGATGGAAATTCAACTGGCGGAAGAAATGGGAGTAAGCCGTACTCCTGTGCGGGAGGCTATCCGCAAGCTTGAACTGGAGGGCTTTGTAGTAATGGTTCCCCGCAGGGGAGCCTATGTGGCCGGTGTTTCAGTTAAAGACATCGCGGATGTTTTTGAAGTCCGATCGGCTCTGGAAGGGCTGGCCGCAGGCCTGGCCGCGGAAAGAATTACCGAGGAAGAGATGGAGGAACTGGAGAAGGTCATCCATCTGATAAGCGGCGAGGAAGATATTTTAACCGTTTATAAAAAAGATAATGAATTTCATGAATTAATTTACAAGGCTTCCCGCAACCACCGGTTGACTCAGATCATCACCAACCTGTCGGAACAGATTAATCGCTTCAGGCTGACCTCCTTATCCGTCCCAGGACGGCTTAAAATAGCTGTAGATGAGCACAAGAAAATCATTGAGGCTATATCTGAACGCAACGTGGATCTGGCCCATAAACTTGCCAGCGAACACATGGAAAACGCTGAACAAAACCTGATCAACGCCATTAGAGAGGAAGAAAGTTAATGGTAGACGCCGTTGTCCTGGCCGGCAGCCCCAACAACGGCCCTCTGAAGGAATGCAGTCCGGTGCGCCATGAGGCCTTGATTCCGCTTGGCGCCAAAACAATGGTTGAGCACGTGGTGGATGCGCTGTTGCAAGCGCGGCAGGTTGACAGGGTTTTAATCATCGGCCCGGCTGAAGACCTTTCCGGCCTGTCATTCGATCACAGAACATCCATGGCCCCGTCTCAAGGCGGCATTTTAGAGAATATTGAGGCCGGATTAAAGATTTTGTCAGGCGCGAAAAGGATCCTGCTGGTTACCTCGGATATACCGCTGCTGACACCACAGGCAGTTGATGATTTTCTCGAGCTATGTGGAGATATGGCGGGTGACCTTTACTATCCTGTTATTGAAAAAATGGTTGTAGAGAAAAAATTCCCCGCTGCCAGCCGTACATATGTAAAATTAAAAGAAGGGGTTTTTACCGGAGGCAACCTCTTCTTGCTTAACCCTGCCGTGTATAAAAAATGTGTGGAAAATGGCGAAAAAATTATTAGTCTGCGCAAGAGTCCGATAGGTCTCTGCCGTATGCTGGGTCTGAAATTCGTTATGAAATTCCTGATGCGTTCGCTTACCCTGAAAGAGGCTGAAGAAAAGGTCTGCCGGCTGCTGGGTGGAATTAAAGGGGTAGTAGTAATTTCCAAACACCCGGAAGTGGGTGTGGATGTGGACAAACCGGATGATTATGAACTGGCGTTAAAAATCATAGAGCAAAATTGAGAAAACCGGCCTGGCAACCGGTTTTTTTTGTTTTCTGTGGCAGGGCGCCGGTTTCCGGCATAGTGTGGTTAAAAAGCCGGGGTGATGTCATGGTTGTTGAAGTAATAGAAGTTTTAACGCCGCGGGGCATGCAGCTCTTTAACAATTTTCCGCGTCATATATACGGGGAATTGCACAGGTCTCCCTTTTTTCCAGTGCTGGAAAAGGCCAGCCCGCGCTTTGACAGGCTGTTTTCCAGGGTGGAAGCGCAGCCGTTTCTGGCGATAAGGAGAGGATATGTGGTAGGGAGGATTGCCGCCTGTGTCAATCATACCGTTCCTGACAATCATTCCGGCTACTTTGGTTATTTCGAATCGATAAACCATGCCGCTGTCGCCGGGGCGCTCATCAAGGCGGCGGGCGCCTGGCTGGCCGCCCGCGGCAGAAGCCGGATGACAGGGCCGGTAGATTTAACACCACACGAGCGTCTAGGGCTGCTGGCGGGAGGCTACAGGGGATATCACCACCCCGGCATGCCCTACAATCCGCCATATTATTCCAACCTTTTTGAGCAAATCGGATTGGAAAAAGAAATAACCCTATATGCTTACCATTATGATCTGCGCCAGCCGGCGCCTGAGAAATTGGTGCGGGTGGCCGCCAGGGCAGTACGGAATAAACAAATGAAATTGAGGTCTGTAAATTTTAACGACCTGAGCGGCGAGGGGGAAATTTTTTCTCGCATACACAACAGTTCAATGCATGAGATATGGGGTTTTGCAGCATTGTCTCCAGTGGAAGGGGCAGCCATCTGGCGGAAACTGAAAAGCTATTACGACCCGGCGCTAATCCTCGTGGCCGAAGTTGATGGTGAGCCGGCGGGCCTTTGCCTGACCCTGTGCCCGCTCGGGCGCAGATATTTTTCAGGCGCCGGTTGCTTTAACGCCCGCCTGGCCGTTCTTTCCGTACTGCCGCAATACCGGCGCAAAGGGCTGGAAGCGGCTTTAATACTTGAGTCTGCCCGGCGTGCGCGCGATAGAGGGGTTACTGCTCTGGAACTGTCCCTGGTGGCGGATAACAATGTCATGATGAACAGGATCATACAAAGTCTGCCAGGTGTAATAAGAAGCAGAGAATACAAAGTATATAGACAGGATATTGATACACCACATAGATCTTGGGTAACCGAATAAAAAAGCCGCTGGAGTTCGATACTATTTCCGGCGGATAAAGCCATTAAGAGGAATGATTATTTATGGCTGAGGCCCGGTTGACTATGGAAAAAATAGAAGAGGCCGCCAGACGTCTGGATGGAGTGGCATATCACACCCCGCTGGATTATTCCACCAGCTTCAGCAGGATGAGCGGCGCCGCTGTTTATCTGAAGCTCGAAAACATGCAGAAAACAGGCTCCTTTAAAATCCGGGGGGCTTATAACAAAGTGATGGGCCTTGACCACGCAGAGCGTTTGCACGGCGTGATCGCGGCTTCCGCCGGAAACCATGCCCAGGGTGTGGCCTACGCCGCCGCGCGAGCCGGATTGCCCTGCACTATTGTTATGCCGTCCGGCGCTCCTATTTCCAAGATTATGGCCACCCAGAGCTACGGAGCGGAAGTAGTCCTGGCCGCCGGCGGTTATGATGAGGCTTTTAACCATGCTGTTGAATTGCAGGAAAAAAAAGGCGCCACCTTTGTACACAGTTTTAACGACCTGGAGGTGATCGCGGGCCAGGCTACCATAGCCCTGGAACTGCTGAAAGATCTGCCGGACATCGGGGCGATCATCATTCCGGTCGGCGGCGGAGGCCTGATCGCCGGGGTTTCCTATGCCTTGAAGCATCATAACCCGGCCATACGCGTGATTGGCGTGCAGGCTGCGGGCGCGCCGGCCTTGTATCTTTCTACGAAGGAAGCTGCTTTGGTGGAAACTGCTAGCGCCTGTACGTTTGCCGACGGAATAGCCGTAAGAAAGCCTGGCGCTCTGGCCTTTCCCATAATACAGGAATATGTGGATGAGATCGTGACTGTTGACGATGAAGAGATAGCCGGCGCCATCCTGATGCTGCTGGAAAGGTCCAAAATAGTAGCTGAAGGGGCGGGCGCCGCCGGACTGGCGGCCCTGCTTTACCGGAAAGCCCTTCTGGCGGGTGTTAAAACGGCGGTCCTTTTGAGCGGGGGTAATATCGACGTGAACATCCTGTCCATCATCATCGAACGCGGCCTGGCCAAAACAGGGCGTTATGTGCGTCTGCGCGCCCTGATCACGGATCAGCCGGGCAACCTGAGCAGGCTGCTGACCCGGGTGGCGGCAGCCCGGGCTAACGTTATTTCTGTTTCGCACGACCGGATCAGGCCGAATATCCCGTTAAAGCAGGCTGAGGTCGAGCTTGTCCTGGAAACCAGGGACAAAGAACATATTGATGAAATACTGTCACTGCTATCACACCATGGCTATACACCGTCTGCAATTTCATAATATAGGAAAATATTTCTTAAATAATTGGAAATAAGAAGGATTATGGCAACTAATGCAGAAGATAACAGTTATCGGGGTATCAGCGTGGAAGGTGGTGATTATTCATACAAGTTACTGATGTGCGGGTAAGGAAGGTGCTAAGCGAGGGTAAGATGAAGGCTATTGTATCGGTAACCTTTGACGATGCCTTTGTTATCCATGATGTTAAGGTGGTAGAGGGACATAACGGCTTGTTTGTTGCGATGCCTAGCAGAAAAACCCCGGATGGCGAGTTCCGCGACATAGCACACCCGATTACTTCTTCAGCCCGGGAGGTAATCCAAAGCGCTGTTTTAAATGCATATGAAAATGCCAACAACCTGAATCTTTAATTGCATGAGAGAGCGTCAGCTCTCTTTTTGTTTCAAAATAAAAGGAAATGAAAATTATCTGTTGAATAAATTAAAAACGTTGGGTATAATGTTAAGCGTTTTCATGACCGTATAATCTACTATAAAGGGGGTCGCCGGATGGATCTGGCGACGGTTATTCTTGCTGCCGGCAAAGGCACAAGAATGAAATCAAAATTTCCGAAAGTCCTGCACAATGTCTGCGGCGGCACAATGCTGTCTTATGTCCTGGATGCCGCCCATGGCGCAGGCGTTAAAAAAATAATAGTGGTAGTCGGGTACGGCGCTGAACAGGTCGCCCGCGAGGTTGCAGGCCGGGCACAGATTGTCAGTCAGCCGGAACAGTTGGGGACGGCCCACGCGTTGCTGCAGGCCGGCCCATTATTGCGTGATTTCAACGGCCATCTGCTGGTTCTGTGCGGCGACACCCCGTTAATCGAAGCCGGGACACTTGCAGAACTTATCCAAAGCCACCGTTCAACCGGAGCGGCGGCAACTGTTTTAACCGCGAGACTGGAGGACCCGGCGGGGTACGGCCGGGTTGTCAGGGACAATCAGGGCGGCGTTGTTAGAATAGTAGAACAAAAGGACGCCTCGCCTGAAGAACAGCAAATCCGCGAGGTTAACACAGGGATATACTGTTTTAAAACAGAAGGTCTCTTTGCGGATTTAAGCCGTCTTACTCCCAACAACGCCCAGGGTGAATATTACCTTACCGACATCATCGAAAAAAACGTCAGGCGCGGCAGACGGGTAGGGGCGGTAACATTGGCCAACCCGCTGGAAATGAAAGGCATTAACGACCGCGTGCAGCTGGCTGAAGCCGGCCGTTATATGCGCCGGCGGATCCTGCGCGACTTAATGCTCTCCGGCGTGACGGTGATAGACCCGCACAGCGCTTTCGTCGACAGAAAGGTTCAAGTGGGGCGGGATACAATAATTTATCCACATACTTTTATTGAAGGCGATACAGTTATTGGAGAGGGCTGTGTCATCGGACCCGGCGCCCGCCTGGTTAACGCTGTAGTGGGCAACGGCGTGTCCATTCAATATTCCGTTGTCAACGGGAGCAGCATGGAAGATGGCTGTTCCATCGGTCCCTTTTCACATCTTCGTCCCGGGAACAGCCTGGGACCGCAGGTAAAAATAGGGAACTTTTCTGAGATTAAGAAATCAATTGTGGGGGATGGTAGCAAAGTGTCCCATTTAAGCTATGTGGGAGACGCCACCATCGGCAAAAACGTAAATATCGGGGCCGGGACTATTACGTGTAATTACGATGGCCGCAACAAATGGCCTACCTGGATTGATGATGGTGTGTTCATCGGCAGCAATACCAACCTGGTAGCGCCTGTGAAAATTGGCGCCGGCTCGGTTACGGGAGCAGGTTCTACGATTACTAAAGATGTTCCGGCGGGGTCTCTGGCAGTAGAAAGGTCCAAACAGACAGTTATACCGGACTGGAGCAAGAGGGATAAGAATAAAAAGGATGAGACACAAAATTAAGGGTCTTGATTATTATTTAGATTTGGAGGTTGGCTTTAAATGTCATCTCGCAACAGGCTCAGGATTTTTTCAGGTAATTCCAACCCTGAACTGGCTGAAGAGATAGCGGGATACCTTGGCGTTTCAGTAGGAGATGCAAAGGTTACCCATTTTAGTGACGGGGAGATCCAGGTTACCATTAATGAAAGCGTTAGAGGGGCGGACGTCTTTATCGTACAGCCCACCTGCACGCCGATAAATGAACATATCATGGAGCTCCTGATCATGATTGACGCCCTGCGGCGCGCCTCGGCCAGGCGTATTACCGCGGTTATGCCGTACTACGGCTATGCCCGCCAGGACCGCAAAACCAGGGCGAGGGATCCCATCACCGCCAAGCTGGTGGCCAACCTGGTGACAGCGGCCGGCGCCAGAAGGGTCCTCTGTATGGACCTCCATGCCGGGCAGATCCAGGGTTTTTTTGATATCCCGGTGGACCATCTGCCCGGTGTCCCTATTCTCGCTGAATATATCCTGCAGAGCAAGCTTAAAGACGTCGTGGTTGTGTCACCCGATCTGGGCGGGGTTACCAGGGCCAGGGACCTGGCCGAGCGTATCGGCGCGACCATAGCAATTATCGACAAGCGCCGCCCGGAGCCAAATGTAGCCGAGGTGGCCGGCCTGATCGGTCGCATAAACGGTAAGACCGTCGTGATTGTCGATGACATCATCGACACAGCGGGAACGATTACCAAGGGAGCCGAAGCCCTGAAGAGCTGGGGCGCCAAAGAGATTTACGTATGCTGCACCCACGCCGTCCTATCCGGACCCGCCATCCAGCGTCTGGAAGAAGCGCCGATTAAAGAAGTAATCATGACCAACACTATCCCGGTGCAAAAAGATAAGATGATTGATAAAATAAAGATCCTTTCCGTAGCGCCCCTCCTGGGCGAGGCCATCATCCGCATTCACGAGGACCTTTCCGTGAGCAAACTATTCGATTAAAGATTAATCGTGTCACGGGGACGGTTCTCTTGACACGCTCTTGAAACGTTGGAAAGGCGGGCTAAAGCCCGCCTTTCCAATCGGGGACATTCCTCTACATGCAGAAATACCTATGAGAGAGGTCTGTCCCCTTTCCGCTAACCGGCGGAATTACGCGCTGGTGGCGAAAACGTGGTCGCCGATCCTCTTTATAACCGGTAGGGTGCGGATCCACTGGTCCCAGCTGATGTCAGGATTATAGAAAAACAATGCCCCCCCGGTGGGATCATAACCGGCAAGCGCTTGCTGGGCAGCCAGCACCGCTTGTTCATCGGGTTCCATATTGATTGAACCGTCGCCGACCGGTGAGAACTGGTAGACGTTGTTGGTTTTCTGGTAGATTACCTTTGTCAGTGTATTGGGGAACTCGGGGCTGACCAGCCTGTTCAATGTAACAGCGCCGACAGCGACCTGCCCCAGGAAGCTTTCACCACGAGCTTCTGCGTAAATCAGCCTGGCCAGGAGTATTACTTCCTCTGGTGATATGCTGACGGCTGCGCTGCCGCCTGATAACTTGCTCTCCTGCCTGGGGGGTAGTGTAAGCACATCACCCGGCCTAATCAGGCTTCCGGTTAGATCGTTGGCCCGCATCAGCGCAGACAATTCCACCTGGTGCGTTATGGCTATATCATAGAGGGTATCGCCCTTATGCACCGTATAGGTTAAAACGGAATCCTTCAGCAGGATATCGGCATGATGGGCGCATTCAGCCGCTGGCGCAGTTGCGCAGGCAACAGCCAGGACCGCCGCCACTATTCTTGTGAACACTTTATTAACACATTTAAATATCAGTACTCCTTCCTTTCGGGTCGTGCAATATCTGCCGTTACAACGTCCCCTAACTAAATTATGGACAAATTTTTCATAAATAATTCCAGGGCGATATAAAGGGCAGGCTTCAGCCCGCTAAAAATGTACGGCTGAAGCCGCGCCTGCAAATTGCGCAGTTCCGCTTAAGTCGCGGGAGGGCTTTCCCGGCCCGTCCCAGCCGTTTTCCCGTGGTCATGAGGCTGCTCACCGGGGAGAGTCCTTATAGACTGGCCGTCCTTCAGGTCTTTGCTGTTTTCTTCGTCTTCTATTTTTTTAATTTCTTTTTTTACTTTGTCTATGGATTTATTCACGCTACTGCTGAAATCCCTGGTTTTTTGCCAGGTGCTTTCCCAGAAATGGCCGGTGCTCTCCCGCACGTTTTTAAAAGTTTCCTGCAGCCCGCCGTCAAGTTTAAATACATTTTCGAGAGCTTCGTTGGTAACAACAATCACTTCCCGGCCGATGGTCCTTACGTAGGATATGTCTACAAAGGCGCGGCCCTTCATCACATTATTAATGAGGCTGCCCGAAAATTCCAACCCGGTAATATTGCCGGTCTCTACTTCCACATAGTATTCATCTATGAAGCCGAGTAAATTTCCATTCTCAGTCACTATTTTGGAGCCGATAACCTTTACCTTGTCTTTTAAAAGCCTGACTATATCAGGAAGGCCGGTGGCCCTTTGCGCCCCGCTGGTCTTTTCAATAGTGATGGCGTCATCTCCCACACTATAGACTTTATGGTAAGGGATAAATCTTTGTTCTTTGAACCAGCCTTTTTGTTCAATAATCAGCGCGGCAATCTTTTTACCGTCGGGATCAACCACAATCTCCTTAACGCTGCCGATATGCAGGCCTTCCTCCAGGCTGAACACAGGCATGGAAGCAAACCGTTTGCTTTTCCGCATCTTCTTGCCCCCCCAAATCCAAAAATATCTTAGCTAATTCATATTCTTAGCGCCGCATGTTTATGACAAATAAAGGGAATAATAAGCTGCAAAGGGGGTTTTATAAATGGAAGCTGAATTAGAAGGCAGGATAAGGATGGAAAGAAGCAAAGCCAGTAAACATAAACTAAGAGAAAGCGGTATGATCCCCGCTGTTATTTATGGTAAGAATGTTGGCAGTACGGCAATAGCTGTTGATGTAAAAGCGCTGCGGAAAACCCTGGCGGAAGGGGGGCCGAACGCCTTAATCAACATAAAAATTAAAGAAAACGGCAGAACAAAAAAATACAAGGCGCTGGTAAAAGCCCTGCAATTCGACCCGGTGCGACGCGACTTGCTGCACGCGGACTTTCACCAGATTTCTTTGAAGGACAAGGTGCATGCCACCGTTCCTGTGCACCTGACCGGGACTGCCCCCGGCGTTGCCGCCGGCGGTATTTTAACGACCCTGCTGCGTCGTATCGAAGTGGAATGCCTGGCTACCCAAATTCCGGAATCAATAGAAATCGACATCTCCGGGCTTGATGTTGGTGACGCCATTACAGTCGCCGACCTGTCGCTGCCGCCGGAAATTAAGGTTTTGGAGGAGCAGGAAGCCCCCGTAGTAGCCGTGACTGCCGCAGACAGGCCTGACGAAGAAGCTGAAACCCCCGTTGGAGAAGAAACAGAGGAGCCCGCGGCGGAAACAGGCGGACCTGCGGAAGGGACAAAATAAAGGCAAACAAATTGACAGGATTTACAGGATTCATAAGGATTAACAGGATAAAGTCCTAATACAATTATCACATGATTTACAAGACTATCAGTATTTGCTAGATTAAAAATTTCAAGATAATTTTTTAAACTTTTTAAACAATAATAATGTGTATTTCATATATCCCCCAAAACAAACAAAGGGTATAGGGTATAAAGTTATTAATTTTAAGTTTTTAAATCCTGTAAATCGTGTTTTCATCCTGTTAATCCTGTCAAATTGTTTTTTATTGTCTCACATCCCACGTCTCACGTCCCACGTCCAAAAAGGCCCTTCCATCCGCCACCGCCCTGGGGTAAAATAGGTGAGGGATTAGTCTTATGGAGGCGCCATTTTATGAAACTGATTGCAGGCCTGGGCAATCCGGGCAGGGAATATGCCGCGACCAGGCACAATATCGGCTTTATGGTGATCGACCGCCTGGCCCATAAACTGGGTGTGGCTGTAGAGAAAAAGAAGTTTAAAGCCCTGTTTGGCCTGGGACAGATTGGTAGCGAAAAGGTGTTGCTGATCAAACCCCAGACCTACATGAACCTATCCGGGGAGGCTGTCTCGGCGTTCCTGCGCTGGCACAAGCTTGGGCCGGCAGACCTGATTGTTGTTTTTGACGATATGGACCTTCCTCCCGGGAAACTGCGGCTCCGGCGGGAAGGCGGCTCCGGCGGGCACAAGGGGATGGAGTCAATTATCATGTTTTTAGGGACCGAGGGTTTTGCCCGGCTCAGGATCGGGGTAGGCAAGCCCGCACAGCCCGGTTTTGACGGCGCCCGCTATGTTTTGAGCCGCCCGGCCGGAGAAGATGTTAAAATATTTGAAGAATCAGTCAATACAGCGGCTGAAGCGATCCATTGCCTGGTCAGCGCAGGGGTAGAAAGCGCCATGAATGAGTATAATAGAAAATAAACTTTGAAAATAGCATATTTTTTTCATGAAACTGGAGGCCGGCTTTGAAGCTGCTATATATATGCGAGTGCTGTGACGAAGTAGTTGATAGTTTTGAATTTCCGGGCCGGCTGCCTGACGGTATGTCCGCTAGATTGATTGAGGCAGGCGCTTTAAGTACAATAAATCCGGACGGCAGCACGAAAAACTTAGTGTTATCAACCCTTTGCGATGACTGTCAGGAAATGATGTACGGCGGTCCTGATCACACTTTTTTCAGCGGGCCGGCGCTGCATTAAGTTGCATTAAGTAATAAATAGAGAAATGTCGAAAAAAACCGAGCTTTAGCCTTGCGCTGTTAAAGCTCTTTTTGTGGTAGTATAAAATTGCCGCTAACCAGGAGGTGGCCTTATGCGCGGTATTTTAAAGCCGCTCAGCCTCGCGCCGGAATACGCCAGCCTGGAGCAGGGACTGGCCAATAATTATAAACAGCAGCTGGTTTACGGGCTTTCCGGCTCCAGGCTCAGCTATCTTTTTGCCGCTCTGGCGGAAACAGCCGCCCCATACCCGGTTTTAATTATTACACCTGGTGAGCGGGAGGCAAACGTTCTGGCCGACGAACTGGCCTTTTTTCTACCCGGCCTGACTGTGCGGCTTTTCCCGGTGTGGCGGCTGCCCCCCTATCAGATCCTTGCCCACAGCAAAGAGGTTGCCGCCCAGAGGCTGCAGGTGCTGGAAGGTTTGCTCAAGGGGGAGCGGGCAGTGGTCATAGCCTCCGCGGAGGCGCTCTTGCGGCGGCTGGTCCCGCCGCAGGATTTTCTGGCGCCGGTATGCAAGCTGGCCGTCGGCGACCGGATCGATCCGGCGGAACTGCTGCGCAGCCTTCTGGCAATGGGGTACGAAAGGGTCGAACTGATTGAGGGGCGGGGGCAATTTGCCCTGCGCGGCGGTATTCTGGACATTTATCCCATGACGGCGCACCGGCCTGTCCGGCTGGAATTCTTTGATGACGAACTGGATTCTATCCGGCGTTTCAGCGCGGCGACCCAGAGATCCGAAGAAAATATCCGTGCGTTTACCCTGTACCCGGCCCGGGAACTGGTGGTTGGAGAGCAGCGCCGGGAAAACGCCGGGCAGGCGCTGAGAAAAGAATATAATGAACAGGCCGCTAAACTGAAAAAGTTAGGCGATCCCAGGCCGGCGCAGCATCTCAGTGAAAAATTCAACGAGGTCATAGAAAATTTTGCCGGATATTTCAACGGTATGGAGCATTACCTGCCGTTCTTTTACAGTGAAATAGTAACCGTTATTGACTATCTGCCGGATGAAACCCCGGTGTTTTTAAGCGAACCTGCCCGGATCAGGGATATAATTGACGCTGTACAGCGGGAAAGGGCCGAAACCTGCAAAGATCTGCTGGAGCAGGGGAGGCTGCTGCCTTCCCAGTGCCGGGATAACGCCGGCTGGGACCATATCAATAAAGCCCTGGCCGGCAGGCGGGTTGTTTACAGTTCTTTGCTTCCCCGTCAATTGGGATTTATGAGGCCCCGGAACATCGTTAATTTCCCCGGGAAAGCAGTGCCCAGTTTCATGGGGGATATTGGAATGCTCGCGCAGGAAATCCAGCGCTGGCGCCGGGCCGGCTGCGCGGTTGTTGTTCTGGTATCCGGCAGTCAGCGCCCGCAGCAGCTGATTTCAGCGCTACGGGACGAAAAGATAGACGCGTTTTATACCGCTTCCCTGGAAGGGCGCCTGCGCAGCGGGAACGTGGTCATAGCTCCGGGCAGCCTGGCGGGGGGTTTTGAATTTCCCGCCTGCAAACTAGTTGTGGTGACGGAAAATGATATATACGGCCAGCGCAGGCGGCCCAGGAAAGAGTGGAAAGGCGCTGACCGCCTGGCTCCTTTCGTTGACATAAAGGTTGGCGACTATGTCGTCCACATCAATCACGGAATTGGGCGCTACCTTGGTGTGGCGCCGCTGGCCATAGACGGCGTTCAGAAGGAATATCTGCTTATAAAATACACCGGGGAAGACAAACTGTACGTGCCTGTTGATCAGGTCGGATTAATCCAAAAATATCTGGGCGGCGAGGGTGAGCCGCCCAGGCTGTCCCGCCTGGGCGGCGCGGAATGGGCCCGGGCGAAAGGCAAGGTCCGGGAGGCTCTGCGGGAAATGGCAAATGACCTGCTGGCCTTATATGCCGCCAGAGAGACCATGATCGGCTATCAGTTCGGCAAAGACACGGTCTGGCAGAAACAGTTCGAGGAGGCTTTTCCCTATGAGGAAACTCCGGACCAGCTGCGGGCCATAGAGGAAATCAAATCAGATATGGAACGGCCCAAGCCTATGGACCGCCTGCTTTGCGGTGATGTCGGCTATGGGAAAACGGAGGTGGCGCTGCGGGCGGCGTTCAAGGCGGTTAATGACGGCAAGCAGGTAGCCATACTGGCGCCGACCACTATCCTGGCGCAGCAGCACTACAGCACATGCCTGGATAGAATGGCCGGCTATCCGATCAAGGTTGAGGTGTTAAGCCGTTTCCGCACACCCCGGGAACAGCGCCTGGTACTGCAGGGACTGGCGCGGGGGACTGTTGACGTGGTTATAGGGACTCACCGCCTGCTCCAGGACGACGTGCATTTTAAAGACCTGGGTTTGTTGATAATCGATGAAGAACAGCGCTTTGGTGTAGCCCACAAGGAGCAGTTGAAAATGCTGCGCAAAGGAGTGGACGCGCTGACGCTCTCCGCCACTCCGATTCCCCGCACGCTGCATATGTCGCTGGTGGGCATCAGGGACACCAGCATCCTTGAGACACCGCCGGAAGACCGTTACCCGGTGCAGACCTTTGTTCTGGAGGAAGACCCGGTTTTGATCAAGGAAGCGATCCGCCGGGAAATGAGCCGCTCCGGCCAGGTGTTTTTCGTCTACAACCGGGTGGCCGACCTGGACCGGGTGGCCGCCTGGGTACACGCTCTGGTTCCCGAGGCCAGGATTGTAATGGCCCATGGCCAGATGAGAGAAGAAGAATTGGAACAGGCCATGATTGATTTTATGAACAGGGAATACGACGTGCTGGTCAGTACCACGATCATTGAAAACGGGCTTGACCTGCCCAATGTCAATACACTGATTGTTAAAGAGTCCGGTATGATGGGGCTGGCCCAGCTTTACCAGCTGAGGGGCCGGGTCGGTCGCTCCAACCGTTTGGCCTATGCCTATTTCACATTCCGCAAGGACAGGGTATTGGGCGAGTCTGCTGAAAAAAGGCTTTCGGCTATCCGGGAGTTTACTGAACTGGGCTCCGGTTTTAAGATAGCGATGCGCGATCTGGAGATCCGCGGCGCCGGGAGCATACTTGGGGCTGAACAGCACGGCCACATTGCGGCGGTCGGCTTCGACCTTTACAGCAGGCTTTTGCAAGAGGCTGTCCGGGAGGCAAAAGGTGAGGAGACGGCCAGGGTTGTGGAAACTACTATCGAACTGCCGGTAGAGGCCTATATACCGGGCCTGTACATTTCCGACACCAATCAGAAAGTGGAGATATATAAACGGCTGGCGGGCTTGACGTCGCCTGCGGACCTGGCCGGTCTGGCGGATGAGCTCATAGACCGCTTCGGCGACCTGCCGCCGCCCGTGTTGAATTTACTGGCAGTGGCCAAAGTGAGGATCCTGGCCGGTGGTTTACGGATAAAAACAATCAGCCTGCTGCCGGGGCAGTTCCGCCTGCTTTTTGATCCCAGCCATCCTCTCACCGGGGAGACTCTGGTAGCAGCAAGCAGAAAGTATCAGAACCGGATTAAATTCGTGAATAACGGGGATGAATTTGAAATCAAATACCGTTTTAGCGGGGACCGCAATGACAGCAAATCCCTGCTCAGCCAATTGGAAGACTTTTTAATTATGCTTGCCGATACCGGCGCCGGCGCCGATTCGGGCACTGAAAATAAAACAAATAAAATCAGGGAGGTTGCCACAGGCGGACATATTAATTTATAATGTGTCTATGTTTATTAAAAGGGGATGAGTTTGTGAAATTAAAAAAATGCCTGGTAATGATCGGTTTGCTGGCTCTAACCGTTTTTATTTTTGCCGGCTGCGGCGAGAATGTAGTCGCTGAAGTCAACGGCGAGAAAATTACCATGAAAGAGCTGACCATGCAGGTGAACGAGTTGAAAGAAATGTATGAGAAGCAGGGCATGGACTTCAGCGGCGACAACGGCGCGGACTTGTTGGATTCACTGCAAAAAGATGTCCTGGCGGGGATGATAGAGAAAAAAATTATGCTGCAGGAAGCCAAAAACAGAATAACGCCGGAGGATGTTGAAGAAAAAATCCGGCTGCTGAAGGAGCAGTTTCCGAGCGAGGACGATTATAAAAATTTTTTAACACAGGTAAAAATGGATGAAAAAGAAGTAGCGCATATTTTATTCCTGCAGGATGAAGTGACCAAAGATGTCGCGCCTGCTGCGGAGGATGAAATAAGAAAATACTATGACGATAATCCAAATCAGTTCAGCCAACCAGAACAGCTGGAAGTGCGGCATATATTATTTTTCGTGGACAACGGGACGACCGAATTGCCCACAAAGCACACTGACGCCGAAGCCAGGCAAATGGCTGAAGATGTTATTGCCCAGTTAAACCAGGGCCGGGATTTTGCCGAACTGGCCAGGGAAAAATCGGAAGATACCGGTACGAAAGAGGATGGCGGGCTCTATACAGCCACAAAGTCCAGCACGGTAACCGAGTTCTACACGGCGGCGTCTGCCCTGGCAGTGGGTGAATATACCGCGGAACCGGTTAAAACAGATTACGGCTACCATATAATAAAGCTGGAAAAAGTAATCCCAGCCCAGCAGCAGCCTTTCGAAGAGGTCAAGGAAGCCCTGGCGGCACAGCTTACCGACATGGCCAAACAGAAAAAGTTTAACGATTTTATGCAGGAAGCAAAGGACAAGGCCGCAATAGTGAATAAGCTCGATGAAAAACAAGGAAATCAAGAGCAATAATTAGAATCACAGAGATAGCGGAAAATTATTTCAGTACGATTGGAAAAAAATGAATAACTGTTTCCCTCCGGATATATACTATCATTAGAAATGTTTTGTGAAATCAGCAAGAAGGAGGGAAGAGTAAATTAATGAAAGCCACGGGCATAGTACGCCGTATTGACGATCTAGGCAGGGTTGTTATTCCTAAGGAAATCAGGAGAACACTCAGAATCCGTGAAGGAGATCCCTTGGAAATTTTTGTGGACAGGGAAGGAGAAGTAATCCTAAAAAAATATTCGCCCATCGGTGAGCTGGGGGAATTTGCTAAAGAATACGCCGATTCATTATATGAGGCTCTGGGTCATATCGCCTGTATAGCGGACCGGGACAATATTATCGCTGTTTCCGGCGCTCCGAAAAAAGAGTTTTTGAATAAGCCGGTAGGTAATGCTATCGAAAAGGTTATGGAGGACCGCAAGGCTATAATTATCAATAACCCGGGAGAAAACGCCTCCTGCTGGGAGTGCCTGCTCATTGAAGATGGTGAATGTAAATTTTCTTCCGAGGTAATCGCGCCGATTATCTCCGAGGGTGATCCAATCGGGGCAGTAATACTGGCATCAAAAGAACCTGAAGTAAAAATGGGTGAAATGGAGCTAAAGCTGGCCGAGACCGCAGCCGGTTTTCTGGCCAAACAAATGGAACAATAACTTTAAGTGGCCTCTTGAGGGCCGCTTTTTTTATGGTATGGCTAACGTAAGCCTGAACTCCAATAAAGATGACTTGCCGCTCCAGATATAAGGACACAGCTTCTAAATTGTGATAATATGTAGCATATCCCATATTCAACTGTAAACATGAAAGGAGACGCGGTATGCCTTCTCATGCTAAGATAACCATTGCCGGCCTGGGTCCCGGGGCGCCCGGCGGCATTACCCTTGGCGTCTGGGAGTCCCTGAAATCTTCCCCGCGCGTTTTGCTGCGCACCTGCGTACATCCTGTGGCAGAATGGCTGCAGCAGGCCGGGATCACCTTTACTACCTTTGATTATCTCTACGAGGAGGAGCCGGACTTCCAGAGGGTTTACAACAGGATCGCCGCCGAGGTGCTGGCCGATTCGCAAAAAGGCGAAGTCCTGTATGCCGTGCCCGGACACCCCCTGGTGGCGGAGGAGTCAGTGCGCCTGATCATCGCGATGGCGGAATCGGCGGGCATCAATATTGAAATTCTCCCGGCTGTAAGTTTTCTGGACTCACTCTTTGCGGCGCTCCGGCTTGATCCGGGCGCCGGGTTGCAGGTAGTTGACGGCCTCAGGCTTGACGAGAGGCCGCCCCTGGCCGGCCTGCCCGCTGTTATAACACAGGTTTACAGCCGGCTGGTGGCCGCAGATATAAAAATATCGCTGCTTGACATTTATCCTCCGGAACACCAGGTTACAGTGATAAAGGGCGCCGGTATTCCCGGTGAGGAAAGGATACAAACCATATCGCTTTTTGAACTGGACCGGCTGTCCTGGCTGGATCATCTGACCAGCCTTTACGTGCCGGCACTGGTTGATCAAACCCTGGCCTTGAAACAGGCCGGCGTTGCGGAGTTAGACCCCGGTGAAACAGATGCGCCGGTCGTCATGCAGATATATGAAGATGAAAGCGGTATATTTAGCGCCGGTACTGAATCTAAGAATCAGGCCTGCCGCTATCCCCTTGACCCGCTGGTTGAGATTTTGGCGCGGCTGCGCGGTGAAAACGGCTGCCCCTGGGACCGGGAGCAGGACCAACGCAGCCTGAGACGCTACCTGATCGAGGAAACATACGAAGTTTTAGAAGCCATAGACGAGGGTGATACGTATAAAATATGTGAAGAATTGGGAGACTTATTACTACAAATTGTCTTTCACGCCCAGATAGCCGCTGAAAATCAGGATTTTGACATGAATAATGTTGTGGCTGGGATCTCAGAAAAAATGATCCGCCGTCACCCTCATGTTTTTGGCTGCGTTAACGTGCGGGACAGCAGTGAAGTCCTGGTGAACTGGGAAAAGATAAAAGCGGAAGAAAGGGCGGGGGACGAACCCGCGAGTATCCTGGCTGGAGTGTCGCAATGCTTCCCCGCGCTGCTGAGAGCGGCAAAGCTGCAGGAAAAGGCCGCCGGCGCCGGCTTTGACTGGCCGGATTACCGGGGCGCCCTGGAAAAAGTCCATGAGGAGATGAGCGAGCTTGAAACAGTAATTATTACAGGGGATCCGGTTAAAATAGAAAATGAGTTGGGGGATGTGCTGTTTTCAATAGTAAATCTGGCCAGGCTCCTTGGTGTTGAACCGGAATCAGCCCTAACCGGAACCTCTGTGAAATTTACCAGGCGCTTTAACTATGTCGAGAAAATGGCCAGGCTTTCCGGCAGGGATTTATTGTCATTTAGCCTTTCTGAGCTGGACAAATGGTGGGAAGACGCAAAAAAACTAGAAAAAATATAGGAAACATTTACATGCGGGAAGGATCTGCAAGAATTTTCGCGAATAGTTGGGATTAACATTTCTTTTCATTAAAGGAGGGGTCGTATGAATAAGGCTGAGTTAATTTCTAGTGTTGCTGAACAAGCTGAGTTATCCAAAAAGGATTCTGAAAAAGCTGTAAACGCTGTTTTAGGGGCTATTGGCAAAGCATTAGGGAAGGGTGACAAGGTCCAGCTGGTAGGCTTCGGTACCTTTGAAATCAGAGAAAGGGCAGCGCGCAAGGGAAGGAATCCACAGACAGGCGAAGAAATCAGTATTGCCGCAGCCAGGGTTCCTGTTTTCAAGGCCGGCAAATCACTCAGAGAAGCGGTGATCAAGTAATCAGTACCGTGCCCTAATCAGATTGCAAATTTTTTAGAAATAAAGGATGGTGGCGTCTGGTTTGCGGCTGGACAAATTCTTAAAGGTATCACGGGTGATTAAAAGGCGGACTCTGGCAAAAGAGATTTGTGACCGCGGACAGGTAGAGGTAAACGGGAGAGTTGCCAAGGCAGGCGCCGATATTAAACCAGGTGATATTGTCGGTATTGATTTCGGCAGCAGAAAAATAGCGCTGGAGGTCGTTTCTGTCAAGGATAATGTGCCAGCCAAATTGGCCGCCGAACTGTATCGAATGATTGAAGATATAGCTACATAATAACCCCCCCTCCTGACAAAAATAAAAAGAAAAAACAGGAGGGGTTTTTGTGTTACGGCGAACAATAGCGCTAATTATAATGCTCTGTCTGGCTTTGCTGTATTGCGCCGCAGGCTGCGGCAGAAAACCGGCGCCGAAGATTGCGCCGCCAGCGATGCAGGAGGAGCCGGTCATTTCCCTGTATGACAACAAAACCGGCCAGAAGAAAAATATTAAAATTGAAGAATATGTGCAGGGAGTTGTGGCCGCGGAAATGGATACCAAATGGCCGGTTAACGCACTGGCGGCACAGGCTATTCTGGCCAGAACCTTCGCCATGGAAAACATAAAGTCCGGCCGGGTAAAGCAGCTGCATGGCGCCGATGTGTCCACCAGCGTAGAGGAATCCCAGGCCTACGATCCGGCGAAAATTAATGACAACGTCCGCAAGGCGGTGGAAGCGACCAGGGGCGAGGTTGTCACCTACGGCGGCAACTATATTCACGCCTGGTTCTCCGCCTGTGACGGCGGCGTCTCAGCCACCGCGGAAGAAGGCCTGGCCTACACCAAGGAACCTACCCCTTATATCAAAGGGGGAGCGCAGGACGGCTGTCTGTCCATAACCGAACCAAAAAACAAAGCATGGGAGGCCAGGATACCTGTGGCGCAGGTCAGGTCAGCCGTGCGGGACAGGGCCGGCAAGGATACCGGCCAGATTACCACAGCGGCTGTCGAAAAAAAGGGTCCTTCAGGCAGGGCGGAGCAGATCAAGCTGGGTGGGGTAACGTTGGGCGGTCCTTCCTTACGGCTGGCTCTGGGCAGTGAAAAGGTGCGCTCAATGCTCCTTTCCGATGTCAGGGTCGAAGGAGGGCAGCTGGTCTTGACCGGCAAAGGCTTCGGGCACGGGGTGGGCATGTGCCAGTGGGGCGCCCGGCTCATGGCGGAACAGGGTAAATCCCCGGAAGACATCATCAATTTTTATTTTAAAGATATTGCCATCGAAAAACAGTGGAATTAACAACAGAAACTGACGATATTAGCGGAATGAATACTATCGTCACTTTGCCGGCAACCTGGCGGCCTCATAAATGGGGTCGCCATTTTTCTGTCATATTTTAATCCGTCCGGCATATGATGAATTAATTCAGGACAATCACTGGGGGGAGTGACCGGCATGGAGGAGAAGCAGCGGCATAGCGTGGCCATTTACGGGCGCAGGCAGCTTGTTATGGAAGGAGTTATACAGGTAGTCAGCTTTGATGAGACCGAGATAGTCCTGGAGACCAATATGGGCGCCCTTATTTTAAAAGGCGAAGGGCTGCATATAACCCAACTCAGCAAGGACACCGGCGGCCTGACCGCGGAAGGAAATTTCAACTCGTTTCAGTACGTGGAGAACAGGACAAAAGGCGCGGGTAAGGGTATACTGAAAAGAATGTTCAAATAGCAAAATTTATAGAAAGAGAGCGCGTTAACGCGCTTTTTTTAACAGGGAGGGAGCCTTTTTGGAATCAATGTTGAGCCAGGCGCGCGCTTTTTTTATGACCATCGGCATAGGAATAATAGCCGCTTTTGGCTATGACTATTACCGTGCAGTCAGGCGGGCATTCAAGCTGAAAAAAGCCGGCGTCTTCCTGGGTGATCTGATCTTCTGGCTGGCCACGACAGTTGTGGTGTTTGCGCTGCTGCTCAAGGCTAACTGGGGTGAACTGCGGATGTACGTTTTCCTGGGACTCGGCCTGGGAGCGCTGCTATATTTTTACTTGTTCAGCAAACCCGTGAGCCGCCTGATCGGGATAAAGTTTTATATACTTTACAAGCTGTGGCATTATTTCGTGTTGATTATGTCATATATATGGAACGCTGTCCTTGCTCCTTTTCGTTTTGTGATCATGTTAATTACCTACCCGTTTCACTACTGCAGGCTGGTCTCTGGAAAGCTCAGCCGCAGGCTGAAAGCGGCAGGCAAAAACCTCGCCGGCGGGGTTGTTAAACGCAGTGCCGGCGCGGTTAGACCTGGACTGTCCCGCCTTGCTTTTTGGCGGAAACCAAAGCAATAGAGCGAAAACTTTTCCTGTATTAACCCGGTTTTGTTAATAGGTTTTATTATTATTCACTATTAATGCGGCAGGTGAAAATAAGCGAAAAAACATATAGGGGAAAAAGTAATGGCCTGGACCTAATTACTTTTACTTACTTTTAAAGGGGGCAAGAAAATGAAACCGGGGATTGGAAGCAGGATCGCAGCGTGTTTGGCAATTCTACTATTATTACTCGTTATGGCAGGTTTTGTGGCAAGTATCTCAAAAAACACGACAGGCAATATTATTTTTTATGCCGTTTCTATGTTAGCAGGAGGTGTTCTAAGTTTCATTACTATCAAGTCTGTAAAAAGCTCTCTTGATTCGCTGCTGGCTGAAAGCAAACAGCTGGCAGGCGCTATCAGGGAGGGCCGGTTGGACGCAAGGGGCGATGAAAGCAAGGTAGACGCGGAATTCCAGCAAGTTATCCAGGAGATGAACGCAACCCTTGACGCTGTAGTCAATCCGCTAAATGTGGTGGCGGATCATGTTGACAGAATCAGTAAAGGTGATATTCCACCAAAGATTACTGAGAGCTACAACGGGGACTATGAAGAGATCAAAAGAAATTTGAACGCCTGTATCGACAGTATCAGCAATGTTGTAGGCGGGGTAAAGAAACTGTACGAATCCCATAACGAGGGCGCCATTGACTTTTATATCTCTGAAGAGGGCTTTACAGGGGTTTACCGGGATATTGTTGCGGATGCCAACAAGGTGGGTAAAACGCACGTCAGGAATATGACTAAACTACTAAAAGCGATTGTGTCTTATGCGGAAGGTGATTTCTCCACGATCATGGACAGGCTGCCGGGCAGGGGAGGATTCGCCAGCCAAAAGGCGGACCAGATCAGGGATACCCTGCTGAGATTGATTAATGAAACCAACAACATGGTTCAGGCAGTCAAGGAAGGAAGACTGGATGCGCGTTGTGACGCGGCGGCGTTTAGCGGCGACTGGGGCAGGTTGGCTGGTGACCTGAACAATATGATGGACGCAGTGGCTGAACCGGCAAATGAGCTGATTAAGGTAATGCAGCGGATAGACGTCGATGATTTTAGCCATAAGATTGAAAAGAGTTTCAGCGGCGTCTGGGAGGAGATGAGAAGCGCCACCAACACTACAGTAGAAAGATTTACTGATATTGTAGAAGCGGTTACTAAAGTCAGCAATGGAGATTTCAGCCCCCTGGCCGTCCTGAATAAGATTGGCCGCAGGAGCGAGCAGGACGAGTTAATGCCTTCCTTAATTAAAATGATGGAGACTATCCAGGCCCTGGTTGGTGATGTGGAAAGAATGGCTGCAGACGCCGCATCGGGCGAACTGGACACGCTGGCTGACGCCGGTCGCTACAACGGCGAATTCCGCAGGCTGATGGAAGGCATGAACGGCCTGATGGAGGCTGTGGCGGCGCCGGTCAAAGAGTTTATGGACGTCCTTGCCCTGATGGCGCTCAACGATCTGAGCAAAATCGTAGATAGTGAGTATACGGGTGTCTGGCATGACCTCAAGGTAGCGCTTAACCAGGTCCACACCAGGGTTGAAAGAGTCACAGCAATCGTAACCAGGGTATCCAGGGGCGATCTCGGTGAAATTGAGGAGCTCAAAAAAATTGGGCGCAGGTGTGATCATGACGAACTGATACCAAGCCTGATCCGCATGCACGAAGCTATTTTGGAACTGGTGTACGATAGCAACATGCTGGTTACAGCCGCAGCGGACGGCAGGCTCGAAACCCGTGCTGACACCGCAAAGCATTTGGGTGAATATCGCAAGGTTATTGAGGGCATCAACAATATGATGGACGCGGTAATAAACCCGATTAACGAAGCGGCCGGCTGTCTTAAAGAAATGGCTGAAGGCAACCTGGACGTCAGGATGACGGGGATTTACCAGGGTGATCACGCGATTATCAAGGAAGCGTTGAACACCTCCCTGGAGGCGCTTAACGATATTATCAAGAAAGAGGCTGTCCGGTGCCTGCAGGAGGTAGCCAGGGGCAACCTGGACGTAGCTGTAACGGGCAATTTCAAGGGTGATTACGCAATTATTAAAGACGCTCTGAACACAACGATTGAAGGACTGAACGTAACTCTGGGACAGATTGCCGCTGCCATAGAGCAGGTCAGCACGGGGGCCCGGCAGGTGTCGGATTCCAGCCAGTCCCTGTCGCAGGGCGCCGCGGAATCCGCCAGCACGATGGATGAGATCGCCTCGTCCATGCATCAAATGAGCAGCCAGACCAGGCAGAACGCTGAAAACGCGGTCCATGCCAACCAGCTGGCCGGCGAGGCCAGGTCCAACGCCGAGAAAGGCAACGTGCAGATGGGCCATATGGTCAAGGCTATGGAGGAAATTAGTCACTCGGCTGCCGACATATCCAAAATTATCAAGGCCATTGACGAAATAGCCTTTCAGACCAACTTGCTGGCGTTAAACGCCGCTGTGGAAGCAGCCCGCGCCGGCAAGCACGGCAAGGGATTTACTGTGGTGGCCGAGGAAGTGCGCAACCTGGCCAAGCGCAGTGCCAAGGCGGCAAAGGAAACTGCCGAAATGATTGAAGACTCGATCAAAAAAACAGAAGACGGCACCAGGATTGCCGGGGAAACCTCCAGTGCCCTTGAAGAAATTGTAGTAGAGGTCAGCAAGGTAACCGACTTCATCAGCGATATCGCGTCTGCCTCCAAGGAGCAGGCCCAGGGTATAGGCCAGATTAACGAAGGTCTGGAGCGGGTGGACCAGGTTACCCAGCAGAACTCCGCCAGCTCGGAAGAACTCGCCGCGGCCAGCGAAGAGATGTCCAGCCAGGCTGAAATGGTTATGCAGATGCTTGGCAAATTCAAGTTGAAAAAACAGGGCGCCGGTGCAGCTTTTACGCCGGCAGCCTTGAACACGGGCAAACCATACCTGGCGCATAACAAAGGCAGGGGCGCTCAGAAATACAGGGCGGACGCCGCCGCAATAACGTTCGCCGATAAGGTAAGCCCGAAAGATATCATATCATTGGATGACGTGGATTACGGCAAATTTTAGCGCTAATACGGCTGTATAATCGGGGACATACCCCGGCGTCAAAGCCAGGCCCCCAAAGAGAGGTGTGTCCCCTTTCCGCTTATACCCAACTGTTTGATCCCCCCCGATCCCGGGTAAATTAACAAAAGATCATAATCATAAAAAGGAAAGATAATGTTTAATGCCGAATGGTTTGGGGTAGAGGGAGGTTGAAGCAGTATGGACGAACCGTTTTTTAAAATGCTGATGTTTGCGGGCGAGGGTGACGAAAACCTGGATGAACTGATCGGACTGGGTTATTTTAAAAAAATTGACGGGACCATATGCCGGACCAATAAATTCCTGGAGGAAACAGGCCGGTTTATTGACGATAAGAAGGAGTCTGTTTATCAGGCGGTAAAGGAACTGGGCAGCGCCGAGAACATGGAAGCGGTGATGGAGAAGGCTGGTATTAAAGACTTTATCACCTTTATTTTTGTGGCCGAGGAGTTGGTCGGGGACGGCAGGCTGGTAAAAGACAAGGTAAAAAACGTTGTGCCAGCGCAGTAACTATACTTGCAGAATAAATTGACTTTTTTAAAAAAATGATTAGCGATCCGGCTTCCGCCCCCCTTGTGACCTGGTAAAATAGACGACACCGTAGACAGTTATTAAGCATAAAAAAGCAAATGGAACCACCATATACCAAAAAGTCCGTGAGAATAATGCCGGATATTGTTGTGAAGAAACATAGATGTACATTTCCCAAACGACCTGGGCGGTTGAAATCAGCACAAATACCGTGGTGATAACAGCGATGAATTTCTGGAACTTATTGTCACGCCTGTTCTCAGCCGCCCTTAATTCCTCTTGTATTAGCCTCTGCGCTGCAAGCTGTTTCTGTTCCTCTTCTCTTATTAACTTCTGTTCCAGCCTTTGCGCGGCAAGTCGTTTCTGTTCCTCCATCTCAGTCAGGGCGGCAAGTTGCTCCAGTTCAAAATGCAACTCGTCCAGCATTTCCCGGATCCCTAATGTTTGGCGAATTGCTTCATATAGCTTCTTCTGATGAGTGATATTGCTGACCTGGCCGAAATAAGAGCGCATAATAAAGTGGGCGATTTTTCTGCGCAGGCTGTTTAATTCATCTAAGAGGGTGTTATCCGGGTCGGCCAGGGCGCTGTCGGTATATGGTAGTTGTGTGGCCGTGCTAAAAAACTGCATTAAGGCATATTTCTGGTGCAGCGCCAAAATATACAGATAAAAATACGTGTTCTTGAGATTGCCCGAGTAGCCTCCCATAAAAAATTTATTGGTATTTTCATCATCAACCAGGTAAACGATATTCGCAAGACCCTCCAGGGAAACTCCCCAGTAACTGTTTTCAAAGAATTGCATCACTTCGGGGTTATTTTCAATTTCAAATTCTGCGGGAGCGGGTTTGTAGGATCCCTTGAAAGACCGCCGCATGAAAAAAAGATATTTTTTTAGCTCATGCATAAAGTCATTTTTTTTACTAAACTCTTTATCCAGTATCACAGCATTGAATACCAGCGCATGGGATGCCGCAAGTCTGTTCGCCGGCTGTACTTTGTTGTCAAAAAAACTCAGGACGTCAAGATGTTTTGTTATTTCACCGGCGATGCGCCCAAGGTTAATATCTATTTGTTTTGTTTCCTGATAATATTTTTGGCGATAGAAAAGATTTATATCATGCCTGCTAAAATTTTTGCATAAATAGTTTCCGTCGATCATTGTCTCAACACTGGCGCTTTTGCCGTATTCCAAACCAAAAATAACAAATCCCACGTTTGTTTCAAACAGAATGATCTCAACATCATGAATAAATAACTGTAATTCTATGCCTTTGCTTTGCACATAGACAGGTGTATTCCTGGTATGAGGCAACCCGTAACCGGACCGGCCTTCCTGACCCAAAACAAACCGTCTGCCGATCGTTTCTGAGCAATCCCCGCTGGCGTCTATCAGACGGTCAATGTGTTGAAACAACTTTTCTTTGGAAAAGTCCTGTGGTTTCCAGTGGCTGACCTTTTCACCACTGCTCCGGGTAAAACTCAAACAAGCGTCGCCATATCCCATTTTAAAGGAAAAAGGGACGACCAGCCGGCTGACCTGTCCTTGTATAAACCCGTCTACTTTATTCGGACAACTTGACAAAAATATTCCCCCTGAATTGTAGGAACAAAAATAAAAATATTGTATAATTTCTGTGTATTGGGGTTTTTCCCTGCTAAATATAAGTATTAATAGATAATCTTTATGAGGTTAACATGGATATAACTGAGCAGGTCAAGAAGGTTATGCAGAGGCTGTTGTCAGGGGGCTACGAGGCTTACCTGGTCGGCGGCGGCGTCAGGGACATGATCATGGGCAGGGCGCCTCATGACTACGATATTATCACTTCAGCCTCTCCGGCCGGGGTTAAAAAAATCTTTGATAGAGTAATACCTGTGGGAGAAAAGCACGGCACGGTAGCCGTGGTGGAAAATAAAATGAGTTTCGAAGTCACTTCTATTAAGAGCCTGGAACAAGACCTTTCCAGAAGGGACTTCACTATGAACTCCCTGGCGATGGATATCAACGGGAAGGTATACGATTGCTTCGGCGGCGAGGATGATATAAAAAAAAAGGTAATCAGGACGGTCGGCAAACCGGAGCAGCGCTTCCGGGAAGATCCGCTGCGGCTGATCAGGGCGGTCAGGTTTGCTGTAGACCTGGGCTTTGACCTGCACGCCGGGACCTGGGCAGGAATCATAGAAAACAGCCATTTGATCGCAAAGACCGCGGCGGAGAGGGTGCGCGACGAGCTCTGCAAGATTTTGCTGAGCGGCGGCCCCGGCTGCGGCGTCAGGCTGCTGCAGGAATGCGGGCTGCTGCGGCGCATAATACCGGAACTTGCCGGGTGCGTGGGCTTTGAGCAAAGAAACAGGCATCACGACAGGGACGTGTTTGAACATACCCTGGCTGTCCTGGACAATACACCGGCGACCCTGAATGTCAGGCTGGCAGCCCTTTTGCACGACGTGGCCAAACCCGTAACTTTCTCATTGGACGAAAAGGGCGAAGGCCACTTTTATAACCACAATATCGTTGGAGAGCAGATGGCGAGGGCTATATTAAACAAGCTGAGGTTAAGCAACGACACTATTGCCGCCGTAACCAGCCTCATAAGGGAGCACACCAGCAGGTATGCCCGGATTTCAACCTCCGGTTTAAAAAGGTTGATTAAACGGGTCGGTGTTGATAACATTAATGACCTTTTTGAACTGCAAATAGCGGATATCAGGGGCTCCGCCAGGCCGTTCGACACCGGCGCAGCCGATAGAATGAGGGAAGAGGCAGACTCAATTCTGTCCAGTAAGGAACCGTTGGGTGTGAAAGACCTGGCCATAAGCGGGCGGGACCTTATCGATATGGGATTCCCACCTGGGCCGGAAATAGGGAAAACTATCAAAGACCTGTTGGAACTTGTTTTAGAAAAACCTGAACTAAATACCAGGGAAAATTTAATTAATTTGCTCAGGAAAAGAAATAAATAGACCCTCAGAGGGCATTAGCTTTTTGCGAAAAGTATCATTCAACCGGCGGGGAAATTCTGGACGCCGGGTATATATAAGGGCGCCCGCTTGATATCATGAACAGTAAACCCCGCGCGAAAATGGATATTTATTTTCGCGTTTTTTTTATTATTTAAATAAAATTCTTCCTTAAAATGCAGGTTATAACAATGTTCGCCACGAAGATATATTTATTATTCTTTGGGAGTGGTACAATGTCCCGTTTGGAACTACTTGTAGAGATTGAACGCTTGCGCTCAGCAATGTATACGTTGGCTGAGCACTACCGCAATAACAGTAAATTACTGGAAATAAGTAGGCGATTGGATGAGTTAATAGTTGAGTACCAGAAAGCCTTCGTTTAAGGTGACTTATAGTTATTTTAATCTCCTATTAAAAAGATGTTCATATAGTATTTAGCAATAACATTAATAGGAGGCAACATAGTATTGTTATCAGATAATAAAGTCATAATTCAAAAAATTAATAAAACATTTTCATATTGCAAAAAGGATCCAGAAGTCTTTTTAATGTTATCGCGTAAATGTACTGAACTGATTTTAAACCTGGTTTTTCGAGAAACAGTGGGGAGACCTGGACATAAAGCCACCATAGAGACATATCTATCTGGCTTGAGCGGCAAAATTCCCGAGAGAATCATTCTCAATGCGCGTATTATTCAATCTTTTGGTAATTATGGGGTACATCTTTCTGATGTTGATCAAAATTTAGATATCTCAAATCAAGATGTAACACCTGTTGAAAGTGCATTATCTAATCTAGTGCACTGGTTTTTTAAAGAGTATCTTATGTTAATCTGGAGTGATCTGTGATGATATCGGCTGGATTGTCACAAAAGGAAGTGATACCGGGTTTGAGGTTGTAAAATGGGGAATTCAGGCTTCAAGGGCTTTTTATCTTGGTACTATAGTTCCAGGCGGTACATTGTGTAAAATAGCCGATGAAGGGTCCCCAATGTATGGAAAGCCATTGGTTCTTTTTCAAGGAAATTCAGGAGACGAACGCTCTCTCTGTAAATTGATAAATTTCATAGAAGGAAAAACTTAATTGCCAAAACCTTTATACATTGTGCTATATCCAGCTGCAGCAAGAATAGCTTCCTTCATGCTCACTGCGCTCGCGATACCTTGCCCGGCGATATCATAAGCCGTGCCATGATTAACAGAGGTTCTAATAAAAGGAAGGCCAATAGTTACTGAAATACTTCTATTAAAGTCTACCATTTTTGTCGCGATATGTCCTGCATCATGATAAAGAGCAATTACAGCATCGTATTTGCCTTGTAATGCTAGAAAGAAAACAGAGTCGGCAGAAATCGGTCCTTCCGCATCTATCCCCTGGCTCCGCGCCCTTTCAACCGCAGGTTGTATCTCCTTTATTTCCTCATCACCAAACATGCCATTATCCCCATTGTGAGGATTCAATCCGGATACTGCTATGCTTCTTTTTCTTAATCCTAAACTCTGTAATGCTCTGTCGCAATGTTGAATACAGTTTAACACATTTTCAAAAGTGACAAGTTCACAGGCTTTTTTTAAGGAAACATGTCTGGATAAAAAAAAGACTCGTAAGTTGCGAACTTCGAACATGGTTAGAGGTTCAGTTTTAGTCATTTCCGCCAGTTTTTCCGTATGCCCGACAAAACCTTTTGATGCGGCGTTAACAGCCTGTTTATTTACTGGCGCCGTTGCGACAGAGCCTATTTTACCTTCTTTAGCCATATCAAAAGATTTCTCCAGATATTCGAGAGCAGCCATTCCAACATCAGGCTGTATCTTACCCAAACAAAGAGATTTTAAATCGACATTATCGATATCGATAATATTTATATAACCCCTGTCAAATCTTCCTTGCCAAGGATACTGTATCTTATTGATAGTAACATCGGATTGCAGCCTGGCGCTTTCTGATTCCAAAACCCGAGCGCTTCCAATCACAACCGGACACAACTGTTCCTTTACATCAATATCCAATAATGCTTTGATTACGATTTCAGGACCTATACCGGCAGGGTCCCCGATGGTAATCCCCACAACAGGCTTTTTCATGATAAAACCCTCCTGGCCATTTTTGTTAATCATATAAAAAGCAACTATAGGAAGTATTTTATGGACTCAAAAAATACCTGGTACCAGGAAAAGATTCTATTTATATTACCAGATTCCCTTCTGCCGGGAAACATTTTACCTTTTGTCGATTCAAAATATCCCCGTCGTTCATAATCACCCGGCTCCGGCCAATATGTTCCCTGAGCGAGAAGTCTTCATGCTATTCAAAAACGACAAACCCTGGAATGAGATAATTCCAGGGTTTTGTTCTTTTATAATTAAATGCGGGAGCTAAAAAAGCGTCTTGTTATTCATCAGCGCCTGGATGTCGTTGAGCGCTTCGCCGAAGCGCTGGAAGTGGACCACTTCCCTCTCTCTCAAAAACCGCAGGGTGTCCTTGATGCCGGGGTCGTCCGTGAGCTGGATCAAATGCTCGTAGGTGGTCCTGGCTTTTTGTTCGGCGGCAAGGTCTTCGTGCAGGTCGGCTATCGGGTCGCCTGTTGCCTGGATGTAAGCCGCAGTCCAGGGTACTCCGGCGGCGTCAGCCGGGTAGACGGCTCGGTCATGTTGGGCGAAGTGAGCGCCCAGGCCGGCTTCCCTGAGCTGCTGGGCCGGTACGCCTTTGACCAGCTTGTAAATCATGGTGGCGATGATTTCCCAGTGAGCCAGCTCTTCTGTGCCTATATCGGTAAGCAGCCCTTTAGCTTTATCGGTAGGCATGGTGTAACGCTGGGTCAGGTACCTGACCCCCGCCGACAGTTCACTGTCCGGCCCGCCGTACTGGGCCATTAGAAATTTGGCCATACCTATGTCATTTCTGAAAACCCG
>JAHDOA010000011.1 GCA_018435055.1 Pelotomaculum sp. | reverse complement strand
CCTCATAAAGGTATTTGAAGAAGAATTCCACAAAGATAGGGGATTATCCCTTCTTTATATAGAGCAATTTCAACATTTTTCGTAAACTAATTCCCAGGGACATTTCGCCATACCTGGCTACTAATGGCATATTTAGGGCTTAACCGAACACCAATGAGCTCGTCATATATCTCGTTATAATTGATGGCGTTATCTAAATCGGTCAGGCTCGGCCGCAAAGATACAGGCTTGAGCCTTTCGGGGAATCTGCCGATTTCGTTTATGTTGTAGTACTTTTCTATATGCTTGCGTGAGCGGGCAATGGTCACGCTGTCCAGCACTTCGAAAAAATCAAAATCGAGCATTTTCAAAAGCGCCGCTGTTGTCCTTTTTCCCAATTGCAGCTGGCTCCAAATGTTAAACACTCTTTGCGCGTTGCGGAAAATCTCATCAATCGATTTCGATGTATTCAGCTTTTCATTTATTAAGCTGGGATTGCCTTCATAGGCAAGGGCGAGTTGGTTGCGCAGGTCGATAAAACGGTTGTTTACCGGTGTCGCGGACAGCATGAGCACTTTTGTTTTCACACCTGGACGGATCACCTTGTTCAAAAGACGGAGGTAACGGTTCTCCCTTGCGTCATCTCCGTATACCTCGCTGCCATTACGGAAATTGTGCGACTCATCGATAACGATGAGATCATAGTTGCCCCAGTTCAGGCGGCCTAAGTCCAGTCCGTTTGATTTACCGTATTTTCTGGAGAGGTCGGTGTGATAGAGCACATCGTAACCCTTCAAACAGACGGATGAATTCCCGGCTGTGGGGAGCAGAAAACTTGGTCACCATGTTGTAGCTGTTATTTCCTCGTTCACAGCCAATGTCCACAGTGGTGAAACCGCCAAGCGGCATATATGTAATCTGTTCGCTGTCGGTCTCTATATTGAGGAAGCCGCCCATGTTTTCCGGCGTGGTATTTGATTAACCTTTTTACGAATCCAATCGGCGCATTCACGGGCGATTGCCTTTTGCGTCAGTTCGTTGCGAAGTTTTACTTCAAATTCGGTTCCGTAAAGACTGCGCTCACGGTTGAGGCGGGGGATATAAAATTCTCGCTTTTCTTTAGGCGCTTTCTCGGTGACGAATGCAGGCGATGTAAATATGAAACGTAGTTCATTGATATGATCAAGTTGTTTCTTTAACACCTGATAGGCATATATGGAAAAACAGGCGGCAGCTATAGAAAGACGGCAATCTTTTTCGACTGTGACAGTAAAATCATCTTTTACGGTTTTTATAACGTTATCAAATATTTCCATAACACTGCTCCTTGTGGTTGCATGATGTCAGATTTAATGCTTTCTGTCTGCTCCGGCGCCAATTCCATAATATCACAGAAGTCTACACCAAGAATGGTACATATCTTTATCAGCACTTCCATACTGACGTTTTCATGATTTAAAAGGTTATAACTTACTTTCATTGTCATTACACATATTACCAATTTTAACCTTATTATATCAATTCATATGCGTTTTTCAAGATATTTTACTCATATATAAAGATAAGCTCACATTATGTCCCTATTATCACGTGGCATAAGAAAAGAGCGGTCCGGCAAAACTACCGTACCGCCCGTTCAGTTCTTAATAAGTCCAGAAATAGCTGGTGTCAATAGTCTGTCTGACGAATAAACTGACCAAAGTAAGAAAGCCGGTCAGTCTGTCCGTCAGATTGCGGGTGAACCTTATCTTCCCGGGAGCCTTACGGGATCTCTACCTTTCCATCCGCACTGCGAGCACGAATATTCACCCCAACATGCCCACAAAGTCTTTCTCCTACATCTAGGACATATCACATCTTGCGCATAAGATTGATTACCGGCGGAAACTTGTGCAAGTTCATCGTCTGACATTATTTGTATTTCTTTGAATTCATCCACGGTAAAAAAATACCCTTTTTCTCCTGCAAAGGAAACTAAATCTTCAAAAGATGACGAATTATAATCCTTCAATTCCTTTTGCAATGATTCGTTTTTGTTTAATTCATCTTGAAATCTCTTTGCATTTTCTTTAGACATTATCATAATCCTCTTTCTTAAATCTAAAAATAATTTTGCATATTTCCACCGGCAGATACCTTTCTATGGTAGTTTAACTGGCCAATTATGCTTATATTATAAAACCCAAGGACTAACAAAAGGACTAACAAAACCAAATTAAAATAAATATTTTTTCAAAAGTTCAGTGACATTCAGTGAACCGTTATTGCGTTGGCGTTTCTGGAAACCGAGGCAAGGGATTTCCTTCAACCGTACTCAAACGAGGAGGTTGTTTCTGATACAGAAAAAACTCAGCAACACTTCTATCGAGCTCGTCATTTCCATATGGCACGATGATACAGTGCTGGTAATCCCCTTTTAGCACTATCATGCTTGCTTGTGGTAAAGCAGAAAACGTCCTCACTGCACCCTCCAACGGAGTATATGGATCATATTCCGATTGGACAATAAGAATGGATGCATCTGACGGAATACTTTCAATCGGTGGCCGATTGACCGGAGCTTTACTCCAGAAAAGGCTTGGATTGTTGACATAGAACCCTCCAAACTGAGGATAGTACTCAGAATGAAGTGAGCTCTGAAGGGCCCAGGAATCTGCATCATAGGCGGTATTGGTATCCATGCATTGGATTGCCCACCAGACAGCCTCACTATCAACAAGATTGACAGGTTCGGGCTTCTGGTTTACCAGATTGAAATACTCCTGCGCCAGGATTCGAGCTATTCCTGACAACAGCTCCTGGTATTCCGGGTGTACATCCCAGTCGACCTTATCCAGAAGTTGGTTCAGGCTCTCAATGTCTGGCGCCTGTTTTTGTGCAAGGAGATTGTCTATCATAAGGGCGGCGCGGAGGGTGAACAGTGCTAAGTGTGCATTCTCCTGGTAGGATATGTGCTCATCCAAAGTCTTGATCGTGACATGCTTGAGTTCCCCTTGCAATGAGGAAATTGCGTCCATTATTTCCGGTTCAGTATTTCCCAGATGAAATATATGGGGATTACTTGCAGCATAGGGCACAAGCATCTTTTCTAACACTCGTTGCATACCCATCTCCTGTAGCAACAGGGCTTCATTCAAAGGTCTGGTGATATCGGTCTCCCCAATGAGAAGCATTTTTCCGATCCGGTCGGGGAAAAGAGACGCATACCAGGTTCCCAACCATGTCCCATAGGAGATACCCAGGAAATTCAGTTTCTCATCGCCTAAGACCTGTCTGATGATATCCATATCCCGTGCGGTTGCTTCGGTGTTGATGTATTGAGTAAGAGGATTGGCCAGGCATGCTTCTGCAATCGCCTGGGCATTCTGCATATTGGCTGCAAGGTTGGTCTCACTACCATCGGCTGAAAGCATGAGTTCAGGAACCAAATTGGTATCTGAAGAACAGACAAGCTTTGTGCTTGCTCCGAGTCCACGAGGGGAGAACCCGATCAGGTCATAGTGCTCTGTAAGCTCTAGGAACAGTTTGCCGGATCCTGAAGCGGCATTCGGATTTTCTTCGCTCCACAGATAATTGAAGAGCAGTCCATAGGTCAGCCCATCTCCTCCTGGACCTCCCGGGTTGAAGAGAATGGAACCCCAACGCTCTGAAGGATTCTTTGCCTCAACCTTGAGCACTGCAACATCCAAGGTTCCTGAGGAAGGATTTGCATAGTCAAGTGGTACGGCGATTGTAGTGAATTTTGTCCGGTCAGAGAAGAGTGCGTGGAGGTTTGTGTAACCGGCATACTCGTTCTCAGCAACCCATTCAGTCCATACCGGCGGATCAATTTCATACGCTTCCTTAGGCGCATCAAAAGATGGAAAGCCTTGACATCCTATGATGAACCCAGTTAACAGAACTATGCAGACGAAGTAGATAATTTTAATGTTGTATTTTCTCACGCTATATCACCTTTTTTTCTAACCTGACGGAATATCGAGATGTGCAAGCTATCCCGCTATAGGGATATTACCAGGATTGAATTTCCACTTTACAAATAGGAACTACCCGCCGGGTTTGTCTTCCAGCCTTTTCCCGGCGCATAACACTGCTCCTTGTGGTTGCATGGTGTCAGATTTAATGCTTTCTGCCTGCTCGGGCGCCAATTCCATAATATCACAGAAGTCTACACCAAGAATGTACTCTTTATCAGCACTTCCATACTGACGTTTTCGTGATTTAATGGTTATAACAACATTTTACCAAATTTAAACTTATTATATCAATTCATATGCGTTTTTCAAGATATTTTACTCATATATAAAGATAAGTTCACATTATGTCTCTATTATCACGTGGCATAAAAAAAGAGCGGTCCGGCTAAACCACCGTACCGCCCGTTTTTTCTATGGTTTAATTTCTTTAGATATCCTCATCCGTCTGTTTGGCGTCCGTTGAAATTTTCCCCAGCAGCATTTCCGGTTCATCAGCCGCCTGGTGAGTGTCGTCATTAACGTAGACAACCTGATCACAATTAGGGCAGGTAACCTCTACAATGTCATCATCATCAACAATGTCGGCGTCAAAACAAACCGTCTCGCCGCATCCCGGGCAATCCACCTCGATAAATTCATCACAGCAGGCATCCATATCGTCACTTTCATAAATTTCATCTTCCAGTTGCAAAAGGTCCTCATCAATGCTGTCCAGATATTCTTCCATCTGCTCCTGCGCTTCCTCAAGGCTGCCGACTGAATCAGCAAACTCATCAAGCACTTCAATAATTCCCTGGAGCAGTTTTCCTTCTTTACTTTCCGCGCTTATGTCCAGACCAGCGGACAAACCTTGCAGATAGGCTACTCTTGTCTTCAGATCGTTCATAAATGTACCTCCCCATAATAAATAATGTGGCTAGTTTTGGCTTTTATAGCATGTCTCAAAATGGAGGTTTCTAAACATATAATACTATTTTCTGAATTAGATTTCTGGTTGGCAAAAATCCCCTATGCGCGTTTGATGTAGTTGCCGGTCCTGGTGTCAATCTGCAACTTGTCCCCTACGTTGATGAAAAATGGCACCTGGACTACCGCCCCTGTTTCCAGTGTCGCCGGCTTGGAGCCGCCGGACGCTGTATCGCCCTTAATGCCGGGGCTGGTTTCGACAACTTCCAGTTCCACGAAGTTAGGCAGATCAACGCCGATAGATTTTCCCTGAAAGGTCAGCAGGTGGATACTCATGTTCTCTATTAAATATTTAACAGCGTCGCCCAACTGCTCAGCGCTCATGGCTATCTGGTCGTATGTCTCCATGTCCATAAAATTATAGTCTTTTCCGTCGTTGTAAAGGTACTGCACCTCCCGGCGCTCGATCCTGGCTTTGGGTATTTTTTCACCGGCGTTAAAGGTTTTTTCAATTACCGACCCTGTTCTGATATTGCGGAGCTTTGAACGTACAAAAGCGGCCCCTTTTCCAGGTTTTACATGCTGAAAGTCGATGACCTGAAAAACATCACCCTCCAGTTCGATGGTCAGTCCGGTCCTAAATTCGTTTGTTGAAATCATTGCCCCCATCTCCTGTATGTAAATTTTATTTGCGATGTATATATTTTATAAAATCCTGTAAATCCTTATAATCCTGTAAATCCTGTCAATTTGTTTACCGATACTTATCTGCCGGTTCTAAAGCACCAGCAGCTTTTCTTTAGGCGTTTTCGTTAAAATCCTGCAGCCGTTGTCTTCGACCAGGACAGTATCCTCGATCCTGACGCCGCCCCAGTTTCGTATGTAGATCCCCGGTTCGATCGTAACAACCATCCCGGGCTCCAGGATAGTATCATTTTTGGCTGCTAAACCCGGGGTTTCATGAATACTGAGGCCCAGGCCGTGCCCGGTACTGTGGCCGAAGCATTCGCCGTAACCCTTCTTTTCAATGATACTCCGCGCGGCGTAATCGACATCCGAGGCGCGTACACCGGCTTTAACAGTTGCTACGGCATTCATCTGCGCTTCCAGGACAATCTCATAGATCTCTTTCTGCCTCATGTTTAAACTGTTCATTACTACTGTCCGGGTTATATCAGAGTGGTAGCCATGGTATACAGCTCCGAAATCAAGTGTGACCAGATCCCCCACCGCGATTGTTTTGGCGGAGGCGACCCCATGCGGCAGGGCGGAACGGACGCCGGATGCGACAATAATTTTGAACGCCGGCCCGCCGGCGCCCATCCTGCGCATGGCGTATTCCAGCTGCAGCGCTATCTCTTGCTCGGCAACCCCCGGATTAATGACAGGCAGAATTTGTGCAAAGGCCTGGTCGGCAATGCTGACTGCTTGCTCAATCAATTCTATTTCTGACCCGTCTTTCAGGATCCTGAGTTGTTCAACCTGATCACTTAAGGGTTTTATTTCCACCCCTTCACATACCTTGCAGAGGTTAAAATACTGGTTGCAGGTTTGGTGATCACCTTCCAGACCCAACCTGGAGATGCCGTTTTCTTTTAAGATCTGGAAAAGAACTGCCGCATATGCTCCTGAAACCTCGATCAACCGGTATCCCGGGCATTCCATGGCAGCCTGCGCCGTATAGCGAAAATCAGTAAGCAGATATGATTGCTCGCGGGTTAGCAGCAAGGCGCCCGCTGAACCTGTAAACCCGCTTAGATAGTAGCGGTTTTCCGGGTTTGTGACATAGAAGGCATCTATCCCGGCCGGCTCCAAGAGCTGGCGCAGCCTGCTTATTCTTTCCGGCAAAATAACGCCCCCTTATGATCCGGCTAGCGAAACCGCCGCCCGCAGTGCCAGGAGGTAGCCGGTAACACCCAGTCCGCTGATTTGTCCTGATGCGACCGGCGCTATTACCGATTTGCCCCGGAAATCTTCACGCGCGTATATATTGGAGAGGTGTACTTCTATAGCGGGAATACCAACTGCGACTATCGCGTCGCGCAGGGCCAGGCTGGTGTGGGTGTACGCCCCCGGGTTGATTACAACCGCGTCCGTGTCCGCCGTATTCTGCAGCAGGTCAATAAGCTCTCCCTCGTGGTTTGACTGCCGGCATGTTACCTCAACGCCGAGCTCAGCGGCCAGATCGGACAGCATGCCATTAATCTGAGCGAGAGTCGCGCTACCGTAAACAAATGGTTCCCGCCTGCCCAGCAGGTTTAAATTGGGACCATGGAGAACAAGAATTTTCAAAGTGTCACCCCGCAATCACAGCGTCTTACCTGACAGCCCGGCATGAATCCCTAAAGTGGGCTGCAGACATTTTACCATAATTTTCTCCTGTATGACAATAATTATGACCTGGTAATTGCACTACTGGCCGCTTATTATCATCTCAGCTATCCTGATCGTCGGGGATCCCTTGCTGCCAAAAAATTGCAGGTCGTTTCCGACCATATCGACGCTGTTAAACAGTTCTATTATATTTCCTCCCATGGCCATCCCGCGCACCGGCTTCGTTATGGCGCCGTTTTCAATCAAAAGGCCCGAGACACCGACAGAAAAATCGCCGGAAATCGGATTCGCCGTGTGCATTCCCATCACTTCAGTAACATACAGGCCGCTGGCCACTCCCTTGATTAGTTCCTCAACGGGGGTTTGGCCCGCCTCAATAAAAAAGTTTGTCACGCCGACTTCGGGCGTCCCTTTAAAAGAACCGCGCACACCGTTGCCGGTGGAATCGACACCGTCTTTGGCGGCGGTATAAGTATTATAAAGGTATTGTTTCAGCACTCCCTTGTCGATTAACACTGTCCGCGCGGTGGGGACGCCCTCACCGTCAAAGGGGGCTGAGCCGATGCCGCCGGCCAGCGTACCGTCGTCTATAATCGTCACCATATCGGCAGCCACGCCTGCGCCAACCTTTCCGGCAAACAGCGACCGGCCTTTTTGGACCGCGTCCGCGGTCAGGGCCGAACTGATTATCCCTAAAAATCCCGTGGCCACATAGGGCTCCAGTACTATGGAGGCTTTACGCGTGGTGACAGGGCGCGCCCCCAGCATCCGCACAGCCCGGCGGGCCGCCTCCCTGCCTATATCCGCGGGCTTGAGGCTGTTTAATTTGAGACTGAAATCCATGGCAAAACCGGTCTGGCTATTGTCTCCCCCGCCTGCCGCCAGGGCCAGATAGATCCCGCAGTAGGAGCCTTTAAATACCGCGCTCAGACCGAGGCTGTTGACCACAGTAACCAGCGACTCCCCATCCTGGTAGGCGGAGCTTTCAATTATTTTTACCCTGGGGTCATAAGCACGGGCGGATTCCTCCATATGCCTGGCCATATCAATCTTCTGTTCGACAGTAGCCTCCCTGATGGCGGGGTCGTAAATATCCAGAGCCGGGTAGGCCCAGCCGGGTGACGGCAGGGTATTATGGGAGTCTTCAGCAGTTTTTTCGCAGTTAGCCAGCGCCTGTCTGGAGACATCATCGATACCCTGCGGACTCAGGTCTGTGCTGAAGGAAAAACCCGTTCTCCCGTCCCGGACGACACGCAGGCCCAGACCGCGTTCCTCGGCCAGCTTCATTGTCTCCACGCGTGTCTCCCGCACATCGATGCTTAGCTCCTTGGTATTGCTTATGTATGCTTCTGCTAATTGGGCGCCCATTTTTTTGGCTATATCGACGGCGTTTTCCGCAACACCTAAATATATTTCTTCGTTGTCCAGTAAAACCACCCACCTTCCGTATTCCAAGTAGTATAATTCAATGGCAGTCAGAATATTCCTTTATCAGACACATAAAAAAACTGCCCTGCGGCAGTTCAGTGCACAAACAGCGTTGTTGTCAACGCAAACAAGTGTCTGGCGGAAATAGGAGCAAGCTCCTGCACCGAGGCCTCCACAATCAGGCTCGGGTCTAAAAGCGCCATTATCGCTACCCTTTCCCCCGTACCCTGGTTTGTATAAAAACCGATAATACAAAACTGCATGTCCTCACCATATATTTTTCTGGTTACGATATCTCCAATCTTCATATTTTACCCCCCGTTGAAACGAAAAAACATTAATCGACGCCCCTTATCTCCTTTATAACATATGCCTCCGGAAAAAAGTTGTGTATAAAAAACACACAGTTTTTAAACGCCAAATAAGCCCAGAGGGTGAAATAATAACTAACTTAGAAGCGGGAACCAAGGTTATTTGCAAATACAAAAACAACAGGCTGTCAAAAAACAAAGGGAGGGGAAAACGGCTGGTTTGTCCGCCGCCAGGGACAGGCGGAGGGGTCAGGCTTGAATTATTGAATTACTACGCAATATTTTCCTTCGAAAATAATCACGGCGATAATTGATACAACAACTATCCAAAAAGAGGGTTTCCTGCAGTTTAACACGTTTTTAATCCTCCCTTTTAGATTCCCCTCGCCAAAGGCAAGCGGACTTCCATTAAGGATATGATTTTCAGCAAATCATAGTTGTATCAATTATGACGTTCTTTTTTGGTGGAGGCGGGCCATATTGGATAAAATCCACAGTAGCCAAGCATACATTGAGTCACTGTATTAAACGCTAAACTAATCCCAAAACGGCCTGCTGTTCTATGCTAAAAAAGTTTTCCTTTTGAAATGATTTCGTCATATAGAAACTGACCCCGTTTACCATTTCTATACTCTTCCAGGGAATAAGGTCTTGGAGAAATATCTAAATCTATATCTTCACTGATTTCTTTAAGCATGACTGCTTCTTCTAGATAATCGTGACCAAAGTCAGGAGAAATAATTGCTATATCAATATCGCTATCTTTTCCTTCGTTTCCTTTGGCATAAGATCCAAATAATATGGCTTTTTCTACACGGATGTTTCTGCTTTTTAGAGCATTTATATATTTGCTTACAATTATTTCAACATGCTTTTTAACCATTCCACCGCCCCCTTTGAGCGAGCCAAAATCTCTTTTGTATGATCTTGGGTGCATTTAGTTTCCAGAGCAGCTCGTTTATCAGGATACCTGGTTTCAATATAGTATAGCGAGAGACGGCGTAACAAGTCCTTCATCTCTCTTGTAGATTCTTCGAGGATACCGGCACTACCAGCTAATGAAATCAAATCATGTTTTTTAGGAGGAGTTTCGCCCGTTTTCTCAAAGTAGACCGCCTTAATCGCTTTCTCTACTGCTTGCTGGCACATAAACATGGCCCATAAGAATCTTTTGCCTTGCAAGCAATGCTCGGCGGCATCCAAATCATCATCGGCAATATCAATCCACACGGATGACTGTGCTCTCATGATGGCATCCTCCTTTCCTAGCGTATATATTTCTTTGTTTGCTATAAGCGTACCTTAATTAGTAATATATTTATCATCTGTTATTACCATAAGCAATTACAGTTAGTACTTAATAATTTGTAATGATGACACCTCCGCCTACAATTTAACCAGGGGCGGAAGCCCATATTCGTATAACTTTGTCGACTAAATCCGCCTTATTTTACCGTTCGGTTCACCGCTAGTGGTACCCCCGATGGTCAGCTCCTTGATGGCTATGGTCGGCTGGGCGTCGCTCACCGGCACACCCTGGCCGTCCTTGCCGCACGTGCCAATGGTGAAGCCCAGGTCGCTCCCCACCATCTCAATGATCCGCAGCACCTCAGGCCCGTTTCCCGTAAGGGTGGCGCCCCGCACCATCGGGCCGGTTTCTCCGTCCTTGATTAAATAGCCTTCCGCCACGTCGAAAACAAAATCACCGGTGGTCGTGTTAACCTGGCCACCTCCCATTTTTTTCACCAGCAAGCCGTTCCTGGTTTCCCTGATTATTTTTTCCGGATCTGTCCTGCCGGGGGCGATACATGTGTTGCCCATTCTGGGGATTGGCTTATGCTGATAGGATTCCCTGCGGCCGTGCCCGTTGGACTCCCTGCCGTCCTTAACGGCAGTAAGCCGGTCGTACATAAAATCAACCAGCACCCCTTTTTCGATCAAGTTTACTTTACGGGCAGGCGCCCCTTCGTCATCAAAGCGGTACGAACCATACTTGCTGTTGATGGTGGCGTCGTCGTACACGCTGACTTCTTCGGAGGCGACAACCTGCCCCTTTTTACCAGCGTATACCGACAAGTTTTTTTGTGCCAGGTCGGCTTCTAGTCCATGCCCGCATGCCTCGTGCACCATCGTGCCGCCAGCCTCTGCAGCCATCACCACCGGCATCCTGCCCGCCGGAGCAGGCCTGGCTTTCAGCATTTCCAGCGCCCGCTTTGCCGCCGAGGCAGCTACCTCTTCCGGTGAAAAACTTTTGAAAAGCTCAAAACCGCACAGACTTCCTACAGCTTCAAAACCGGTCTGAATTACCTGTCCGTCAGCGGCCACCGCCTGGACTATGAACCTGGTGCGGATCCGTTCGTCTTCCACATAATTCCCGCTGCTGTTGGCGATGGTAACCTTTTGCACCACATCGCCGTAGCCTACGATCACCTGCTTAATCCGATCCTTATCCACCGCGCGGGCGGCTTTATCAGCTGATTCCACAACTGCCGCTTTCCGCTCGGTGGATACCTCTTCCGGTCTTTCTTCAAATACAAAATCCACCTGCGGCTTTACCCTAACAAAATCCAGGTTGACCCCTTTTTTACCGCTCACAGCGGCGTGGCTGACGATCTGCGCAGCCTCCAGCAATCCCTCCCGGGAAAGGTCATTGGTATAGGCATAGGCGGTCGTGTCACCGGAGAGCACCCTGATTCCCGCGCCCGCCTCCACACCGGTATGGACCCGTTCTATTTTACCGGCCTCACAGCTGATACCGGTACTTCGCTTCTCTTCCACAAAAATATCCGCGAAGTCACCACCCCTGCCGGTGGCTGAATCAATAACCTCTTTGAGAATCTGCTTATCAATCAGGTTAATTCACTCCATTAAATAATTTACTTTTAATGTTTACCATTAGGATATTTTTAATACAGATATTGGCTCTTACTAATTATATGTTTCCCGCCTCTAAACGTAAAGTTCTATCCTAAAAATAGTAGGAAAGCGGAACGGGGACACACCTCTCTAATAGGTATTCCTTTCGGGTGGGGGAATGTCCCCGGTTGGCAATGCTGGGAATATCCCCGGCTTAACTGCCGGCGCCGGCGGGTGGATCCGGCTTTGTTTTTTGCACGGTTATTCCCGTCTCTGCCGGGCGGGCTTCCGGCATAGGATGGCTGAATTGCTCAGCATGGGTTTCCAGGTAACCGTCCAGTTCCGGCGCCGGTGTTACAGCAGCCGCCGGCTTGAAAACATCGCCGCGGCCGGTCAACCATTTTGACATTTCTTCCAGGTATAGTTTTCCTGCCGGGTCTTTTGCAGAAAATATCACAATACCGGCTCCTGCTTTAACCGTTCCCGGCTTTACTGCGACCGCCTGGCCTTTAGCGCCGGATATTTGGTTTATTGTTTCGATTTGCAGGCTTCTTATCTCCAATAAGTTAGCACTATTATTATTTTCTATATCCTTGTAAAAATTTATCAGGCTGCGATAATCACCCTGCAGCACTACCTTTACCGGTAGCTCAAACGTATGTTCTTTTTCAATAATATCCCCCGGTATAATTTCAGCCGCCGCAATATTGCTGGATGCCGCTGTCAACCCGAGGAAAATAATATCGGAACCATCTCTTGTGACCTGCTTAAAAGGTCCGCTTTTCGCCTCATAGTCTTCTCTGGCCTGCTTAAGCCTGTCACTTTCCAGATTAAACGCTGCCGCCGCTGCTCTTGCCTTTAACAGTTTGTCACTCTCGGCGGCCAGCTCAATTCTAACCCGGGCATACGATTTTATCTGAGGCGCCAATATAAAATACATAAAGCAGCACAAAAGGGCGCCAATTATCAACCCGCTTAACAGCTGGTAATGCCTGCTGAATACCCTTTCCCGCATCATCCTTCATCCTTTATTCCAGCGATAATTTCAAATTCCAACCCCTCGCTGACAGCGTTTATTTTGACCAGCTTTACTTCTGCAAAGTAAGGCAGGCCGTTCAAATTTCTGAGGAATATGCCTATTGACGGGACAGTTCCGGCCATACCTTTAAAGGAAACCAGGCTGGGAGAGGCATATGGATCCGGTTCCTTCTGTTTATGATCAGCAAGTGTATTAAAAGGTTTATCGGAAATCTCCAGCCCGTTCAGCCACAGATCAACCGGCGCGATGTTTCCCAGATCATACAGCAGGCCGGACCACGACTTATGGTGTTTTAAAACCTGATCAAACTCCGCAATAGCGGCCTCCAGTTCGCTTCTTTCCCTGATGATCCCGGCCACCCGCGCCGTCGCCGGCGCCAGGGAGGCAACCTGTGATTTTGTTTCGGCCAGCTCATCTTTTACTGCACCATAATTGATCAGAAAAATTATATAGCCCCCCAGGATCACCGCCGCTGGTAACGCCACCGCCAACATTACGGCCAGTTTGCGGATATCGATTAAACCTTCACGCTGCAGGTGGTGGGGCAGCAGGTTTACTTTATACGCGTCCACAGGCCGCCACCTCCCGCAAAGCCAGCCCGACCGGGATCGCGTATGCCGGATCATACAGTTCATCTCCAGTAAAATCAACTGCCGGGCGGCCCACCTCGGTGTGAATCCCTAGACCCTGGCGGCGCAAATGTTCATTCAATTGTTCCGGATGGCTGATCTGACCGCTCAAGAGAAGCTTTTCCACTGAAATTTTCTCATGCGCCGCGTAATAATCCAGCGACCGCTGGAGTTCTATTGAGATGCCCGCCATATCTCCACTGCCTGCGGGAAGCAGGCGAATAAACCTGATCAACCCGTCCTGCATCAGGACAAAGTGAGAGGTTTTTGCGCCGATATCCACCAGGGCCGCGCCCCCCGGCGCGTTTCTGCCAAAAACACGCCATAAGGCAAACGCCTGCAAGTCTACTGCTGTCACTGTGTAACCGGAGCGGGAAAATATACCGTGATACTGATATACTATCGTTAAAGGAGCCGCGAGGATCAGCACATCCTGCAAGTCCTGCCCGCCGGCGGTTTTTGGCTCTCCTGTCAACTTATGCCCGGCGCCTTCTTCTGCCTTTCCCAGCTTGACATACCTGATCACCAGTTGACTTACCGGGACTGGCACATATTTCTGAATCTCAATTTTTACCGCCGACCAGAGATCTTTTTCACTCATCTGCGGTAGTTGGACAATCCGGCACACTGCTTTTTCACTGCCGATGCAGGTAATAACTTCCCTGTGATTAGGATTCAAAACTTCTTTTAAAGCCTGGATCAGGGCTTCCTCATCCAGGTTGTCACCCCAGACCCCCGGCGGACTTGGCGCCATCCTCAGCGCGACTACCTCCGGGATCCCGTCGTTTACTTCGATTTCCGCTACTTTGATATGCCCTGCCCCGATGTCCACACCGGTAAAATATTTCTTTTCCGGCAGGAAATTTTTCAGATATCTTTTTATATTTATTCGTTCCATCTGGTAACCCTCACAAAGCAGGTAGTCCAGCTGCTGCTGTCCCGGAAAGAATTAAACATGTCCCGATCATAGGAAATGTTGATTGTACCGCCCGGCCCGGCTAAACCGGCTGCCAGCATGCTGCCGCGTATATCCGGCCCGTCACTGCAATTAACCTGCCCCGCGGAATACAGCAGCGCGTCTATATCCCCGCTGTCTGCGGCAAAGCTGACCGGTCCGGCTGCGAGTATCGCCAGGCTGTCGGCGCCGGCCGATTTTATCAGGTTGCCCAGCGTGACACTGCCGTCAACAACCAACAGGGCGTTGCCGCTGTATATGCCTGAAAGCGCGCAGTCACCATTTATAAAATATATGCCGTTCTGAAAAGCCATGACGGCGCTATCAACCAGTGGCAGCTGGCTAAAACCGGCGTTTTTTTGGTACCAGGCCAGCCTGCCGGCGCTGAGTAGAGCGGGGAATTCGGCAGCGTCCGGTATTTTCGCAGCCAGTCCGCCGGCGGACAGTACGATGGTGATGTCTCTTAGCTCGTCAGGCGCCTTGTTGATGTCATCAACATAAATAGAACCTTTGATTGAAAGCTGCCCCGCGCCGGTAAAATCCACACCACCCAGGGCATAGATATCTCCGTCGATCTCTGTGGCGCCGCCGTCTTCACACTGGAGACAGACAAGGCCGCGGCAGTATATGTTCCCGGTAATATGCGAGCCGCTGTTTATCATCACATCGCCGGCAAAATAAGAGTCAGCCGCCAGGTTGAAAACGTTATCAGCGGCAGAACTGTCGTCAGCCAGCCATAACCCGCGAAACAGATTTTCCGGGTAAACATTCTCCAGAATCACATTCACCTTGATCCTTTTTATACTGCTGCCGCATTTGCCCCGGCATTCTATTTCCAGGGCGGTATGTTTTTTATCTTCAGACAATTTTTTTACTATGATGTGCTCAAAAGCGCCCTCTCCATAATCCTTTCCGCTTAAATTGTTGGCGAGAAAATTATATTCACTGCCAATTCTTAAGTTTCTCAGCCAGACCGGACCGTTTTTCGCATCCGCCAGGACCTTTTCCACGCCAGCCTCAGCGATATAGTACGCTTTATCCTGATTCGCCTCAAAGGCGGCAATTTTTCGGGCGTTTGTCCCCATGACCAGGACAGCGCTGCACAACAAAAACGAGGCCAGGATTAACACCATCACCACCAGCATGCTCTGGCCCTTTATATCACGCAGAATCATAGCAATACCTCGCCGGCTAATCCGTCCTCAGGCGCACTTTTGTGCTCATCTCAAGAATACCGCTGTCTCCCTTTTCTCCTTTGATGGTGATCGTGGCGACCCTGTTTTCCGGATCATAAGCAAAATTTAGATATTGTATATGGCTGGCCAACGGCAGGTAAACACCCCCCATGTTTACCTCCGCCTCTTTTTGCGCCGTGTCGTGCCTGTAACCGTTAATGCTGCTTCCTTCGGCTGGTTTTAAATCAATCCGGGAGTTGTTGCACGATTTCACACCCGCAGCCTGCCTGATGCTAAAGCTGATTTTTTTTAAAGCAATGCGCATATCTTCCTGCACTTCAATTTTATCTTTATCTCTAATGTAAGAAACGTACAATCTTGAATAAACGTATAGTGCGGATGAAAGCACAATGAGGAATATTACAGCGGCCACCATGGTCTCGATAATAGTGAACCCCTTATTACCGCGCATCACTGTTACCTCGTCAGTTTTTCTGTTGTTAGAGTAACTTCCCGCTCATGGTTTTTTACAGTATAGTAAACAGTCACCCTGATCATTCTCAGGCCGCTGCGGCTGTTTTCAGCATTTATCACATACCGGTAATCACCGGGACAATCATGGTACAGCATGTAAAGCGAGGTGGCGTCAGGTACGACAAGCCAATCTGATTCCAGCACAGCCCGGCGTGCGGCACCGTCATAACCTGTGACTTTTTTCACCTGTCCGGCACCGGCGCCGCCGCAAATGGCGATATTAAAGTTCTTGTAGAAATTGTCAACACCACTGGCCCTGTGCTCCAGTGTGACTGTATGCGCGGTCGCTCCCCCGGCCAGCCCCAGCTGGCACTCCGGTATGCTTTTTATTTCCTCAACCACGGCACGGGCTAGATTCAAGGCGGAAATTTCTTCTCTGGCTGCGGCGGCATGAATGCTGCCGTCCCGGTACATATATATCAAGGGAAAAGTCGTAATCCCCAGGATAAGGACGGCCACACTAACTTCAATCAGGCTCATGCCTTTCTGGTTTAGCAGCAATCTAAACACCAGCCCGTTATATTATAAAGGTGGTTTAGTGTCGATCCTCACTCTGCCGGTTATGGAAGCAACAATTACATATATAAATTCACCGTTTTTATTACAGATACTGATGTGCCCGCCGTTAAAAAAGCCGTTGTTGCGGTATGGCTCACCTTTTATATTAAACCTTAATTTGTTGTCGTAGCCATTCCGCGAGTCGTTGTCAAAATCAAAGTTAGTAAATACTAGATCAATGCCGCCCGGCAGGTTTGTTTTTTTGTAGGTATAAACATTTCTTTCTATAAGGTACCTTTCATTAACGCAGTCAAAAAGCACGGTATAGACAGCGTCCTGGTTGATATTCAACTGCTGGGCCAGGCGCAGGTCTGCCGCTATAACTGAAGCGGCAGAGTATAACTTATGTCTTTCAAACGCCCTGAAAAAAACCGGGGTAAAACATATTAAAACAGCGCACATGGAAAATACAATAATAAATTCCAGCAGGGTGAAGCCATTTGTATTGGTAAATGTTTTTTTTAGATCAAGCGCAGGCATGAACATCACTGATTTCAAATTATTCCATAGGTGTATTTTATTATAAATGCCGTTTTTTCAGGTGCTGTCCTTTTTTGTCTGGTTATTGCAGGTGTATTATAATTATTTTTACATTTGATTCCTCATTTTGACATATCATCGCAAATTACCTTCGTATAAAAGATCAATATTTGTCGAATGTAAAAAAATTTGCAGGAATAAAAATGTCTATTAATTTATCTTGATAAAATAGATACGTTTTACGACCGGCAATAATCAGGGGCCCGTTTTTTGGGCTCTTGATTATTGCATAAACCACTGGTATCGTATAAAATAGTTTTTACTTTGTTAACGAATTATAAATAAATGTAAAAAGGTGGCTAGTTATGGATCGCAGTTTTGCCATGCGTGACCAGAACATCGGCAGCCTGCTCTGGCAGTTTTCCCTGCCGGCGATAGTAGGCATGATCATTAACGCCCTTTACAACATAGTCGACAGGATATTTGTGGGGCGCGGTATCGGTTTTATAGCAATAGCGGCAACAACCGTGGCCTTTCCGATCATGCTCATAAGTTTTGCTGTAGCCATGTTGGTCGGCATTGGCGCCACGGCGTTAATCTCCATACGTTTGGGGCAGCAAAAAAATGAGGAAGCGGAAAGAGTGGCCGGCAGCGCCGCAGTGATGTTGATTCTACTGCCTTCAATATTAGCGGTAATCTACCTGCTCTTTCCCGATCCTATTTTAAGATTTTTTGGCTCCAGTGAAGACGTTTTGCCTTACGCCCGCGATTTCACCAATATTATTATGTTGGGAGCGCCTTTAGGGGCGATAGGCTTCGGGTTGAACAACTTTATCAGGGCCGAAGGCAATCCCAGGCTGGCCATGATGACACAAATCATCGGCGGCGTAACCAACGTTGTTTTAAACTACTACTTTATTTTCATAGTGGGGATGGGAATCAAGGGCTCTGCCCTGGGGACAGTCCTGGGCCAGTTAGTATCGGCCCTCTGGGTAACTGGTTATTTTTTCACCGGCCGGAGCCTGGTGAAAATCAGATTAAAAAACCTGACGCCTCATCTGCCCACGCTGATCGGCATCACGACCATTGGATTTGCCCCTTTTGCCATGCAAATGGCCTCCAGTATCCAGCAGTCGATACTGAATAAAACCCTGCTGGCCTACGGTGGAGATTTGGCTCTATCGGCCGTGGGGATCATCATGAGTATACTGACGCTGATGTTTATGCCCATTGTCGGTCTCAGTCAGGGCGCCCAGCCGCTGATAGGTTTTAATTACGGCGCCCGGCAGTACGACCGGGTTAAAGAAACGGTGAAAATAGCGGCGATTGCCGGCACCGTTATTGCTTTAGCCGGCTACCTGGCCATTCATATTTGGCCTGCAGAGATTGTCGGACTGTTCAGCAAAGGTGACACCGCCCTGACAGATCTGACCACCCGGGCTATGAAGGTGTTTTTGGCGTTATTTCCGGTTGTGGGTTTACAAATAATCTTTTCGAACTACTTTCAGGCCGTGGGCAAACCGGTACAGTCCACCATCCTCAGCCTCTCCAGGCAGGTATTGCTGTTCATCCCCGCGCTGCTGATCCTGCCGCGTGTCTGGGGAATTGACGGCGTATGGAGATCTGCGCCGATAGCTGATGGCCTGGCGGTGCTGCTGACGGTTACCATCTTTTACCTGGAAATGAAATACCTGCCCAAAAGCGCCCCCCTGTCTAAAAAGGCATAGGTTTAACCGGACGGGGACTGTTGAAGAAATAGTAAAAAGGCTGGCCCCGGCATAAGCCAAAACCAGCCTTATTTTTATACTACTGAACCCCATCATAACAATCGGGTTACTTACTGCCTTCTTAATCAAAGGATACAGTAACAGGCAAATTATTATCTATACCTATAACGTCTGCTTGCCTGTACCCCGCCGCGGGCTCCCAGTATTTGAAACCAGACCATGCCTTTTATTACTTCCTGCCGGCCCAGGCCATCCTCAAACAGTTCTTCCCCGCTGCGGCGCCTGTCAAGTTCCCGGCTGGGGCCGGTACTTTGACGGCGCTCCCCGGCCGGTTTTTCCCGCCTGCTACCATAGCTGGGTTCTTTAGTCAGCTCAACGCTGCGGCCGGAGCGGCGCACACCGATCGGGCCTTGACGCCTGCCCGCGTATCCGTATTCGGCGCCGGCATGAGTTGAATCACCGCCGCGCCTGGCCGGAACCGGCGGTTCGTTAAACTCCCGCCTTCTGTCGCCAGGCTCACCGGCAGAAAGGCCGGCAGGCGGCAGTTCCTTCTCAGCGTAGGGCATTTCCTTCTCGTTGTAAGGCAAATCTTCCCGGGGCACGTCAAATTTGCCGCGGGGTTTGTAACGCCCCGGCTGACGTCCAATCGGCTGCCGTCCGAAGGCCCTTAAAATAATTGCCACCAAAATAGCAAGCCATAAATATTCCACTGTAACACGCCCTTGATTATGCTTTTATTGTCCGGCCGGCTTTACCGGGCCGCTTTCTCCCCTGCCCTGGTCACCCATTTTTGCAAGCGAACCGCGCATCTGAGTGTCCGCCACAATGTTTTGCAGATTGTAATAATCCATCACGCCAAGCTTGCCCTCACGCAGGGCGTCGGCCATAGCCAGCGGCACCTGGGCCTCTGCTTCAACCACTTTGGCGCGCATTTCCTGTACCGACGCTTTCATCTCCTGCTCCCTGGCTACCGCCATAGCTCTTCTTTCCTCCGCCTTGGCCTGGGCAATCCGCTTATCCGCCTCGGCCTGGTCGGTCTGCAGCTGCGCCCCGATATTTCGCCCGACATCCACATCAGCGATATCGATTGACAGGATCTCAAAAGCCGTTCCGGCGTCAAGCCCCTTGCTCAAAACGGTCCGGGAAATCAAGTCGGGATTCTCCAGTACGTTTTTGTGGCTTTCCGAGCTGCCCACTGTTGTGACCACGCCCTCACCAACCCTGGCCAGAATAGTTTCCTCGCCTGCGCCGCCAACCAGGCGGTCGATATTGGCCCGTACGGTCACCCTGGCGATAACTTTGACCTCGATACCGTCTTTGGCTACCGCCGATACCAACGGCGTCTCAATCACCTTGGGATTGACGCTCATCTGCACAGCCTGAAAAACTTCCCTGCCGGCCAGGTCGATAGCCGCCGCCCGCTCGAAAGGCAGCGGTATAGCCGCCCGCTCTGCGGCGATTAAAGCGTTGACCACCATGTCCACATTGCCTCCGGCCAGGTAATGGGCTTCAAGCTCGTTTACGCCGATACTAAGGCCGGCCTTGTCCGCTTTAATCAGCGGGTTGACAATCCTGGCCGGCGGCACCCGCCGCAAGCGCATGCCGATCAGGGTAACTATGCCCACCCTGACCCCGGCTGCCAGGGCCGATATCCATAAACCAACAGGAATAAAACTAAAAATTACAACGACACCGATCAATATCAGAAAAACAAGTAATAAGGTTGCGACGGCTCCAGCGCCCACATTGATCACTCCTCTAAATTTTTATCAGGCTGACTATTCAACAGCCGCTATTTCTTTAACCACAATTCGCGTGCCCTCCACCTTGATCACCCTGATCCGCATACCGCTACGGATGAACTCTCCTTCAGTTACCACATCCAACCGCTGTCCTTCTACCTCCGCTGAACCCGCCGGCCTGAGAGGAGTCAGGGCGACACCTTCTTTTCCGGTAAAAAGGCTCAACTCCGGCGCGGGAGCAACATATCCCTCTTTACTATCCTGCTTGTTTTGCAGGGTTAACTTGTACCACATATTATAGCGGGACATCAAACGTAGCCCCAATATAAAAATCACGATAGTAGCTATAAGAGCTAGGACCAGGGCTGCCGTGGCCTGAGTTACATCCACCGCGAGCAGCAGCACCCCCCATCCCACCAGGATGATCCCAACGATACCGGACACACCAAAACCGGGGAAAACAAGCGCTTCCAGTACAAATGCTATTATACCCAGCACAAGCGCAAGATAAGCCAGCCAAATGATTAATTCAGGCGACAATATTATCACCTCCTGCATTGGGGACATGTTTCAATTTGTAGTCATAAGTCCTACAGTAGTACACCCTTACCCATTTTAACACAGATTCAGTAATTAGTGTTCTCATTTTTAAGGCCATAGCATATCCTATGCCGGGCTGATGATCCCCGGGACTGGCATCAACCCAGTACGAGCTTTGAGGCCTGCAGGATAAGCAGGAAATGTCCAAAATGTGGCGAATTAAATAAAGTCAACGATAGGAAATACAAGTACGGTTACGGATACAAAGCCCAGCGGGACAGACTTGGGGGCAATCAACATCATTTCTGCAACTGTGGTAGATGGTAAAAGTCTATCGGAAAGGAGAATGACTGTGACCAATGAGGAAAAAATCCTTAAAATTCTTGACGCAATCCAAATTCAGTTAAAGGAACACGACGGCAAGTTTGACAACATCCAAGCCCATTTAAAGGGGCATGATAGCAAGTTTGATAACATCCAAGCCCAGTTAAAGGGGCATGACGGCAAGTTTGATAACATCCAAACTCAGTTAAAGGAACATGACGGCAAGTTTGATAACATCCAAACTCAGTTAAAGGAACATGACGGCAGGTTTGATAACATCCAAACTCAGTTAAAGGAACATGACGGCAGGTTTGATAACATCCAAACTCAGTTAAAGGAACATGACGGCAGGTTTGATAACAT
>JAHDOA010000013.1 GCA_018435055.1 Pelotomaculum sp. | reverse complement strand
CAAAGACTTTTCAATGCGTGAGGTATACGGATTAGATAAAACACTTAGTGAATAGTTAACAATTAGGGTGGATCAGTGGTTCCGGACGGGTGGCTCACGCTACACCGGAACTACGGCTCCACCACACCGGAATATCCATATGCCAGGGAAGCTGAGCAGGAAAAGTATCATATGGATAATTATCGACAGTACATATTAGAGCAATTGAAAATATGCCCACAAATCCGAGATACCAATATTTATCTTAAATTAATTGAAGCCTTTCCTGATTTACAAGTTAAACGAGCTACTTTCTATCGCTACATGAAAGCTTTAAGGGAACAGCATGGGTATCAGCATACCAGTAAGCGGAAAATCTCGCCACGTGAAGTCTCGCAACCAGGATATGAAGCTCAGGCTGATTTTGGTCAATATAAACTTAAAGATATGTATGGAAGAATTGTAAGGGTATATTTCTTTTGTATGGTTCTGAGTTATAGCAGAATGAAATTTGTTTGCTTTTCACCGGATCCCTTCACGACCGAAACAGCCATAAAAGCTCATAACTATGCATTTCAATATTTTGGAGGAAGACCACAGACAATTCTATATGATCTTGATCGGGTCTATGTAATTAGCGAAAATCTAGGTAATATTATATTTGTACCGGCCTTTGAAAAATATGTAAAGCGTATCGGCTACAGTGTTTCATTATGCAGGCCAAGAGATCCTCAGAGTAAAGGTAAGGTAGAAGAGGTAATTGGATATGTTAAGCAAAGTTTTCTGGAGGGGAGGGTATATACCGGAATTGACAGTCTTAACAGTGCAGCTCTTGCATGGTTGGATAGAGAAGGCAATGGAAGAATTCATACTGTGACTAGAAATGTTAGCGGTAAAATAAAATACAGCAAAAATGGCCACATAAAATACAGCAGTTTCGGCCACTGAGTACAGCACCCTCGCTGGAAGAAATGGGATGTGTTACCATGAATGCAGATCTCATTTCAAGGAGGAGTGCCTATGAAAAGGTGGCCTATGTACACAGAACTGCAAACCCTAAAAAACCTTGGTTTCAGCAAGCGCCAGACGGCCGAGAAGCTGCAGGTCAATTTTCGAACGGTGTCCAAGTACTGGGATATGGACCCGGATACCTTTGAAAAGACCACATTAAATCGCCAACGACGGCGAGACCTGGCTCTTTATGAAGGTGTCATCTTGGACTGGCTCCGCCAATACCCCGGCATTACAGCTTCACAAGTGCTGGACTGGCTCAAAGAGCACTATGATGTTGCAGTATCAGAACGCTCAACGCGACGCTTTGTAAAAAGTCTGCGCCAGAAACACAATTTACCCAAAAGCACTGCAAAAGTCCGCCAGTTTATAGCGGTGGAAGACCCGCCGATGGGACGCCAGATGCAGGTAGACATCGGATCGGTTTATGTCAGGGATGCCCGCACTTTTAGCTACCGGAAACTTTACTGTATCGCCTGTGTGCTGTCTCATTCTCGTTACAAATGGGGTTGGTGGTATACTGTTCCTCTCACCTCGGCACAGCTGGTGGCGGCCCTGGAAGAATGCTTCGAGTATATGGGCGGCATGCCGGCCGAATTGGTATTTGACCAGGACAGGCTGGTAGCTGTGGACGAAAACTACGGCGATATCGTCTACACCAAGGAATTTGAACAATTCCGCCGGCGCATGGGCTTCTCTGTATACCTCTGCCGGGCAGCAGATCCGCCAAGCAAAGGCCGCGTCGAAGCGGTGGTGAAATATTTTAAGAATAACTTCGCCCGGCACCGCAAGTTCATGGAACCAGACCTCTGGAATGATGATTTCCTGGCCTGGCTGACCAGGACCGGCAATGCCAGGATGCATGGCACAACAAAAAAGATACCGGCCGAAGTCTTTCTACAGGAGAAGCTCTTCCTAAAGCCGGTACCATGTACAAGAAAAATGCTCACCCCTATTGTAACAAGACAGGTCCATAAGGACAATACCATATTCTACAAGGGATGTCGTTACACCCTGCCACTGGGATCTTTCAGACCGGGCCGACAGGTTAGGCTTGAAGAAGAAAACAATGTTTTAAAGATATTTGATGATATTGATCCCGTATTGTTGGCAGAGCATCCGGTATCTTTGGAAAAAGGCCGTTTGGTGCGCAACAACAATCACGGCAGAGATTACAGTGACACCCTGGACACTCTGCAAAAAAACCTGCTACAGAAGATGCAATCGGGTGAGGCTGCTTTTTTTCTTCAGCAGATCCGGCAGCTCAAGGGCCGCTATGTGCGCGACCAGTTCCAGTTGATAGATCGGCTGCTCAAAGACTTCTCTCCTCATGCATGTCAGAAGGCTCTAAGCTACTGCATCACCAACAGCCTTTACAGTGCCACGGAACTTAAGGATGCCTGCCGCTACTTCGAGGGCGTCCAGCAACAGGAAATCAGAGAGCTTGAGCAAGATCCTAAAGTGGTTCTCCTCCCGTCAGTGAAGACTCAAAAGCGTCCGCTATCTGAATATGCGGATCTGGCCAAGGGAGGTGAAACACCATGAACCTTCTTTCGAATGTGCAAGAACAATTATGCGGTTTATCCATGAAGCATGCCGCCAAAGAACTGGAAGACATACTTGAAAAGGCAAAACAACAGGAATGGTCTCCTCTTAAAACCATTCAGGCGCTGCTCTGTGCCGAGCAGGAAAACCGGCAGGACAGCAGAAGGCTGTGCAGGCTGAAGGCAGCTAATTTGCCTTTTCACAAAACATTGGACGACTTTGACTTCGTGTTCCAGACCAGTGTGTCAAAACGACAAATGCAGCAACTGGCTGAATTGTCCTGGCTTGAAGGCGCCTACAATGTCATATTTCTCGGCCCTCCCAGTGTGGGCAAGACCCACCTTGCAGTGGCCCTGGGAATTGAGGCTGTGAATGCCGGCTACCGGGTTTATTTTACCCAGATGGACCAATTGATGAATCTTTTCAAGACCGAAACCATTTCGGGCCGAAGCCGGCGGCAGCTGAGGATGCTTTACCGTGCAAACCTGGTTATCCTGGATGAGGTGGGCTTCCAGCCCATCTCCCGCCAGGAAGCGAACTTGTTATTTAGCCTGATTAACCGGCTGTACCAGCAAACTTCGGTTATCCTGACGTCCAATAAGGGCTTCGAGGAGTGGGGTGAATTTCTTGGCGATCCCGTAATAACGGCAGCCATGTTGGACCGGCTGATGCACAAGTGTGAACTTTTTAACATGACTGGTGACAGCTACCGGCTTAAACACAGGGAACGGATATTCGATATTGATGATAATTAGTCAATAAAATTTCCAGTTTTACAGGTGGCCAAGTGCTGTATTTTTGTTGGCCGAAAATGCTGTATTTTTATTGACCGTTAACAAGCGGCTTGTAAAGTGGGAGAATTCTAACAATGAGGAAGTCCTTGCCGAGGCGAAAGCCGAAATAATGAAATCCACAGACGGCAACCCGCCCGCTCTGCTCGACCCTTTTGCGGGCGGCGGTGCAATACCGCTGGAAGCACAGCGTCTCGGTTTGGAAGCCCACGCAAGTGACTTAAATCCCGTCGCTGTGATGATCAACAAGGCGATGATAGAGATCCCGCCGAAGTTTGCCGGGCAACCGCCGGTGAACCCGGAATCGCGTCGCCTGATGAATGACCAGTGGAAAGGCGCAACGGGGCTTGCTGAGGATGTGCGCTATTACGGCGAGTGGATGAAAAAGAAGGCCTTTGAAAGAATAGGATATCTGTATCCGAAAGTGAAGAACGAACATGGACAAGAGCATACTGTCATCGCGTGGATCTGGGCGCGGACGGTGAAATGCCCGAACCCTGCCTGTGGTTGTGAGATGCCGCTGGCGAATAGCTTTGAACTATCTAAAAAGAAGGGTAAAGAAGCTTATATTCAACCTATCATTGAGGGTAACAAGATACACTATGAAGTGAAGCGCGGCAAGAATGCGCCGGAGCCACCGAAAACTTCGAGAGGTAAATTCAAGTGCGTATTTTGCGACTCTCCGGTTGACGGAGGGTATATTAAAGCTGAAGGCGTAGCAAAACGCATGGGTGTTCAGCTTATGGCTGTCATAGCCGAAAGCGATAGAGGTCGCCTATACATTACTCCAGATGATGAGCAAAAAAAAGCTGCATTCTGCCCTTTGCCAGAGGATGTGCCTAATGGTGAACTTATAGGCAAAGCCGCAGACCAGTTGCCTCTATATGGTTATACGACCTTTTCTGAGTTGTTTACTAATAGGCAGATGACTGCATTGACAACATTTAGAAACCTTGTATCCGAGGCACAAAATCAAGTTATTGTTGATGGCGGCAGTCAGGATTATGCAAAGGCCATCGGGGTGTACCTAGCCTTTTCGGTCGATAAGATTTCCGATACAAATTCTATGTGTGTTTCGTGGAATATCACACGCGATGGACTTAGAAATACTTTTGCTCGACAGGCGTTAGCGATGACGTGGGATTTCGCAGAAGGGAATCCATTAGGAAATTCATCAGGTTGTTATTCAAACGCTCTTGATTGGATACAACGCAGTCTACTTACATTACCTGCTGAAAAAAAAGGGTTTGCGGAACAACGCGATGCCCAAACTGATAACGGACTGCGAAGCATAATGGTCTCAACTGACCCGCCTTACTATGACAATATATGTTATGCTGATTTATCGGACTATTTCTATGTATGGCTTCGAGGAACACTTAGGAGTGTCTATCCCGACTTGTTCCGCACAATGCAAGTACCAAAGGCAGAAGAACTCATAGCCAGTCCTTATCGCTTTGAGAATGGCTTTAAAGAAGCAAAAATGTTCTTTGAAAGTGGTATGCTCCAAACATTCCAACAAATAAACACCTATGCTCGTGAGGATGTTCCTGTAACCGTCTATTACGCTTTTAAGCAGAGTGAGGGTGATGATAGCGGCAATACAGCTTCTACTGGTTGGGAAACAATGCTCTCGGCAATCGTTCAAGCAGGGTTTTCAATAACCGGTACTTGGCCTATGCGTACTGAACGAGAGGTAAGGACGATTGCCTCTGGATCCAACGCCCTCGCATCTTCCATCGTCCTCGTCTGCCGCAAGCGTCCCTCCGACGCACCGGTTTGCACTCGCCGTGACTTTATCAATACGCTGAAGAGGGAACTCAAACCCGCCTTGCAGAAATTGCAAGCATCCAACATTGCGCCGGTGGACTTGGCGCAGAGCGCAATAGGACCCGGCATGGGCGTGTATTCGCGTTTCTCAAAAGTTTTGGAAGCGGACGGAACGCCGATGAGCGTTCGCTCGGCTCTGCAAATCATCAATCAGGAACTCGACCTTTATTTTACTGAGCAGGACGGCGAACTTGACCGCGACAGCCGTTTCTGCGTTGACCTTTACACCCAGTACGCCTTCAACGATATGAAGTTCGGCGAGGCGGACGTTTTGGCTCGGGCAAAGAATACCTCGGTGGAGAAACTCCGCGCAGCGGGCGTCCTCTATGCCGAAAAGGGTGTGGTGCGGCTCTTGGGTAGAGATGAAATCCCCGAAAAGATCACTTTCGGGGATTGCATTATCTGGCTACTCACACAGCAGCTTACCCGCGCGATGGAGAAAGACGGGGTAGTCGGCGTGGCAGAGATTGTTGCCGACATCTTCACATCCGAACCGGAACACGCCAAGGCTCTGGCATACCGCCTGTTCCAGATAGCAGAGCGCAAGGGCTGGGCAGGCGAGGCCTACGCCTACAACTCACTCGTCATCGCGTGGCCGGAAATACAGAGCAAGGCGGCAGATATCACTGCGCAGAAAAACAACGCAAAACAGATGACGCTATTTGATATTGATGAAAACGATTAAACGGGAGGGTATAGTTATGGCAAACAATCATGTTCAGGTTTCACAAGGTTTTCGTATTCTATTGGGAGGTTTGGCTCCCTATATCGCTCGTGAACTGGGTAATGAGCTCGGCAACAGCTGGTGGAAAGAAGGCGTTATGGATGCTCTCTACGACGACCAGAAACGCGACCTCCCGGATAGTGGCGACTGGGCGAAACTGGTGGATTCGCTCGACATTTTGAATTGCCTGACATTGTTTGCAGATGTGCATTGGCAGCGGGTATTCCGGAAGAAGCTGTCCATCGACCACCGCACATGGGCAATCGAACTTAAAGGCGTGAGAAACAAACTTGCACACCTTGGGGGCGAGGACTTCTCCGATGACGACACATGGCGGGCTCTCGACACGATGTCCCGCTTGTGCGACCAGATAGATCCTGACAGCGCGGAGGAGATTCGAGGCTTGCTACGTACTTCCCGGTACGGCAGCGCAAGCGGCTCTACCGCTGTTGCCCAAGCGTCGGCTGTCCCTGCACCTGCCGCAAAGGGCAAAAAGTCCGGCATCTTAGATACCACGCCCTTCAGCGGGCTTCCGTGCTGGCGTGATGTTATTGAGCCACACCCCGACGTGGCGCAAGGACGTTATAAGAACGCCGAGTTTGCTGCCGACCTCGCGCAAGTTGCCCGTGGTGAAGGCGCATATGAATACCGCGATCCAGTGGAGTTTTTTGCGCGTACATATGTTACGGAGGGCATGACGGGGCTGTTGGAGCAGTCACTCCGCCGCATCTGCGGCAAAGATGGCGAACCTGTCATTCAACTTAAGACGGCGTTCGGCGGCGGCAAGACCCACAGTATGCTCGCGCTCTATCATATGATGCGTGGCAGGGTTCCTGTAGAAAAAATTCCGAATGTGAAGCATGTCCTGCAAAGGGCAGGCGTATCGCAAGTCCCAAAAGCAAATGTGGCGGTGTTGGTTGGTACGGCTCTTGACCCGACCAGGGCAAAACGCCCGCAGAATATGCCCGGCATCACCATAAATACCCTTTGGGGTGAGATGGCAGCGCAGCTTGCAGAGTCAGCGGGCAATCCGAAGCTTTATGGTTATGTAAAAGAAGCGGACAAGAAGGGTGTGTCGCCCGGATCCGAAGCGCTGGCGAACCTCTTTGATGCCTGCGCTCCCTGCCTCGTGCTGATGGACGAGCTGGTGGCATACGCTAAGAAACTTTATGGCGCAAACGGGCTGCCCGCTGGGACATTTGATAACTTTATCTCTTTCATTCAGGAAATAACCGAAGCAGCAAGGGCAAGCAAGAACAGCCTTGTCGTAGCGTCCATTCCCGAATCCGTCATAGAAATCGGTGGAGATGCGGGTAAGACAGCACTTGAAACAATCGAGCATACCTTCGGGCGAATGGAATCCATTTGGAAGCCGGTCGCTGCTAATGAGGGCTTTGAAGTCGTGCGCCGCAGACTGTTCCTGGATTGCAAGGACCCCGACGGACGCGATGCAGTCTGTGCGAAATTCAGTCAGATGTATAACGAAAACACCAGCGACTTCCCGACAGAATCCCGCGAAGTAGAATACCGCGACCGCATGGTGTCCTGCTACCCGATTCACCCCGAAGTATTCGACCGACTGTATGAGGACTGGGCGACTCTGGAGCGTTTCCAACGGACGCGCGGCGTTCTGCGCCTGATGGCGGCGGTCATTCACGAACTCTGGATGGGCAACGACGCAGGCTTAATGATTATGCCCGGCTCTATCCCGCTCGACGTGCCGAACGTGCGCGACGAGCTTACACGCCACCTTTCCGAAGGCTGGAACGCGCTGGTTGACCGCGAGGTGGACGGAAGGAATTCGATCCCATATCAGAAAGACCAGCAAAACATTCGTTATGGAAGCAAACTGGCAGCTCGCCGTGTGGCAAGAACCGTTATGCTCGGCTCTGCTCCTACCGTCCGCGACCAGAACGTGCGCGGCATCGAGGCTTCCCGTATCCGGCTTGGCGTGATTCAGCCCGGCGAGAATATTGCCAACTTTAACGATGCGCTGAACACGCTGACGTCTTCGCTTGCCTATCTTTACACCAATCCGTCTGGCGACCGTTTTTGGTATGACACCCGCCCGACCCTACGCAAGACCGTGGAAGACAGAGCCACGCAGGTTGCCTCTTCCGATGTGGAATATGAAATCGAGACACGTCTTCGTGCGCTCCGCAGGGAGCAGCCGTTTGCGGGTATTCACATTTGTCCATCGTCCTCTCTTGACGTGCCGGATGAGCAGACCGCCCGGCTCGTGATTCTGCCCCCCACGGATGAATACAAGGCGACAAACCAAAATAACACGGCAATGACCGCCGTGAACGATATTTTGAACAATCGCGGGAACACGCCACGCATCTATCGGAATATGCTCGCGTTCGTCGCACCTGAGCAAGACCTGATGAATTCCCTGAAACAGACGGTTCGCCGTTACATTGCGTGGAAGTCCATCAAAGAGGACAGCGAGGACTTAAACCTGGATGCGGCTCAGAACCGAGAAACCGATAACAATTTAAGCCGCTTCAACCGAACAGTTGACGACCAAATCAAGGAAGCATACTGCTGGCTGCTTGTTCCCTATATTGACAAGAACACCGATATGAAGACCATAGTCTGGGATACCATCCGTATCAGCGGCGGCAATGACAGTATCATCAGCAAAGCCGCAAAGAAGATGCTCCAGAACGAACAGATTATTACGAAGTGGGCCCCGGCTCTGCTCCTGATGGAACTCGATAACGTGCTCTGGCGCGAAACCGACAACGTCGCTGTCAAGAAGTTGTGGGAGTACCTTTGCACCTATTGCTATCTTCCGCGCTTGGCGAACGAGAACGTCCTGATGGATGCCATCCAGACAGGATTGAACTCTACCGAGTATTTCGCTTTTGCTTCCGGCTTTGACGGCACACGATACATTGATTTGAAATTCAATCAATACGTAGGCATCGTGGAGCGTTCCGGCTATCTTGTGAAAGTCTCCATCGCTAAGAAGCAGATTGACGAGGAAGAAGTAAAGCGGCAAGCAGACGCGGCAGCAAAGGCAGGCGTCAATTACACCATTCCCGCAAGTACAGGCGGCGAAGGCGTCCATGTATTCACACCATCAACCGATGGCGGTGCAGTCCATGAAAACAATACTCCGCCCGTGTCCACGCCGAAAAATAAACGGTTCTTTATGTCCGCCGACCTCGACACCACACGCATCAACCGCGATGTCCAAAAGTACGTCGAGGAAATTATCCAACACTTGACTTCGGTCGATGGTGCAAGGGTCACGGTTTCACTCGAAGTCCAAGCGGAATCCACTGAAGGCTTTACACAACAGACTGTGCGGACTATTTCCGAGAACTGCCGGACGCTGCGGGTAAGAGATTCTGGGTTTGAGGAATAGGAGGTTAAAAGGCATGAGTGAAAATAATCAACTTACTCCCATAAATCAATCGGTACTTTCTGACTCGGGCTTCAGCGGGTTTGAGCGATATTTAGAAGGCTTTGGCCTTCCTGTAGATAATGTAATTGCATCGCACGACGAACGTATTCGAATAATGCAGGCTCTGCCCGATTTCTTAAACAACCTGCATCCTGAGTTGAAAAAGGATGCACGGTATCTTTCGAAATTCATAGCAGGAAGTGCCGTGGGTCTTTTCGATGCCTCGTTGAACTTCGTCTGGAATGAAGTTGTATTAAGTCTTCGAAAAAAAGTAGTTTCCTATGGACTTGACTATTTCTTTGACAGCGCTATTGGGGGCACTCTTCGTGATCAGTTTAATGACGAGGACGATTTGCCATCCGTCAAAGACCAGGTTCTTTTGGACACGTGTAAAAAACTGGAACTTATATCCGACTTGCTTCATCGCAAGTTGTGTCACATTCTGGATATGAGAAATCAGATAGGTTCATCTCATCCAAATGAATACTCCATAAACGCATATGAGCTATTGGGTTGGCTTCAGACTTGCATTCAAGATGTCTTTATGGACAGAATTTCCGAATCAGCATTGACCGTCAAGTCAATAGTTGACAACGCAAAAAGGATCCAAACGCCTCTGGATAAAACTTATATAGCACAATTTGAACAATCAATAAAGGCTCTTTCACCGAATATGGTTTCCAACTTGTTAACAACACTTTTTGGTGTGTTTATTTCACCGGCCTTCGCTGAGAACAAAGTTCAGCGTGAGAACATAATGGAACTATCCGAAATTGCATGGGAGTATAGTACAGAAAAGATTAAGTATTCATTAGGCGAGAAAATAGACTCCTATCGGGCAAATCTTGACGAATTTAAAACCGAGCAGTCTGAACTCTTTTTTAAGATTTGCAATGGCGAACGCTATTACTCCGTAGATGCTAGGACGATCAAGCTCACTCTGCTCTGTGAGCAACTTGAGACCGTTCACTATGGTTGGGATAATTATGCTAACGAAACACCCGTTGCAAGGGAGATAATGTCTTTCATTTCTGCGGTAGCAGACATCCCAGATATCCGCATTGAAACTGTTTTAAAGGTATTCCTCGTTTGTAGGATTGGCAATGACCGATATTACTGTAATGGCGTTTCGCCAAGCGCAAGCCGCTATTATGACAAGTTATTCAAGATGCTCGACCAAAAAGGTGTTCTCGTGGTTTTGGATATACTTGGACGTGACGAAAATAGAAACCTACTGAGTGGAACGTATCGTCCCACCCATGTTAAGACAATTTGTGAAACCATGAAGTCGAATATCCTTACCGATAGATGTGTCGCTATGCTAGACTACATAATCGGGTTCAAAGGTAGAAATCTTGACACTGTTTTCAAAACGAAGGAATTCAAGGAGATAAAGAATGGCTTGTTTTAATCATTTATAACAAGGAGATAGGCTATGAGTAGCTCAAAACAAGGCGGAGACTTGTACAGACCAATAATCAAAGAAGGTACACATCTCGCTCCATCAAAGAAAACACCGGGAGCTTATCGTGGGACGCAGCTTTCTGATGCTAACAATCAGGTTGATGGTCAGACCGAGTGGATTAAGGTAGATGAAATCGAATATGAATACAGCAATTCACCCTACGAATATGAAGAGCAGCGAGAAGCAGTAGAACTCACTGAGGAGCAGCGGCAGATGGCGGCATTGATAGGGGAAGCTATCGCCGCAGGTACACTTTGGGTACTCAGCGAAGTCGTTGCTCCTCACGTCAAAAAATGGTGGCAAGAAAAGGCTGCGCCGGGTATAAAGAAGGCATGGCAAGGAATATCAGAAAAGAAACCTCATCAAAAAGGTAAGAGCAGGCAACAGCTTTATGCCTCTCGGATTATCGAAGCAAGAGAAACTGCTCCAAACTTGTTCGCACAAGAACTAGATGAAGCCTACGAAAAATACATGAATGACATGACCAGTGAGGAAGCACAACGAGAGTTGCTTGATATTTTCCTTCTATCCGCAGTCGTTGTGACTAAAATGAGAAAACTGGCCCATGCCCGTATTGTGAAAGATGGCACGGTTTCTTTGGAATACATAAAAGGAAAAGATGTTATAGCAAAACTCAGCACTCCACAATTTGTAAATAGTATCAACAGAATACTTGAAAACAATCCAAACTTGCTGGAGGAAAAATCCATACATCTTTCTGCAATATTGGGACGCACACTTGTTGTGGAAGGGCGTTTTTTGCCTATTGAAAGTGAAGTGTTAAGGGCAGCATTCGCAAACACAGTATGATTTAATGATTGCCGAGGAAGTAGGGTGTAGTTTTATCAATAGATGGTTACTTTGCCACTGGCTCATATCATGTCTCGACTTGTTCCCACGAACGAATAAAAACCGTTGAACTGTTCCCTTGAACGGATAGCCCCCAAAAAACCACTATCGACCTATTCCCTCGAACGGTCAAAAGATAAAAAACATACCAGACATCAGGGTGATGCTATCGTGCCATGTTGAGACGGTATGTTTGATGTCAAGGGTTAAGTAGTAGTGAGTCTGTGAAAAGCCCTGAAATAAGGCTTAAGGAGGATTGCTTTTATGAAATTTGTATTCTGGATTCTATTAGTGATTACAACACCTCAAAAGTGCAGTCAAATCGGAAAGTAAGTGCGGTTGCGCCGGACTTTTAGTGCAGTGGGAACGGAAAAATAGTGCAATGGCACCGGAAGATAGAGCAGTCCGGATTCTTGAAATCAATACCAATCGGTCGTATCATAATAATGCGTTTACTCGTAGTGGAGGATAGTGCAACGCTGGGGAGCGACACGAGCGCCTTACGAGGTTTCGCGGGAGAGTGATGCTACCGGGCGTCACTCTTTTTTGTTATCATGCATTTCACGCTCACTCTCCCGGAGAAACCAAGGCGATAAACCCTGCGCGAAGCGCTTTGCACCGCAGATTTACCGCAGGTTCAGATTACTACCTGAGGCCCATGCATTCACGCATATTGACTTCGCCTCCCAGCATGATCTCATAGGAGTTGTAGACGATTCGGTCAAGGATTGCGTCGGCAATAACGCCGTTGCCAATCTGCCGGTGCCATCCGGCGGGCTCGGACTGCGCCACAAAGATGGTGGAGGATTCCTGGTATCTGGACTCGACGATTTCAAAGACATCACCGGCCTGTGTTTCAGAAATCGGCTGGTGCATCCATTCGTCCAGGATCAGAAGATGAAGCTTTTTGTAGGAAACCATCAAATTCTTGTAGCTGCCGTCGCCGCGAGCAATATTCATATCGACCAGAAGTTCCGGCATACGGATGTACTTCACCTTGTAAAGCTGCCTGCAGGCAGCAACGCCGAGGGCATTGGACAGATACGTTTTGCCGGAGCCTGCCGCGCCCATGATCAGGATGTTACGCTTATCACGGATGTATTTGCACTGCGACAGTTCCAGCAGCAGTTCCCTGTTTAGCTTACGGTTTGCCGAGTAATCCACGTCTTCCATACAGGCGTGCGGAAACTTGAACGCAGCCTTCTTTTTGAGGATTGCGATGCGGTTGCTCTTACGTTGTGCCCATTGCGCATCGACCAGAAGGCCGAAACGGTCCTCGAAGGACATATCCTTCAGCGTGTTATCCTGCATCTGTGTTCGGAATGCCTTGGCCATGTCCCGGAGATGCAGGTCCATCAGTTTCTCAATCGTCTGTTCGTTCAGCATCACTTGTTCCTCCTGTAGTACTCGGCTCCCCGGACGAAGGCATGCGGATTATCCGTCTGCTTCGGAGGTTCTTCGTCCGGTCTCACCTTGTCCTGGCCGGACTTAAGGATGCTGTCAATGTTCTTGTAGCTGGGGCTGGGCGTATAGGACAGCGCTCTCTTACAGGCCGCTTCAAGACGCTCGGCGCCATATCGGTCCGCCAACTTGAGAACTCCCATACAAGCACGGTATCCATGCTGTTCAATCTTGTGGCACGCCAGAATCGCCTTGACTGCAATTTCTGTATGGTTTCCAATGGACGCTGCCCACTTGACGAAGCGGTCCGCGTTCCATTCCGCGTACTTCCGGTGCTTTTCCGGCATATGCTCCGGGATGGTGCGGTACTGGCCTGGCCTGCCGTATAGCCTCGGATGAGAGCAGATACGGACGCCGCCCGAAAAGATCTCTACGACAGAGCTGGTAATCCGGACGTCCATCTCCTGCTTGATGTAGTGACTGGGAACGGAGTAGTAGTTCTTATCAAAGCAGATATGGTAATTGAAGCTCGGAATCAGCTTCTTCCAAACGGCCAGCTCATAGGGACTCGCCGGAAGGGGTTGCATGAACTCTTTCTCGTCTCCCCGGTAGTTGCTGAGCCGGCTGCCGTTCTTCTTCTGGAACGGCTTTGCGTTAAATAACCGGAGCTTTTCAAAGATGGCCTCGTTCAGGTCGTGCAGCTCGAAAAACTTCCTGTCGCGAAGTGCGGCAATGATCCACGTAGTAATCTTCCCGACCGTGCCTTCGGCCGTGGGTTTATCCTTGGGCCTCTTAACGCGTGCCGGAAGAATTGCACAGCCGTAGTATTCAGCCATCTCCGCATAACTGCGGTTCAGCTTAGGCTCGTAGTAGTTTGCCTTGACCACGCCTGTCTTCAGATTATCTGGCGTAATGATGCGGGGTACGCCGCCGAAAAAGCTGAACATATGGACGTGGGCGTTGATCCACGCTTCATTATCCGTAGACAGGAATGCTTCGACGTAAGCGTAGCCGCTGCAGGGAAGCGCGCCGACAAACAGATAGGCCGGCTGCACCTCGCCGGTATCGGATAGTGCTGTTAATGAAATTTTCCGGTTTTCCAGCGGTGCTGCCAGACTTGTTAACAAGGTCTGTACTCATTGCCTGCTCTACGGGGCGCAAAATGGCCGCCGTATTATTGATGATCACATGGTGAAGCTGGTTATTCAGGGAGAATTATCATAAATTCTCCCTCCCCTGCCCAGGGGTAATTTTTAGCCTTATCCTCGTCAACTTTTGGACATTTTCTTCCGTCTATTTCTGGACATTATGTGTTAGCAGTAACAGCACATGATGTTCAAGTTGTTGCGGCAAATATTGACACCATATTTATTTGCATGTCTCTGAACAATGACTTTAACCTGCGCAGGCTTGAACGCTATCTTTCAATTGCCTGGGACAGCGGGGCTGTCCCCGTAGTCGTGCTGACAAAGTCAGATCTGTGCGACGATGTGTCTGCAATGCTGAGTGAAATACAGAAAATTGCTATCGGCCTTGATGTTGTTGTCACATCAGGCATGACCAGTGACGGTTACAGGGCAATAATGAAATATATTGCACCTGGACAGACTGTCGCTTTTATCGGTTCATCAGGTGTTGGAAAGTCGACTTTAATTAACCGGATCCTTGGTGAAAGCCTGATTGAAACAAGAGAAATCAGAAAGGATGATAGAGGAAGGCATTCAACTACAAGACGTGAGCTGTTTATAACTCCAACAGGCGGAGCTGTCATCGATACTCCGGGGATGCGTGAAATTGGGCTGGAGAGCGTAAACCTGTCGAAAGCTTTTATTGATATTGATGAACTGGCAGAACAGTGTAAATATAGTAACTGCCGGCATGAAAACGAACCGGGCTGCGTGGTTAAAAAAGCTATAGAAGATGGAGCAATTAGTGAAGAGCGACTGCAAAGCTATAAGAAGCTAAAAAAGGAAGCAAAATTATGAAGGAATGAATTCCAAGCAGATTGAAAAAGAAAAAATAAAAGAAATGTTTTCTGAATTTGGCGGCATGAAAAATGCGAGAGATTTTATTAAATCGAAAAAAAAGAATAAGTGAGGAGTAAGGAAAATGAAAAAAGTATCACCATCCGTCGATGAATGGCTCAAAGAAGCAAAAGCAGATCCGGCGGCTTTACAGGAAGGAATGTTTTTAGTCCATAACGGTGTTGTGCGCCAAACGCCCAAGGCCAAGGTCCGCCAGGGGATTAATGATGGGTCGCTGGTAAAAGGATTGGAATTTGCTTATGATGCAGAAAAAGTTGAGGCGGCCATTGCTGAGACCTATAAAATGGACGGCATCTTCCATGTCAGAGTTTGGCTTAATGAAGGCCGGCTTGAGCTTGGCGATGACATAATGTATGTACTGATAGGCGGCGATATCAGGCCGCATGTTATCGATGCCCTGCAATTCCTGGTAGGGAAAATCAAAACCGAATGTGTTACGGAAATAGAACACAAGATGTAATGTCAAAAAGCTATATGGCAATAAAAAAAAGTTCCGATCTAAATCATGTCGATTTAATCGGAACTTTTCTAATACTGGGTTTTACATGCCATTTATGCCGCGGTTCAGGCAAGGTCGAAACGGTCTGCGTTCATCACCTTGTTCCAGGCGGATACGAAGTCATGTAAGAACTTATCCTGGGAGTCGTCACACGCGTAGACTTCCGCGATGGCCCGGAGTTGGGAGTTTGCTCCGAAGATAAGATCCACACGGGTGCCGGTCCATTTGAGTTCGCCTGTGGCGCGGTCATAGCCCTCGAACACGTTTTCATCATCAGAGGAAGGCTTCCACATTGTACCCATGTCGAGAAGATTTACGAAGAAGTCGTTGGTGAGGGCCTCCGGCCTACTGGTGAAGACGCCGTGCTGAGACTGCCCGTAATTGACGTTCAATACGCGCATGCCTCCAATCAGAACCGTCATTTCAGGCGCGGTCAGTGTAAGCAGTTGGGCGCGATCAATCAAAAGTTCCTCTGCCGTTACGGAATATTTGGCTTTCAGGTAGTTGCGGAACCCGTCTGCAGCAGGTTCCAGCACAGCGAATGACTGCACGTCGGTCTGGTCCTGTGATGCGTCCGTGCGTCCCGGCACAAAAGGAACTGACACATTATGGCCGGCATTCCTTGCCGCCTGCTCGATTCCCGCACATCCGCCCAGGACGATCAGGTCGGCCAGGGAAACTCTCTTTTGGCCTGACTGAGCACTGTTGAACTCCGTTTGGATTTTTTCAAGGACCTGCAGCACAGTCTTCAGTTGAGTTGGCTGGTTGACTTCCCAATCCTTCTGCGGCGCAAGGCGGATGCGCGCCCCGTTCGCGCCGCCGCGCATATCGGAGCCGCGGAACGTGGATGCCGAGGCCCAGGCTGTTGAGACCAACTGGGAGACGGATAGGCCGGAAGCTATGATTTTATCCTTGAGATCTGCAATATCCTGTTCATTAATCAGTTCATGGTCTACTGCGGGCACTGGGTCCTGCCAGATCAGTTCCTCTGCAGGAACCTCAGGACCAAGATAGCGTGAGCGTGGGCCCATATCGCGGTGGGTCAGCTTGAACCATGCCCGGGCGAAGGCGTCTGCGAATTCCTCCGGATTTTGCAGGTAGCGCCGCGCGATCGGTTCGTAGATCGGGTCAAAGCGAAGGGAGAGGTCCGCCGTGGTCATCATTGGCCGGCGCTTTTTCGACGGGTCGTGGGCGTCAACTACCATGTCCTCCGGGGCCACGTCCTTGGCCAGCCACTGGTGTGCGCCGGCCGGGCTCTTAACCAGCTCCCAATCATATTTGAACAGCACGGTCAGATAGCCCATGTCCCATTTGGTCGGGTTCGGCTTCCAGGCGCCCTCAAGGCCGCTGCTGATCGTATCGCTGCCTTTGCCGCTGCCGAAGCTGCTCTTCCAGCCGAGGCCCTGTTCTTCGATGCCGGCGGCCTCTGGTTCCGGGCCGACGTGCGACGGATCGCCCGCGCCATGGCACTTGCCGAAGGTGTGCCCGCCGGCGATCAGCGCGACGGTCTCTTCATCGTTCATGGCCATGCGTGCGAAGGTTTCTCGAACGTCACGGCCGGAGGCTACCGGATCCGGGTTGCCGTTCGGTCCTTCCGGGTTAACGTAGATCAGGCCCATCTGCACGGCGGCCAGGGGATTCTCTAGATCCCGGTCGCCGGAGTAGCGCTTGTCGCCAAGCCATTCTGTTTCAGAGCCCCAATAGACGTCTTCTTGCGGTTCCCAAACGTCCTCGCGCCCGCCGGCAAAGCCAAAGGTCTTGAATCCCATAGACTCCAGAGCGCAATTTCCGGCGAGAATCATCAGATCGGCCCAGGAAATCTTCCGGCCGTATTTCTGCTTGATTGGCCATAGTAAACGGCGGGCCTTGTCAAGGTTCACGTTGTCGGGCCAGCTGTTGAGGGGTGCTAAGCGTTGTGTTCCCCTGCCTCCGCCGCCGCGGCCGTCGCCCATGCGGTACGTGCCTGCGCTGTGCCAGGCCATCCGAATCATGAGCGGCCCGTAGTGACCGTAATCGGCCGGCCACCAATCCTGCGAGTCGGTCATCAACGCATACAGGTCCTTCTTCACAGCGCCCAGGTCGAGCTTCTTGAATTCTTCAGCATAATTGAACTCCTCACCCATCGGATTGCTCAAGTTTGAGTTCTGATGAAGAATATTGAAGTTCACCTGGTTCGGCCACCAGTCCCGGTTTGAAGTGCCGCCGCCGGCAATGGATTTTCTCGTTATGCCAGTTACCGGACATTTCATTTCTTCCTGCATAAGCTACCTCCTTTTATCATTGTATTTCCTCGCGTCTTGGGCAATAATCTTGTCAAGCGCTTTGAATCCGGTTTGTTTTTCAGCTTCAAGTGAATTAAGATCTATGAAAGTTAAAAATTTCACCATATTTTCACAAATAAGGTGAACGTCAACTATTTTTCATATAATGTTTATTAGCAATTCTACAGAAAACACATTAAGAATAAATTAATGATTTATTAAGAAACATTAAATTAAAATTGTGATTATAAAAATGAAATGGGTCCGGTGGACATGTTCCCCCGGACCCGCCATGTAGAGTGCGTGACATTGATGTCAAGGGTTAAGAAATGAAGAACTAAAAAGCTTGTAAATAAAGGGTTTCCAGACATTTAACTTTTTTACAGGCCACTCTGCCGGATGTGGCAATGTCAGGAAACCCTTATTTTTGTTGCTTGAGGGAACATATCAACCGTCCCGAAAATTAATAGTTGAGTTACCAGATTAGATAACCCCCTTTTTACAAGGGGTTGAGGATACAGGATAGATGTATGTTACCTGGAAGAAAAATTTCATAGTATTTATTTTAGCGGCTAGACATTTTCCTTCATTATAAGGCAAAAATGATAAAAAACAATAGAAAAATTGTCCAGCAAGTTCCGTTAATAATCTCCGAAATAACGCTTGTATTTTTTTAGGGCAGGATCGTCAAAAATATCAAGAGAACCGTCAGTTTGAGAAAGAATAAGTTGTCTGCATTTTTCAACACGATTGAGCATAGGGCCAACAATGCCATTTGTTTGGTTTACATACGTATAGATATCATCAATACACGTAGGTATTTTATAGCCATGAGAACAACTGGCTATAATTACGCCAGCATCGCGCAAAGGAGCAATTATTCTTCGGTATAAATAGTCACGACGAACCTTACTATCAGAAAGGTCGGATAGAACCTTGATAATTTCGACCGATGAAATATATTTACGGGGATTAATATTACGAACTACCCATAGCAAATGCTTTAAGAACAAAACACGCATCCTTGTATCTGTTTCATCGGTATCTATATGAGAGTCTATATATTGAGTTGCACAATGGTCGGCTAACACATATATATTTTCGTCAAAGCTTTTATCTGCCTTAATTCCTGCAAGGAAGGAAGAATATCAGTATCAACTTGTTCAAGATGAGTTGCTAAATGTAGCGGAGGAAAGGGGGGATATATGATTGTGATGGGTATTAAATACAATATCTAAGGAGTATCGATTACTGCTATAAAAAAAGTGAATTTAGGTTGTCAAGGGGACGGGGTTGTTGACAACACTTCCAATCCGAAGTAATTGGTGATTGAAGGTGTTTTAATGCCAAGAAGATCCAGAGAGAAAAGCGAAAGCGGATTTAAAAGCTGCCATACGCCACTTTATCAGTACAACAACGAGATTAATGATTGTACATGTCTGGATATAAACGAGAAGGTTCGAATTACGGATGAAGAGCTCGAAATATCATTAAACCATTATGTAATGTAAAACAAGTCGGGAACCAGCAAACTATGGAAAAGGCCACCAGGGACAGCCTTTAAAATACTCAAAGAGCAATATGGTTTGTCAATCAGGCAGATTGAGAGTATTGCTGACATCAATTGGGGAGTTATTGTGAAAGCCTGAAGTTGTCAACAACCCCGTCCCCTTGACACCCCCTTTGACACCCCCAATGATTGCGGATGAGATAATAGGATTCCCATATATACTGTCCCACCTATCAAAAGGCAAGTCAAGATGCCGCTACCGCGCGGAAAAATTACGGTGCAAACGTTGAGGATATAATATTGACATAGCCGTAAATATATGATATATAATTTCATAGTTAGCACTCAATCGTTTCGAGTGCTGATAATAAGTGAACAAAAATGCTAATGGCAGTGTTAATGCAGCGCTAAATTTACACAAGACGAGCAGGGATAATTATATTTCTTTGAAGTTATTTACAGTGAAATTTATACTTTGACCGGCTTTATCCTCTTTACGTATTATTCTTTACGTATTAAGGCGCTGTATATTGATTGATTTGATATACGGCGTTTTTTTCTGTTGTTTTTAATAAGCATGCGATTTTCATGATGCGCTTTTTCAACGACTTATCAAAAGAGGTGAAAAAATGCAGGCTATATTATTAGCGGCAGGAATGGGAAAAAGGCTAAAAGGGTTAACCAGGGATTCAGCCAAATGCATGGTTGAAGTAAACGGCAAAACATTGAT
>JAHDOA010000052.1 GCA_018435055.1 Pelotomaculum sp. | reverse complement strand
GGCAGGGATAGCCATAAAAGAATAAGGGGATGACTACTATTAACAGTCACCCTCTTTATCCCCGGCAGAACCCCGTCAGGCGCTCGGGTTGCTCTCCAGCATTGCCCTATCCTCCTGGCGGGTAAGAGCCATCTATAGCTTTACCAAAACCTTGATAAATAATTCCATTTACACGAAATTATTTACATATCCCTGGCCAGTTTATTTTAAGGTGATTTTTAGCTTACCTGTTTTTCCTGCCGCGTTTTTGTTGGTACGCATTGTAACTCATCTGCTTGCGTGATTCATGGTAAAATTGGGGTTCGTTCATGTATTCGATGTTTTTGCCGAGTTCTTTGACCTCTTCCGCCAGTTCGGGATCGTCGCATGCCTGTACCAGCTTGCTCATATTAGTCAGCTGTTGGTATAAGACGTTCCTGCCGCCCTCATAATCACCCTGGTCCGCCAGGCGGATGGCTTCCTCTTTCGCCTCGGCGCAGCGGAACAACTCTACGTGCTTTATAACCTCCAGGTTTTCCACCGGCCCTTCCTCCGGGTAATTTGTGAATTTTGTCTCCAGGCTGGCCTTAAGGCTTACCAGGGCCAGGTTTTCGCGCACGTCGGCGTACTCCAGCTCAAGGTCGAGCAGTTTGTGGCTGCCTTCTACACGAGGGGATATCACCAGCTCAACCAGGATTATTTTGCTTTCACCGCTGTAGATGTCCGGCAGGTTGATAGAGATTCCATCACCCGCTGAGAAGGGGTAGCCCAGCACGCCATTAACTGTTACACCGTCACCGGTCTTAAGTTTTACAGTAAGGTTTTGTGCCACTGTGCTCAGCAGACCGCTCAGCTCCTGCTCAAAAATCCCCGGGATCTGGTCAGGTGACTGGATATAGTAGGAGTTGCCGCCTCCGGCCTCGGCCATTGCAATCAGCAGGTCCTCTTCGAAATCTCCACCCAGGCCGAAGGTGGACAGTGTGACCCCGCCGCCGGCCATTTCACCTGCTTTTTTAATTAATCTTTTGTGGCTGGTTATACCGGCGTTAGCCTGCCCGTCAGTGAGGAGAAGCACCCGGTTGATCTGCTCTTTCTTGAATGCCAGCTTGACTTCCCTTAAACCCTGCAGCATGCCGCCGCTCAGGTTGGTGCAGCCGCCCGGGTAAATGCTCATCACCGACTGTTTCAACATGTCTTTGTTCTCAACCGGTTGGGATGGGGCAACCATGCTGACCATGTCGTCGAAAGCCACTACCGAGCAGTGGTCCTGCCGGCCAAGGTGGCCCAGTGCAAAGGCTACAGCCTTTTTAGTGTAGTCGAGTTTGTCTCCGGCCATGCTGACGCTGCGGTCTATGACGAGGAGATGTTCTGGGCCGGCCGGCTTTCTGTAATTTCTTCAGGCGCTGTCAGTTTTACCATCAGATAGGCTGCCTGCTTGTTTCCAGGCAGGAGATGGTACTTGTCAAGGGCCAGGTCAATTTTAATTTGTTTCACGATAAAATTCCTCCCAGGATGTATTTTTTTAAAAAAGTTTTGCGATCAGTCGAGTTTAACTGTGGTTACTTGAAAGCCAGTGACCTCTTTGAATTTGGTATATTCCTATCATAAGGCGGTAATCCGGCAACAGCCTGTCACTTTGGAAAATATTTAAAAGAACAGCTGATACCTTGGAGATTTTTATTCCACCGGAGGGCTGTTTATCGAATGATATATGCTTTCATATGTACATCATTTTTTATGAAGTACGCATCAAGATTTGAGAATATACGTAAAAGAGGTTTAAGTTCATCAGGTATTATGGAGTAAATATATGAATATTTATTTGTTAGAAACCTTTTGGGGGTGATAAAATGCATATAAATAAAACAGTTAATATCCCTATAGCGTTATACAAATCACTTCAGGGCAAATATTTTGTCGGCCTTAGCCGCGAAGAGTTCGGAGCAGGAAAATCCGCCTGGGCAGCACTTATAAACCCTGTACATTCCAGAGTTAATCTGCATGTCAACGTTTTTACTGTGGGTAATGTAACGGATATACCATTTTTATTCCAAGTATGGTTTAACCCTAAACTTTCGGGGAATCCTCAACTGACGGACATGATCAGCCCGGCAAATACGGCATTATTTCCGCCACCCAAGCCAAAAGTTCAATTTATGTTTGCCAGTAACGTTGATAAACTTCCGCAAGGTGGGGTTCTAGTATTCGGGAGAGCTGTTCCACCTGAAACTACAATTGTTTCAGAAGAAGATGGCAAATTTATTTTTCCTCCCGGTGGATCCTTTGCCATCAATTACCTCCCACCAGAGACAAGTAGTAAAAAGATTTTAGGTAGAGTTGCTTTCGGCTGGTGGGAAGAAAAAATAAAATGTGGTAAAAATTGCTTACTTCAAAAACTCTTTCGAGATCCATAAATGCTCATAATCTCATTTTTTATTAGGCTTTCGTTTAATAGCCAATAGCTTTTTCGTATCATCAAATAAATTTGAAGCTGAAAGACAAAGTTATTCCAAAGGAATGCACCTTCGGGGGATTCACTGAAAATAGTCAGGCATTTATCTTTACACTAGATCAAAGTATATTTTAGTGGATTATACTCGACAGAGCACACGTTCGTATTTATACAATGCCTGACCGAAAAATTTTGCCGGTCTTTTTGTTTTTCCGGTGGATTCCCTCTTAAAACAGCCTGCTAAAAACATTATTGTCATGAAAATCAAAAGTTTTTTTGCGATAGGTAACTGCCGTAGCCCTTGTCCGGACAAGGAGAATAATAGAAATGAGAATACGCAGGGAACACCCCAAAGATTACAATGCTATACTGGGGTTGACATATGAAGCATTCCTGACCCTGGATTATCCGGGTAGAAAGCGGCTGGACGAGCATTTTCTTGTGTCGCTTTTGCGGGGTTCGGAATTCATCATCCCCGAGCTGTGCTTTGTTGTGGAGTGGGGAGGCGAAATTGCCGGGCATATTCTCTACACCAAAAGTGAAATCTTGAGAGCTGACGGAACGAAAACCCGGACAATCACCTTCGGTCCTTTAAGCGTTCTACCGGCGTATCACAGGCAGGGTATCGGCGCCGCACTTGTGGGGCACAGTCTGGAAAAGGCGCGGGAACTGGGGTACGGCGCGGTTTTAATCACCGGCGTGCCGGATTATTACCTGAAACTTGGTTTCAAACGCGCGCGGCAGTATGGTCTGACTCTTCCGGACGGCACCGCGCCAGACGCATTTATGGCCTATGAACTGCAGCCTGGATATTTAAGCGGCGGCGGGGTATTCAGCGGTCTGGCGCCTGAATATGACAGGGCTGAACATGATCACAGCGGTTTTGCGGCATTTCACAGATGGTTTATGTCGGAGTATTATCCCGGTGAACTGATCCTGCGCCCGCTCTATGACAACGACATTGTTTTATTGGAACGGTGGCTGGCGGCCGGACATGTTCAGCCCTGGTATGAACATCCCGGGGATTGGCTGCGCGAGTTGAACAACCGGCGCGGCGAATTTTCCTTTATCACCCACCTCATTGCCGAGATTGAGGGCATTCCCATCGGATTCTGCCAGTATTATGACCTGTTCTACGGGCAGGCGCATGAGCAGTGGCTAAATATCAGCACGCCCGGCGTGATGTTTAGCATTGACTATCTCATTGGTGAACCGGAACATCTGCACAAAGGACTCGGGCAAAAGATGATGGCGCGGATGCTGGATATGCTGCGGGATAAAGACGTCAAAACCGTTGTTGTCAGGCCTGACGGGGCTAACGCCCAATCTAGCCGTGCTTTAGAAGCGAACGGGTTTGTTTGGAACGGGACCGACTACATATTGGAGCTGTGAGATGAAAGGATGTTACGGGGGCAGGCTTTTCATAGCCTGCTTCCTTGATGCGCTCCTGGGATAGTGCCGGTTCCAGCCGTTGCGGCGGCCTGGGGACAGAGGGACAGGTACCTTGTCCCACATTTGTATCAATGATAAAATTTAACTGAGTTAAAATATTGCTCAGGTAGGGAAGATGCATTTTAAGATGGAATATTATTGCCGGCGCCTAAAAAAGGGCCAGTCCCCGGGTGGTCACTTCTTATTAGCCATCTGCTTGATTATCCCTTCCTTGTGCTGTTTTTGATAAGCGCTGCCCGTAGCCCCGCCGCATTTCCAGCAGGACATGCCGCAAGTGGAATTGATTGTGCCCCAGGAGGGACAGGAATAATGCCGCGCCATTTCCCCGTGCCACTTTTCATCGCCTGCTAATGGCGGTAAATGCTTTGTCCGCTTTCATCCGCGTTCCTTGATGCGCTCCCGGAATTGCCACAGTTCCAGCCGGTGCGGTGCAGCGCGGCATGGCGGCCTGGGATACTTTAAATTCTTCACAGGGGCGCCCACTTTTACGCTTACATAGATCAGGCTAGTAAGTAAACATTTCAAGCCTGACCCCTTCTTTGGCTTTGGGAGGAATTACATGGACAACAACAATATGCGCAGGCTTGAGGAAAAAGGGCGGGAGTGCCTGGAAGGCGGCGACTACGGTAAAGCGGTCAAGATTTTTAACAAGGCGCTCGCTGTCCAGGAAAACCATGTTATCCGCAACAACCTGGCAATGGCTCACTATCAGACTGGGGATTACGATACATGCCTGCGGTCACTCCAGTTAAACCTGGCAGACGGCGCCATCCTCAACCCCTATGCCCACAGCCTGGCCTGCCTGGCTCTGGTCAAAAGCGGACAGCTCAGGGACGCCAGGATTCAGCTGGAAAAAGCTATTAAGGAAATGGACGAAGGAACACGGGCACTGGCTTGCGCAGGCAAGCCCCCCCCTTCCTGGAACGAGTATGCGGTGATTGTCCTGCGTGCCGCCGGCGCCCTGCAAGACCATAGACTGGTCTTCAAACTATACAACAAGTGGCGCAACCGGCAGAGCAACTGGGAGAACGCATATTTTGGCGGAGTGGCTGCGTTCAACCTGAAAAAATACCGGCAGGCGGCCGGTTGCTGGACTTCCATAGCCCCTGTCTGGCGGCCCTTTATGGCCATGCAGCGGGTCGCCGTGCTGGCGGACAGAGGGGACATACCGCATTTCACCCTGGAATATGACCATTTTAACCAGGACAAAATTATGAAAATGGCCGCAGATGCGGTAGACGATCCGGTCAAAATGCGGCAAATGATCAGCGACAGCACAGTCAGGCTTTTTTACCTGACAATTATTCTTGAAGAAGAAATGGATTTAAAGCTGAGAAATTTATTCCTGTCATATATAATCAAGTACGGCGGTGAGTGGGGCTCCCGGCTAGGCCAGGACTGGCTGCTGTCGCCGGCCATAAACGATGAATTGAAGATTGCAGCTGCTATGACCCTGGTTGAAACCGGTGTTATCCCGCCCGGCGAACCCGTGACAATGTATATTGACAACCAGCAACGCGAGGTATACATGCGGGGATATGTCCTCAGCCCCGCAACAGGGGCTAAAATGGTCCGGGTTTACCAGGAGGCCATAAACCTCGCCGGGGATGGCGAGATTAAGGAGGCCATCCGCCTGCTGGAGGGCCCCTTGCTTGAAGAAGGAACCGTCTATCCGCCAGCCATGATTTTGCTGGTCCGGCTGTACCATAACCAGGGTGTGGAACGGAAAAAACGGCAATTAATCGATATGCTGGAATCTATTAGCGAGAATGTGGATGACCTCAAGCTGCATTCTGAGATGGCTAACATGTACCTGGATATAGATGAAATTGAAAGAGCTATGAAGCACGCTGCCGTAATAAAATCAAAATGCCCGCCGGCAGAAAGCAAAGAGCTTGATAAGAGGCTGTCTGAGCAGTTAGCGAGAATCTACATGGAACACGAGATCGATGCATACAGTGATTTCGTGATCCAGGAGTACCGCCGGAAAGTTGAAGATAAGCGCCTGGCCATTTCCCCCGGCCTGGCCCAGGGCATAAAAAACATGCCGGCCGGCTGGCTGAGCGCCGCCTGCCAATCCTACTCGCTGGCGCCGGCGCGCCTGCGTAAAGACCGGGAGCGGCAGATCACCGCTTTATTACAGGAGGAGGAAAATCTGCAAATAATTATTCAGGGCCTGGACCCGGCGGGGCGGGAACTCCTGCGCTACCTGCTCCAGCGCGAAGGATGGAGCCGCATTAACACGCTCACCCGTAAGTTTGGGTCGATGGATGATGATGGTTTCTTTTGGGAATACGAGCCGCCCGGGTCAACCCTCGGACAGCTCTGGCTCCGCTGTCTGATTTTTATCGGCCGGGTGCAAATCAACGGCCGCAATACGAAAATAGCCGCCGTCCCGGTTGAGCTGCGCCCGGCGCTCAGCCGGCTGTTGGGCTAAGGCGTGACTATTTCCATCTCCACCGGTCCCGCCGCCGGCCTGCCGCGATGTTCTCTTGCAGGTTCCGGACGTAGCCCTGCACCTAGCGGTATGCTTCCCGAATGCCGGCGGGTACACCGGCCTGCTCGATATTCACTAGGGTGCAGTTCCAGAAACGCCGGTAAACGCCGCACCGCTCCAGGTTTTTGCTGATCACCCGCAACAGTACCGGGCAGCTGCTGCTTTGCTCATCGCACAGGCCGGCCCTTCCGGTTGATTTCCACCATGCAGCTGCTGCTGATGCCGCAGACCCGGCAAGAGGGTGTCCGGCTCATTGTCCCAGTCCTCTTCGCTGGGCCGGTAGCCCGGCTTGATTGGCCGCCCGCCACTGCCGTAATATCCATTTCTCTTTCCTCTTTTCTTTATTCTTAGGCGTTCCGCAAGCCGCGCCGCTGTAAGGCTCAGGCGCCCTCATGGCTACTGCGGGTGTGGTTGTACGGCTATTGTTCCACGTTTCGATATAGCTTGATCCATCCCGCCACTAAGATCAACCTCCCGTTAAAGCTGCCCGGCCAGATGGCAGGTCAGGCAGCCGAAAATTTTAATGTTAAACCTGCTGTGTTCCATAAGCCTGGACAACCCCAAAGATGACCTGACCGGCGCTGCTGTGCAAGCAGCTATGGATACCATTCATCACGAAAAAACATTTTTATCAGGCTAATAAGTAAATATTTCAAGCCTGACTCCCTTTTTTACTAAAAATTTAACTTGACAGAACTAAAATTCTCCATTATCGTCATGTTAGACAAGGTTATGTATTGTTATATTAAATCATAAGTTAGAATTGTTACATCTTTAATAGAGTTATGGCTGGTTATGTTATTATTGCTTAAATTTCTCCGAGTCCTGCTGCCTGTCGCCGGTAAAGCCACGGCAGCAGGAGCGACAGGGTGCGGAAGGGAAACAACTGCGCCTCCCATTGCGGAAAGTAGAGACGCGACATCATCAGTTAAGCATCTTAGGGCTTTTCTTTTTATTCTGGGAGGTAAAGCCTTGTTTTTGTGGACCTGGTACGATGGCGGCCGGTTAAACTCTATTATTAGTTAGCAAGCCAACTAAAAGCATAAAACAGTAAACTTGTGGAAAGGCCAATACTTTTCAAACTTGCCCGTGGTGGCAAAAAAAAGCGGTCGTGGGCGGCAGGCATTCGAAACGTTGCCGGCTGCATACGGTTCAGATAAGCATTGCACACGGAGGAGTAAAATGTCCGGAGATAAAAGGATTCTTTATTCCCAGGAACAGTACAGGTGGCGGCGCGCTGGACTAGAACTGCGGCGCAGCCTGGGCCGGTTTGCCGACCGGTCGCATTTTTCCTGGGAAGCCGCCCGTGCCCAGGACATCTACCTGGAGTGTATTGACCAAAGGCTGCTAGACAGAGAAGACTACTTTATCATGGAACGATGTTTCGAATGGTTTATCTTTGATTACAGGCTTAATAGCGGCCGGACCATTATTGAAACATACTGCGATGAATACCACCAATCGTTAAGTGGGCAAGAGGCCACCCTGCTCCAAAATTGGGCGGATTCATGCTACTCCCTTTATGAAGTGACCGGGGTTTTACCGGAAGAGGGTCTGATCGTCAAGGATATTTTCAACCCTGTGGAGATCAAGGTTAGCGATGTAAACGCTTCCCTGAGTATAGAACAGGGCAGTATTTTGTTGATGAGAGTCCTGCAAGTGGGCGAGGAATATGAATTCTCAACCAGTGGCCTGGCACTGCCAGGCAGGTTAAGATATCCGCTGTGGCGGAAGCTGCAGAGGGACCGGCTGAAATTATACAGAGAGCAAAAAAACGAGGTGCAGGGATGGGGCGACTACCTCAAAGAAAGGTCCCATGTGATTAATGGCTGGGTTATGGACCTGGGCATATCAAATCCGGTATCCGGCATTGATATGCCGGAAAACACGTTGGAGAGAATAGCTATTCTGACCATCGTCAACTGGGAGCAAGTGCTTGGTTTTATCAAGAATTCTGCCCAGTTCAGGCTGATCGGAGAAACCAATGACGCTGCCGGCGCTTTCCAGGAGGCTGCGGCGGCAATACTCGGAGAAAGCTACTGCTCCAGAGCCCGGGGAGAAGCTGAGGCTGGACCCGGCGGGGCAGGCGGGGCGCCGGACTATGGCCAGGACACCCTGCGTCCTGTTATCGGGCGCCTGCTTTTATCAACCCGGTTTATTATTGTCACTGCCGTTACGGTGGAGCTTCTAGCAGACTGTAAAGACCTTTTGCTGAGGCTCTTCAATAAAATTATTATTAATGGCGTTGAACACTGCCAGAAAAATAGTTGCGACAACCCCCGCGCCAGATGAAGACGCCACACTGATTTTGCAAATCACATTGCCTTTCTGATCTCTTCGCCAATAAAAATCAGCCTTTTTGATTGTGTTATTACCCAAAACAATGTTTTATCCAAAATTTTACCGCAAAGACCTGTGGAGTTATTCAGGGAGGCAAAGCCTTTTGTGTTTTTGTAGACCTGCTGGTACGATGGCGGCAATATCCTCTATTGCCCGCTTTTACGCTTGTCTATATCAGGCTAATAAGTAAATATTTCAAGCCTGACCCCTAATCCCCTTGTAGAGCACACAGCCTACGAATAATAACCCCACATACCCCACCAGGGGATAAAACACGCCGACTAGTTTGGTGAATGGAAATAAGCTGATCATAAAAGTGCCGGTGGACACTATCACTGCAAATATCCTGTTTTTTTTGAGATCTTCGGCAAAAAATCTGCTGCAGACAGTCCACATCATGGTCGAACAGGAAGAAAAAATGCCCAGGATCAGGATCACCGAAAATGTAGCCCCAATCACGGATGATATTTTCCTTGCTAGATACAATGTGGGAACCGCCAGGGCGGACGTATTCCCGGCATCCAGCAAAATGGCCGTATTCATGATGGCAATTGTTGCAATCAGAGCCAGTGCGCCAAATAGTGCGCCCAGTCTGGCGGATTGCCTGCTTTCCGCTTTGGCGCCCAAGGCCGTATAATAGGTGCTGCCGCAAAAAAAATTCAATGATAAATACGATGCCGCGCTTAAAATCCAGTGCGGGCAGGCCCGGGTGTGCTGCAAAACCGGCGCATACTGCGTGATTGCTGAAATATTGCCGATATCCCTTACTACCGTTATCGTCCCTACGAGCAACGTAAAAATGATGATCACCGGACTGATCACCGCCACAATTTTAACCATTTTCTCGAACCCGACCAGGTACACGCCTAAAACCAGCGCTGCCAGCAAAGCCGATCCGATATAGTGGTTGATGCCGTAATATTCAAAAAGAGTAGCGCCGGCGCCGGAAGTAAGTACCGACATAAGCAACACCAGCGTTACCGGAATAAGCCACGCGTACAGTGCTCCCAGCCTGTTTCCGCAGAAGTAAACAAAGTGGCTGAATTTTTCTTCGCTTTTATGAGCATAACCGGTCGTGATAATAATCCGGCCCAGGATCAGGAAACCAGCCAGGTTCAATACCACGACACCATAACTGGCATACCCGTAGCTGGAAAAAAATTGAAGTATTTCCTGCCCGGTAGCGAACCCGGAACCGATCACCCAGGCCATAAATGCTCCCGTGTATTTTAATACCGCCAGTGGGTTATATTCTTGATTCTTCTGACTGATCATTGGCGCACATCTCCAGGGCGCAACCGCCTATAATCAAAATTAATTAATTATATCATTTGCCCGTATTCAATCAATAAGTTGAATGATAAACTAGATATTGTCTGGGTGGGAAAAAAGCAACACTCTGGGATGTTGATTTATGCCGGCTCTAATAAATATTGATAAAGCTAAGGGGTTATTTATTGAAAGGAGTGGCTTTTGGGGGTTGATGCGGGTTTAATAAGGGACCTGGTGGTGGCCAATGAAAAAACAATCAGGGCCGCCCAGATTAAAGAAAATGAAACCAGGTGGACCGTTGTAAATGATTCTTTGTAAAGAAAAACCCCCAGCAGCAGCGAAATAGTCGGTGAAAGATACTGCAACAAAAACCCCACTACGTACAATGGCAGGCGGTTGGCGCCTCCCGCGAATAAGAGAAGCGGCGCGGCGGGGGGTTGATATAATATTAATACCAGAGACAAAAATAAAAAACACCATAGAACCCGGTGCGCAGGAAACTTAGGAGGAGTTCGTTAATGAATGAAATTAGAATTGGAATAATAGGCTACGGAAATCTTGGGAAAAGTGTGGAATTAGGAATTCAACAAAATGACGATATGAAACTCATTGGAGTGTTTACAAGACGTGATCCTGCAACAATTAAAACAGTTATAGAAGGCGTACAAGTATTTCATATTGATGATGCAGAAAACATGACAGATCGAATTGATGTTATGGTACTATGTGGCGGAAGCATGTCTGATTTGCCTGAACAGGGCCCCTTATTTGCCGGCCTGTTCAATACCGTTGATGGCTATGATACTCATGCGAAAATACCGGATTATTTTAATACAGTCAATAAAAATGCACTGGACGCAGGAAAAATCTCCATTATTGCAAGTGGCTGGGATCCGGGATTGTTTTCAATAAACAGGCTATATGCGGAAGCAATCTTACCTGTGGGAAATACTTATACCTTTTGGGGCAAAGGCATCAGTCAAGGGCATTCAGATGCTATCCGAAGAGTAAAAGGCGTCAAGGATGCAAAACAATATACAATCCCTGTGGAAAATGCTGTTGAGGCAGTTAAAAGATGCGATATGCCAGATTTTACAACAGGAGAAATGCATAAAAGAGAGTGCTTTGTAGTTGTCGAAGACGGCGCCGATAAAAAGCGGATAGAGCACGAAATAAAAACGATGCCTAATTATTTTTCGGACTATGATACAGAAGTGCATTTTATTACAGAAGAGGAACTGAAAAAGAATCATAGCGGCATGCCTCATGGCGGGCTGGTTATTCATTGTGGCAAGACAGGATTGAAGGAATCCCATAACCATATGATTGAATATAAATTAGAATTGGATTCAAATCCTGATTTTACGGCTAATGTGCTGATTGCTTTTGCCAGAGCGGCATATCGCTTAAATAAAGAAGGTGTATCCGGCGCTAAAACAGTTGTAGATATTGCTCCGGCTTATCTTTCTACAAAATCAGCAGATGAAATCAGAAAATCCATCATATAGAAAAAGAATGGGTGGAATTGGACAATGTAACAGTTGATAAAGAAGAATTGACTGTAAGCGGTGAAACCGAAAAAACCGGGAACTTAGCGTTAATAGCCACCATGAAAGCAGTGGTTCCGCCGGTAGAGCCACCGGTAGAACCCGAGCCGGAACTTCCGGTACTGACTGACATCAGCGGCCACTGGGCCGAAACCGCTATCCTGTCAATGGTAAAAATCATTCTCTAGATAGCCCGGCGGCTGCCCCGAAATCCTAATTGGACTCAGGGCAGCCGCTTTTTTTAAAAATGGGGTCAGGCTTGAATTATTTACTTATTTGTTATCTTGGTTATTTCCTCTAACCATCAATATTATAGGGCTTCTATGAATCCGTGGCTTTATTCTATATTAGTTACCTAAATTATTCCGCCATTGGCAAGTAAATATCTCAAGCCTGACCCCTTATTACCCTTATTAAACTGGTTGCAGGGCGCTATCTTTCTGTGGCAGCTGAGTAATGATTACTGCAATAAACATAAGAACGCAGCCGATAATTTCTTTTATGCTCATTACTTCGTTAAGTAGCAGCATGCCGCTGATAACTGCGAATACAGACTCCAGGCTCATGATGAGGGAAGCGATAGCCGGGTCTGTGTTTCTCTGCCCGAAGATCTGAAGTGTATAGGCAACACCGGTAACTATCACGGCTGTATAGAGAATGGTCCAGGCGCCGTCCAGTATTGCGGTGATGGTCGGAGTTTCCAAAAGAAACATAGGGACACATGAAAGTAGGCCGGCAACGAAAATTTGCAAGACGGACATTTTAAGACAATCGGCGGTTGCAGCAAAACGGTCGACAATCAAGATATGTATTGCCCAAAAGAGCGCACCGATGAGTACGATTAAATCCCCTTTGCCGATGGTGAATCCTTCATTAATACAAAGGAGATAAAGACCCGCTATTGCAAATGCTACGCCGGCCCAGATGAGGCCGCGGACCTTCTTGTGTAGTAACAAACCCAACAACGGTACCAGGACTATATATAATCCTGTGATAAAACCCGCCTTTCCCGAAGAGGTATAAGCGAGACCGTTCTGCTGGAAAGAAGCCGCCAGGAACAATGCAAAGCCACAGGCGATACCGCCAAACACGGTCGGTTTGGTCATGAACAATTTTTTTCCGGTACTGTCCATACCTGCGGCTGACAGTGCAGTATTTTTCTGTTTTATACAATCCAGGAGTAGAACAACCGGAATCAGTAACAATGCGCCAAGAATGAATCGTAACGCTACAAAAGTAAATGGACCGATATAGTCCAGGCTAACCTTCTGCACTACAAAGGAAGTGCCCCAGATTATTGCAGTAATAGTCAAAAAAATTTCCCCGCGGATTTCTTGTTTCTCCATATTCTTCAAAATATGCCACCGTCTTCTTCCTGGCTATCTTTGTACTTATAGGGCTATAAATATCATAAGAAGTGGACTATGTCAATTAATCAATAAAACCTTGTCATGCCTGGGGATAAACCGGTGAATTTTGCCGGTCTTTTTGTTTTTTAATTGTCATGAAAACGGTTGAGACTTAAAGATAAATCGAGCAGGAAAGGATGATTAACCCCTTCTTTATAATTACATATCCTGGCTAAGGCCGATTTTGCGGCTTCTGAATGAGTTACCCCTTCACGGGGGGAGATATTTTTGTTAAGCTTAAAAGAATAACAACCCGGGGGAGAGACATTGATGTTTGAAGCGATACTATTTGATTTGGACGGGACGCTTTTAGATATAGATATGGTTGATTTTTTTCCTTGTTATTTTCGGGCTATGAGTGAATTGGCGGCAGAAAAAGGGTTTGCAGATCCGGCTCAACTGGTGAAGCTGGTTGACCGGTGTACATGGGAAATGATTCGGGATCGCAGCGGCGAGAACACCAATAAAGAGGCTTTTCTGGATAATTTCCTGGCTCGATGGCCTTACTCCGAGGACCAGGCAACCGACTTCTTTAATGAGTTTTATGCAGCTAGATTTCCTCTTTTGCAGCAACACGGCAAGGCCTTTCCAGGGATGCAGGAAATGATGGCGGAATTGTGTAAGCAAAATCGGAAGATTGTAATTGCGACCCAGGCGATCTTCCCCATTGAGTCCATTCAATGCCGTCTGGATTGGGCGGGAGTGAGAGACTTTCCGTATGAATTGGTAACATCATACGAACACATGCATTACTGCAAACCTGCCCCAGAGTATTATGCCGAAATTGCCGAGCGCATAGATGTGAACCCGGCTAAATGTTTAATGGTCGGCAATGATACTGGTGCGGATCTTCCGGCAAGTGCCCTGGGTATGAAAACTTTTCTTCTGGAAGAACGCTTGATTGATAAAGGTAACAGCCCCTACCGGCCGGATTGGCGCGGCAAACTCTCTGATCTGTATAGTTTCATGAAGGAAGCCTTTAAAATCAAAACGTGAGGACAAAGACATGGAATCAGTCCGTCTTAATAATTTTACAATTACCTTAGAAAAACAGTTTCCTAAAGACATCATAAAGGCAAGTTTCCCCCTGCGGTATGGCAAGCACTCGGTGATAAGAACGCCGGAATACGAATTCCTGTTTAATTTAAACGGGGAAATCAAGTTCATCCGTGGCTTGAATTTAAAAAGCTGGCCGCACCTGACCGAACAGCTGAAACGGACCGGTGGCAACGACTGGGTTTTTTATTCGGTCGGCGACGACAGCAGCGATAAGGGCGTTATCAACTGGATGGGCGAATACTACCTACCCTGCCTGCCTTACCCGAGCAATTCCGTATGGGAAATCAGTTATTTTTCAAACCCAAACGCAATGAATGCCCTGGCGGCACTGTCCCAACTGTACGCGAACCTTTTCGGGGTGTGCAAAGACGGGCTGTCTCCCGCGCTGAGGGGTTTTATCGACCTCGTCGTTGATAATGATGAAGGCGTATTGCACGAGAAATCGAAGAAATTGTTTTCAATCATAGGTGGGCGGGTTTCAGTCCTTCCCCCGGATACTCGTCATGTCGATTATGAGGTCATACCGCTTATGATCGCGGATGGCTGCCTTTATAACTGCAAATTCTGCTGCGTCAAAACGGGGCGGCAGTTTAAAGCCCGACTCAAAAGCGATATCATGGAACAGATTAAACAGCTGAAAGACTTTTACGGCCGTAACCTGGAAAATTATAACGCCCTGTTTTTAGGTAATCACGACACGCTTGCAGCCGGGGAAGAGTTAATCAGTATGGCCGCGGCAGAATCCTTTGCAGCCTTCGGCTTTGACCATTCAGCATCGAGGGTTCCCAAACTGTTCATTTTCGGCAGCGTGGACTCCCTGCTCAAGTCAGGCAGCGGGTTGTTCGAAAAACTTAACAGCCTGCCGTTTTATACCTATATCAACATCGGTCTGGAGTCTGTCGACGCGCCGACCCTGTCATATATTCATAAACCAGTTGATACATCAAAGGTCCGCGATGCTTTCCAGAAAATGCTGGACATCAATTCTGCCTATGCCAATATTGAGATTACAGCCAATTTCCTGCTGGGAGAGCCCCTTTCAACAGATCATTACCAGTCTCTCGCCAAACTCCTACGGGATGTACCCGCCGATTCCCGCAGCAAAGGAGTCATCTACCTCTCACCACTGATGGAAAGCCCCAAAAAGCGCGAGCTGCTGCCAAAATTTCTTGAAATAAAGAAGCAGAGCCGGCTACCGGTCTACATCTATTTAATCCAGCGGCTTTAAAGGGTGTTATAAATTCCACATTAATCACTCAAATATTCCATCATCGGTAAGTAAATATCTCAAGCCTGACCCCCTTTTAACCCCTTTTAAGGTGCAGCCGCCGGACTTGCGGCATAAAAGGATGACGCAAGCCAATAGAAAGGATGACTTTGTTGGGAACGAACCGCACCCTGGTCACCATCGCGGTGCTTTTGGGCACTTTTCTAGCCGCCCTGGACAGCACCATCATCAGCACGGCCATGCCCACCATCATCGGGCGCCTGGGTGGAATGTCCCTGTTCTCCTGGGTATTTTCCATCTACTTACTGACCGGGGCGGTGACTACCCCGATTTGCGGCAAACTGGCTGACCTCTACGGCCGGCGCCGGGTATTTGCCTGGGGGGCGGGAATCTTTATCCTCGGCTCGGCCTTATGCGGGATGTCCCAGAACATGATCCAGCTGATTATTTTCCGCGCCCTGCAGGGCCTGGGCAGCGGCGCCGTGCTGCCCATTACGATCACCATCATCGGCGATATTTTTACCCTGGAGGAAAGGGCGCGCATGCAGGGCCTGTTCAGCAGCGTCTGGGGGATATCCGCCATTATCGGGCCGGCTCTCGGCGGCATCATTGTGGACTTCCTTGACTGGCGCTGGATCTTTTACATCAACCTGCCTATCGGCCTGGTTTCCATCGGCATGTTGCTGCTCTTCTTAAAGGAAGAAAAAATTGCCCGGCGGCCCCGGGTTGATTATGCCGGCGCGGCGGCTCTCGCTACCGGCATTACCTTGCTTTTGCTGGCTCTGCTGCAGGGCGGCGCCGCATTCCCCTGGGACTCTCCCTATATTCTTGGGCTGCTGGCTTTATCGGGGCTGGCCCTGGCTGTCTTTTATCATATTGAATCGCGGGTCCCCGAGCCGATGCTGCCTTTAAGCCTGTTTAGCGAAAAAATAATCGGGTTGTCGCTGCTGGCCAACTTCCTGGCCGGAGCGGTAATGATTGGCGCCAACACTTACGTGCCGATGTTTGTGCAGGGGGTCATGGGCGGGAGCGCGGTCAACGCCGGCGCCGCCCTGGCCCCCATGTCCATCGGCTGGCCCCTGGGCAGCACTATTTGCGGCCGCTTGCTACTGCGGGTGGGGTACAAGAAAATGACTGTGCTGGGCATGGCCTTTCAGGTATTGTCCACGGTCATGCTGCTAACCCTGGGACCCGCAACCGGGCAGCTCTTTGTTTCCGCCACCAGCTTTGTCATGGGGCTGGGGCTGGGTTTCTGCACCACGGCCTTAATCGTCATGGTGCAGTCTACGGTGGAGTGGAACCGGCGGGGCATCGCTACCGCGGCGGTGCAGTTTATGCGCACCCTGGGCTCCACCTGCGGGGTCGCCGTTTCCGCCGTGGTTTTAAACAACGTACTGTTAAGAGCCGCAGCCTCTTACGGCCTGGAAGCATTCAGCATTTCCACGGTAAACAAGCTCATGGACCCTGTGCAGCGCCACCTGATTTCCCCGGAGCAGCTGTTTAATCTGAAAAACGCCCTGGCGGCAGCAATTCACAGCACCTTCTGGCTGCTTATGATTACGGCCCTGGCCGGCCTGATTACTTCCTTTTTGCTGCCGCGCCTGGTGGCTCAAAAGGAAAGCAACTGTTGATGGAATGCGCTAGCCAGAGGAGGTGATCCTATTGTCATTTGAGATTATGAATGTATTTATTGAAAAAATGGTTTTGAGGAAAAGATTAATCCATCGTTGATTAAATAGAAACGTATTATAGCTCAAAGCGTGAGAGGCCGGAATGACATATAATCTAATAGACTCTCGGCATTAGATGGGGGGAATTGTAAAAAATAGCATAAAGCAACTGGAAATTCTGGCCTGTCAGGCTAAGAAAAGAAAGTCCTTTCACTACGATCATAAAAAAGGGCATGTCAAAGAAGCCTAACGGCATCTATAAAAAAACAGCCTTGGTGTTAAATTAAGCAGCCTTTTGGAAAATAAGTTGTTTTAAGTTTTTCATATTTTCATGCTGGTGGGCATACCAAGCGTCTATGTGCTGGCACATCATGATGCCGTAGATGCGTACGTACCACATCTTAGTAGAACGGTGACGACCAGATTCCAGTTTATAATCGACCTTCTCACGCTTATTGGTTCGCTCAGCAGCCGTACGTCGTTTGTAAATAAATTTCCACTTTTCCGAATCCCTCGGTGTATTCGGAAACAATCGGACATATCCACTTATGCCGTTTCTGGGAATGGTCGAAGCCGTAACGCTTCATCTTCTTTCCGGCAGAACAAATAGGGATGCCTTCAGGCGAAATCTGAATATCACAGTTAGTTTCCAGGTTCTTCTTGCCGCGTACATTAAGGTCAATAAAAGGTTCAATGTTCTGGTGAATCAAGAGGTCATAGATAGGTCCGGCATCATGAGCGGCATCAAGCAAGATCTTGTCTATCATGCCCAAGGAGAAACGTTGCGAAAACTCAACCGGAGATACGACAAAACTTACTGCATCATGTCGGGAAGCAGGGTGTAGGCGAGGGTACAACGGTAAGTCATATGGGCTGTTTGCGGCAGTCAGTGTGTACAGGTGGTATCCATTGAAGTATCGCTCCCGCGCGCTATCCCAGCCGGAATTGCAGTTGGGTTGAGAATAGATGCGGGGATGGTTGCACTTCGCAAGGCCTTGGGCATGACAATTACAACCCGGTTTGCTGCGGGGATAGGCTGCGGTAACGACAGGAGTGCCGTCACCAGCGATACCAAGCGTGCCTATATCCCCGAGCAATCCGAGCCTTGCCGAAACCGCAAGAAATTGAGATTGGAAGAAATGGAACAGACGATCCATTGGCAAATCCTTCTGCTTGTCCATATGGCGCATCATCCAGTTGGCTAAGCGCTTAATGCGGCCGGGTGTTGTAGTTGGGTCTTTTTCACCCTTCTTTCCCCTCCTTGGTTTCCGCTTGCGCTTCTGCTTACGAGGCCTAATGTTATTTTTAGACGCAGCCCATAAGCGGGCGAAAAAATCATAGAACGTGCCGATGCCGGGGACATCACCGGGTACAAAACCGCTGAGGATAGCATAGAGAGGAACGCGGTACAGTTCATCAACCCATGCGGTAACGCCGATTTCCGGTTTAGTGAGCAAAAAGAGCATGTATGAACGGAGCATGGAGGCAGGATCACGTGGGGCGGGAATTTCAGATAGGTCCGTAATCCAGAGAATTTTTATTCACCAGGGGTGGAATTATTTGGACCACCAGGGCAACGTCCATGCCCGCCAAAGCCTTCGCCTTTCTGACCCTGCTCCAGCCTTTGCAGCATTTCATCAGCCTGGGCCTGGGTTATTGTACCGTCCGCAACTTTCTGCTGAATTTTAGCCTTTCTAGCTTCCTTCATTTTTTCCTGAACTTGCTCCATCGTCAGGCCCTGATCGGCAGCAATCTCATCAAACTTCTTGCCGGCATCCATCTCTGCCTTCAGCTCGTCGGCTGTTATCCCAAATATGCCGGCCATATCATCCAGGTTTTGCCCGGGGCCACGACCGCCGGGGCCGCCCTTACCGCCCGGGAAACCGAATCCGCCACAAATACCATCAGTGGACATTTCAGCCATCTTGTCCGCTTGTTCTTGGGTAATTGTGCCGTTCTGTACTGCCTCGTCAATCATTTCCTGCCTTGTGGTTTCAATCGCCGTCGTCAGGGCGCCTTCATCTACACCTAGATTTGCAGCCAGCCTGGTGATAAAGCTCTGACACATGGCCTTCATATCCGGAGCACCGGTCTGATCGTTGCCGGCGAAGGATAATCCGCTCACTGCCACCGTCAGGATTGCCGCCGCGATCAGGACCGCCCCTAACCGCCACTTTTTAGATTTAATAAATCCACCTGCTTTCCTTATATATTTTAAGAAGCGCCTCTTATTAGTATAGTATCACCGATTAGCTGAAAACAAACTTAGAACTGCCGGACGTTTTCCTGAAAAAATATGCTATCCGCAAGACATACTGTTGTCATTCCAAGAGGTTTATCATTTATCTGTAATGTAGGGGGGGAGAAATATTGGCCTGGAAAACGTATGCTTTGTGCCGCGATTTTTCCTGCAAAAATAGACTGCAAAACAGCTAAAGGGTTTCCTCGCAATTTATCGAAATATTGGATAATGTGGAAATAACCAACGAAGAGGATGGTGAACCTAAAATAAAAGATCTGCACGCTGGGTTAATCTTCGTCTTTGCGGAATACTTAAAAGCGCGTACCGGTGGAAAGTTCGGCAAAGAACACCCCATCTGGGCCGCCTTTAGTAATATTCAAGAATTATTTGAGGCAAATGATTACATAAAGCAATCTGCCCATCTGAAGGTTATCTGGTCAGTTGGAATGGGGAATTGGGCTAAAATTCCCTGGATTGCATTCCTTGATTCCCGTGAGACCTCCACCACTCAGAAAGGGGTTTATTGTGTTTATCTATTTCGTCAGGATATGAGCGGGGTCTATCTTTGCTTGGCCCAGGGTGTAACAGAGCCAAAAAGCCGGCTTGGTACTACCGAGGCCAGGAACTTTTTGCGCGCCCAGTCGGAAACTATTCGTAAGCAATGCAGCAAACTTGAGGATTATAGTTTTCAGCTTGACAGCAAAATCGACCTGCGTTCTGATACGGGCCTCGGTGTTGATTATGAGTATTCTACAGCCGCCTACAAATTTTACGACGCCAAAGCTCTGCCTGATGATGATGAAATGATAAACGACCTGAATATCCTCTTGAAAACATATGACCACTACGTAGGGTTAAAAGACCATGATGAGCAAGACAATGATCAGCAACTGTTTAGCCTGGACGAGGGCGTCAGCCAGCTAATAGGAGCAATAGCCGCATCCGGCTTTTATTTCGAGCCCTGGCAGATTGCCGCTTACATCACGGCGCTGCGCACCAAACCGTTTGTTATCCTGGCCGGCGTGTCCGGCACTGGCAAATCGAAACTACCAGCCCTGGTGGCTGAAATCACCGGCGGTCGGTCACAACTTTTACCGGTGCGCCCGGACTGGACCGACAGTTCGGATGTGCTGGGCTATTGCGATCTGCAGGGGAAATTCCGGGTCGGGCCGCTGCTGGAATTGGCCCGAGAGGCCCAGAAGCAGCCGGACAAGCACTTTGTCTGCATTCTCGATGAAATGAATTTAGCCCGCGTCGAGCAATACTTTGCCGAAGTGCTGAGCTGCATCGAAGATCGAAGGCCGGCGGCCGGCGGCGGCTATGCCAGCGGGCCGCTGATTAACATCGCCTTGCAGGAAGATGATGCAGCCTGGCTGGAACAAGGACTGCCGCCCAACCTGGCCATTGTGGGCACAGTCAATATGGATGAAAGCACCCACGGCTTCAGTCGCAAAGTGCTGGACCGGGCTTTTACCATCGAACTGTCGGACATCGATCTGACAGCATGGGAAAAGCCTGCAGAAGATCCCGCCGGCATTACGCTCTGGCCGGTCACCGCCTGGTACCCGCGGGCAGCGCGTCTGGGGGACCTGGTTGATTACAACGGAGAAACAAAGCAAATCATTGAGGATGTGATTGAGTCCCTCACTGCCATCAATTCTTTCTTAACCCGGGCCCAGCTGCAAGTAGGCTACCGGGTGCGAGATGAAATTGCGCTATTTGTCCTGCATGGGCGGGAAATAGCAGAGGCTTTTGTCACCCGCAGCGGCGTTTCTGTGGACCCACTGGACCTTGCCTTGCTGATGAAAGTACTGCCGCGGATTGCCGGGGGCAGCAGCGCAATCCGCCAGGTCATCTTACAGCTCCTCGGCTGGACATACCAGGGACAGGTATTGGTGACAGAAGATCAGGCGTCTGCTGTTATTGATACCTGGGAGACCGCGGGACGGGGCGGCAGCCTGCCCGGCGCCCGTTTCCCGCGGACAGCGGCCAGGCTGTGCCTGATGTGGGACCGTTTGCTCAATGAAGGATTTACCTCCTTCTGGCTGTGAGGCTGATATATGGAAGCCCTTTTTACCATTGAAACAGACCATCTATACTTGAGCTGGGGGCCGGAACGCACTAAAAAGCCGGCCTTGCCGCCAGGCCAGGCCTCAATTCCTGGCCGCCTTGTGCTGCGCAAGCTCAGAGAAAACTTGCGCTTTATAAACATTTGGCGCAGTACCCTGCCGGAAGCCGCGGCGCAAGACCCGGAACAGACAATCGGCCCCCTCCTGTTTGAGCAGATCGATTACAAATTCTATGCCCGCTCCAAAGAAACCGGCCGCCTGTCCATCTTACATAGGGACCCCTTAATTACCAGAGACATCAACCAGGAAGAAAGCGGCAGGATTCTGCACGGCTATGTAAACTTCGGCTCCCAGGTGGGCCGGAGCGAATTTACTATTTTGCTGGACGGCCGACCGGAATTCAGTTTTGAAATAGAAGTCTTTCCAGCCAAATTAGACTATGCCACCGATTACCGGCAGATCCTGGCCGAGGTTCAGGAGATCCTGACCGGCCTGGCTCTGGAATACCTGCGGGCCACCTTTCAACTGGGTCTTAGTTTTCAAGTGCCCCAGCCCACCCACGTAGAATGGCTGTCCCTGCTGCGCCACATAATGGACGGGCTGGAACGGGCCCTGCGCCATATTGCCACCCGCCCGGTGCGCGGGCTGAGCCGTGAACCGGTTACAACCCGTGTAGAAAAAGTCAGGCGGGTTGACGCCTCGGTCCGCTCGGAATTACGGCGGGGTAAAGGCACGGGCGGTCTTCTGGAACTGGGCGGGGGAGTGCGCGTGCGGGAGCAGGTGGCGGAACGCCGGGCCCGGCCGGTGTTGGACACCCTGGAACACCGCTGGATTGCCAGGCAGTTAAAACTGATTCACCAGCGTCTCCGGCTGCTGCGGGGCCAGGAACAGCAGCGCCTGCAAGAAAGCCGGGGCAAAGGGGACAGAGGCCGGCAGGCCATCTCCGAGCTGGACCGGCTGGATCAACGGATCGCCGCCCTTTGCCGGTTAGAACCCCTGGCAGCGGCAGGGGATCAACTGCCCCCTGGTTTTGTCTCCCTGCAGCTGCTGGCTGCGCCCGGTTACCGGGAGGTGTACCGGGCTTTACTCCTGCTATCGCTGGGCCTGCGCCTGGAAGGGGGTCTGGTCCGCCTGTCGGTGAAGGAACTGAGCCAGCTTTACGAATACTGGTGCTACCTGGCCCTGGTGCGGCTGATTGCCGAAGCCACCGGTAAAGAGATCCCCGTCAACCAGTTGTTCACAGTGCGTCAACAGGGACTGCAGGTACTGCTGCAAAAAGGCCGTACCACAAGCGTGCCCTTTAATGACTGCAACGGCCGCAGCATAAAAGTAGTCTATAACCCGCGCTTCCAGAACGACTATGTGCTCATCCCCCAGCAGCCCGATATGCTGGTGACCCTGGCGGACCCGGACTGGCCGGTTTTACACCTGCTGCTGGACGCCAAATACCGGATCGATTCCTCACCGGAATTCGTGGGCAGATACGCCTCACCCGGCCCACCGGAAGACGCCCTCAACGTCCTGCACCGCTACCGGGATGCGATTATTGAAAACAGCCCGCCGGGCAAAGAGAAGAGCAGGCCCGGGCGGACCATAGTCCAGGCGGCCGCCGTATTCCCATACCGTGAGCAGGCAGAGGGGGAATACCGAAACAGCCTGCTGTGGCAGTCCCTGGAGAAGATTGGGATTGGGGCAGTGCCTTTATTGCCCGGGGATGAGGATTACATGCGGCAGTGGCTGCAGACGGCCTTGAGTAAGGGCGGCTGGGAGTTGGCCGACCAGGTGATCGAGCACCAGTCCAGGGAGCGTGCCTTTGCCTGGCGCACCGCCGCTGCCGAACCGGTGTTAATCGGTGTTTTAAGAGGTAACAGCGAGACGGAGCAGCACTTGCACTGGATCAAAGAAAATGGCCTTTACTATATGGACCTTTTAAAAACCCAGCGGCGCCAGTTTGTGGCCAGGCACCTGGCCATTTACCTGCCGGCTCCCCTGCGCCTGGCCGGCGTCGGGGCTGTGGCCTACAGGGCTGAGATCGCCGGCCTGGAAATTGTCCGGCGCCAGGATATCCCCACTCCCTGGGTTTCCAGCCGGGACGGGGAGAAACTGCAGGTTCTTTATCGCCTGGGCCAGATCCATGCTCTGCAGCGCCCGATCGTGAATAAGAGCAGTCAAGGGCCGGGCCGCCGTTTTTCCAGCCATCGCTGGACATCGCGCCTCTCTCTGGAGCGGGCCAGGGTGTTGGAAGAGTTGTTCCTGGAGACAGAACCCGAATGGCGGCTCTACGAGGGGCTACGGGCCAGGGGTGTGGCGTTTCATATAGAGCCGGGGCCGGTAAAGGCGCCCAACCCGGACAACCCGGCCGGACGCGCCTCGTTTGCCACTGAAACGGGCCTTTTGATCCGCTACGCGGGAGCATCCGGCTTCGTCATCAAAGAGGCCCGGGGCGGGGAGAAGTGTTTCTTGCGGATTGAAGAAGTTTTGGAGCGGTTTGAAAAAAGATAATATAGCTGGCATGTAACTTTTGCCCGCGTGGGACGTGATGCCGGCCAAATTGCTGAAGAGGATATTGCTCGCCTTGAAGGGTTGGAGCAAGAAGAGTACAATAATATGGAATAATTTTGTCGAATTAACAAAAATAAAAAAGGATTACATTGTTTCCTATGGAAATTATTATGTATGAGCTATCGTGTAAAACATTCTATTCTAGATTCAAATTGGTATCTGCTAATCTAAGGCCCTGTAAATATAAATAAAAGGAGGAGAAATAATGGCAGAAAAAAGAATCTTCATTAGCTTTGCAATTGAAGATGAGAGCTATAGAGATTTATTAAAAGGTCAATCGCTTAACACTAAATCTCCGTTTTCATATGTAGACATGTCTGCAAAGCAAGCCTGGGATAGCAAATGGAAAACAAACTGTCGTTCAAGGGTTAAGGGTTGCGATGGGGTAATTGCTTTGATTAGCAAACATACTCGAAATGCGGATGGTGCAAAATGGGAAATGCAGTGTGCAAACGAAGAGAGAGTACCAATGATCGGAATTCATATTCATAAAGATGATAAGGGACAAATACCCCCTCAATTGGCGCATAAGAAGGTTGTAAATTGGACTTGGGATGCTATAAAGAATTTTATTGATAGTTTATAAAAAATTATTTAAGGGGGTAAAGAGGTGAAAGTATTTATTTCCCATAAGCAAGAGGATTATCTTGCAGCAGTAGAAGTCCTGAAAATATTAAAAGGTTATTATGTTGAGGCATATTTAGATCTACTAGACAACGAAAAGACTCTTAAAGGAGAAGCTCTGACAAATCACGTTAGGAAAAGGCTCAACGATTGTACAGATTTGCTAGTTATTATGTCTGAGAAAACAAAAAATTCTTGGTGGGTGCCCTTTGAAATAGGTATGGCTGCACAGAAAGATTTTCCTGTAGTAAATTATTTAAAAGCTCCAATTAAGCTACCTGATTATCTTAATTACTGGCCTCGTTTAAAAAACCAAGCTGATTTAGCAAAGTATATTGAAATAAAGAAAAATGTAAAACAAAAAATATTATTAGAGAAATCTTCAGGAAGGACTGCACATGAGTCTGAAACTGCAAGATTTTACAGAGAACTAAAAGCTGTAATTTAGAAAACTTATAAACTTTAGACCTCCAAAAACATAAAAAGGAGTATGAGGCTAATATGAGAAAAGCATTAGTTGTGGGAATAAATAACTATCCTTCATGCCCACTTAAAGGATGTATTAATGATGCTTCTGCTTTTAGTAGTATCATCGAAACCAATGGCGATGGGTCCCCAAATTTTGATGTCAGGGTTGTTAATGATGTTTCAACCAAATCTGAATTAAGAGGATTAATTAAAGAATTGTTTAGTGGATATAGCGACACATCACTGTTTTACTTTTCTGGGCATGGCATTTTTAATGATTTAGGTGGTTATATTGTCACCCCCGATTTCAAGAAAGATGATGAAGGTATTTCTATGGATGAATTACTTACAATAGCTAACGATTCTAAGTCGAAAGACAAAATAATAATTTTAGATTGTTGTTATTCAGGTGCACTTGGGTCACCAAAAACAGCTAATGGAAAAACTCATATTGCCGAAGGCATCTCAATTCTTACAGCAAGCAGAGATAATGAGCCATCATTGGAAGTTAATGGGCATGGGGTTTTTACTAACTTATTATTAGATGCTTTGCAGGGCGGAGCCGCGGATCTTAGAGGAAATATAACGCCTGGAAGCATTTATGCATATATCGATCAAGCATTAGGTCCCTGGAATCAGAGACCTGTCTTCAAAACTAATATATCACGATTTACATCATTAAGGACGGTGACACCACAAGTTCCTTTTGAAACACTAAGGAAAATTATTGACTATTTCCCTACTCCAGAGCAACAATTTGCATTAGATCCTTCATTTGAAGATACTAATTCAATATATATAGAGCACAATGTTATTGAGCCATATGCAAAAAAAGAGAATGTTCAGATATTTAAACATCTACAAAAATTTCAAAGTATTGGCTTGGTAATTCCAGTTGATGAGGAGCATATGTATTTTGCAGCAATGAATTCTAAAGCCTGCAAACTAACTGCTTTAGGATATCATTACTGGAGACTGGTAAAGGATAAAAGATTAAAATAGCTTTCAGATATTAGGGAATGTGGCATGGCCTTCATTTTGGCCTTCTAATATATAGGACGAGGGTTTCAAATCACTCTATCGCCTCCAGTAATATTAATGCCTTCGGGGATTGCCCCGTAGGCTGTTTTGTCCCTATAAAAATTCATTACATTTTGCGAATCTCCGTTATTCTGACTTTTTCCATCATGGCCAACTCATCGGAAAGTCCAAAGACCTTATTAATGTCATGGTGTTTGCAACTACTTTATGCGTCAGTAAAATAGGGTGAACTCGTTAAAATTAATCAGCGGTTAATAATGTAGAAGCTTCTATGGTATGGATGACAAAGATGCATGGCCACGGGAAGACTACTCGGTTTGTTAAGCAATCCTGCGAAGCCATGCGCTTGGCCATCGAACTCCTCCGGGAGAAGACAGCTATCGTGGATGTTGATGTCAAAAGAGTTGCTGCACAGTTGTGAAAATGGCCGAAGGTCCACAGCATGGATGATCCGGAATATTGGGAGAGCTAAGACTTCCCGTTCGTTCAAAAGCCCTTGAAACTAACCGTTTTGCCGCGTCATTCTTGAAAGAAATGCTGCAGGAGAGTCGCTTATCCTAAGGAGTGAGACATGCTTACTTGTCATAATCACGGTTGCAACTGCCATGTTCTCTACAAACACGTCTGTTTCTGGCGAAAAGCTGATTAGCCCGCTATATTTATTTATGGTATTGCAAAGTAAGCTTTTATCATTTTAATAACTTTATGGTGAACTAGATTAAGCCTGGAGATGTATTATATGAATTTGATAGAAAGAATGAATATTTCGCGCAGAGCGTACCAGCAATACGCAACATGATACCGGTAATTCACGGTAATGATACCGCTGCATAAAACCAGACAATTCGCAGATAGATACCAGCGATTCACGCATGGATACCACTCCCCTGTAAAATGGT
>JAHDOA010000018.1 GCA_018435055.1 Pelotomaculum sp. | reverse complement strand
TCAGCTTATTATTTACTTTATGAGTGAGGGTGTTGATCCCAACGTCAACAGGGAACGACTGTTGTCGCCCTGGGTAAAGGCTGTTAATTCCCAGGGGGTAAATGGTAACTGTTAACATTTATGGTAAACCGATCACGCATGCTGCCGCCCTAAGTAAAAGTGCATTTGGTAGAAATACTTTTACTTTTTCAAATACTGAGGAGTTCATAGAAGATGAAGTAAATATTAATGAAATTTATGAAGTTGTGATTGACTGCGAAACTTCTGGAAAAGGCTTTAGGACAGCCCCCATCAGTGTTTATATCAATAAAGTTTTGAAAAAGTTCTTGCCCCACAATTTAAGCCTTAAATTTTATATAAAAGAATGTAATGTCCCAAGGCCATATAATATATGGTGGAAAGTTCGAAACGTTGGAGCAGAAGCTGAAAGAAGAAACCATATTAGGGGCGAAATATTAAAAACTAACCAACCCGAGAGAGTAGAAACTACTAGATTCTTTGGACCGCATTATGTTGAATGCTACATTATAAAGAATGGTGTCTGTGTTGCCATTGACCATATTGACGTACCAATTGGTCATTCATAATGAGTATATGTATTGAACCCGGAGCAACTATTAGGAATTTCCTTATAGTTTAAACTGAAGGCTAGCGCCGGCTAATTAACTACAAAGGGACGGCTTGACCATGCTTGGAGCAGTAATTGGTGTTATTGGTGAAAGGAGCGTAATTTGTCGCCCGGCGGGCGACCTCCATAATAGATCAAAGTGTTATCCTCTGATTATAAAAACAATCAAGGAGGATGACTTGGATGAAAAAAGGTCTTACAGAATTGGTATTTATACTTGACCGCAGCGGCTCCATGAGCGGGCTGGAGAGCGATACCATCGGCGGCTATAACTCGCTCCTGGACAAGCAGAAAAAGGAAGATGGCGAGTGCGTCATTACCACGGTTTTGTTCGATGACAAATATGAGCTGCTGCACGACCGCATCAACCTCAAATGTGTCGCGACTATAACTGACCGGGAGTATTTCGTGCTCGGCGCCACAGCTCTCCTGGACGCGGTCGGCCGCACCATCGATAAAATCATTAATGGGCAGAAACACACGGTTGAAGATGAGCGGGCAGAAAAAGTTATGTTTGTCGTCACAACTGACGGCATGGAAAATGCCAGCCGCGAGTACAGTTACGACAAAGTGCGGCAGATGATAGAACGGCAGAAAGAAAAATACGGCTGGGAGTTCATCTTCCTGGGAGCGAACATTGACGCTGTAGAGACTGCCGCACGATTTGGCATATCAGCTGACCGTGCCGCCAATTATCACGCTGACCCTGAGGGTATACACCTTAATTATGCGGTTGTAAGTGACGCGGTGTGCTGTTTCCGCGCCAATGCGGCGCCCATCAGCGCCGACTGGAAAAAGGGTATCGACGAGGACTATGAAAAACGCAGAGGGAATAAAAAGAAAGATTCAAAATGATGAGGCAAGCAAGTTAATCATAAATGTCATAAAAGGACAGTAAGTATTTTAGACACATTTGTTAATCCTGTTAACAAGGGCGCGCAATGCACGCCCCTATGTTCGGAACTCGAACCCGAAGCAACTATTAGTAATTTCAGAATAGTTCAAACTGAAGGCTCGCTCCAGGTAACACGTGGGGTTAAGCATTATAACCTGCAAATGATTATCGTAGTCGGGTTTCAAAATCAATATGAAGAAATTAATGAACGATTAGGACAATCTAATTAGTATATTGCGTAAAGGGAACGGGATAATGGATTCGTCACAATTACAAACCGCATTAGAAGAATGTACAAGGTATGCCAATACGGGGTATCGGCTTGCAGAAGACGGCGTTAATGAGCTTAAGAAGGCAGTATCCACCGCTTCAGAGCAAATAAGAGATAGTTTGATGCAGTTAGGCAAAAGTAAAGTTAATACCCCGAATGCCAGAGATGTCCTGAAAACACAACTATCGGATATCAGCTTAAAGCTGAAAAATCTGTCCTCACAAGTTGAAGATGATATACAACAGCTAAAGGATTCGATGTCTTCTTTTTCCGTAACGCTTTTTGGTCGTACAATGGCGGGAAAGTCTACCCTCATGGAGATCCTTACACACGGAAACGGAGCTTCAATCGGAAAGGGTTCGCAGAGAACCACGCGTGATGTTCGTCCATATTGCTGGAATGGCCTCAGAATAACAGACGTTCCAGGCATAGCTGCTTTTGAAGGTGAAGAAGATGAAACTACCGCTTTTGAAGCAGCCAAAACCGCAGACTTAATTTTATTCCTCGTAACAGATGATGCTCCGCAAGCTGCAGAAGCCGAATGCTTGGCTAAAGTACGAAATCTCGGCAAGCCAGTTTTAGGAATTATTAATGTAAAGGTTGATATAGACACAACTAAAAGCTATAAGCTTATGTTGCGAGATATAGCAAAAAGGTTTGATTTTAAGCGGTTGGATGGCATTAAGGCTCAATTTTTTGCCTTTGCCATCCAATATGGACAAGACTGGCATGATATTCGGTTTGCATATGTTCATCTCAAATCAGCGTATCTGTCGCAGCAGCCAGAATGCAACGAATACGCTCAGGCATTGGCGGAATTAAGTAAATTCGAATATGTTGAGCAATTTATTACGCAAGAGGTTATCACTCGCGGTAAGTTTTATAGAGTCAAGACTTTTGTCGATAGCGTTGGAAAGCCATTGCTTGATACAATGGAGAAATTATTGTGGCAAAGTGCTCAAAACAGTGAACAGGGACGCCTGTTGTTGAACAAGCGCCGTGCACTAAGTGACTGGACGAAGAAATTTAAAGATGATGGGATAATTCAAATAGATTCAATGCTTACAAAAATTAGAAGCACATTAATAAGCGAAATCGCATCTTTTGCCGAAGATAACTATGATAATCCGAATGCCAACAGAAAATGGGATGCGGTATTAAAACCAAAGAACATTGAAGGGCGGTGTGATAAATTAATAAAAAAATTGGCATCTGATTGTGATGATGGACTAAGAGAGATAACTCGTGAAATAAATCAGGAAATTTCATTTTCTGCGGCTGTATTTGCCGATAAGTCAATAAATATGTCAAGCTTAATTGACGGCAAACGTATATGGAGTTGGGTCTCTACTATTGCAGGCGGTGGCGTCGGCATAGCAACCATTCTAGGATTAATAACAGGACCAGTTGGATGGTTTGCAACAACTGGTGTAGTTTTAATAGGATTTTTTGGATCATTTTTTTTTAAAAGCCGTGAAAATAAAGCAATGGATGCAAGGCGCAAGTTGGAAGGAAAATTGAATGACCATATTGACAAGACAATACGAAGTCTAAGAAAACAAATGTTAGATATACTTTATAACGAACTACTAAAAAAACGATTGTATGGTGTGGCAAACGATATAAACGCTGTTATTGATTCCTTATTCAAATTATCTGAGGCACAGAAAGATTTGGGATGGCGTCTTAATCGTAAATTGAAAGAAATAAATAAGATGTTAATTATAGAAGCATTAAGTTTTGTGGGTGCTGGCGGCTTGGACTGGCACGTTCGAGATTTGGCGCGTATACCCGGCAATGCTATTATGATAATGTTAGATGATGGGAAGAGATTCCCAGATGATATTAGAAGAAATCTTTCAGTCCTGCTAAAAGAGCAGGTGTGGTTTGTGTTCTATAACGACAACCCCAAAATTCTTCTCTCAAGGGCAATTGGACGAGGCTGTGCAAAAGATAATATAAGTATAGAATATAAATTGAAAATCGCACATGTACCACTTAACAAGCTTAACGCTTTAACCGTTAATAGAGTGCGTTTGGCACAACAACTGACCGAATTGCTTATTACTAAATAGGGGGAGGGTTACATATGGTCGTTCAAATAGCTGAATGGACAGCAAAAAGCACTGAGCTTATTGAAAAGGTGCGGAATCTACTTGACGCAGCTGGTGTTAAATACTCCGGCTTACCTGTTAGTATTTATACAGACAACAAACCAATCAATCTTATTTTCGTCGGCCAGTATGGTGCTGGTAAATCATCAATATTGAAAATGTTGACCGGTCACAAAGATATAGCTATTGGCGAAGGTATAACCACGCAACAGATGCATACATACGGCTGGAATGGTGTTAGTGTAATAGACACGCCGGGCATTCATACAAAGATTCGTCCCGATCACGATGAAATATCATATGCTGCTATCGCCAATGCAGATATGTTGATATTTGTCATAACCAATGAACTATTTGATTCACATCTTGCTGAGCATTTTCGCAAATTAGCGATAGAACGAGATAAAGCTGGCGAAATGATTTTAGTTGTTAATAAAATGGAGCGTGGCGGAAACACGCAGGAACGCCAAGATATTATACGAGAGGATCTGCGAAAAGTCACTACCCCATACACACCAGAAAATTTACGCATATGTTTTGTTTCTGCTGAATCGTACATTGATAGCTTAACAGAGGAAGATAAGGATATAGCTGAGGAGTTGCTTGAAAGAAGCGGGTATAGCCGGTTTGTCGAAACGTTAAATCAATTCATTCAAGAGAAGAACATTCCGGCTCGGCTCACAACCGCCTTATATATACTTGACAAGGTTTTACAGAGCGGCATACAGCATCTTCAGCCTTCGTCCGGAGACAGTGATATCGATGCGCTTGAGGAACGATATCTACAAGAACGACATATCTTGGCGGATAATCGCAGGCGCATTGAGCAAAGTGTTGAAAATATTTATACTGAAGCATCCGCTGATATTAGAAATGAAGGCATTAAAGCATCAAACTTAATTGTAAGTGACGCAAAGGAAGATGATGTAAAAGAGGGATTGGAAAAAGCGACGCAAAAGGTTGATGCTATAGCAAACCAATGCGAAGCCGATGTTCAAGAAAAAATAAAAAGTCTTGTCGGTGACTGTGATAGTGAATTAGAACAATTAAATAAATCAGAATTCTCAAAGAAGCTTGATATACGTCTTTCGGAGAAGAAAGATACATTGCCACTACAGATTATAAGCTTTCTAAAATCAGATACTCTGAATAGGGCAGGAAAATTTGTTACAGAAAATGCATATAAAGCCGGTGTCGCAACAAATGCAACAAAACTAGCTTCGTTTTCTGAAAGCTCAGTACATTCGGCAGTTAAAACCATTGGTCATTTTTTTGGTCATAAATTTAAGCCATGGGAAGCTGTTAAGATAACCAAAGGTATAGCTGTTGCGGGGAAAGCACTTTCTATATTAGGAGTAGTTTTCTCAGTTGGTATGCAGGTAAAAGAGGATGCTGATGCACAGAGAATCGATGCAGAAATGCGCAGTAATAGAGAAAATATTAGGAGCGGCTTTAACAATGCTGCTCGTAAGCTTGAAAAGCATTTTGTGAATGCACTGCATAAATTTCTCGAAGCCGAGTTTGATTCGCGTATTAGCAAAGTGGACAGTAAAATCGATGAAATACGTACGTTACGTAGGAATAAAAACGAAAACTGTTTACGCCTTGAGTCTGCATTGAATGAAAATAGGCTTCTGATTAAAGAAATACATAAGTGTAATGCGGATGACCAATAAAGGCTATCCCGTCATTTTCACGCAAAAGAAAACCGGAAAGGAATTATTCCTAAACGGTGGAGATGGCACTCAAAAAACCTTATACGACTTTTGGGCTTGGGCATTTTCCGATCTTGTAGGTAATATAGAGTGAGGCAAGTTGGCAGAGTATATAGTTATTAATATAACAAACGAGGCGCTATCGTTTGAGATAGTGCCTCTTTTTCGCTTTTTGGTTTGGGTTTTTGGTATTGTTTATTAAGTTGACCTATAGAACTACGCCTTTTTCTATCCACTCTTTTTTATGCCCGTAAGGGGTTAATTATGCTATTTGATCAGCATCTTTTTGATCGCTTCCACGATCTGCTCTTTTTTAAAGGCAAATACGAGGAGGATCAGTATGAGAAATAATATGAACGGGTTTACACCCGGCATGCCAAATCCACCTTTGCATGAGTAATTGGGGGGGTAAGGCGCCGCCCCCGGAAAGGCCGGGTAAACCGGGATTAAAAGCGGTTCTTTGCCGTCAAAACCGGCGCCTTTCTGATGTGTTTTGGACCAATTATAATATTGTTCCCTTAGCTCCGGCGGCAGGGGGAAAAGAAAAGCGGCCGGCTCGTAATTGTTTCTCATGGATTTAATCACATCCCGTTTTTATTAAAACATTTGTTACCTACAACATATACTGCACCAGCCGCTTTGGTTACTAGTATCGGGGACATTCTACAGCATGCAGAAATGCTTATGATGGAGGTGTGTCCCCGTTCCTTGTTTCCCATTTCCGCTCTTAATGGAGCAACATAGCCGTTTCCGGAATGCAGTCTTTTTCGGTTATAAAATAGTTCTATGTAATCAAACAAGGTCGCCTTAGCCTGTTCTCTCGTGCAGGCTTGGCTACAACACAATAGACTTTGCTTAATATATTTGTCGATACACTCCAGCCGCCGCATGGAGGCTTTACTTTTTGTCCGGCGATTAAAATTTTGGTATAACTTACCGTTAGAGTAAATATTTATTATCAGGGGGGCTGTCCATGATTGGAGCAGATTTTATCAACTGTAAAGATGATCGTTACAGCGCCTGGGCGGGCAATGAAATCCTGCTGGTGCTTCCTGTGAAAATCCGGCGCATGATTTCAGCTCTGCCTGGTCCGATCCTTGACAGCGTTGAAGAGATCAGGATCAGGCAGGGAAAACCGCTGGCGCTCGGGTTATCATCAGGAGATATATTTGTAAATCCGGAAGGGAAGCCGGCGCGGCAGCCTGTCGAAGCTTACCACGTTACAGCGGCGGATATGGAGAATTTAATTGACCTGATCAGCGGTTCTTCACTCTATGCCCTGGAGGAGGAGCTGCGGACCGGGTTTATAACCCTGCCGGGCGGTCACAGGGCGGGCATTACGGGCAGGGCGGTATTGGACGGGGGGAAAGTCAGGACGTTGAAAAACCTGTCCTGCTGCAACCTGCGTGTCTCCCGTGAGGTTGCGGGGGCGGCGTCAGGGCTCCTGCCTCATATTGTTGATAAAAAAAATGGTGGAATTTATCATACTATCCTGGTGTCACCACCCAGGTGCGGCAAGACGACCATGCTGAGAGACATAATCAGGCAGATCAGCAGCGGTGTCCCGGGCCTCCTTTATCCGGGGCTTACTGTCGGGCTGGTTGACGAACGTTCTGAAATAGCGGGTTGTTACAGGGGAGTACCCCAGCGTGATGTGGGCATAAGGACCGATGTTTTAGACGGCTGCCCTAAAGCGGAAGGCATGATGATGCTTTTGCGTTCGATGGGGCCTCAGGTGATTGCGGCTGACGAAATTGGCCGCCGGGAGGATGTTGACGCTATGGAGGAAGTTTTAAACGCCGGGGTCAAAATCCTTCTTACAGCCCACGGCTCATCGCTGGCTGACCTGGCTGAAAGGCCTGTGCTCGGCAGGTTGATCCGTTCCAAGATGATCGAGCGGTATGTAATTTTAGGTCGTTCCCGTGGCGCCGGAACGGTTGAAAATATAGTTGATGGCAAGACTTTTCGGGCTGTGGGGGTGAGAAAATGATTAAATTGCTTGGAGCCGCTATGGTAGTAGCTTCCAGCGGTATCGGCGGTATGACCGTGGCCGGCAGATACAGCCGCAGGCCCAGAGAGCTGAAATCACTGGGGTATGCGCTGCAGATGCTGGAAACGGAAATTTCTTACGGGGCGAATCACATGAAGGTAGCCCTGGAGCAGGTGGCCAACCGCTGCGATCAGGCGGTAGCGCCTTTGTTCAGCCGGGCCGCGGCAGAACTTTCTGCTGCTGCCGGCATTACCGCCGCGGCTGCCTGGGAAAATTCCCTTTGCGCTTATTACCGTGAAAGCGCTTTAAATCCGCAGGACCTGATCATTCTGCGCAGCCTGGGTTCTTCTCTGGGAATTTCAGACCGCGCCGATCAAGTCAAGCACTTGAACCTGGCTATGGAACAGATTAAATCAGAAAACGCCAAAGCGGAAGGCGAAGCCGCCCGCAATGTAAAGCTGTGGAACTATCTTGGTTTTCTGGGCGGGCTGCTTGTTGTTCTTATTCTTTATTAAGAGAAAGAGGTGCAGCAATGGTTAACAGTATTGACTTAATTTTTAAAATAGCCGGTGTCGGGATCCTGGTGGCAGTCCTTAATGCGATATTAAAGCAAGCCGGCAAAGAAGAGCAGGGGCATATTGTTACCCTGGCCGGCCTGGCAATCGTTTTCATCTGGGTAATCCAGCTGCTGGCGATTCTGTTTGATCAGGTCAAATCAGTTTTTAAGCTGTTTTAATAGGAACAAAGTAGTTATTTAGTAGCTTTTACCGTTTTGTGATACCAGACATAGGAACGGGGACACACCTCACCTTACGGGTATTCCTTTTTGGTCGGAGGAATGTCCCACGATTGGAATGGCGGGTTAAAACCCGCCCTACGAGGGACGAGGAATGCCCCGGCATGAATAAGAAATTAAGAAGCAGGGGTTAATTTATGGATGTGCTGCAGATAGTTGCTATCGGGTTTATAGCTACCGTGCTGATAGTTGTGATTAGAAGCCAGCGACCGGAACTGGCGGTCCTCCTGAGCGTTGCCGCAGGAATAATCATTTTCCTGCTGGTGCTGGGGAAAATCAGTTCAATCATGGATATTATCAAGGAACTGGCGAATAAAGCGGGCATCAATATGGTATATATGGGGACCATTCTTAAAATAATCGGCATTGCCTATATTGCGGAATTTGGCGCGCAGATCTGCCGCGATGCAGGTGAAGGGGCGATTGCTTCCAAGATTGAGTTTGCGGCTAAAATCCTAATCATGGTGCTGGCGGTGCCGATTGTGGTGGCGGTATTGACGATGCTCCTGAAACTAGTACCGTAAAGCTTTCAAAAAGTCTCATTTACGGACATAAGGTTCAACCCACCTTAAAACGCCGGAGAATTTCCCCAACCGCACGGCTGGATAAATCCAGCCCTACTGAATGAAGGATGTACCTAATTGAAAACGGGTTAGAAAAATCCTGTAATTCCTGTAATGCGCCGGTTCAATTTATTAAAGAAAAATTGTTATAAAAAATGAATGGTATAAGGATACCAGACAGCGGAATGGGGACACACCTCTCTAACATGTATTCCTCTGGGGTCGGAGGAATGTCCCCGGTATGCCGGGGTATGTCCCCGATGGTATGTAAGGCGGTGAGGTTTAGTGATGAGGGTTATGATATTGATTTTTACTGTTCTGCTTGTTTTCTCGCCTGCCGGCGTAATCGCGACCCCTGCCGGCGAAACTGCCCAGGAGAGCCCGGTCGACCCGCTTGATTTTGAAGATGTGCAGTCTTATATAAACCAACTGGACAGCGCGGTAAAAGGGGCTGTGCCGCAGTTTGATTTTAAAGAGATGGTAATAAAGCTGGTTAAGGGTGAACAGGACTGGAAACCGGCTGATACCCTCAACAATATTGTAAGTATGCTTTTCAAGGAGGTAGTGGCTAATTTTGCCCTGCTGGGCAAGCTGGTGGTCCTGGCGGTAATTTGCGCCGTGCTGCAGAACCTGGTCTGTTCTTTTGAAAAGGGGACAACCGGACAGCTGGCTTATTCCGTTACCTACCTGGTGCTGATAACAATTGCTATTGGCTCGTTTTCCCTGGCAGTCAACGCGGGTAGGGAAGTGGTGGACGCTATGGTTACGTTCATGCAGGCGCTGCTGCCGGTCTTGCTGACTCTGCTGGTGGCTGTTGGGGGTGTTGCTTCAGCGGCTATTTTCAGCCCGGTTATATTAACCACGCTGGGTATATTCGGTACCATGATTAAGAACATCATACTGCCCCTGTTCTTTTTTGTCGCCATCCTGGGCGTTGTCAGCAACCTGACTGACCGGTTTAAGGTGACAAACCTGGCTGACCTTTTAAAGACCGTGGCTATGGGTTTGATGGGTGTTTTTACGACTATTTTTCTTGGAGTGCTGGCGATACAGGGAGTGGCAGGCGCGGTTAGCGATTCAGTAACGTTCAGGACAGCCAGGTTTACAGTTAAAACTTTTGTGCCGATGGTGGGGGGGATGCTGTCGGACGCCCTGGACGCTGTCATCAGTTCTTCGCTATTAATCAAAAATGCGTTGGGAATCGCGGGGATCGGGGTTATTGGTGCAATAATGATTGTGCCTTTGTTAAAAATAGTAACACTGGCTTTTACCTATAAACTGGCGGGCTCTTTAATCCAACCGGTTGCTGACGGACAGATGGTGGATTGCCTGAACAGCCTCGGCAACAGCCTTTTTCTGGTTTTTGCCGCGGTGGCCACAGTGGGGCTGTTATTCTTTTTTACCATTACCATCGTGGTGGGCATAGGTAACATAACGGTCATGTTAAGGTGAACGAGGCAGCGGCTGTAACGGTTTAACGTCCGGCATTAGAGCGCTGCCCGGGAAAGGGGGGTCCAGTGGAAGCAATCCGCAGCCTGGTGCAGAACATTATTATTATTGTGATCCTGGCAATGTTCCTGGAAATGTTCTTGCCGCAGGGTGATCTGAAAAAGTATGTAAAAATGGTAATGGGCCTTCTTATTATCATAGCTGTGATTCAAGCAGTGGGCGCTATGGTGCAGTGGGACTACAGCGGAGAGTTGTCTGCACTTACTGCTGAAGGAGATAAAATGCAAGTCTCCAGTGTGATAGAGGCGGGAAAAAAGATCTCGGACGAGCAGCAGCAGAAAGCGTTAGAACAATACGGGGACGGCATAGCCAGACAGATAATAGCGCTTACCAGCGTCTATCAGGATACACCGGTGGTGGACGTTGATGTAAAGATTCAGTCCAACAGCAGCGAGCCTGACTTTGGGCAGATTAAAGAAATAGTTTTGTATGTTGCTCAAACTGCCGGCACGCCACCGTCGGAAAGCGATATCGCCATCGAAGAAGTAAAGCCGGTAACTATAACTATCAACAGCGCCGGTGAAACCGGACCGGAGCCGGCAGCGGACGCCGGGCCGCCGCGCGGGACCGTGTCCGGCCTGATTGGCACGTTAGCTGATTTCTATAGTCTGGGACAGCAGCAAGTCAAGGTTATATACAGATAAACGGAGGTGACGATTTGAGTAAACTACTTGAATTCCTTGGTTTTGGCAGGGGGAACGAAAGTAAATTTCCGGTAAAGGAACAGGGAAGGCGCGGCATATGGCTCGTAGTACTGGGGGCTCTGGGAGTCGCCATCTTAATATTTTCCGCCGTCATCGGCGCCGGCCAGGACAAAGGGTACTCTACCGGACAAACCCCGCCACAGGAAAGTAACGTTAACGCGGCGCCTGAACAGTATAGGAGCGAAATGACTGCAGAAGAAGAACAGCTTGGCAGTAAACTTTGTGAAATGCTGCGGCGGGTGGAGGGCGCCGGCAGGGTTGAGGTTTCAGTGCGGCTGTCGGGCACCACCAGGTCGGAGTACGCTGTTAACGATACCACAGGCAAAAAAACTACCGAGGAAAAAGACCAGGGAGGCGGTACGCGCACTACCACGGAAGACACAGGCAGCAGTCAGTTGGTTATGAACCGCAATGGCAGCGGGGGTGAACAGCCTGTGGTCGAAAGGCAGACAGCTCCACAAATAGCCGGGGTGCTGGTGGTGGCCGACGGCGCCGGCGACGCCAGGGTGAAGGCAAAACTCTACGAAGCGACCAGAGTGGCGGTCGGAGTGGAGCCTCAGAAGATACTTGTCCTGCCGATGGAAAGGAGATAGAAATGTTCTCTGTTATTATTAAGCGGCGCACCCTGACGTTGATTTTAATGGGCATATGTGGTGTTCTGCTCCTGCTCGCCGGCCTGAAGGGCGGCCTGTTTGAACAAAAGAACCCCGGACAGGGTATGCCTGTAAACCGGCCTGTTAACGATGTCAGCATTGAAGAGGTCACTCCGCAGCCCTTTATGGCAAACAAGACCGAAGAAGTAAACACCGGAAGGGTGAATGACAGTTCCGATTTCTACGTCGAGTACCGGCTGGAGAGAGACCGGACCCGGGGGCAAAGGATTGAATGGTTGAGAGAGGTAATCAACAACGACAAATCAGCCGTAGAAACCAGGCAAAAGGCGCAGGAGAGCCTGCTGGTAATTAGCAGCAAAATGGAGATAGAAATAGAGCTTGAAAGCCTGCTCAGGGCAAAAGGTTTTAAAGATGCGGCTGTTATGGCCGATGAACAGGCGGTGACTGTGATAGTCACAGCGGATAAACTTTCAGTCAGTGAGTCCAGCGAAATAAACAACCTGGTTTCCCGCAGGACAGGTGTAGACGCCCAGCATATCGTCATCATACCGAAAATATAAGGAATGGGGATATACCTCATATATGTTCCCCGGTACGTATAGCGTATATATTGTATACTTGCGGCAAAGATGTTTCCAAACCTTGATTAATCAAATATAATGTTTTTATGGGCATAATAGTAAGATCAGGTTGTCATAAAATCTACAGCAACCTGATTTTTATATTCCGGACTGCAGGGGGGTTGAATTTGGAAAACGGGGTAAAAATCACCGACACTACTTTGCGCGATGCCCACCAAAGCCTCTGGGCAACCAGGATGCGCACTGCTGATATGCTGCCAATCGCTGAGAAACTGGATAACATCGGATACCATTCCCTTGAGGTATGGGGTGGAAATACCTTCGATGTGGGTTTAAGATACCTGAACGAGGACCCCTGGGAAAGGCTCCGCCAGTTGAAGAAAATGATACGCAGCACGCCTCTGCAAATGATGATCAGAGGCCAGTCGCTGGTCGGTTACCAGCAGTATCCGGACGACGTGGTAGAAGCTTATATAGCCAAGTCGGTGGAGAACGGCATCAGTATTATCAGGATATACGACGCCTTAAACGATATACGCAACCTGGAGACGGCAATACACGCGGCGAAAAAAGCCGGCGCCCATGTCCAGGCCGCGATGGTCTACACGGTAAGCCCGATCCATACCAACCGGCATTATACAGACCTGGCCCGGCAGCTCGCTGAAATGGGCGCGGATTCAATTTGCATAAAAGATACGGCCGGTCTTTTAGCCCCCTACCGGGCTTATGAACTTGTCAAATCACTCAAGGAAAACCACGACCTCCCCGTGCAACTGCATTGTCACTATATCGGGGGCCTGGCGGTGGGAACCTACCTGAAAGCGGCTGAAGCAGGCGCGGATGCGATCGATACCGCCACAGTGCCTCTTGCTTTCGGCGCCTCCCAGCCGCCGGTTGAAACCGTGGTACGCGCCCTGCATGGCTCCGGCCGGGATACGCAACTGGACATTCACAAGCTTTTTGAGATAGCGGAGTATTTTGAAAATATCAGGAAGGAAAAAGGTTTTAAACGGGGTGTAACAAGAATAAACGATATGCGCGTTTTTGATCACCATGTGCCGGGTGGCGCCATTACCAACCTGGTAACCCAGCTGGAAGAACAAAAGGCTCTTTACCGCCTGGGCGAGGTTTTGGAGGAAATCCCCCGGGTGAGAGAAGACCTGGGTTACCCGCCCTTAGTCACACCTACCAGCCAGATTGTTGGGACACAGGCTGTGCTGAACGTTTTGACGGGGGAACGCTACAAGCTGGTCCCGGGTGAAGTCCGCGATTACATCCAGGGCTATTACGGCCGGCCTCCCGCCCCGATCAACCAGGATATAGCGCGCAAGGTCCTGGGAGATCGCGCGCCTATTAACGACAAACCTTCCGGCCTGCTGGAGCCAAGGATGGAAAGGCTGAGAAATGAATTGGCCGGCCAGGTTACCAGCGAAGAGGATCTTATTTCCTACGCCTTATTTCCCCAGGTTGCCAGACGGTTTTTTGAATTTAAGCGCAGCGGAAAATTCCAGGAGGCGCAGCCCGATAACAGGAAAGAGAACCTGCCCAAATTGGAAAATATTATACAGGCGCCTGAGAAAGCCCCGGTACAGGGTAAAGGCGGCGACCCGGAGGAAACAGTCCCGCCGGGGCGGACTGTAAGCAGGGCGCCAGATCCCGATACTGCTAAGGAGGTAGGGGAATTGAATATATCCGATGTTAAGGATCTAATCAGGTTTATAGGGGATACAGATATTACTGAGGTATCTCTGGAAAGCGCCGGTATCAAGCTGTCGGTCAGAAAAGGCGGCTTTCACGCTGTTGAGACGCCCGTCCGGGGAAATGCGCCACGGGTTAATGGCTCCCATCAGGAAGTACCTGGTTTTGAAGCAGTTCCGGCGGTACAGGCGAAGGATGAGCCCGGGGCCGGCCTGCAACCCGTCACGGCGCCTATGGTCGGTACATTTTATGATGCCCCGGCGCCTGAATCAGCCCCATACGTAAAAGTAGGAGACAAGGTAAAAAAAGGACAGGTTCTGTGTATTATTGAAGCAATGAAATTAATGAATGAGATTAAATCTGAATTTGATGGCGAGATTATGGAAGTGAAGGTGGAAAAAGGGCAGCCGGTAGAATACGGCCAGGTTATTTTCCTGATTAAAGTATAAAACAGCAGCCGGGTTTAATTAATTCCACGGAGGAAAAAGATGTTTAAAAAAATCCTGATTGCCAACCGGGGTGAAATAGCTGTCCGCATTATCAGGGCCTGCCGGGAAATGGGCATCAGCACGGTTGCCGTGTTTTCTGAGGCGGATCGAGACAGCCTGCACGTGTGGTGGGCGGACGAGGCCTTCTGTATCGGACCGGCGCCATCCGCCAAAAGCTACCTGAACTTTACTAACATTATCAGCGCCGCGATTATCTCCGGGGCGGACGCTATTCACCCCGGCTATGGTTTTTTAGCCGAAAATGCTGATTTTTCTGAGGTATGCGCGAAATGCGGCATTGCTTTTATCGGTCCGCCCGTGTACGCCATCCAGCAGATGGGGGATAAGGCTTTAGCCAGGGAAACCATGATCCGCGCGGGCATTCCTGTGGTGCCGGGATCGGACGGGGTGATCCGGGACATCGACAAGGCCCTTGAAACAGCTGAAAGGATCGGGTACCCGGTCATGGTCAAGGCCAGCGCAGGCGGGGGCGGCCGGGGCATGAGAATAGTGCAGAATCCCGGTGATCTGAAAAATGCCGTCATCACGGCAAAATCAGAAGCACAAGCCGCGTTTGGCAACGACGAGATGTACCTGGAAAAATATTTGGAAGAACCCCGGCATATAGAGTTTCAACTCCTGGGGGACATGCACGGCAGCATTATACACCTTGGCGAAAGGGACTGCTCGATCCAGAGGCGCAACCAAAAAGTGATCGAAGAAGCGCCGTCGATCGCCCTCACGCCTGAAATGAGGGCGGAGATGGGTAAAGCGGCTCTGCGGGCGGCCAGGGCGGTAAACTATTACAGCACCGGGACCGTTGAATTTTTATTTGATAAGAACCATAACTTTTACTTCATGGAGATGAACACCAGGATCCAGGTAGAGCACCCGGTCACCGAACTGGTTACCGGTATTGACCTGATTAAAGAGCAGATCCGTGTGGCCGCGGGTGAAAAGCTGGGCTTTACACAGGAGGATGTCTTAATAAAAGGCCATGCTATCGAGTGCCGGATCAACACCGAAGACCCTAATAATAATTTCAGGCCGTGTTCTGGTAAAATTGACACATATATACCGCCCGGCGGGCCCGGGGTCAGGGTAGACAGCGTTGTCTACGCCGGATATACAATACCTCCCTACTATGATTCCCTGATCGGCAAACTGCTTGTCTGGGGCCAGGACAGGGAGGAAGCCATAGCCCGTATGCAGCGCTCGCTGCAGGAGTTTGTGGTCAAGGGCGTCCCGACTACCATACCCTTTCACCAGCAGGTTTTAAAGAATGCTTTTTTCCAGCGGGGTGAGATTTACACAAACTTTATTCAGCGGCGTATTCTTGGTGAATAGAAGCAAAAAAGTTTCCGTTTGCGTTAATTTACCATGTTTGCTATAATAAACGTGCTAATTTTACCGGAAGTTTATTAAACTTTTCATAATTCATCAGTTTTTGGTATCTAAACTATATTTCAGCTGGAGGTGTTAAAATGGATCCGGGCGAAATTGCAAGTGAAGAGCATACAGGTCTGGGCACGATCAGAATTGCCGATGATGTGGTAAAAGTGATTGCCGGGCTGGCCGCCATCGAAATAAAAGGAGTAGCCGGTATGAGCGGCGGTTTCGCGGGAGGTATCGCTGAAATGCTCGGCAGAAAAAACCTGTCCAAGGGTATTAAGGTGGAAGTAGGGGAGAAAGAAGCAGCAATAGATCTTTCTGTAATCATGGATTATGGGGTCCGTATTCCCGATGTTGCCGCCCAGGTACAGGAAAGCGTTAAAAGTGCGGTTGAGCGGATGACCGGGCTGGTAGTTGTTGAGGCTAATGTTAATGTCCAGGGAGTTGCTTTTGCTTCGGAGTTAAAGGAGGAAGAGCACAGGGTTAGATAATGCCGGAATCAACCCCCCTTACGAGGGGGTTAATTTTTAAGGAGGTCTGCCGGTGAACCCTTTTGATCGCTTTATATTTACAGTATATTCTTTATTTGTGACCTTGTTGTTTATCCTTTTTTCAGCGGTTATGCTTGGTTGGACGGCGCCCTGGATCTTGTTGAGGGATGTTTTTTACCCCGGCCGGCCGGAGATTTTCTGGCCCTTGATGGCTGTGACAATATTAATTGGGATCAGGTTATTCTGGGTAAGTATTTACAGGCGCCAAAAACGTCCTCTCCATGTGGTGCTGGCGGAAAACGCCCTGGGCCAGGTAAATTTATCCCTCAGCGCTGTAGAAGACCTGGCGAACAAGGTAGCGGGGCGCATTCAGGGAGTGAGGGAAGTCAGCTCGCAGATGGTCGAGGTACCCCAGGGTGTGGGTTTAAAGGTCCAGGCTTCGGTAACGCCGGATATCAATGTGCCAAACGCTTCGGCAGAAATTCAAAACATGATTAAAGAGAAAGTATTTGAGATTACAGGGCTGCAGGTAAGCAGCGTGGAAGTACATATCCAAAGCATCTCTGTGACGAAGCCAAGAGTTGAGTAAACCTGAAGGAAAGGGCTGGTTAAATGGGAATTTTTCAGGATTTTATCGAAAAACACCCCGGAAAGATAATTGGCATCCTGCTGGGACTAATCTTTGGCTGGTTTGCCATTACATATGGTTTGTTTAAAGCACTTTTCGTCGCGGCCTGTATTGTTGCCGGCTATTACATCGGCAAGAGGTTGGATGAAAAAGTGGATTTCAAGACGATGTTCGCGAAATTTTTCGGAGAACGCCAGTAAAAAATGCGTATCAGGGAATAATACAATGATAGTTTATTAATTTCCACTGACCGCCAGGAGGTACCATGAGCTGGAAACACAGGAGTCAGGCCAGGAAAAGAGCGCTCCAGGTGCTTTTTCAAGTTGATATCGGCGGCGCCGACCCCGGAGAAGCGATGGAGCATATGGATCATCTGGATGATGAAGAATTTGGTAAAATGACAGATAACGAAGACTTTGCCGGGAAACTTGTTTATGGTGTACTGGCTAATTTAGTGTTTATTGACCAGGTTATCGCAGCTGTCAGTAAAGACTGGAGACTTGAGAGAATGGCCGGCGTGGACCGGAATTTAATGCGACTGGCGCTATACGAGGTGTTTTTTTGCGACGACATTCCGAACAATGTCTCAGTAAACGAAGCTATTGACCTGGGAAAAATATTTGGCGGGGCTGATTCGGGTAAATTTATAAACGGTATTCTGGGCAAAGTGATCGAAAACATTGAGGAGTACACTCCGGAGAAGGTTTTAAACAGTAATATGCTGCCTGACAGCAGTCTGGTTTTAGATTGAGGACCCAGGGAATGTTCCCGACTGTAATAGCGGGATAACCCACCCTACAGAAATATCTGGACACCCACGTCCCATGTGTCCCAAGACTTGCGTCTAAATTGGCCACCTGACGGTGGTTTTTTCAATTCAAACACAATTTCTAAATTATCTTGCAACTGGAGCTTTAAATACCATTGAGAGAATGCAGAAGGATTTAATGAACCACTTATAGAATAGTTATGTCCAGAATCCGGTTTATATTTTTGCAAAAGCGGGGATTATGCTGCCAGAAGGAGATAATTCATTGCGTATACTGACGGTGAGGGAGTTAACCCGGCATATTAAAAACATCATTGACAATGACTATCTTCTGGCAAATGTTTGGGTGAAAGGGGAGATATCCAATTTTAAGGCTGCCTCCTCAGGGCATTTGTATTTTACCTTGAAAGATAACGCCGGCACCCTGAAGGTGGTTATGTTTCGTTCAAAAAGCCGGTCGTTAATCTTTCGTCCAAATAACGGTATGGCTGTCATAGTGCGTGGTTACATTTCTGTTTACGAGCGTGACGGGGCGTACCAGTTTTATGCCGGGGAAATGCAGCCTGACGGGACAGGCGCGCTTCACCTGGCCTTTGAACAGCTGAAAGAAAGACTTCAGGCCGAAGGCTTTTTCGACCCCAAGCATAAAAAACCTTTGCCTCTGCTGCCGCGCCGGATTGGGATTGTTACTTCGCCAACGGGAGCGGCATTGAGGGACATTGTAGAGATAATCAGGCGACGCTGGTCCGGGCTGCAGATCATCCTGGCGCCCGTCCTGGTGCAGGGTGAAGGCGCTCCTCCGGACATCGCCCGGGGCATCCACCTGTTAAACAGGTGGGGCGGTGTAGACTTGATTATTACCGGCCGCGGCGGCGGTTCCCTGGAAGAGCTCTGGGCTTTTAATACCGAAATTGTAGCGCGCAGCATTTACAACTCAACGATACCGGTTATTTCCGCAGTAGGTCACGAAACCGACTATACTATTGCCGATTTTGTTGCAGACGCGCGGGCGGCGACTCCTTCCGCGGCCGCTGAAATGGCTGTGCCGGATAAAAGGGAAATGGATCGCTATATTAAGGCTTTAAACAGCCGTCTGTACAGCGCTTTGCATGAAAAAACAGCAGGATACAAGCAGCGGCTGAACACCTGTCTTACCGGCCGTGTTTTTACCAGGCCGGTGGATGTCATCTGCGGGACCAGGCAGCAGTCCCTGGATTATTTGAGCCACCGTCTGGTCCAGGTCACCACTAACCTGGCCGGGAAGGAAGAAAAACGGCTGGCCGTACTGGCGGGGCAGCTGCAAGCATTAAGCCCTCTGGCCACTCTGGCCAGGGGTTACAGCATTTGCACCACCCCTGATGGTAAACACGTGATCAGTGACGCCGCCAGTGTTGCTATAGGAGAGAAGCTGGTTGTGCAGCTGCAAAAGGGCATATTGGACTGTATTGTAGAGGGAAGAAATGGTTAGAAATCCTCCACCCATTTCCAGGATTAATAATGCCACATATTGTATTTAAAACACTAATATTTTTAGGTATAATGAAGAAAAACATTTGTCTGGAGGGTGGCTATGGCTGGAGAAGATAAAATCCTCAGTTTTGATGAAGCCATTTCACGGCTGGAGGCAGTTGTACAGGAGTTGGAAGGCGGCGGCCTCCCTCTGGAGAAAGCGCTGGACTTGTTTGCCGAGGGTATTGAACTATCCCGGATATGCAGCCGGAATCTTAGAGCCGCCGAGCAGCGTATAGCAATTCTCACCAGGGATGACGGCGGCGCGTTATCTTTAAAAGATATTGATTCCCTGCCTGCCGCATTGGAAGGAAACGGCTGTGGACTTTAAAGAGGAATTTAATAAAAAGATAGCTGTTGTGAATGAGGCGCTTGAAATATTTATGCCTCCGCCGGACGCTTACCCGCCCCTGATCCACCAGGCCATGCGCTACAGTGTGCTGGGCGGGGGGAAAAGGCTCAGGCCGGCCTTGCTTATAGCCTCGGCGGAGGTGGCCGGGGGAACAGCCCGGGATGTATTGCCGGCCGCCTGCGCAGTCGAACTTATACACACGTATTCCCTTATACATGATGATCTGCCCGCTATGGACAACGATGATTACCGCCGGGGCAAGCCGACCAATCACAAGGTATATGGGGAGGCTATAGCCCTTTTAGCTGGTGACGCCCTTCTTACCCTGGCCTTTCAGCTGCTGACAGAGAGCAGGACCGGCAGAGCGGCAGATATCGTCAGGGTAATCCATGAGGTGGCGATCGGCGCCGGCGCCGGGGGGTTAATCGGCGGCCAGGTTGTGGATACCTTTTCAACGGAAAAGGAAATTGACACTACAACGCTGGAATATATCCACCGTAATAAGACCGGGGCCCTGTACAGGGTAGCGGTGAGATCCGGCGCCATCCTGGCCGGCGCCGGTGAGGAGGAACTCGCGCGCCTTACAGAATACGCGGAATACCTGGGCCTGGCTTTTCAGATCAAAGATGATATTCTTGACATAGAAGGCGATGAGAAAAAGCTGGGAAAACCTGTGGGCAGCGACATAAGAAATAAAAAAGCCACTTACCCGGCTCTATTCGGCCTGAAGGTTTCTAAGGAAAAGGCCCGGTCTGCTGTGGAAAGCGCAATAGGAGCGCTTTCGCCATTTGGCAAGGAGGCTGATTTTTTAAGGGTCCTGGTGGAATACGTGATTAAACGCGATTTTTAGACATTGGGCCAGCTTTTCAAACCCTGCTAAATTATTTATTATAAATAATCTTAATATCAGTCCAGGCGGTTAAATATAATTACAGGCGGTGTTTGATAATGCATCGCTGTTTTGTTATAATTTAAGACTATATAAAGTTTTTTCGATAAATGACGCAGTATCCTAGTCAGACAATCCTTTTTGAAGGCGGGCCTAAAAATCCGTCAAGGGCATATCGATGAAGTTCCTGGTGCTGGCTGCTGACGCCCAGTTGGGGGCTGGTACTGGGAGTTAAGGTCGTGGGGCGACCCGCAATGGCATGCGGGCGTTGACCCCGCTTCCGTGGAGACCCAAGTTCGTGGGCAGCCGTACATGGTCAACTATGGCTTGGGGTTAAACCTGCATGTGGTTACCGCTGCGTGCAGTGTAGCCTGCCTTGAGTGGGTTGGGTGGATTTCTTGTGTGCAAAGGCCGGCCATGGGCCCATGAACGGCATTTGTTGATTGAAACCTTTTCTGCAAAAGAGGCTAGAATTGGGGAGTCTGCCGGGGAAAACTCCTAGGCTGTCCGGGATTCCAGGGCAGGCCGGGGATTGCAGTGTGGACTAAGTGGTAATCTAGCCCCGCAACCGGTGACGGCCGGGGACAGCTTTAAAGGGAAACCGCCGGTCTGGCGACAGCCGGTAGTTGTTTGGGAAAACCTGCTAGACCTAAGCCACAATATTTACCCGGTCTGCTGTCATTTATCATTACATAAAGTATTCGCATAACACCCTGTGTGTATTCCGTTTTTTGAGGTGAAATTATTGGGTAATAATAAATCTACCGTTTCCGGTAGGTATATTGTTCTGGTAGGAATAGCTTCATTATTTTTGGCAATTGTTTTTACCTTTTTTTCAGAGTATTTTACCTCAAAACTAAACAGTATTATTCTGGCTCTTGTTTTTTTGGTTTTTGTTATTTTAATCAATATAGCGGCGGATGTGGTAGGTACGGCAGTTACTGCGGCATCCCACATCCCTTTCAACGCCAAATCGGCCAAACGGGTCAAGGGGGCGCCCCAGGGTCTCCAGCTGATCAAGAATGCTGATAAGGTGGCTAACTTAACTAACGACATGTTGAGTGATATTACCACGACCGTGGGGGGCGCGCTGGGGATCTCCATCGCCATGCAGATCATTAGCTTGAATCCCGCTATAAGCCAATTCTGGCTGAATATTTTAGTCACCGCATTTATTGCTGCGGTGATTGTTTCCGGCAAAGCTTTTTCCAAAAAAATTGCTTTGTCTCACCCCAACGATGTAATTTTTTTTGTCGGCAGGGTCCTGGCTAGAGTAGAAGAAACAACAGGTTACAGTCCATTCAGGAAGAAACGCGCACCCAGGAACAAGAGGGGTGAATAAAGATATGGGCGATCTCCTAAAGCAAATAAACTCTCCCGATGACATACACACTCTCAGTTATCCGCAGCTTAATGAACTAGCGGGAGAAATCCGCAGGCTGATTATTGAAACCGTAGCAAAGAACGGCGGACATCTGGCGCCAAGTTTGGGTGTGGTTGAACTAACCCTGGGCTTGTATAAAACCTTTCACACACCCCCGGATAAAATCTTATGGGATGTGGGACACCAGAGCTATGCGCACAAAATCATCACCGGGCGGCGGGAAAAATTCAGTACACTGCGCCAACTGGGGGGTATCAGCGGTTTTTTGCGCCCCGCAGAAAGCATACACGACGTTTTTCGGACCGGACACAGCAGTACCTCGATTTCAGCCGCGCTTGGTATGGCTGTAGCGCGGGATTTGAGTGGCGAAAAATATAAAATAGCGGCGGTTATTGGTGACGGGGCAATGACCGGCGGCATGGCTTTTGAAGCGCTTAACAACGCTGGGCACCTGAAAAAAGATTTAATAGTAATATTGAACGATAATGAGATGTCTATAGCGCAAAACGTCGGCGCCATGTCCGGGTACCTGGCCAGACTGCGCACTGATCCCATGTACACCAGAGGCAAGGAAGAGCTGGAACAGCTAATGCGCAAAATACCTGTCGGTTCGGCTTTACTTCGCCTCGGCCTGAGATTGAGGGACAGTTTGAAATACCTGGTGGTGCCCGGTATGATTTTTGAGGAGATGGGATTTATATACCTTGGCCCGGTTGACGGGCATGATATCAAGCAGGTAGCCGGGGTCCTGCAGCGCGCCAAAAACATGAAAGGGCCGGTTTTGGTCCATGTATTAACAAAGAAAGGCAGGGGTTACAAGCCGGCTGAAAACAACCCCGGCCGTTTTCACGGTGTGGGCCCGTTTGACCCGGTCAGCGGGAAGGTTATTAAAAATAGTAATATTCCCTCGTACACGGATATCTTTGGCCGGACCATGATCAAGCTGGCTCACCGGAATGAAAGTGTTGTTGCGATAACTGCAGCAATGACCAGCGGCACAGGCCTCACCAATTTTGCCCGGCTTTATCCCAAGCGTTTTTTTGATGTGGGCATAGCCGAGCAGCACGCCGTTACTATGGCAGCCGGTATGGCCGCAGGCGGCTATCATCCTGTGGTGGCCATTTACTCAACATTTTTGCAGCGCGCATATGATCAGATTCTGCATGATGTCTGCCTGCAGAAACTCCCGGTGACCTTTGCCATAGATAGGGCGGGCATAGTGGGTGAAGACGGCTCTACGCACAACGGTCTCTTTGATTTTGCCTACCTGCGGCCGATTCCAAACATGGTGATTATGGCGCCAAAAGATGAGAATGAACTGCAGCACATGCTGGCGACTGCAATCAAACACCCCGGTCCGGCTGCCTTGCGGTACCCGCGCGGGGCTGGCGCCGGCTGTACGCTGGATGAAAACTTAATGAAAATTCCCCTCGGGCGTGCTGAAGTATTGAGAAAAGGATCCAATGTTACCCTTCTGGCGATAGGCAACACTGTTCGTCCGGCGGTAGAAGCCGCAGTTGCTTTAAAGGAGAGGGGGATTAGCGCCGCTGTTATTAACGCGCGGTTTGTAAAACCGCTTGACGAGGAATGCATATTATACTACGCCAAACATACTAATATGCTGTTTACCCTGGAGGAGCATGTCCTGCAGGGGGGCTTCGGCGGCGCGGTGCTTGAACTGCTTTCTGCCAGGGGCCTGAAGGGTATCAGGGTCCATTGTTTGGGCATACCGGACGTTTTTGTGGAACACGGCAGCCCGGCTATGCTGAGAGACAGGTATGGCCTGACGGCAAAGCATATAGTCAAGACGGTAGCCAGCAAAATATTACACATAAACCGCTCCAAAAGGCTTAAAATAGTTTCAGACAACAAGTAATAATAAAAACAATTTGACAGGAATTACAAAATTAATCAGGATTTACAGGATTAAAAACAAATAATTAATTAAAAAATCTTAATTAGAGTAATTATAATAAAATATTTAGTATTTATCTTTCTTTTCTAAACGTCCGTTTAATCTTTATTTAGCTCAATTTATTCTTAAATCCTGTTAATCGGTTTTTTATCCTGTTAATCCTGTCAATTTGTTTATGTTTTAGTAATCTTGTTTGCGGGGGTATCTTGCTTTGTCCCAAAAAAAACAACGATTGGATGTAAGGCTGGCCGAAGAGGGCTGCTACCCGAGCAGGGAAAAAGCAAGGGCAGCCATTATGGCCGGTTTGATTTTTGTTAACGGGCAAAGGGCTGACAAACCGGGCTTGCTCATTAAACCGGAGTCAAATATTGAAATCCGCGGCAATTCCCTGATTTATGTGAGCCGTGGCGGGCTTAAACTGGAGAAGGCAATAAGATCTTTCGGCCTGGAACTGAACGCTCGCGTGGTCCTGGATGTGGGCGCGTCGACCGGGGGGTTTACCGACTGTGCCCTCAGGAACGGGGCCAGGCTGGTATACGCGGTCGATGTAGGTTACGGCCAGCTGGCCTGGCAGTTGCGGAACGATCCCCGGGTGGTGGTATTGGAGCGTACCAATATTCGTTATCTGGCCAAAGAGTCCCTGCCGGAAACCCCGGATTTTGCCACTATTGACGTATCCTTTATATCACTTTCGAAGGTCCTGCCCAGGGTTGGCGAGCTTACCACGGCGGATGCCGGGGGAGTGGCGCTGGTTAAACCTCAGTTTGAGGCGGGCCGGGACAAGGTAGGCAAAAAAGGAGTTGTCAGGGACCCGGCTGTCCACGCGGCGGTGCTGAATGCTGTCACGGCTGTGATTAAAGATCTTGGTTGGGTGATTGGCGGCCTGGATTATTCTCCTGTCACCGGACCGCAGGGAAATATCGAATTTCTAATTTATTTTAAGAAAAATGGATTGCCGGTAGATGGCGATATTGATCATGTCGTTAAAACAGCACATGTTAATTTTGGTTACCTGCAGGCTTAAATATTAGACCGTTTAAACTGCCGCGGAGGATTGGTCAAATGAAAAAAATCGGGCTGGTAGTAAATTTTAATAAGAAGGGTGTTCAACGGTTTGTTGAACAAATCACCCGCTGGCTCGAAGAAAGAGACTGTGATGTGTTGATAAAAGATGACACAGCCCGCCTTATTGGCCTATCCAGGCTTGGCGTGCCCCAGGAGCAGTTGTTTGCACAGGCGCAGTGCGTGATTGTGTTTGGCGGCGACGGAACCATGCTATGGACGGCACGGAAGGTGGCTAACGCTGGCACGCCCCTCATCGGCATAAACATGGGACACCTTGGTTTCCTTACTGAAATAGACGTGCCGGAGGCGCTGGACGACCTGGGAAAAATTTTAGCCGGCCAGTACTTTGTGGAAGAGAGAATGATGCTGGAGGCTGCGGTCTACAGGGATGGCGCTGTAGTGGAACATGCTGTCGGTCTGAATGACGTTGTCATCAGCAAAGGCGCTATTGCCAGACTAATCCGCCTGGAAGCATATGTTAATGATAATTTTGTAAACAAATATCATGCGGATGGTTTGATCATAGCAAGTCCTACCGGTTCAACCGCCTATTCCCTGTCCGCCGGCGGACCTCTGGTTTCGCCGGAGCACGATTTAATCCTGCTTACTCCCATCTGCCCGCACTCCTTGTGGGCCAGGCCTGTGGTTACCGCGCCCGACAGCGTGATCAAGGTAGCGTTGTTGTCGGACGGCGGCGCGGTGACGCTCACTATAGACGGCCAGTATGTGTTCAGCCTGCGCCAGTATGATGAAATAGTGGTCAGGCGGGCTTCCCGGAAGGCAAAATTTCTACGGATTACCGGCAGGAATTTTTTTGAAATATTGCGAAAAAAATTAAAGGAAGAAGGAGAACGAAACGGTGTCTAGAGGCCTGGACAGCGCTGTTCACCTGGTTCAGCAATTTTTGTCCTGTTCTGTGCAGAGCGGTGGAACATCTGTTGACGCGACAGCCGGCAGGGGAAATGACACTCTTTTTCTAGCCCGGCTGACCGGCCCGGAAGGCAGGGTTTTTTCCTTCGATATACAAGAGGATGCGCTGCAATCCACACGTTTGCTTCTAGAAAGCGCGGGAATGGCTGACAGGGTTACATTAATAAAAGCCGGCCATGAGAATATGGAGCGTTATGTCTCCGGACCGGTTGATAGTGTTATTTTCAATCTTGGTTACCTGCCCGGGGGGAAACACTCTTTTATAACAAAGCCGGATTTGACCATGCGGGCTCTTCAGTCAGCCTTGCGCTTATTGCGCGCGGGCGGCCGGGCCGGCCTGGTGATATATACGGGGCATCCCGGAGGCATGGAAGAGTATGAGGCTGTCGAAAAAATTGCTGCCGGCCTGGACAACGCTCTATTTAATGTGATTAAGATAGTAGTATTAAACCGGGCTGCTACCGCGCCGGTTGTTATTGTCATTGAGAAGGCGGGGGGTTAGATGAAGACCGGGCGGCAGCATAAGATACTCGAAATAATCAGGCGCCAGCGTATCGGTACCCAGGATGAATTGTCCGGTGAATTGAAAAAAAGCGGATATAAGGTCACTCAGGCTACTGTTTCAAGGGACATTAAGGAATTGGGGTTAGTCAAGATACCCTTTGAAAACAATGAATTTTACTACGCCCATCCGGGTGAAAACCGCCTGCCGCGCAGCGGGGAGCGTTTGAAAAGGGTTTTCCTTGATTCAGTGATAGGGTTTGATGCAAGTGAGAACCTGATCATAATAAAAACAAATCCAGGCGGCGCGCAGGGTGTTGCTTCGGCCATAGACCAGGCCGGCTGGGATGAGATCATCGGCACAGTTGGCGGGGACGACACGATACTGGTGGTGGTAAAGCCTAAAGGAGCTGCGGACGCGGTGTTAAAAAGGTTTGGGGACCTGCTCGGGGGGTAGGAAAATGCTGCTCAATATTTTTATTAAAAACTTTGGGATCATTGACCAGTTAAGTATAGACTTTCAGGATGGTTTTAATGTGCTCACCGGTGAAACCGGATCCGGTAAGTCGATCATTATAGACGCCCTGCAGGCAGCGCTTGGCGGCAGGCCGTCAGCCGGGCAGATCCGCACCGGAGCTGAAAAGGCTTTAATTCAAGCAACTTTTGCTATCGGCGGCATAAAAGAACTTGCTTTGCTTTTAGAAGAAATGGGTTTTGACGACCTCGAAGATGAAATAATAATAATGACCAGGGAAATTACCCGCGCGGGTAAAAATCTCTGCCGCATTAATGGTCAGACAGTCACTCTGGGATACTATAGAAAAGTAGGCGGCAGCCTGGCGGACATGCATATGCAGCCGGAAACAAATTCCCTGCTCAGCCAGGAAAAGCAGCGCCAGCTGTTGGACCGTTTTGCCGGGGAAAAAGCGCTGGTAGCCCTTGATCAGGTTAACCTGCTCTATACGCGTTGGAGAGATGCCCGTAACAATTTTGAAAAACTGAACGCTGCAGCAGGAGACAGGGCCAGGCGGATTGACATGCTCAGTTACCAGATCGAAGATATCCGGCAGGCGGATCTTGCTCCGGGTGAAGACATTGCATTGGAAGATGAAAAAATATTTCTTTCAAATGCTGAAAAAATAAGCATGCTGGTAACAGAAGCATATACTTTACTCTATGAAGGAAAAGGCAGCCAGTACTCCGCCCTGGATTTGCTCTCCCGGACGGTGGACAACCTGAGAAGCCTGGTTTCTCTGGACCGCCGTAATGAGCCTCTTGTGGTCTCGCTGGAAAACATCTTTTACCAGGCCGAAGACGCCGCCCGGGAACTGGCCAGTTACCGGGACGGGGTGGATTTCAGCCCCTCCCGTTTGGAAGCTGTCGATGAAAGGTTGGAGCAGATTAAAAAACTTAAGAAGAAATACGGCGACACAATTCCTGAAATACATAATTACCTGGAGGCAGCGCAGAAAGAGCTTGCCCTTCTGGAAAACATGGAACAATCACTGGAAAAATCTTTACAAGAGGTTGAAGAGATCGAGTCCGAATACAATAAAGCTGCGGGTATTTTGGGCGCCGCCCGGAGAAAAGCCGCCAAAGAGCTGGAAACGGCGGTGCAGCAAGAGTTGCTTTATTTGGAGATGGGCCGGGTGGAATTCAAAGTCACCTTCTCAGATGTTGATGGTCCTGTCCGGGAGGGATTGGAGCGCCTTACATTCATGATCTCAACAAACCCCGGCGAACCCTTGAAACCTCTGTCTAAAACAGCCTCCGGCGGGGAACTGACCCGGATCATGCTGGCGCTGAAAGCTTTGCTGGCAGACGCCGATGGAGTGCCGGTACTGGTTTTTGATGAGGCGGATACCGGCATCGGCGGCCGCGCCCTGCAGGCGGTTGCTGAAAAAATGCTGCAACTTGGGCGTGATCGCCAGGTTATATGTGTTACCCACTCCGCTCAGGTGGCCTGTCTGGGCCGGACACACTATAGAATCGTCAAGGAATATGACGGCGCCCGCACGGCCACCAGGGCTGAGCAGCTCAATCCCGAAGAGCGCCTGGAGGAATTGGCCAGGATGCTGGACGGCAGTGAGGTAACTGAAATTACCTTGCGGCACGCGCGGCAGATGCTGCGCTCTTCTTCAGAAAAGTGATAAGCTTGGGGAGATCCAGCTTTCACATCTTAATGGAGTAGTTTAACTAACTATTTATAAAATCATGTTTATAAAAAACGTGGTTTTTTGTTTTTATACCAGGAAAAAGAACTAAAACTTACAAAACCGCTTTTTAATCAGTAAAAACGCCGTTTTGACAAGTTAAGGAACATTTAGGCTTAATAAAAGCGTTTTTCAATGGTTATATTAATATTACACGTAATATTGTCGAATTAATAAAATTCTCTTGAACTTTCTTTTTATTTGGAGGTGGCTGGCAATAAAATTGGAGGAGTGATGCTTGAGGGGAAGATTTCTCGGACTCTTATGCTGTATTCTGTTTTTTTCCGGTTTGTTATCCTGTCAGGCACAGGGTATAATGCAGCTGCCGGATAAGCAGTCCGTTGTTGTTGGTGAACCGCTAAGACTAGAGTTCCCCGCCCCGTTACAAAAGACGCTAAAAACACAGTTTATTAGAAATGAAAATCTTACAGCCGCCTGTCCGATCGCAACGGAACCGGGACAGTATCAAATAAGGCTCAGCCTGTTTGGCATAATACCGGTAAGGGATGTGCTGGTGAGTGTTGTCCCGCAGGTAATGGTTATACCGGGCGGCCAGTCAATCGGGGTTTTAATCCATTCTCAGGGACTAATAGTGGCCGGGCATTCTACAGTTCTTGATCAGTCCGGCAACCATGTTAATCCGTCAGAAGCTCTGCAGGAAGGGGACGTTATTTTAAAGATTAACGACGAGGTCCTGCAAAGCGAGGGGCAGTTCCGCGAGGCTGTTGCGGAGGCGGGCGCCGCCGGAAAACCTCTAACTATGGAGGTAAAACGTGGCGACCGGACATTTGTTGCCAGTGTTAACCCGGTATTCTGCAGAGACACGTTGAGCTACCAGGTAGGGCTGCTGATCAGGAACGGCATGGCAGGTATCGGCACACTTACTTTCTATGAGCCGAAAAGTATGATTTACGGCGCTCTGGGTCACATGGTCACAGACAGCGATTCCACCCGTCCCGTGGAGATATCGGATGGTCAGATTATAAACGCTGATGTCCAGTCTATCCACAGGGGAAAAAGAGGGCAGCCCGGCGAAAAAATAGGATTATTACCAGGTGATAAAAAAGTAAGCGGCACTATTACCAAGAATTCCAGGCAGGGGATCTTCGGCGATTTAAAAAATGTTTTCTCAAAAGATACTTATGCTGAGCCGATACCGGTGGCTATGGTTAATCAGATTCATGAAGGACAGGCCGAGATGTTAACGGTGATAGAGGACAATAAGGTTGAAAAATTTGCAATAGAAATTATTAAAATAAACCCCCTGGCAAGACATGACGGTAAAGCAATGGTAATAAAAGTTACCGACCAGCGGCTTTTAGAGAAAACCGGCGGCATTGTACAGGGTATGAGCGGCAGCCCGATTATCCAGGACAACAGGCTTATCGGAGCGGTAACCCATGTATTTGTTAATGATCCGGCTAAAGGGTATGGAATACCGGCTGAATGGATGATTGAGGAATCTGGTTTACAGAATAAATATGACCGGATTGTTGAACAACCGGCCGCTTAAATACTATTTTACCCTGGTTAGCTTTATGGCCGGGGTTGTTTTTTTTTGATAAATCATACCTATCTGTTCATTACTAAAATTAATAGCCATTTTATCCCATTTGTCATATTTATCTGAAGGAGTTTTATTTTACCCGTCGAATCTTAGGTAATAGAATAAATTAACAAATAGAAAAAGATTTAGGAGGCGGGGAACTTTATGGTTAAGAAGTCTATTCGTCTATTAATTGCAGATGACAACAGAGACTTCTGCGAGCTGCTCAAGGAATTTTTTTCCCAACAGGAGGACATGGGCCTTGCCGGTATAGCTTATAACGGCCTGGAAGCATTGCAAATGATAAAAGAGACAAACCCCGACGTGGTTGTTTTGGATATCATCATGCCCCACCTCGATGGGATCGGGGTCCTGGAAAAACTTGTGTCAGGTTCCGGCAGCAAGCCCAAAATTATTATGCTGACAGCTTTTGGTCAGGAGAGCGTAACACAAAGGGCGGTAGAACTGGGTGCGGATTATTATATTTTAAAGCCATTTGATTTTAATGTTCTGGCTACCCGTATCCGCCAGCTCGCAGATGGGGTCAATGTATCACAATATATTACTCCAGCCAAAACGAAAAACCTTGACGTTTCAGTGACAAATATCATTCACGAGATGGGAGTGCCAGCGCATATCAAGGGTTATCATTACCTGCGCGATGCTATTTTAATGGTCATAGGCGAAGTCGGCCTGCTGGGCGCCGTAACCAAAGAACTGTACCCGATGATTGCCCAAAGGTTCCAGACGACTCCGAGCAGAGTGGAGCGGGCAATCAGGCATGCCATTGAACTTGCCTGGGATCGCGGCAATGTGGAAATGATGGCCAAGTTTTTTGGTTACACCATCAACCTGGAGCGCGGCAAGCCCACCAACAGTGAATTTATCGCGATGGTGGCCGATAAACTGAGAATTGAGCAGAAGGTAAGCTAGAGCAAGCAGGGCAAGGGTTTAACAAATTACCGGAATTATTCATTTTATATTTAGAATTTTTAGTAGACAAAACCCACTGACACCACGTATTAATTGGTAACGCCAATTTAAACGGAGGTGTTTTTTTATGTTTGACTTTAAATATTCAAAAAATTCACTTCAGGGTATATAATAGTTGTTGTAATGTTTTTTCCTTGCAAGCAGCTTTAGCCGCACATCTCGGAAAGTGTATCCCACCCTTACCTTTAGATAAGGTGGTGCTGTTTTGGTCAATCCCAAAAGAATGGTCGAAGAGTTTCTGGAGCTGGTCCAAATTGACAGCGTATCCGGAAAAGAACGGCAGATAGCTGATCTTCTTAAAGAAAAACTGGCAGGACTCGGCCTTGAAGTACTGGAAGATCGAGCGGGCGGCAAGGTGGGCTCCGACACCGGCAACATTATCGGCAGGCTGCCCGGGAGCGGCAGCGGGCCGGTGCTGATGCTGTGTTCCCATATGGATACTGTTGAGCCGGGCCATGGTGTAAAACCTCGCATAGAAAGCGGCGTTATCCGTTCCTCCGGCGATACGGTGCTGGGGGCTGACGATAAAGCGGGGATTGTCACCATCCTGGAGGTTTTAAGGATTATCCGGGAGCAGAATATCAGCCATGCCGGGCTGGAAGTTGTTTTCACCATCTGGGAAGAAGGAGGGCTTTTTGGGGCCAAGAACCTGGAGTATGGCCACTTGAGCGCCAGGAGCGGTTTTGTGCTCGACAGTGACGGCCCGCCGGGAACGATCATAACCAGGGCGCCTTCCCAGGACAGGATTGGCGCCACTATAAAAGGCAGGGCGGCCCACGCCGGGATAAACCCGGAGGAAGGAATTAACGCCATCCAGGTGGCCTCGCATGCTGTCGCCCAGATGAAACTGGGCCGCATCGACCATGAGACAACCTGCAATATAGGAATAATTACAGGCGGTAAAGCCACCAATATTGTACCTGACAGCGCTACCCTGGACGGGGAGACCAGGAGCCTGGACGCCGGGAAAAGAGAGGCCCAGACCGCCCTTATGTGCGGGGCGATCAGGGATGCCGCCGCCAAATTCGGCGCAGGACTCGATATAGTTACTGAAACACTTTACCATGATTTTGATTTAAGCGAAGAATCGCCGCCGGTGCGGCTGGCCGTTGAGGCCGCGGTAAAACTGGGTCTGACGCCGAAGCTTGAAAAAACCGGGGGCGGCAGCGACGCCAATATTTTTAACAGCAGGGGTATCGCCACGGCAGTGTTGGGCGTCGGCATGAAAAAAGTGCATACCACCGAGGAGTATATAGCCCTGGACGATCTCACCGGTAGCGCTGTTTACCTGTTGAAAATTGTGGAATCAGCAACAGGTCTCAGGGGCATGTCATAAGGCATAGCCGGATAAGTTGACAGAAAAATAACTGGTCAGTTATAATAAATGCAATATGCAAAATGACGATGACAGGGAATAGTAAGCTGATCCTTGGGCTGCAGAGAACCGCTGTTTGCTGTGAGGCGGTCGAAGAGGCAAGCCGAACTCATCCTGGAGTTGCCGACCGAAATCATTTTAGAAAGTAGGCCCGGACGGAACTTCGACCGTTAAAAGGAAGGGATATCGGCTCTTAAGATCTCGCCTCCTGATGGAGTGAACGGCATTAGCCGTTAATCTGAGTGGTACCGCGGAGTTAACCCCTTCGTCTCAGAGTTCTGAACGAAGGGTTTATATTTTTATACTTTAAGATAACATTGTGCCTATGGCAGTACCATGAAAGGAGGATAACGCTATGTTAGAACTACGAATCAACGGGTTTGGCGGGCAGGGCTCCGTTACCCTGGCTCACCTGCTGGCGCAGGCTGCGCTGGAAAACGGTGAGCAGGGACAGGCCTTGCCTTTTTTCGGGGTGGAGCGCCGCGGGGCGCCGGTGCGGGCGGCAGTGCGCATGTCTCCCACGGCTATCCACGCGCACAGTCAATGCGAGCTGCCGGATTATGTGGTAGTGATGAGCGAAAAGCTCACCGCAGCGGCGGTCAGTGAAGGCATTGCTGAGAACGGCGCCGTAATCATCAATGCTCCTCACGCCGCAGCCGTGGAGAAGCGCCCTACCTGGCAGGTGGACGCGGACGCCATCGCCCGCGAAGCCGGATTGTTTTCCGCCGACGGGCTCTTTATCAATATTCCGCTGTTTGGCGCGGTGTGCCGGGTACTGAACATCCCGCAAAATATTATGGAACAAACCATCTTGCATAAATGGCCGGGCAAAAACGGTGAGCGCAACCTGGACGCCGCTGCCAGGGCTTATAACACCGTAAAGCAGATTAGCGTATAGAGCGCTTTATATTCGGGTAAGCGAAAGGAATGGAAATAAATGAAATCTGTTACCAAAGCCTACCGGCCTATTTCCTGGCCGATGAAAGGGTCCGGCGGTGATACCGGTTCCTGGCGATCGCACCGTCCGGTTGTTGATACTAAGAAATGCTCCAAATGCCAATTATGCTGGGTATATTGTCCCGAAGCGGTCATTGACCGCCATGAAATTACTATTGATTACCGCTATTGCAAGGGCTGCGGCGTGTGCGCCAAAGAATGCCCCACCGGCGCGATCAGCATGGAAAAGGAGGAGTAGCAGTATGAAAGAAGCGCGAGTTATAATGGACACCGGCGCCCATGCCGCCGCTCTGGCTGTTAAAAGCGCCCGGGTGGACGTGGTGCCCGGCTACCCTATCACCCCCCAGAGCAGCATTATGGAAGCGGTGGCCGCTATGGTTGAAAATGGCGAGCTGGACGCCCGCTTCATTCCGGTGGAAGGAGAACACAGCACCCTGGCCGCCGCCGTGGCCGCTGCCGCCGCCGGCGCCCGCGTTTTCACAGCCACCTCGTCCAACGGCCTGCTTTATATGCATGAAGTTTTACATATGGCTGCCGGCGGACGTTTGCCGGTGGTAATGTGTAACGTTAACCGCGGTATTTTCGCCCCCTGGACCCTGTGGGCCGACCAGCAGGACTCATTTGCCCAGCGCGATACCGGCTGGATCCAATATCATTGCTCCTCCAACCAGGAGGTGTTCAACACCATTTTGCAGGCCTTCCGCGTGGCCGAACAGATTAATATCCCGGTGATGGTCAACTTTGACGGCTTTACTATCTCCCATTGTCTGATGCCCCTGACCCTGCCGCCACAGGAGGATATCGACCGTTTCCTGCCCCCGCATAAACCGGAATGGCGGCTCGACCCGGCTCATCCCTCTTCCTTCAGTAATGTGACCAACGCCGCCGAATACGCGCCCTTCCGCCAGATGCTGTCCAGCGATATCATGGCGTCCATCCCGCTGGTAAAGCAGGCGGCGCAGGAATATAAGGATATCACAGGCATGTGGGACGGCGATACCATCGACGCCTACCGGCTGGAAGACGCCGAAGTGGTAGCCTTTGCTGTTAACAGTATGGCGGCGGAATTAAGACTTTCCATCGATATCCTGCGCGAGCAGGGCATCAAAGCCGGCCTGCTGCGGCTGCGCCTGTACCTGCCATTTCCTGCCGATGATATCGTCAGCGCGCTGCCGCAAAATGCGCAGGTAATGGTACTGGACCGCAACTATAACTTCGGCCACCCCGGCGGCATTTTGGCTGCAGAGCTGAAAAGCGTTCTCTTTGGCCGGCGCAGCGACATCACGGTTAAAAACCGGGTCATGGGCATTGGCGGCGTCGACCTGACCCGCCGCTACATGGCTGCTGAGATTCGCGCCATGATGGATGAATAAAAAGCGTAGACCATGAAAGATAGACCATGAAAGGAATGGACGAGATATGACTACCAGTATTAAACAATTACCGGATAATGAGCAGGTTTTAAGCGGCAACGGCTCCTGCGGCGGCTGTCCCTCCCCAATGGCGCTGCGTATCGTGGGCAAAGCTTTGGGTCCCAACGCCATTATGCTGCTGACCCCCTCCTGCGCGGTAGCCAGCATGGGCATGACCCCCAGGCTGGCCTATAACTGGCCCTGCATTAATGTTTGCTTTGCGACAGCCGGCTCTTCTGCCTCCGGTATTGCACAGGCGGTTGAAATATTGAAGGAAAAGGGCCGCCTGCAGGGCGAACTGCCCACCGTATTCAATTGGGTAGGTGATGGCGGCACCTATGACATCGGTTTCCAGGCTCTTTCTGCCGCAGCCGAGCGCAACGATAATATAATTCACTTTTGCTATAACAACGAAGCATACAGCAACACCGGCGTGCAGCGCAGCGGCGCCACCCCGCGCGGCAGCTTTACCACCACTACTCCCGGCGGCAAGCGCCAGCCCAAGAAAAACATGGCCCTGCTGATGCTGGAGCACGATATTCCCTACGTGGCTACCGCCACTGTGGCTTACCCCGGCGATTTATACGACAAGGTGGTAAAAGCCAAAAGTATCCCCGGCATGAAATACATCGAAATTCTGGCCCCCTGTTATTTAGGCTGGCAGTTTGATATGCCTGATACCGTCCAGATGAGCCGTATGGCTGTACGCAGCGGCGCCTGGCTGTTATGGGAAGCGGAAAACGGCAAGATCAGTTTTAATAACCCCAGCTCGTTTATCGTCAGCGGCATAAAAGACGCTGACCCGGTGGATGAATACGTAATGAAGCAGGGTCGCTTTAACCGCCTGCTTAAAGGCCCCGACGCCGCGCAGCGCATCGCTGAAATTCAAGGTGACATCGACCGCCAGATCGCTTTTATGCGGGAGCGGGCGAAGATTACGATTTAGTAATTACTATGTTTAGTATCCGCTTACTGAAACGCTTTACCGCCGAACGGGAAGTATATAGCCCTGGTCGACCTCAGCTAAAATGCGGTTTACCTGTTGGAAATCGCAAAAGACGAGGTGGGCAAAAACTCACTTTTAGTTAAATAATTCCGTTATAAGTTCCCTGACAGTCCGGTACCTGCTGCTGTATTCGCTGAGCAGGAGACGGACTTCTTTTATTTTTCCGCAGATAAAGATCCCATCATACTGGGTGTATACTCTCATGATAAATCCCCCTACTCTCTGCAAGCATGTTTAATATATGAGCAGGGAGGATAGATTATGCCGGCCCGGGCGGGTTTTATAAGCTTTCCTTCCGGTGCGATGTGAATGCTGCCCGATCTTACAGGCTGTCATAAAATTTCAAGCCTGGCCATAGAAATAAACAGCGGCTGCAAATAAGGTTTACTGTTGGAAATTTAATCTTTGCTGTAAAGGGGGTAGAGGGATGGGTAACAGGCTTCTGGTTCTCTGGGCCAGTTCCCTCCGGCAGAGTTGGCCTGCTTATTTGGCGATCCTGCTTCTGTTTACCCTTGGTATAGCGGCGGGCGCCCTTGGTGTTCAGAGGCTCAATGCGGACCAGGCGCAGGAATTAAGCATGTACCTGGATCAGTTTATGGCGCAGGCCGGCGTGATTGAGGTTGACACTGCAAAAGCCCTGCATGACGTCTTCTATAGGGATATTGTAGTAATACTGGCAGTTTACCTCCTTGGCCTTACAGTGATTGGCATCCCGGTGATACTGGGGATAATATTTACCCGCGGCTTTATACTGGGTTATGCCGTAAGCTTCCTGACCGGTGAGAAGAGCTTACAGGGGATTGCTCTGGTCTGTGCCGCCGTCCTGCCCCAGAACCTAATACTGATACCAGCCCTTTTACTGGCCGGGGTAGCTTCACTTTCCTTTGCCGTGCTGCTGGCCAGGCGGTTTAATAACTCAAAAATTATTGTCTGGCCGAGTTTTGTAGGGTACAGTGGCTTAATTATCGTGGTTTTGGTCTGTGCAGCAGCAGCCGGCCTGGTGGAGGTTTATTTCACACCTTTTCTGGTGAAGATTGCCGCTAATTATATGTTTTAACTCACCCGCCGGGAAGTCCCCTTCCTGAGCGTTAGCGAAGGGAGGGGATGAAAGGCGGGATAAGGCAACAATAGGAAACACTTGTTCTACAACGGTTCTTTTGGTATAATATAGTTATGAAATACACTATTGACAAAGGATGTCACTCAATCTATTCACTTCGGTTCCACTATGTTTGCTGCGTCAAATACCGGCATAAGGCACTTACACCGGAGGTATCGAAGTACCTGAAAGAAACGAATAAAAACATAGCCGATAAGTTTGGCATACAAATAATCGAACAAGAAACCGATGTGGATCACATTCACATAATTTTTGCCTCAAAACCAGCAGTTCAGCTTTCCGAATTCATCAACACTTTGAAGTCTACAACGGCCAGGCTGATATTTCGTGATTATCCGGATGTTAAAAAGCAGTTATGGGGCGGTAGTTTTTGGTCTCCCAGCTATTTTTTATCCACCGTTGGGGAGGTAAAGCTTGAAGATGTCAAAAAATATGTCCAATCTCAAGGGAATGCGTAACTACAAGTTTCGCATATATCCCAACAAAAAGCAGGAACGCAAATTAAAAAACTGGCTGGAGATCCTGCCGGATTATCTATAATTCTGCTTTAGCCGACCGCAAAAACCAGTGAAAAGCCCGGTTATCCCAGGTATAAAGGTTTAGGTCGGTACAATTCTATTACCTATACCCAATTTGGGGATGGTCTGGGCGCATCGCTTGTTAATGGTAAACTAAAGCTATCTAAAATCGGTCTAGTAAAGATTAAACTGCACCGGGAAATCCTTGGTACAGTTAAAACCTGTACCATCAAGAAAGAGCAATCCGGAAAATGGTATGCGATACTAGCTGTGGAAATTTCCCCCGTGTTGTACCCGCCGTCCGAACAGTCTATTGGTATAGACGTTGGAATTAAAGAATTTGCCGTGCTGTCTAATGGTGAGGAAATCGCTAACCCGAAACATCTGCGAAAAATTGAGAAGAAACTCAAAACCCTGCAAAGAAGTTTAGCCCGCAAAAAGAAAGGCTCTAAAAACCGGACTAAGGCTAGGTTAAAACTGGCCAGACAGCACGAAAAAGTCAAGAACCAACGTAGGGACTTTCACCACAAGGTGTCCGCCGAGCTTGTCAAAAAATACGACAAAATCGTTGTAGAAGATTTGCAAAATTTCCAACATGCTCAAAAACCACCGTTTAGCAAAGAGTATATCCGACGCCGGGTGGGGTGAATTTATTTCAATGCTGACTTACAAGGCTGAAAGCGCCGGTAGAACAGTAGAGAAAGTTTCACCTCACGGGACGACGCAGGAATGCAGCAGGTGTAGTTTTATCGTGAAAAAAGACCTGTCGGTAAGGACACATATTTGCAAAAACTGTGGCCTCGTTATCGATCGCGACCACAACGCAGCAGTCAATATCCTGAAAAGGGCTTCATAAATAAACTGCTGCCGGAACGGCAGTTGATGCCTGGGGAGCTAGGCTGCTTGGGGGCCTACGATGAACCAGGAAGCTCTAAACTTCGCCTATGCTTCCGGAAGCCCCTTCCTGAGCGTTAGCGAAGGGAGGGGTGGTTCACATTATTATTCCGAATGAGTTATTTGTTTTAAAAGGAATCTTTTGGCCGGTGTGGAAATAGAGACTATTTAAGGGCTCTACTTTTTTATTTTGTAGAGGTAAGGAAATGGAAAGATATCTGGATGAGTTTTTATATTACCTTGCAGTTGAGCGGAGTCTGTCTGAAAACACCCTGGTATCCTACCGCGCGGACCTGGCCGCTTACCTTGCATATTTGCGCAAGCGGAAAGTGGAATGTCTCGCTAAAGCAGACAAAGACACGGTCATGGCGTATATATACACGCTTCAAATAAACGGGCGCTCTTCCGCCACAGTATCCCGCCACCTGGCGTCCCTGCGGTCATTTTATAAATTCCTGGTTAGTGAGGGGATGATGCTCCAGGATCCGACCGCGGATCTGGAATCACCCAAACTGCCCCAAAAACTGCCCAGGGTGCTCACAGCCGAAGAAGTGGACCTGCTGCTTGGACAGCCACGAACCGAAGAGCCGGCGGGTCTAAGGGATAAAGCCATGCTCGAGCTCCTATATGCTACCGGGATCAGGGTTTCCGAACTGGTTTCTCTGAATTTGGACCAGGTCCATATCGACAACGGTTTTATCCGCTGTTTCGGTAAAGGCGAAAAGGAACGGATTGTACCAATAGGTGATATAGCCGCCCGTTATCTGCGGGAATACCTGACTGGGGGCAGGCACAAACTAATCAGGGAGAATAACCCGTCGTTTTTTGTAAACCAGCACGGCAGAAGGCTAACCAGGCAGGGTTTCTGGAAAATCATTAAAAAGTACGCCGGCCAGGCGGGAATAACAAAAGAAGTAACTCCTCACATCATCAGGCATTCTTTTGCCACACACCTGCTGGAGAACGGCGCTGACATACGATCGGTGCAGGCAATGCTGGGTCATGCCGACATCAGCACAACCCAGATTTACACTCACCTCACCAGGAATAAACTGAAAGAGATATATGACCGGACCCACCCCAGAGCCTGATATGAGACGTGAGAAGTGGGACGTGGGACGTGAGAATTCTGGTAATCCTAATTTATTATTTATTAAACCGTGTCAGGAGAACCGTCCCCTTGACATGATTTTGGAAGGAAGCGCAGTATGATAAACAGAGTAGCATTGTTTGTGCTTGACAGCGTCGGTGTGGGTGAATTGCCGGATGCGGGAGATTACGGAGACAGCGGCAGCAACACCCTGGGCAATATATCGCGCGCTGTGGGCGGGCTTAATATGCCCAACCTCGGCCGGCTCGGCCTTGGGAACATAATCCACATAGAAGGTGTGCCGCCGGCGGACGATCCGGCAGCTTCATACGGACGCATGGCTGAAAAGTCTGCTGGTAAGGACACCACCACCGGCCACTGGGAGATGGCCGGCATAATCATGGAAAAGCCTTTCCCGGTTTATCCCGCTGGTTTTCCCGCCGGCTTGATAAAATCTTACGAAGAAAAAATAGGCCGCAAGGCGCTTGGCAATAAGGCCGCTTCCGGTACCGCTATAATTGAGGAGCTTGGCGCGGAACACATGGCGACAGGTTTTCCCATCGTATACACATCCGCCGACAGCGTATTCCAGGTGGCCGCGCACGAAGAGATAATCCCGCTGGAAGAATTGTACAGGATCTGCCGGATAGCCAGGGAAATGCTGACCGGCGAGCATGCTGTAGGGCGGGTAATCGCCAGGCCTTTTACAGGAGAGCCGGGGCGCTTTCGCCGCACAGTGAACAGGCACGACTTTTCCCTTAAACCAACAGGCCCCACACTGTTGGATTTGCTGGTGGAAAACGGCGTGCAAGTTACCGCTGTGGGTAAAATAAAAGATATATTTGACGGGCAGGGTGTAACAAACTCCGTATTAACCAGGGGCAACAACGAGGGCATGGATAAGTCTTTGCAATTGATAAAATCCGACATCAGCGGTCTGGTCTTTACCAACCTGGTTGACTTTGATATGCTGTACGGTCACCGCAACAACCCTCGCGGTTACGGTGACGCCCTCGAGGAGTTTGACCGCTGGTTTCCCCAGCTTCTTAACGCGCTGAAAGAAGACGATGTATTAATAATTACCGCCGATCACGGCTGTGATCCCACAACTTACTCTACAGATCATTCCCGGGAATATGTTCCCCTGCTGATATACGGCAGGCAGGTTTTAGGCGGGGTAAACCTTGGTGTGAGAGAGACCTTTGCCGATATAGCAGCAACAGTCGCGGAAATTTTCGGCCTGCAGTTCGAAGTGGGAAAGAGCTTCTGGAAACAGGTGTATAAGGGATAATTGACGGCAGTCCAGCTAAAAGGGAATATGACAAAATGCGCATGTACGATATAATCCAAAAAAAGAAAGATGGACGGGAGTTAACCACTGCAGAAATTCAGTATTTTGTAAACGGTTACATGGGTGGTGGTATCCAGGATTACCAGGTGTCCGCCCTGCTTATGGCCATATATTTTCGCGGTCTGAATGAGAGGGAGACCGCTGATCTTACTATGGCAATCTGCGACTCGGGAGAGCAGGCAGACCTTTCCGCTATCCCCGGTGTCAAGGTGGACAAGCACAGCACCGGGGGTGTGGGAGACAAAACCACCCTGGTACTGGTACCACTGGTGGCGGCGGCGGGGGCGCCGGTGGCCAAGATGTCCGGACGCGGCCTCGGTCATACAGGCGGTACGATAGACAAGCTGGAATCCATACCCGGCTTTAAAGCTGTTCTTTCGCCTGCCCGGTTTATCGCCCAGGTCCGCAGGGTAGGCGCCGCAGTGGCGGCGCCTACCGGCCTGTTGGCGCCGGCGGACAAAAAGCTTTACGCCCTCAGGGACGTTACTGCTACTGTAGACAGCATCCCTCTTATAGCCAGCAGTATAATGAGTAAAAAAATTGCTTCCGGCGCCGATGCGATTGTCCTTGATGTCAAAGTGGGCAGCGGCGCTTTTATGCGGGATAAACAAAGCGCTTTAAAACTAGCCCTGACCATGGTTGATATCGGCAGCCGGGCAGGACGGCGGACCGTTGCCGTAATTACAGATATGAATCAGCCTCTGGGTTATGCCGTCGGCAATGCCCTGGAAGTGCAAGAGGCAATAGATACATTGAAAGGTCAAGGACCTCCGGACCTGTTGGAAATCTGCCTGGAACTGGGGGCGACTATGCTGTTGCTGGCGGGAATGGTGGATAACGTCCAGGGCGGAAAAAGAAAACTGCTTGATCTGCTGAAAAGCGGCCGGGCTCTTAATAAATTTATCGAGTTTATTTCCGCCCAGGGCGGTGACCCGCAGGTAGCCCGGCGGGACGGTGTGCTGCCGGCGGCTAAATTAACTGTAGCCGTTCCCGCGTCTGCTTCGGGTTATATCAAGGCGATTAATGCGGCGATTATTGGTCACTCAGCCATGTTGCTGGGCGCCGGCAGGGAGAATAAAGAATCACAGATCGATCCATCTGCCGGTATCATATTGCAAAAAAAGGTGGGCGATGCTGTAAAGTCAGGGGAAACCCTGGCGCTGATACACGCCAACGGCACAGAGCGGCTGGACCAGGTCAAGGAGCATGTCTGGAGCGCCTATCAAATTGGTGATAACAAACCAGAGCCTGTACGGCTTATACTGGGTTCAATACCGGGGGAGCTATAAAGGCAGGACTCATGAAAATATGGCTTTGGGGGGAGAGTATATAGGGAAACAGAGAAGGGACCGCTTGGTTCCTTCTCTGTTTAAATCACTTTAAGTGTATAACTTTAATTATTGTAAACATAATAGAAAATGACCAAGAAGACAGGAGGAGGTAAACTATTTGAGTAAAAAACGGTTGGTTATCGTATTGGTTGCAGCTCTGGTTTTCAGTATGGCCATAGCCCGGGCGGCATGGGCGGCGCCGGAAGCGCCAAAGGAAAAACCCGCCGTCAGTGGGACTGCGCCGGCAGGTTTGGAAACTACCGCTGAAGCGGCAGTGCTATTAGAACCGCTAACAGGCGTAATTGTTTACGAAAAAGAAAAGGACAAGAGGCTGCCCATGGCCAGCGTAACCAAGCTGATGACCCTTTTACTGGCTACCGAAGCTGTGGAAAAGGGGGATTTTAAGCTAAATGATAACGTAGTTACCAGCGAAAACGCCTGGGAAATGGGTGGCTCACAGATTTACCTTGAACCTGAAGAAGAGATGAGCCTGTGGGATCTGCTTACGGCCATTGGGTTGCAGTCCGCCAATGACGCCAGTGTGGCTGTTGCCGAACATATCTCGGGTTCTGAAGAGGCCTTTGTCGAAAACATGAATGAACGGGCCAGGTCCCTTGGATTGCAAAATACAAACTTTGTTAACTGCCATGGGCTTACCGCAGATAACCATTACACCAGCGCCTATGACCTGGCGCAAATTTTAAAAGAAGGCCTGAAAAACCCGCTTTTCAAAAAGATAAGCGCCATGCAGGAATATGACCTGCGGGGCGGCGCCTTCAAGCTCTGGAATACAAATAAACTTCTCTGGTGGTATGATGGGGCTGACGCCGGCAAAACCGGCTGGACGGAGGCGGCCAAATACTGCCTGGCCTCGTCAGCGGAGAGAAATGGCCTCAGGTTTATCTGCGTGGTCCTCGGTACTGAACAAGTGAAAAGTCACTTTAGTGAATCAATGAAAATTTTCGACTATGGTTTTGCCAGGTATAAGTCTGTAAATTTTGCTGAACAGGGGGAGGTAGTCGGGCAACTCAGGGTGAGCAAAGGACAATCCGAACAGGTGGAAGTTTTAGCCCTGGATAAGATTAGCGTGGTTGTGCCAAAAGGTGAGGAAAAAGGATTTGAAACTGGCATGGAACTGCCAGGCAGCATCAACGCGCCGGTGCAAAAAGGTCAGGAAGTTGGATCATATGTTGTCACCAAAAATGGGCAGGAGGCATTGCGGGTAAAACTGGTGGCCGGGGCAGACATACCAAAGGCGTCGCTGGGCCAGCAGATGAGGAAATTTTTAGACAGCGTTTATTGAGATGTAAGATGTGGGTAATGCAGGTGCGGCTTCACTTGCATATCCTGATTAGAAGGAACAGAGGAATCTCAAAATCCAGGGGAACGGGTCTTGTGAAAAGGCCCGTTTTATACTGCTTGCCTTTTAAAAATATTTTTGGTAAGATTTAGCAAAAGGGCAATAATACAGTACAGTTGATTGACGGGAAGAAAAGGAGGAGTCCTGTGCTTCTGGACATTGAAATTAAAAAGGACACCCTGTTTGTAAGGCCTAACGGGGAACTTGATCTGGGAGTGGCCGACCGCTTCAGGAGGGCTCTGGATGAGACCATTGAAAAGGGGAAGGCAAAGAATCTGGTTATCAACCTGACAAAGGTTTCTTTTGTAGACAGCTCAGGGTTGGGTGTGCTCCTGGGGCGCTATAACCGGGTGTCCAAAAATGGTGGAAAAGTATTTATTGTGGCGCCGCAGCCCCAGGTAAGAAAGGTCCTCGATCTGTCAGGACTGCTGCGGATCATGAATGAGTATCCAAATGAGAACGAGGCGCTGGAGAAGATTGGGTAGGGAGGATGACTTAAATGCAGTTAATAAACCAGATGAGGCTTGAATTTCTTAGCATACCAGCCAATGTAGCCTTTGCCCGGGTGACGGTAGCCGCTTTTGCTTCCCAGCTTGATTTTACACTGGCCGACCTGGAAGAAATTAAGGTGGCCGTGTCAGAGGCAGTGGGCAATGCAATTATTCATGGTTATGAGCATGTGCCTGACCGTTTTGTCAGGGTGTATGCCGCGCTGACGCTGGATACCCTGGAAATAAGAGTGGAAGACGACGGCAAGGGTATTGAGGACATAGAAAAGGCGGTCCAGCCGGCGTTTTCCACAGATGCGGAACGCCTGGGCCTTGGTTTTGTCTTTATGCAGTCTTTTATGGAAAATTTTCGGGTTGAGTCAACAAGGGGCCGCGGCACCACGGTTATTATGAGCAAAAGCACTGGCAACAATATGGTCCGGGCCAGTGAGGCAACATAGTTCACAGGTGTAAAAAGCCATTATTTGCCGGACCCATTGAAAAGGTTTAGCATTTTTGGGGCCATAGACAGGAGATGGATATATGAGCAGCAGGTTGGTGGATATGAACCTGCCCCGCTTTCCGCTATTGAAGGATAAAGAGATACGCGAATTGCTGATCAGGTCAAAAGATGGTGACAGTTTTGCCCGGGATAAACTGGTTAACTGCAATTTGAAGCTGGTGTTTAATATCGTGCGGCGTTTTCAGAACAGGGGCTACGAGCTGGAAGATTTATTCCAAATTGGCTGTATCGGCTTGATGAAAGCTATCGATAAATTTGATCTCAGTTATGAGGTCAAGTTTTCGACCTATGCCGTGCCGATGATCGTAGGTGAGATCAGGAGGTTTCTGCGAGATGACAGCCCGGTTAAAGTAAGCCGCTCTGTTAAGGAAACCGCCTATAAGATACAGCAGATCAGAGAGTTGCTGACAGCGCGCCTGGGCAGGGAGCCTTCGATAAGTGAAGTAGCGTCTGAACTAGGTTTGTCCAGGGAAGAAGTTGTAAACGCCATGGAGGCCACCCAGTCTCCAACTTCTATATATGAAACGCTGCACCAGGAGGACGGAGATCCGATTTATCTGCTTGATCAGTTAAAAGGTGATGAAAATGGGGATGTGCCGTGGCTGGAAAGCTTATCTATCAAAGAACTCCTGGACAACCTGCCGGAACGTGACAGAAATATAATATCATGGCGGTTTTTTGAGGATAAAACGCAGTCAGAGATCGCCGGTAAGCTTGGTCTGTCACAGGTCCAGGTCTCCCGCCTGGAAAGGCAGGCTTTAAAAAAGCTGAAAGATTTACTTGGCGGCAATACTTAGTGTAGTTTGTCAAATTTACTTGGACTGGCCGGTCCTTTTTTTATTTGCTCCAGTAAATGAAGGTGTTTGCATAAAAAACGTTTATTTACACATAATACAGATTGCAAAAATAAAAAGGGGGGTAAAATTGTGCACGTTAAAGTATCCGAAATGGTCGGAGGCTCGGCTGACAGTTGGAAGGGAGCCGTCCAATCAGCTATAACAGAGGCTTCAAAAACGATGAATAATATTGTTGCCGTAGAAATTGTAAATTTTACAGCTAATGTTGAAGACGGTCATCTGGTTGAATATAAGGCAAATGTCAAAATAGCCCACACCTAGTAACACACCGGGGCACCGTAAGGTGTCCTTTTTGTATAACACCGAATAAACGGGGAAACAATGAAAATGAGGTGAACCCTGGCCGGTAACGGGCGCCTGCAGGCCCGGGGAGCGATCAACGGAACGTCCCAAAAAAGAATCCTGAGCGCTTTTACCGGGGGAGTTACCACCGCCGCAGGGATAACATGCTGTAGTTTTCGGTTGCCTCACGGCGCTGACCTCCAAGCCGAGGGGATAGGTATAATATGTCTGCCAAAAAAAGAAAAGTAATCCTTGTCACCGACGGTGACATGATCGCCAAAAGGGCGGTTGAGGCAGCCGCCCGAAATATCGGAGCCCGCTGTATTTCCCGCTCAGCAGGCAACCCGACCACTCAATCGGGACAAGAACTGGTAGATTTAATCAAAACAGCGCCGAAAGATCCTGTTGTAGTTATGCTTGATGACCGGGGATATAACGGCGCGGGTTGCGGTGAGAAAGCTATGGCCTACATCGCCAGGCACCCGGATATACAGGTGCTCGGGGTCCTGGCGGTGGCCTCAAATACCGCGCAAACATGCGGCTGTACGGTTGATCTGTCAGTGTCCAGGGACGGTGAAATTATTGAAAAACCGGTTGATAAGCTGGGACGGCCCGGGGACGATTTGCTGAAAGGCGACACTGTGGAGATTATTGACAAGCTGGATATACCATTGATTGTGGGCATCGGTGATATCGGCAAAATGGACGGAGCGGACGACGTGGATAAAGGGGCGCCGCTGACAACAAGGGCTTTGCAAAGCATTCTGGCCAAAAACCATTAACAGCGCGGCATGATGTTTTATTCCAGTCAATAATCAGCATTTCTTTTATCCTGGCCCATAATTAAAAGAAATCTCCTGAGGAGTTTAATATCGATGAAAATTGGCATCCCCAGATCGCTTTTGTATTATTATTATTATCCATTATGGCGGGTTTTTTTTGAGGAATTGGGAGCTGAGGTTGTGCTATCATCCCACTCGGCCAAGGGGATTTTGGCCGCAGGATTGAAAAACGCTGTGGATGAAGTATGCTTGCCGGTTAAAATGTTCTACGGCCATGTGCTGGATCTGGTGGGAAAGGCGGACATGATTTTTCTGCCAAGGATCGTCAGTGTGGAAAAGCGGGAATATATCTGCCCTAAATTTTTAGGCCTGCCTGATATGATCCGCTGTCTCAAAAACCTGCCTCCCCTGATCGAAGTAGATATAAACCTTTATAAAAATAATAAGGATTTTTATAGTGCAGTAAAAAACATAGGTAACATTTTCACTAAAAACCACCTTGATATATGGGGCGCCTGTCTCAAAGCGCTTAAGGCCCAGAAAAAATATTTTAAGCTGATGCAGATGGGTTTGATGCCATCTGAAGCCCTGGCCTTGATCGAAGGCAGGGTGGAAGATAAATCTCTGCCTGACGGGGAGAAAATGAATATTGCCCTGCTCGGTCACCCCTATAATATTTACGACCCTTATATAAGCATGGACATAATCAACCGCTTTCGCGCAATGGGCGCTGTGGTAGCCACAGCGGAACATGTTTCTGGAAAAATTGTCAGGAATTATGCTGCACGCCTGCCAAAAAAACTTTTCTGGAGCCTGGGTAACCGGATGATCGGGGCGGCATTTCATTATCTAGAACAACCCGGTATCTCCGGCATGGTACATGTCGCAGCTTTTGGCTGTGGTCCCGATTCTATGACAGGCGGGATTATAGAAAGATACGCTCACAGCTCCGGCATACCGTTTTTAAACCTGACCCTGGACGAACATACCGGGGAGGCCGGGGTAATGACCAGGTTGGAGGCCTTTTTAGATATGGTGCGCTGGCGGAAAGCCGCATTCGGCTCGTGAGACGTGGGACATGAGACATGAGACATGGGACGTGAGAACCGGGGTATTCCTTATTTGTCGCATGACAGACGTGAGACGTGAAGTGAGACAAAAAGAACGTCCCCTTGTCTCCCCTTGTATCTCAAAATCCGGTCAAGTAAAAGGAGAGAGTTATGCGCGTTACTTTTCCTCATATGGGGAATTTATTTATTCCTGTTAAGGGAATGCTGCAATACCTGGGGGTTGATGTAGTAGTGCCGCCGCCTTCCAGTAAAAGAACCCTGACCATCGGGGCCAAATATGGACCAGAATTCGCCTGTCTGCCGTTAAAATTAAACCTTGGCAACTTTATTGAGGCCAGCGAAAAGGGGGCGGACACGATTATTATGGCCGGCGGATGCGGGCCGTGCCGTTTTGGTTACTATGCCCAAATAGAACATGCTATTCTGGAAGATTTGGGCTATGACATGAAATTAATTGTTTTGGAGCCGCCGCAAGAGTATTTATCCGAGTTGCTGGCCAAAATAAAGGAGTTGTCGGGAAACAGCTCCTGGTGGCATATTTTTCAGTCCATACGCTTTGGCTACCAGAAAGCAAAGGCTGTGGACAAGGTGGAAAAGGCCGCCTTTTGGGCCAGACCGAGGGAATTGACGCCTGGCTCAACGGAAAAAGCCTATGTTAGATCGCTGGAGATGTTAGACAGGTCCGTCTCTCAGATAACGCTTGCTGAGGCCAAAAGAAATGCGGATGAATTAATGTCCGCTGTTGCCGTGGATAGTAAAAAAGAGGTTGTTAAGATAGGGTTGATCGGTGAAATTTATACCGTGCTGGATCCCTTTTCCAATCAATACCTGGAAAGAAAACTGGGCCATTTGGGGGTTGAGGTGGATCGTTCGATATACTTGAGTGAGTGGGTAAACGAACACATATTTATGGGACTGGTCAAGGGGATTAGGTCAAGAAAAGAAGCATGTGAAGCGGCGCAACCCTACCTGCGGCATTTTGTCGGCGGTCACGGGCAGGAAAGCGTCGGGAACGCTGTTAATTATTCCCGGGCGGGCTACGATGGCATCATTCAGGTTTTTCCCTTTACCTGCATGCCGGAAATAGTAGCAGAAAGCATTTTGCCAAAAATGAGAGATGACTATGGTACGCCGGTCATGACGATGATCATGGACGAGCATACCGGCGAGGCTGGCACACTAACCCGTCTTGAAGCTTTCGTCGACCTGCTGGCCAGGAAAAAGGAAATTAAGGAGGCTTCATGCGAATGAAAGGGTATATTGGTATAGATGTTGGTTCAGTCAGCATTAATATTATTTTTATAGATGACGGCGGGGTTGTAGCCGATGCAATTTACCTGAGGACACAGGGTCAGCCCATCGCCATGGTGCAAAAAGGGTTGAAGGAACTAAGCGGCAGGCTGCCCGCAGGTAGCAAAGTAAGAGGAGTGGGCGCCACCGGCAGCGGCAGGAACCTGGCCGGGATTATCGTGGGGGCGGATGCTGTTAAAAATGAAATTACCGCGCATGCCATTGCTACTTCCCAGGTAGTCCCCGGTGTACAGACGATTTTAGAGATCGGGGGACAGGACTCCAAGATTATAATACTGCGCAACGGAGTAGTCACGGATTTTGCCATGAACACGGTGTGCGCGGCAGGTACGGGATCTTTTCTGGATCAGCAGGCTGCCCGCCTGAATATTTCCATTGATCAATTCGGGGAGATCGCCCTGCAGTCCGGGTCTTCGGTTAGAATTGCCGGCAGGTGCGCTGTTTTCGCGGAGTCGGATATGATCCACAAACAGCAAATGGGATGCGGACTGCCTGATATACTGGCGGGACTGTGTGAGGCTCTGGTGCGCAACTACCTCAACAATGTCGGCAAGGGCAAAGAAATTTTAGCGCCGGTAGTCTTTCAGGGCGGTGTGGCCGCCAATGTGGGTATGATCAGGGCATTTGAACAAGCCCTTGGACTGCCGATAAAGGTGCCGCCATACTATAATGTCATGGGGGCTGTAGGAGCGGCCCTGCTGGCCCGCGAAACCGCGGCAAAAAAAGGCTATAGCCTTTTTAAAGGGTTTGGGATATCGGATATGGAGTACAAGACCGGCAGTTTTGAATGCCCGGGGTGTTCCAACCTCTGTGAAGTGATTCAGGTTACAGAAGATGGCAGAATAATCGCTCGCTGGGGGGACCGCTGCGGCAAGTGGTCGAATGCGTTAAGAGAAGAAAAAATAAGTTGACACAATGGCCTGATACAATATTACATATTGCCAAAATAATTGTCCTTCGGTTAAAATGTGTTTAGTGTTTTAAAAATACCAGAGCAGAGAGGAGAAAGAAGAGTTGAGTAAAGTTAAAATTTTTCTGGAAGAGAAAGACATGCCGCGGGCATGGTACAACATCCAGGCCGACATGCCGAACCTGCCCAGGCCGGCGATGAACCCGGACACAAAGGAGCCGGTTGGCCCCGGAGATCTGGCGCCAATTTTCCCCATGGCCTTGATTATGCAGGAAGTCACCACGGAACGGTGGATAGAAATACCCGATGAGGTAATGGAAATCTACAAACTCTGGAGACCATCGCCGCTAATCAGGGCGCGCCGCCTGGAGAAGGCGCTTGATACCCCGGCGAAAATTTACTATAAGCACGAGGGCGTCAGCCCTGCCGGCAGCCATAAGCTGAACACTGCCGTTCCACAGGTTTACTATAATAAAATCGAGGGGATGAAAAGGCTTACCACCGAGACGGGGGCGGGCCAATGGGGTATAGCTCTGTCCCAGGCCTGTAATTTCTTCGGGTTGGAATGTATCGTATACATGGTCAAGATAAGTTTTCAGCAGAAACCTTACCGCCGTACCATGATGGAGGCTTTTGGCGCCCGGATGTATGCCAGTCCCAGTGACAACACGGATACCGGCCGGCAAATCCTGCGGGAGGATCCGGATAACATGGGCAGCCTTGGCATGGCCATCAGTGAGGCGGTGGAGGACGCTATCGGGCGCGACGATACCCACTATGCGCTGGGGAGTGTTTTGAACCACGTTTTATTACACCAAACAGTGATCGGGTTGGAAGCCAAAAAACAGCTGGAAATGGTTGAAGAGTATCCCGATGTGGTTATTGCTTGCTGCGGCGGCGGCAGCAATTTTGGCGGAATCGCCTTCCCCTTTGCCTACGACAAAATTAAAAAAGAATCCAAGGTAAGGCTGGTTGCTGTAGAGCCCAGCGCCTGCCCTACACTTACCAGGGGTCATCATGGTTATGACTTTGGCGATGTGGCAGGATTTACACCGCTGCTGTGTATGTATTCACTCGGCAAGGATTTTATGCCTCCCGGTATTCATGCCGGCGGGCTGCGCTACCACGGCGCCTCCCCCCTGGTCAGCCAGCTGGTAAAGGATGGCATTGCCGAAGCGCAGTCATATGGACAAACCGCTGTATTTGATTCCGGCGTCCTATTCGCCAGGTGCGAAGGTATCATACCGGCGCCTGAATCGTCACACGCCATCCACGGCGCCGTGAAGGAAGCCCTGGCCGCCAAAGAAGCCGGCGAGGCGCGGACAATCCTGTTTAACCTGAGCGGACACGGCCTGCTGGATTTACCGTCATATGAGTTCTACCTTAATCAAAAGCTGGTAGACCAACCCCTATCTGAAGAAAGCTTGAAACAAGCGCTGGCCGGGCTGCCGCAAATATAAAAATTTAGAATGGACGCTAAATGATCCGAAAGGGGCGCCTGCAAGGGGCGCCCCTTTCTAATTTATCAGGACGCTTTTTTTGTATGTGCCGGTGTGATATAATAAAATGCATATTTTGTAAGGCGGGTGCAGGCCGTGGAAATTATCACAAGTCATACCAACACAGATATGGACGCTCTTGCTTCCATGGTAGCTGCCCAAAAAATCTACCCGGGCGCCGTAATGGTTTTCCCCGGGCCCCTTTTAAAAAACGTAGAAGAATTCATGGCCCTGCATAAAGACACGCTTAATGTAAGGACAGTCAAAGACATTGACCGGGATTTGGTCAAAAGGATCATTCTGGTCGATACGAAAACAGCAGGACGCCTGGACAGGCTGGCGGGTTTATTGGAAAAGACCGGCATTGAAATACATATTTATGATCACCACCCGCGGGGTGAAGGTGACGCTACTGGTAAATTAGAGGTTGTAGAAATGGTCGGGGCGACTACCACTTTACTCGTGGAGAAGATGAGAGAACTGAACATTTTTATAACCCCGATGGAGGCGACGGTATTTTCGCTTGGTATTTATGAAGATACCGGCTCTCTTGTTTTCCCAAGCACCACAGCCAGAGACGCCGGGGCGGTAGCCTACTTGCTGGAGCAGGGAGCCAACCTGGCCGTGGTCGCGGAGTTTTTGGAAAGGCCTCTTTCCGCAGGACAGCGTGCCCTTTTAAAAGCCCTGCTGGTATCAGCCGAGCAATATGAAATAAATGGGGTTAATATCCTGATCGCAAAAGGAAATGTAGACGAATTTGTCGGCGGTCTCGACCTGCTGACCCACAAACTGGTGGATTTTGCCCACCTGGATGCGGTTTTTACCGTGGTGGAGATGGATGACCGTGTTCATATCGTCGCCCGCAGCAGCATAGCCGAGCTCAGTGTTAAAGAGGTACTTGAAGGGCTGGGTGGCGGGGGACATCCTGCCGCTGCCTCGGCCATTATAAAAAAGGCGAAAGTCGATGAGGTGGCTGAACTACTTTTGGAGGCTATCCGCTCAAAGGTCAGGCCGCCGGCGACGGCCGCAGAAATTATGTCCAGCCCGGTGAAGACAATAACCCCGGAAACAATAATTGAGGAAGCGGGGCGGCTGATGCTGCGATACGGCCATACCGGCCTGCCGGTGGTAAGGGGCGAGCAGGTGGTGGGCGTAATCTCCCGCCGCGATGTTGAGAAAGCCACCCACCACGGCCTGGGGCACGCTCCCGCCAAAGGGTTTATGACCAGCAACATGATTACTGTCAGCCCCGCAACTCCTGTGTCACTAGTGCGGGAATTGATGATCCGGCATGACATTGGACGGCTTCCTGTACTGAAAGAGGGTAAACTGGTGGGGATAGTATCCCGCACGGACGTACTGCGCACCCTGCACGGCGAGGTCCAGGCCAGGCACAAAAAGGTTTGCGGCGGCAGTAACGCCGGACATTCCCACACAAATATCCGGGAATTGATGCGCCGGGGGCTTGCGCCGGAATATATGGAGATCATGGAGCATGCCGGCAAAATAGCCTCCTCCATGGGTTATAAAATATACGCGGCCGGCGGTATAGTACGCGACCTGCTGCTTGGCATGGACTGCAGCGACATAGACCTGGTAGTGGAAGGGGACGGTATTGAGCTGGCCAGAAATCTTGGCAGGGATTTGGGCGGAAGGGTCAGGGTCCACCCGAAATTTTTTACCGCCACTGTCCATTTTTCCCCTGGACGGCAGGTGGATGTGGCCACGGCGCGGGTGGAATTTTACCAGTATCCGGCAGCTATGCCGCAAATAGAAGCATCGTCATTGCACCAGGATCTTTACAGGCGGGATTTCACTATCAACGCCATGGCAGTATCGCTGAACAGTGATGATTTCGGGGATATTGTCGACTATTTCGGCGGCCGGGAAGACCTGAGGGAAGGCTTGCTGCGGGTACTGCACAATTTGAGTTTCGTGGAAGACCCAACCCGGATCTTGAGGGGAATCAGGTTTGAAAAAAGATATAGTATTACACTGGAGCCGCAGACCCTGAAGTTGGTCAATGAGGCTGTGTGTAACAATATGCTCGCCAGGGTTTCCAAAGAGAGGGTATGGGAAGAATTAAAATATATCCTCCTGGAACCGCGCCCGAGCGCCGTGCTTTCACGCCTCGAGGAACTGCAGCTGTGGGACAGCATTTTTGCGGATGTGGATTATGAAAAAATTAAAGATGCGCTGAACGACATACACTGTTCGATCAAAGCGCTCAGATCCTGGGACATGGCTGAGCCTGACGAGCCGTGGATGGTTTATTTCATTGCGGCGCTGCACCGGACGAACTGGGAAACAGCCCTGGCGATCAGCACGCAGTATAATCTTAACAAACGACAGGTGGAAAAAGTGGCGGCGGCGCTGAATGAATGGGAACGGGCTGTGGAAGGTCTGGAAAACCCCGCAGATCTTTCTACGAGTGAACTGGCCAGGCGCGTGATGGCCGTGCCCAGAGAATCTTACCCGCTGATTCTGACCTATTTACCAAACAATACGGCCAGGCGGAGATTCCGGCAGGTGCTTACCGCCATTTGTTACGATAAGCCGTCCATTAACGGAAAAGATCTGCGCAAACTTGGCTTTAAGCCGGGCCCCGCTTTCAAGAAAGCATTAGACGCGGTATGGCAAGCCCGGCTGGATGGTGTAGTGCGGACCAGGGAGGAAGAACTCAGCTACGTGAAAGAATTTTTTTCCGGCTATGAAGGAGCGATAGATAGTGTTTAATTTGCCAAGCCTGCACCAAATAGCTTTAATGCTGCCGGCCATAGTTATCGGGCTCACATTTCACGAGTATGCGCACGGCCTGGTGGCCTACAGGCTGGGAGACGACACTGCCCGCCTGCAGGGCCGGCTGACGATTAACCCGGCGGCGCATGTCGATCCAGTGGGGCTGGTCCTGCTTTTTTTGGCCGGGTTTGGCTGGGCCAAACCGGTACCGGTAAATCCCCTGAGTTTCACGGGAGATATGCGCAGGGGCATGCTCCTGGTATCCCTGGCCGGACCGGCTACGAATCTGCTGATGGCCATAGCGGCTGTGGTAATCCATCTCGCTCTGGTAGACCTGCGGCTTCCTTATTTTACTGAGATCATGTTTTACATCATTTATATCAACGTAGTATTAGCTATCTTTAACCTGCTCCCGATACCACCCCTGGATGGATCAAAAATACTGGCGGGCATTCTGCCCGGCCGGCAGGAGTGGCTGTATCACCTTGAAGCGTATGGGATGATTATATTGATCCTGCTGGTGTTTTCCGGGGCAATAGGCTATATCTTTAAAATTTTTGTCATACCTATAGTTAACGTTTTATTGAGATTGGCCGGAATCTTTTGATGATTTATTTGATTTGGCCGGGCTTATATCACCAGCAAGGAGGCAAATAATGCGTATTCTTTCAGGCATTCAACCCTCGGGTTCCCTGCACCTGGGCAATTATTTCGGGATGATGAAAAGGATGGTGGACTACCAGGAAAACAATGAGCTGTTTTGTTTCCTGGTAAATTACCACGCCCTTACCTCTGTTTTCGACGCGCCTTTTTTAAGGCGGCAGACCTACGAGGCGGCCTGTGATTTTTTAGCCCTGGGGCTCGATCCTGACAAATCAGTTTTCTATATCCAGTCCGATGTGCCGGAGGTAACCGAATTGACATGGCTTCTTTCCAACGTTACCGGCATGGGTTTGCTCGAGCGCAACCATTCCTACAAGGACAAAGTGGTCAAGGGCATCCCCGCCAGCCATGGCCTGTTTTCCTATCCGGTGCTGATGGCGGCGGATATCCTGCTGTACGGGGCGGATAAGGTCCCGGTGGGTAAGGATCAGAAACAGCACCTGGAAATCGCCAGGGATATCGCCATTCGCTTCAACTCCACTTACGGCGAGACCTTTGTGGCGCCGGAGCCGGACATAGAGGACGAACTGGCGGTTGTGCCGGGCATCGACGGCCAGAAAATGTCCAAGTCATACGGCAACGCCATCGAAATTTTCAGCGATGAGAAGTTGTTAAAAAAGAAAGTTATGAGCATTAAGACGGACTCCACGCCGGTTGACCAGCCAAAGCCGGTAGAGGGGAATCCCCTTTATGATATTTATGCGCTTTTTTTAGACACAAAGGGCAGGACAGAGCTCAAGGAGAGGTTTCTCACCCCGGGACTTAAATACGGCGACTTGAAAAAAGAAATATTTAGCGTCATCTGGGATTACTTCGAACCCTACAGGAATGAGCGGAAAAGGCTGGCCTCAGACAGGGAGTTTGTGGTTGACACCATGAAGAAAGGCGCTTATAAGGCGAGACAGGTTGCCTCCGTATACCTGGAAAAAGCCAGGCGCAACGTCGGGCTGGATTACTGGAAAGAATAAAAAGAACAGCCGCCGGGTATTAGAACGGCGGCTGTTTGCTTTATTGGGGCAACGCCTGCTGTAATGACATGAATTCCGGGAAGCCCTGCACTTATCGCAGGTTGGTTGCCGGGTTATATCGTGATATCTTCTCCTTCGCCGCAAATAGGACTACGGCCAGCATTACGCTTCCCAGCAGGTACGGCAAAAAATGTCGCAGTATATTCCCGCCAAAAGGTGGAAAAATATGACCGGGAGGGAAGCGGGTGGGCAGGGCATATCTACTGGTCATAATCGCTACAATCTTTCTACTTGTCATTTTTCTCACAAATATAACCATGCGGCTGCGTTACCGGAAACAGGGAAGGAATGATCATTTCGCGCTTGATTTAACACTCTGGCGTGGTTTTATTCATTATAAGCTGGAAATACCGGTCATGAAAACACAGGCATTAGATAAGCAACAGAAAAAAAAGCAGCCGGGACTAAGACCGCTGCTATGGCCGCAGCCCGCTTATAAAATTCAGACAGAAATAAGGGGGAAGGGCGACAGGCTGATAGCAAAAGAAAAAAAAAGATTCCAACTCACCGGGGTGGCCAATTTATTTAATATTTTATACTGGGCGATTTTAAAGATTAAAAAATATTACCCCGTGGTGCGATACCTGCTCAAGCATATTAAACTTAGACGTTTTTGCTGGTGTACTGAAATAGGCATGGCAGAACCTTCCCAGACCGGAATCTTAACGGGCACGGCCTGGGGATTAAAGGGTTTTGTTTTTAGTTATGTTTACCGTATGTTTACAGCCGGTGAGGCAAATCCAGTCATAAATGTCAAGCCGAATTTTAAAACGGCCTGTTTTAACACCAGTCTCGATTGCATATTTGAAGTAAGATTTGGCTATATTATCTTCACAAGTCTTAAGGCTCTGGCAATAAGATTAAAATGAAAAGGTGGGTGATATGGCTTGCCTGAGCAGCATCCGATAGAAGGTTTAATGAAAACGGCGATGGAAAGCATTAAAGAAATGGTAGACGTGAACACTGTAGTCGGGGATCCGGTTGAAGCTCCGGACGGTACCGTGATAATTCCAATTTCCCGTGTAGCCTGCGGTTTTGCCGCCGGCGGCGGCGAGTTTGAAATCAGCGCCACCCGCGGGGAAAAAGGTAAGGAGTCCCAGATGCCGGCTTTTGGCGGCGGCAGCGGGGCAGGTGTATCTGTAAAGCCTATTGGTTTCCTGGTAGCGGGCAACGGACAGATCCGCCTGCTTCCGGTAGATGGGAACGCCATATATGACCGGTTAATAGATGTTGCGCCGCAGGTAATTGCACAGATCCAATCCATGTTCGGAGGCGGCGGGGACAAGACGCAAACACAGACCGCGCCGCAGGCGCCGGGCGCCGCGCCTCCGGTATTATCCTGATAAACTACACCCGGGTATCTAAAAAACCCGGGTTTACTTTTTGCCACAGCCGCATTACTTTGCCGGCGAAGGAAATAATAGTGTAAATATAGCAAAATGATTTGGGGTGAAATGATGCGCTCCATGTGGAAAGGCGCCATAAGTTTTGGTCTGGTTTACGTGCCGGTTAAACTTTACGCCGCAACCGAGCAGAAAGACATCAGGTTTAATTACCTTCATAAAAAATGTAAAAACCCTGTGCAGTACAGGAAATATTGTCCATACTGCCAGACAGAGGTAGCCATGGACGACATCGTGCGCGGGTATGAATATGAAAAAGGCAAGTATGTAATCCTTGAGGATGAAGACTTTGCCCATGGCGCGGCGAACGGTCCGGGAAAAAACATTGAAATCCTGGATTTTGTCGACCTCTCTGAGATTGACCCGGTCTATTACGAAAAATCATATTACCTGGCGCCGGGCGACGGGGGGGCCAAGGTGTACGAACTATTGAAAAGGGCTATGGATCAGACCGGCAAGGTAGCCATAGCCAGGGTGATGATCCGCAGCCGCGAGAGCCTGGCGGCGATCAGGGTCAGCGGCGGTACCATTGTGATGAGCGCCATGCATTATCCGGACGAGATCAGGCATCCCGGCGCGCTGACCGAATTGGGTTACCAGGTCAGCCTGCACGATAACGAAGTTAAAATGGCGGTAAACCTGATCAACAGCCTGTCGGCGAAATTCCAGCCTGAAAAATACACCGACACATACAGGCAGAGCCTGATGGAAAAAATCCAGGCGAAAATAGCCGGAGAAGTGATAGCAACTCCCGCCAGGCCGGAAAGCGGTAAAGTTGTCGACCTCATGGAGGCTCTGAAAGCCAGTATCAACCTGGCCAAGGAAGAAAGAGAACAGAAAAAGGCGCCAAAGGGGAACAAGCCTGCGGATGCTGCCGCTGATGTAGAATTAAAGGCAGCAAAAACCCGTGCCCGCAGAAAAACATCATAAGTATTTACTATGATACCACCCGGTATTTCCAATCGGGGGACATTACCTTGCATGCAGAAATGCTTGTGAGAGAGGTGTGCCCGTTAATCTCATTAGTGTAATCCTCTTCCTGCGACAAAAGCTGGGCGGTTTTAATCCCGTCAAATAGCACTGGAGTTACATTAATCCCACGGTTTGCAGGGAGGGAGTTATCCCCCAAACTTGTGCTGAAGTTCCAGATTCATCGCTGTGTCGCGTGCCAGTGCGGTGCTGTGATTTGCCTGAAACAGTTAACCCGGAGGCTTAAAAAGTACTATGGAAAACTTGCCGCTTCTTCGCCCCATGCTGGCTACAAGCTCTAAGCCATATGACAGCGGGGAACATCTTTTTGAAGTGAAGTGGGACGGTTACCGCTGTTTGTCCTACCTGGAGGGGAACACTACGGTCCTGTACTCGAGGAACGGCATTGATCTGAGCGCAAAATTTCCGGAACTGGTCAAACTGCACGGGAGGGTTAACAGCGCGCCGGCAATACTTGACGGGGAAATTGTTGTCTTTAAAGAAGGGAAGCCTTCCTTTGCCGCTCTCCAATCCCGGGGCAGGATGAAAAACATCAAAACAATCGGCCGGACTTCCCTGGAGCGTCCGGCTGTTTTTATAGTTTTTGACGTGCTATATTCAGGCGGTAAGAGTGTTATGGATTTGCCGTTGGAAAAGCGCAAGGGACTGCTTGAGGAAATGGTCGATCAAGGCGCTGAAGAAATTTCCATCTCTCAGTACGTGCACAAGAACGGACTGGATTTATACAGCGCGTGTGTTGCTCAAGGACTGGAAGGTGTTATGGCTAAGAAACTTGACAGCGCCTACCTGCCTGGCAGGCGTTCACCATACTGGCATAAGTTCAGGCATACCAGGGAGGTGGACCTGGTTATCTGCGGATATCAGCGCGGATCTTCCGGCAGGGGACTTGGTTCTCTGGTGCTGGGCGGCTACCGGGACGGAAATCTGGTTTTCCAGGGAAAGGTCGGGACTGGTTTTAGTGAACGTGAAGCGGCAGCTCTGCTGGAAGCGCTGCAAAAAATTGAGTTGTCGCGGGAGATAGTCAAGGTCCCACAGGAGGAAAGAAGGCGCACCATCTTTGTGCGGCCGATGCTGGTCTGCATCGTGGATTATCTCACCACCACCAGTGAAGGCTACCTACGCCACCCGGTATACCGCGGCATACGCCGGGACAAACCACCGGAAGAGTGTGTGGCTGTCGAGGGCAATTAAGGAGGATTTGGTTTCCAGAGTCATAATTGATTATCTCTTACCTGAAGCCATGGGGGAAAAGGAACGTTAGCAATAACTCCTTAATCCGTATGTAGAGTGTGACAGGGGGGCCAATAATTAACCTTCCCAATTAGTCGGGAGGTTAACTGTTTATGTCGTTATTTATTTCTTTGAAGTCCCACAAGTCATAAATGTACGAAGGGTTGTTTATTTTCACGACTTTTTTTGGGACACTTTGTCTGGTTGTATAATACCCTGAATTATAAATTAAATTCAGGGGTGATTACATGAATTACCATCAGCCGCCCGGGTCAGGCATTCCTAACGGTAATACAGCTTTTAAAATTCAGACCCCTCAACTGCCGCTCCTTGGGCCTAACGATTTTGGGAGACTGCTGAGGAATATATACGACTCCATAGTGGATGAGGCGACTGCGGCGGAATTTTACTCCCGACTGTTAAGAGAAGCGCCGGACAGCCTGCACAGAGAGTTTATCCAGCATGCCTACCAGGACGAACTGGAACATCTGGATGCCTTTACCAGGCTGTACCGGCATTTTACCGGACAGAGCCCCCGGTACACTATCCAGCCCATACAGTATCGGACATACAAAGAAGGCATACTGATGGCTTTAAAAGGCGAGCTGGAAGCTGGAGGATTTTACCGTGATGTACAGCTTTCCACCACAGATCAACTGGTTAGAGATACGTTTTACCTGGCAATGGTTGATGAATTGGAGCACGCCACACAATTTGGCGTTCTTTACAACACCCTTTAATAGTCGTCCGGGACAAGGGGATACCGGCACAAGGGCGCGGAGACGGGACAAGGGGACAGGTCCCTTGTCCCAGTCTTGGTGGGCCCGGCATGTCTGCCAAAAATGGGGCTTTCCGGCAAAAAAAGACCCTGTTTTTTTGATATATGTTATGGAAACACACGGGAATTGTCCCTGTGTGCTTGTCTTTTTAATCGGGATTAGCCTGGTTTAGTACCTCACTCTTATTTTTGCGTGGCTCTTTTCGGTTACGGAAACTTTTAACAAAGAACCAAACTGCGCCTGCGATAAGGGCTGCCAGTATTGCATAGCTTACCGGGCGGAAATAAGGTTCGATCCAATGCCAGTTCTTCCCCAGCTTAAAACCCAGGTATGTTAAAGCGATATTCCAGGGTATACAGCCTACCAGGGTATAGATAAAAAACTTGACGAAATTCATCCTGGCTATACCCGCCGGCAGGGAGATAAAAGTCCGGATAACCGGCAGGTTACGGGTGAAAAAAACCGTCCAGTCCCCGTAGCGGTTAAACCACCGCTCCGCCTTTTCCACGTGTTCCGCATTGATCAAAACGTACCTGCCGTATTTCAGCAGGAGGGCGCGGCCGCCGCTGGCGCCGAACCAGTATGTGAGGACAGAGCCGGTAAGGTTGCCCAGCACCCCCGCGGCTACAACAATCCAGAAGTTTAACAATCCAACAGCTACCATGAAGCCGCCAAACAGCATAATTGCCTCGCTCGGCAGCGGGATGCAGGAGCTTTCAATGATCATGCCGATATAGATACCCCAGTAACCGAGAGTTTCCGTTAAGGTAATGGCTATATGGGTTAACTGTTCAACTATTGAGTGAAACATTGTTAAGTTGGACAACTCACTTTCATTATTTTTAATCCTAGCTAGGGATTTGTACTTGATGAACGAGCCAGTAGGCTGCCGCTCTTTCCCAGCCTGGAGTGAGGCAAAATTCCCCGGTTAGGGCCCCCATCTCATAGGAAGAATTAAATTTAGTGGCGAATAAGTTTTGCTGGTCTTAAGATGTGTAATAAGCAGGTTCAGCATTTTAACACATGTTGGAATTATAATATAACCTGACAGTACAGTCAAACACTCTAATTAACGGACAGTTCATGGTTCTATTGTGTTTAACAGGTGTATTGCAGTAAAATATGGGAAAAAGCAGGAGGGCATGTCTGTAAATGCTCTGGCTGATCTGCCTGGTCAAATTAAAACTAGAGTGAAGTAATCTAATGAAAACTTACAAAACATCGCAAATTGCGGCTTTATGCGGAGTACATCCGAATACGGTGAGGCTGTATGAAGAACTTGATTACATACCGCCGGTCCCAAGGGCGGAGAACGGCTACCGGGTGTACGGTGAAATCCATCTTGTGAAGGAGGGTTTTGTTATGGTCATCTTTAACCAGGATGAGTATATTGAGCGCTGTCTGAAGAAGCTTTCGGTGGAGATCGGGCAGCGGCCGGCAGGGTCCCGGGCTAACCGGACGGCGGCGGATTTTATTGCCGGAGAGATGGAGCAGGCGGGGTATAAAGTGACAGTACAGGAATACCCCTGTCCCGATTGGCGGGCATTATCAGTCGAGCTGACGGTGGCCGGGAAAAAGGTGCCTGCTATCGTGAACACCCATTCACCGTCCTGCGATACCGAAGGCGTACTGGTTCCGGTTTCGTCGGCTGAGGACCTGCGGGACATCGACCTGACCGGCAAAATCGCGCTGGTGCATGGTGATATCACCCGCGGCGGTTTTATGCCCAGGAACTTCGACCGCCGTTATTATTTTGATGAGATAAAGGACCGCTTCATCGAACTTCTGGTTAGGAGCAGACCGGTTGCTATTATTGCGGTGAGTCACTATGATATTCCGCTGCCGGTGCTGCAGGACAGCGAATTGGACATCCCTTCGGTTTCGGTACACAGGGATGAGGTACCGCTCCTGCTGGGGAATTCCGGCTCTGCGGCCAGGCTGAAAATAGTCGCTGAAAGCAGAGAGAGCACCGGTTCCAATTTGATTGGGCGGCGCGGGAACGGTGAAAAAAAGATCCTCTTATGCGCTCATTACGACTCATTTCCCGGAACGCCGGGAGCCATGGACAATGCTGCCGGGATTGCGGCTTTGCTGCTGCTGGCCCGCAACCTCAGGGAAGTGGAAACCAAAGCGGCAATCGAGCTGGTGGCCTACGGCGGTGAGGACAGCTGGTTTCCCGGGGACGCCCTGTACATACAGGAGTATCCGCCGGATGATCTCATCGCGGCGATCAACATTGACGGCATAGGATTTAAGGATGCAAACAGGATGGCGGCGTTTTTTGGATGTCCGGATGAGCTGGTATCCCGGATCACAGAGACCGCCAAAAGGTTCGGGAATTTCATCGAAGGACCGTTTTACGAGAGCGATCACGGCTTCTTCTGGCCGCTGGGGATTCCGACTCTTGCCTTCACGTCCATGTGTATGGAACTTCTGGGCAAGGTCACGCACACTGTAAATGACACCATGGATTTGTTGGACATCAGCAAGATAGGGCATACAGCGGGCCTGGCTCTGGAAATTGTAAAGATGTTCGATGAATAGGGGAATTCGGGACAAGGGACAGCTCCCTTGTTCCAATCTTTTTTTTCTTATCTCCAGTTTTCTCTTTTATCATTTGCGTATTTTACCCAGCCCAGTTTTGGCAGCTTGATCCAACAGCGCTCCACGTCAATGCGAATGTTGCTGTTGGTCAGGTTAGTCCTAAAAACAGATTTTTATAAGCATGACAAAGGTTTGTCGCTAGAAAAGAAAAACAAAGAACAGGCAGTTGTTACTCTGATGATATTACGCTTTTCTCCGGGACGGGACAAGGAACCTTTCCCTGTGTCCCTGTGTTGGTTTATGTAGATTTTCGATATAATTTTGCCGGCCAGGCATAGACTGGAGGGAGATTATGTATTATACTTTTTAATTAGCGGAGTTATTTATCATTGGTCGTGGTAAATGTATTGTTTAGTCTTGTATTCTTATGTGCAGTTATGCCCGTGGGGGCCTGGTTGCTTGGTAATTGCTTAATTAATATATTTTTGAGGGGAGCCGGAATTTAAAAAGCTCAATTAGCAATGAAACTAAAATTATTTACGAAAGAATGTGTTGAAGATGCGTTTTGTTATTGTCGCCGGGACGCCTTCGTCGGGCAAGACATCGGTAATGGTGCACACCATCCGTCATCTGTTAAGAAGCAATCTTGCGGTTGCAGCTTGTAAAATTGACTGCCTGCAGACTTCAGATGATGCGAGATACAGCCGGCTTGGCATACCGGTGGCTGTGGGTCTCAGTGACTATATTTGCCCGGACCATTTTTATGTGGCCAACCTGGAGGAAATTGAAACCTGGGCCCAGGGCCAGAAAGCGGATGTGTTGGTTTTGGAAACTGCGGGACTATGTCACCGCTGTGCGCCGGCAGTATATGACTGCCTGTCTGTTTGCGTCATCGACAATTTGGTTGGTGTCGATACTCCCAGGAAAGTGGGGCCGATGTTAAGCTCAGCGGATATTGTGGTTATTACCAAGGGTGATATTGTTTCCCAGGCTGAGCGGGAGGTGTTTCGCTATAAGGTCGAAATGGAGAACCCGCAGGCCCGCATTTTAGATTTTAACGGGCTGACAGGCCAGGGGGCGCTGGCGTTGAAGAATGAGATTTTGAACTGCAGGCCGCTTGAGGGCATCAGCGGCAGAGAGCTGAGAAACCCTATGCCGGCGGCCAGCTGTTCTTACTGCGCCGGGGAAACCATTATTGGCAAAAGCCACCAGATGGGAATTATAAAAAAAGTGGATTTTGGGAGAGGTAATTAATGCTGGATAAAATCACTATTCTGGGCGGTCTGGATAAAAACGGCATGCCGGAGAAGGTTCAAAGGCTTGAAATTGCAGCTGGTGAAGTGCTGGCGGCAGTCGGGCCGACCGGTTCCGGCAAAACACAATTAATATCCGATATCGAGCAGTATGCCGAGGAAGAAACATTGACCGGCAGGAGCGTCTTAATCAACAATCAGCCGGTAAATAAGAATAAAGATAAAAGATCTTTGCGTTACTTGATTGCCCAGGTATCGCAAAATATGAATTTCGTGATCGATATGTCTATCGAAGAGTTCCTGTTAATGCATGCTCAGGTGAGGGGCATCCGGGAGCCTGCCCGAACAATTGAGGAAGTGCTGGCCATAACCAACCATTTGTCTGGCGAACCGGTAACTTTTTCGACGAACTTGACGCAGCTGAGCGGCGGGCAGTCCCGGGCGTTGATGGTCGCGGATGTTGCCATAATCAGCAACGCGCCGGTTGTATTGATTGATGAAATTGAGAATGCCGGCATTGACCGCCTGCAGGCGCTGGAAATACTGACAGGGCAGGGGAAGATCGTGCTGGTGGTTTCGCATGACCCGACGCTGATGCTGATGGCCGGACAAAGAGTAGTAATGAAAAACGGCGGAATGGAGAAGATTTGCCGGACCACGCCAAAGGAGCGAAAAATACTGGAAGACCTGGTTAGAGTGGAAAAACAGGTGGCCGGTCTGAGGGAGCATTTGCGCCGGGGGAAAAGCATCGGCCTGGATGACAACAGGGAAGAAGACAATGAAAAGGAGAGGTTGGTTTTATGGCAAAAGTTTTAGTGCACTTGCCGCTGAATATCAGCAGGGCGATTGAAGAAATGCTAAAAGAATTTGGACGGGAGATGGAACAAAAGCTCGGGATAAAGCTGGATGTTGAAAGTCAGCACCAATGCGCGCCGGCTGATGAGCAGGGCAAAGATATAGAAATAGATGCCATGCCTGACTTGCTGGTTGGCAATGCCAACTATTTTTTGAGGTTTCCCGGGAATTATTTGGAGGAACATTTTCGTCCGCTGCCCGGCCGTTTTCCTCTGCGTCCGGAACTCGCCGGTGCGGGGTTTGAGGATCCCAGGGGATATTTCCATCCTTTTGTGATCATCCCGTTTGCCATTTTTTACAACCCTGATGTGCTTGAGGAAAAGGAGCGGCCGCAGGTATGGGCGGACTTGCTGGATGTACGCTGGCGGGAAAAAATTCTTATGCCGGCTGAACATCATATGGCGCCAAAAATGATCCGGGCCTTCATGCAGGCGTATTATCCGGAAAGATTCGCTGCCTTGCGGCAGAATCTAGTTTATGACGACGCTCCCATCAATGTGGTTAACGCTGTGGATGAGGGGCGGTACCCGCTGGGTATTACCAATATTTCTTTCGCCCGTGTCTCACGCAATAAAAATATCCGCTTGCTTTGGCCGCGGGACGGGATGTTCTGCATGCCCCAGGTGATGGTTTGGAGTAAAAAAGCAGATGCTCGATTGCTTGAGATCGGGGATTATTTACTGTCCAGCCGGGTACAGGAGTACTTGGCGCTCCAAACATTTGTGCCTGTTTCGACCGCTGTGGATATCCCCCAGGTCCTGACGGAACATAATTTTAGTTTAATGTGGCGGGGCTGGGATGATTTTATAAACGCAATTAAAGGTTCCGACGGTTAAGGCTGGGAGGGAAAACGACAAATGTTTGGCCTGCATGACATTGAATTGCAATACGGCGGCTTAAAAGTACTTGAGCATTTTAACCTGAACTGTGACAGGCAGCAGTTTATTTGTCTCTTTGGCCCTTCAGGGACTGGCAAGACCAGTATATTGAATATTCTGGCCGGCATTGTCAAGCCCCGATCCGGACGGGTTGCATCAAACAGCCGGAGACTGGCTTACGTTTTCCAGGAACCGCGACTGTTGCCCTGGTTGACAGTGGAGGAAAATCTGCAGTTGGGTTTGTATAATTTGGGGCTGCCTTCCCGGCAGCGCCGCCGGCGCGTGGTAAGCCTGCTGCCCTTGCTGGGGCTGGCCGGCTTTGGCGGGTACTATCCGGGACAATTAAGCGGTGGTATGAAACAACGTGTTTCCATCGGACGAGCTTTCGCCATTGAGCCTGACTTGCTATTGTTGGACGAGCCATTTTGCGGCTTGGATGAAAGGCTTAAAAAGGACATGCAGGAACTGTTGCTTTCTTTGGGACAATGGCATGCATGCACTACTGTCATGGTCACGCATGATCTAAAGGAGGCCGTAAGACTTAGCGACCGGATAGTGGTGGTACGGGGCCGGCCCTGCCAGATCGTGCTGGATCTTTATCTTGAACCTGAACAAAGATGCAAGCCGTCTTATGCCAGGCAAATGGAACGAATCTTAACAGATGCTCTTAATCCGGTAAAATTAGGCGCATGTATGTAAGAACGCCAACTTATCAAGATAGACTATGCGGCGCCGGCAGAGGATGAAAATCAAGCATGTAGGTTCGATTAACACGGCGCTTTAGCGCCTAACTTGTTAAGTTTCCTCGTAACATATGGGGACATTCCTCGGCATGCAGAAATACCTATAAGGGAGGTGTGTCCCCGCTTCCTCTAACGACTAAAGTCACGCCTGCAATTTTCAGGTAACCAGGATGTTTTTTCAGGATATTGCACGTTCAATAATGGGAGGATTTACAAAGTGAAAAGAAATCTCATAGTCCTATTGGTAGCTTTTACTCTGGTGCTTAACTTTTCAGGATGCGCACAAAAAGCCGGCCAGGAATCACCGGCCGCGCCGGTGCAACAGGCCTCAGGCACAGTCAAGCTTGAAGACCTCAAACTTGCTATCGGTAGCGCGCCAGGCCCTGTCACATATCCCCTGGCGCGGATGGCCGAACAAAACAGCAATATAATCCTCAAGCCCTGGCAGGGTGGTGAGCAATTAACCGCAATGATAACCACCAAGGAAGTGCAGCTGTGCAGCACCCCGCTCAACAACGCCGTGCTTTCTTACAATAAAGGCCTGGATACCCAGTTGCTGATGGTTACCGTCTGGGGGATGCTCTATGTCATGAGCACCGAGTCTGATGTTAAATCATTACAGGATTTAAAAGGCAAAGAAGTGGCGCTGTCCGGGAAAGGCGGCATTCACGATCTGATCTTCCGCCACCTGCTGATCAAGAACGGCATTAATCCGGATAGTGACCTTACGCTTAGCTATCTGGATATGTCCGAAGCCTCCTCGCGTTTGGCGGCCGGTCAGCTAAAATATGCCGTATTAAATGAACCACAATCCAGTATAGCTACTTTAAACGCGCAGAAATCCGGTGTCCAGCTACACCGCGTACTGGATCTGACTCAGGAGTGGAATGAGCTGCCCGGACAGGAAAATGCCCGTATGCCTATGGCCGGCATCATCGTTGTAAATGGCAGCGGGATTACATCCGAACAGGCGGCCGGTTTCGCAAAAGCCTATATTGATACTGCGGAATGGGTCAACAATAATCCAGCGGAAATAGGTCCCATAGTTGAAAAACATGTTCCAGCCATGAAGGCCGCGGCAGTAAGCCAATCTCTTAAATACGCCCGTCTGCAGCCCCAGCACGCTGTTAACTGCCAGGCAGAGGTGGAGGCATTCTTTAAGGAATTAAGTCAGACTGCGGATATCCGGGCCTTTGGCGGCAAAATACCCGATGCCAAATTCTACTGCCAAGCTAACTAAGAGATATTACTATCTGGCCGGAGTATTTTTGCTTGTGCTGTGCTGGCAGGCGCTTTCAATGCGCTACAGCCAGGTGCTGGTCCCTTCGCCGGTTGAGACGCTGCAAGCGCTGGCGGTGCTTTATAATAGCGGTGAATTAAGAGAAAACCTGATGATTACTTTCCAGCGCCAGATAGTGGGTGTAAGTATTGGCATAGCTGTCGGGCTGTGCAGCGGCCTGTTGGCTGGTTGCTTAAAACGCCTGGAATTGCTGATGCAGCCGCTGATCAGCTTTTTGCTGGCAGTGCCGGCAATTATATTTGTGACCATGGCTATGGTTTGGCTTGGCATGGGGACAAAAATGACGATCTTTCTGGTGGCATTGCTGGTATTTCCAGTAATGCACACCAATACCGCGGAAGGTCTCAAGTCTATTGACCAGGCTTTACTGCAAATGGCTCAGGTCTATCGTTTGCCCCGGCTGCTTACTATCAGCAAGATTTATCTGCCGGGCATGCGGCATTGCTTGATTGCCGGGTTATCGCTGGCAATGGCTTCGTCAATCCGCTTGACGATCATGGCTGAAATGCTTGGCGCTCGTGAAGGAATGGGGCAAAGAGTGGCCATTGCCCGTGCTTATCTGGAAACAGATCATCTTTTTGCCTGGATCATGGTGCTACTCGTAATTCTTGTCGGCCTGGAATTTGTTATCATCCGTCCATTGAAACGCTGGGGCGCTCACGGGCAGCAGCTGACTGAATGATTAGTGTGCAGCAATCTATATAAGAAACGGAGGTAAAGTAGATGAGCACTAAAGCAGAACAATTTGACCAACTTGCCCGCCATCTTTTTGCACCGGTTTATCCGGTGATAGCCCGACAATTTCTGGAGAAAAGCAAAATATCAAGCGGTTTATGCCTGGATCTTGGTTGCGGCAGCGGTTATCTGGGCCTGGCCATAGCCGAGCTGAGCGATTTAAAGGTCAGCCTGGTGGATAGCGACCCGGAAATGCTGGCTATTGCCCGGAGAAATATAAACGACTGTCAGCTGCAAAACAGAGCATCCATACTGTTGGCGGATGTGCATCAGATTCCCCTGGCAAGCGGTTCGGTACAGCTTGTTGTAAGCAGGGGTTCTGTGTTTTTTTGGCAAGACCTGCCACGGGCTTTCAGGGAGATATACCGGGTTTTGGCGCCCGGCGGTATGGCCTTTATCGGTGGTGGGTTTGGCACCTCCGAGTTAAAAAAGCAGATTGATGAGGAAATGCGGCAGCGTCATCCAAATTGGTCAGAACATCTCCGCGAAAATATCGGGGCGGCTGCACCTGAGAAATATCGTACAGTAATGGCTGAAGCCGGCATTGCTGATTATTATATCGATCATAGTCCAATTGGCATGTGGATAGTCTTTGAGAAGAACAGTGCGGAAGCGGGATCTCAAAAAAATATTTAGTTTTTATTTGAAAAGTACGGAAATAACCAATGTCTATTAGCATTGATTCAACAGACGAGGAAATTGGCAGTCTGATCATGAAGGTTTTGGGTACTGCTTAACATAGTATTAAAGGGTTTCTCCTCTAAAGATAACAGGAGAAACCCTTTAATGCTATAAGGGATATATAGTTCCTGATTATCCCCCTGTCTACCTGTATAGCTCTTCGTATTGAATTCTGGCGGCCTGCGTCTGCGCCTGGCCTGTTTTACACTGCGGGTTTGAAAGAGGGCAGTGTTTGTTGCAACCGGTACAAAACATATTGCTCAGATAATCCGTAAGGCTGACAGTTGCTGTAGGATCACTTTGTGGGTTTGAAATTGTGTAATCATTATCATCTTTGGTTTTATATTCATTATTTATCATGGCGGAATTCTTGCGTAAGGTGTCTTTAACTGCCGCTGATTGCTGAGCTTTCTTGCCAGAAGCAGGCATGACGGTGGAATACACTACTAAAATAATCAATGCCGCTGCTCCAAGTGTCTGAATTGACTTCCATAGTTTGCTTTCATTATAATCATGGAGTATTTTGCGCGTAGTTACTGAGACAAACCGCCGGTTCAGCACGATATGGACGGCAAGCAGTCCCAGGCAGGCATATGCAAGCCATTTATGCACGGCGGCAAGTATATGGGTATCGCCGTTTAATCCAAAGTCAAAAACAACTTTTGAAATCATAATACCTGTAACGATTATGGCGCCAATACTGAATAACAGCACTGTATTCAGGACATACGTCAACTTGGGCTTTATCTTAATTTTTGATGTAGACAGGTTTTTTGTGAGGCTTTTAACCCATGTCCAGTTTAAAAAGATATGGACTGTAAAGAGGGCCAAGATGGTCAGCCCCGCGAGTTCATGGAAGACAAGCCCTGTGTCGTAAGCGCAAATAAGGATTATAAATAAAACAGCCATGGCTGTATCCAGCGTTAACTTTGTTATGGTCTTTCTGCTCATACTGTTTAACCCCTTCCTGGATTAGTATTTGTCATCGGGGTTGGTCTAAGTCAAAATTACAGTTTGTGAAACTAAATAATTTTTAGATATGGCAAAATGGCTTTTAACAGGGAGACAAAAAGAACGTCCCCTTGTCTCATCGCAAAATGGCTTTTAACAGGGAGACAAAAGGAACGTCCCCTTGTCTCAGAAATAATCTGTTTGGCAGGGCTGATTTCTGTAAAAGCTAAAAACGGGGTGTTTTAGGTGAAGGAATCTTATGTAAATGTGGATGGGCATGAGGTCAAGCTTACTAACCTTGATAAGCCGATCTGGCCGGAAGGCCTGACCAAGGCCCACCTGGTTAAGTATTATTCAGATATCGCGCCCTACATACTGCCGCATCTATATAACCGGCCTTTTGTAATGAAACGCTACCCGCACGGTCTGACGGGTGAAGCGTTTTACCAGAAGGAAATTCCCGATTACGCGCCGGACTGGATCATCAGGCAGCCGGTAGAGCATACTGAAAAGATAATAAACTATATTATCTGCAACGACAGAGCGACCTTGATCTGGCTGGCCAACCAGGCCTGTATTGAAATGCACGCCTGGCTGGCCAGGCTGGAGAACCTGACATGCCCTGACATCGCTGTTATGGATATGGATCCGGCGGAAGGCGCCACCTTCGCGGACATACTGAAGATAAGCCTGCTGGTAAAGCGGATCCTGGATGAATTTGGCATTGAATGTTTTCCCAAAACATCCGGCTCCCGCGGTGTGCACCTTTTCATCCCGCTTGAGCCGGTTTATTCATGGCAGAAGGTCACCAGGTCCATGAAATATGTCGCGGAGCTGGCGCAAAATGTTTATCCAGACAAGGTTACCCTGGAAAGAAAAGTAGAAAAAAGAGCAGGCAAAGTCTACCTCGACTACCTGCAAAATGGCAGGGGGAAGACAATGGCGTTTCAATACAGCCTGCGTCCCCGCCCAGGGGCGCCGTTATCAACTCCCTTGCTTTGGGAGGAAATAGAGGAAGGCTCCATTCAGCCGGAAGATTATAATATTAATACTATCTTCAACAGAATTAGCAGGCACGGCGATGTTTTTGCAGGTGTACTTAAAAAAAAGCAGAATATAAACAATTTACTTAACATGATTTAATTAAACAACATGACAGAAAAAGAAAACATTGCCAGTATGCAGGAAGATTTTGCTTGCGCCCCGAAAAGAATGGGATTAAAGATAACTTGAGGGGAGAATATCTGTTGGAGGATAGATTATACCTGCTGGGCTGGCAGTGCCTGATGCCGGAGCAGGGTAAGAAACTGTGGCTTTTGCTGAAACACTTTGGTTCTCCGCGGGCAGCCTGGGAAGCCAGTGTTAAGGAACTTACCGGGGTACCTGGAATTGGCGCAAATGATCCGGAAAACCTTGCGCGCCGCAGGGCGGAATTCGATCCCGCTAAAGAGGCTGCCAGGCTCCGGTGTGCCGGAATGAAATTTATCTGTTATGATGAACCCGGTTACCCGGAGAACCTTCTGCAAATTTTCGACCCGCCTCCGGTTATTTTTATTAAGGGATCCGTAAAGTCTTTGGACAAATTGGCTGTTGCAGTTATAGGATCCCGCAAGCCGTCACCCTACGGCCTTCTGGTCGCTGAAAAACTTGCTAAGGACCTGGCGGCGCTCGGTGTAACGGTGGTAAGCGGCATGGCCCGGGGTATTGATACAGCCGGCCATAAAGGCGCCCTGGCAGGCGGCGGCAGGACAGTCGCCGTGCTGGGTTGCGGCCTGGACGTGGTTTACCCGCGAGAAAACAAAAGGCTTATGGAAAAAATTGTAGATAGCGGAGCCGTGATCAGCGAGTACCCGCTGGGGACTCCACCAGAACCCTGGCATTTCCCGGCTAGAAACAGGATTATCAGCGGTCTGTCTTTGGGAACGGTAGTAATTGAGGCTGCTGAGAAGAGCGGCGCCCTGATCACGGCTGACTTTGCGCTGGAACAGGGCCGTGACGTAATGGCTGTACCGGGAAACGTAGTCAGCCCTTTAAGTCGCGGGCCGCACAAGCTAATCAAGCAGGGCGCCAGACTGGTCGAAGGGGCCGGCGATATTATAGATGAGATGGGACTGGAAAGGCTCTTCCCGATCCAGGAAGAAGATGCCGGCGGGAAAGTCAAAATGAGCGTGGAGGAAAAGGCGCTGTACAATTTGCTGTCGCTGGAGCCTGTTTCTTTGGACGAACTGATTGACAGGACAGGTTTTCTGCCGCAAAAAGTTCTGGCGGCCCTGGCCTACCTGGAAATAAAGGGTTTGACCAGGCAGATGCCGGGGAAATTATACGTCCGCGCAGGTTGGGGCTCGTTCTAAAATATTTTCATAATGGATAGATTTAAGAAAAATAGCAATAATAGATGGCAATTTAAGAAGGGCGAATAAAAATGAGGTGTTTTTTTGTCTAGAATACTGGTTATTGTGGAATCGCCGGCCAAAGCAAAAACGATCGGCAAATTCCTGGGAAAAAAATATATTGTTAAGGCTTCCATGGGGCACGTCCGGGACCTGCCGAAAAGCCAGTTCGGGGTTAATGTTAAAGAAGCATTTGCCCCGAAATATATCACCATACGCGGCAAAGGTGATATCATAAAAGAACTGAAAAATGCGGTGAAGAAAGCCGGCCAGGTGCTGATTGCATCCGACCCCGACCGTGAGGGGGAGGCGATTGCGTGGCATCTGCAGAACATCCTGGATATCCCCGCTGAGACACCTTGCCGTATTGAATTCAATGAGATCACCAAACAGGCCATTCAAAACGCGGCGCGCAACCCGCGGCCCATCGACTTTAACCGGGTCAACGCGCAGCAGGCTCGTCGTATCCTGGACCGCCTGGTGGGCTATAACTTGAGTCCGCTGCTCTGGCGCAAGATAAAAAAAGGACTGAGCGCCGGCCGGGTGCAGTCGGTAGCCATGCGCCTTATTTGTGACCGGGAGGCCGAAATCCAGGCTTTTGAACCGGAAGAATACTGGATCTTGAGCGGGTTATTTGTTAAGACCGGGTGGGCGCCTTTTGAAGGCAGGCTTCTAAAATACAAGAATAAAAACATTGAAATAACGAATGAAAATAAAATGCAGGAAGTACTGGATGAACTCAAGGGCGCTCATTATGTGGTTTCCAAGATTGTGCGCAAAGAAAAGACCCGCAAGCCTGCCCCGCCTTTTACAACCAGCACTCTCCAGCAGGAGGCGTACCGCAAGCTGAATTTTACCGCCAGAAAAACGATGATGGTGGCGCAGCAGCTGTACGAGGGTCTTGATCTGGGCAAGGAGGGGACCTCCGGCCTGGTAACATATATCCGGACAGATTCAACACGGGTATCATCCTCTGCCAGGGAAGAGGCGCAAAAATACATCACAGAGCGCTTCGGCGACCAGTACGTCGGCAGGATAACCGCTGCTACCAAAGGTAAGGGTAAAATCCAGGACGCGCATGAAGCAATCCGCCCGACTGCAATTCAAAGGGAGCCGGAGCAAATTAAAGGGCGCCTGACCAATGACCAGTATAAGCTTTATAAGTTAATTTGGTCCCGCTTCCTGGCCAGCCAGATGAGCCAGGCGGTATATGACACAACCAGTGTGGATATTAGCGCCGGTATGTATATTTTTCGTGCTGCCGGCTCAGTCATTGTTTTCCCCGGATTCATTAAAGTTTACACAGAAAGCCGGGACAATGGAGATAAAGAAGAAGAAGGGTTGCTGCCGGAGTTAAAGGAAGGCGAGGAAATCGAAGCACGCTCGCTTACCCCGAAACAGAATTTCACGCAGCCGCCGCCCCGTTATACAGAGGCGACGCTGGTTAAAATGCTGGAAGAAAAGGGCATAGGCAGGCCGAGTACATACGCTCCGATTATCGAGACGATTATCAAGAGGGCTTACGTGGTCAGGGAGAAGAAACAGTTCTATCCTACAGAGCTCGGCGATATCGTCGTAGCTATGCTGAAAAAACATTTCCATGATATTATCGATGTCCAATTTACCGCCGGGCTGGAAGAAAAACTGGACAAAATCGAAGATGGAGAACAGGATTGGGTCGAGGTCCTGGATAACTTTTATCAGCCCTTCAGCCGCACCCTGGAAAAGGCCGAGGAGGAAATCGGCCACGTCAAGGTTCCTGACGAAGTGACCGAAGAGGTCTGTGAGCAGTGCGGCCGTAACCTGGTAATAAAGATAGGCCGTTATGGCAAATTTTTGGCCTGCCCGGGTTTTCCCGAATGCCGCAACACCAAGCCGCTTTTAGAGCCGGTGGGGGTAAATTGCCCACGCTGTGCGGGTGAATTGGTGGCGCGCCGCAGCAAAAAAGGCAGGAAGTTTTTTGGTTGCAGCCGCTTCCCGGAATGTGATTTTGTTACCTGGGATCAGCCCGCAAAGGTCAAATGTCCCAAATGCGGCGATTTGATGGTGGAAAAAAAGAGAAGCGGGAAAGGCGGCTACCTGCTCTGTGTAAACAAGGAATGCGGCTGCAAGGTAGAGCCCGAGAATAAGACAGCCCGCAGGAGATCAGCGAAACAGGCAAAAGCAGATGTGAATTTGCACCTGGTAGGTGAAACAAGGACATAGGATGAAAAAAGGACCTGACAGGATCAAATGCTCGATTGAAAAACCGGCAAACAGCCTTTTCGGCAGCAAGCAACCACCGGCGATCACCATTGTCGGGGCCGGCCTGGCCGGATCGGAAGCGGCCTGGCAGGCTGTAAAAAGGGGTGTTAAAGTCAGGCTATTTGAGATGCGCCCTAAAAAACCTACCCCCGCGCACCGGAGCGGGGACTTTGCCGAATTGGTCTGCAGTAATTCTTTCCGGTCAACCGCCTTAGAAAATGCGGTAGGCTTGCTCAAAGAAGAAATGAGACGTTTAGGCTCACTGATCATTAGCTGCGCTGATGAGACAAAGGTGCCGGCAGGCGGCGCCCTGGCTGTTGATCGAACCCTCTTTGCCAGGAGTGTGACCGAAAAACTTGCGGGCCACCCACTGGTGGAGATTGTCCGGCGCGAGGTTAACGATATACCTGATGATGACATGGTAATACTGGCTACCGGACCGCTGACTGCGGACGCCATGCTTGAAGCTGTGCGCCGCTTTACCGGAAATGAATACCTTTATTTTTATGATGCCGTAGCGCCCATTGTCACAGCAGAATCAATTAATATGGAGCGGGTTTTCCGCTATTCCCGCTATGGGAAGGGTAACGGCGCCTACCTGAACTGTCCGTTTACCAGGGATGAATATGATCTCTTCTGGGAAGCTCTGGTTAAGGCTGACAAGGCGCCCAAAAAGGAATTCGAGCGGGAAATGCATTTTGAGGGGTGCATGCCGGTGGAGACCCTTGCTGCCCGGGGCCGGGACACGCTCCGCTATGGCCCCCTGAAACCGGTGGGGCTGACCAATCCCCGCACGGGCAAGGGTTCCTACGCTATAGTGCAGTTGAGACAGGAAAACAACGAGGGTTCGCTGTTTAATCTGGTGGGTTTTCAGACCAGTTTAAGATGGAGCGAGCAGCAAAGAGTGTTCCGCCTCATCCCCGGCCTGGAGAACGCGGAGTTTGTGCGTTACGGGGTCATGCACAGGAATACCTACATAAATTCACCGGTATTGCTGCAGCCTACTTACCAGAGCAAGAGCCGGCCCAACCTTTTTTTTGCCGGCCAGATTACCGGGGTGGAGGGCTATGTCGAGTCGGCGTCGTCCGGTCTGGTGGCAGGTATTAACGCCGCCCGGGCCGTACAAGGAAAGGAACCTGTTATATTTCCTGCGGGTACTGCTCACGGCGCCCTCGTGCATTACATTACAACGGCGGACCCCGCGCATTTTCAGCCAATGAATATTAATTTCGGACTTTTCCCGCCTCCCGGCGTAAAATTCCGGGACAGGATGGAACGCTGCCGGATAATATCCGATAGCGCTCTGAAATTAATTGACAGTATTGCGGATTTATAAAAGGCGCCCATTAAAGATGGTGATATAAATTGTACAGCCATATTGATAATTTTTTAATTTATCTCAAGGTGGAAAGAAACGCATCCCCAAGGACAATAGAAAGTTACCAGAAGGACCTTTTCGATGGGCTGGACTTTTTTTCTTTACACCTGGGAAAAGAAGATAATGATGTCATGCCGCAGGAAATTGATCATCGAATATTTCGTCACTATCTGGCCCACCAGCGCAGCAAGGGGCTTGCCCGTACTACTGTGGCCAGGAGGCTGGCGGCCTGGCGATCATTTTACAAATATTTGTTAAGAGAAAAAGTAATTGAGGAAAATAATTTGTCCAGAGTCCTCAGTCCCAAGCTGGAAAAGCGCCTGCCGCGCTTCTTATATGAGAGGGAAGCGGCAATACTGGTGGAGGCGCCGGACCTGGAACACCCGCTTGGCGTTCGCGACCGGGCTCTTTTAGAGATGCTGTACGCGGGCGGGCTGAGGATTAGCGAGCTGGTGCAGCTTGACCTGTGGGACCTGGACTTGAGTGCCGGGTACGTGCGGGTTATAGGCAAAAGAACCAAGGAAAGGCTAGTTCCGCTGGGTTCGCAGGCCATTAAAGCGTTGCGGCATTACCTGGCTGGCGCGCGGCTCGGACTCCTGGCCAACGCGCCAGAAAAAAAAATAAACAACGCGGTTTTTCTCAACCACCGGGGCGCCCGGCTTTCCGCACGAGGAATCCGCAAAATACTAAATAAATACGCTAAAGAAATAAATCTTGAGAAAGGGATCAGCCCGCATACCATGCGCCATACTTTTGCCACACACCTTTTAAACGCGGGGGCCGATCTCCGCTCAGTACAGGAACTGCTGGGACATACCCGCCTCTCAAGCACGCAGATCTACACCCATGTAACCAGTGAAAGACTCAGACAGGTTTACCGTAAGGCCCACCCGAGGGCTGAGGAAAAGGAGGACACTTAATGGCGGGACAGACAGACGTCCTTTTTGTCTCATCATATTTCGGGTTGTCCGGCGGACGGGCGCCCGGAACGGAATATTATGATTTTTGAAGGGAGAATAATATGTTTCAGGCTACTACCATAGTCGCAGTCAAAAGAGACGGCAGGGTTGCTCTCGCGGGCGACGGGCAGGTGACCTTTGCCCAGAATACTGTCATAAAAAAGGGGGCCAGGAAAATCAGGCGCCTCTATAAGGATAAGGTGGTGGCGGGTTTTGCCGGCTCAGTTGCGGACGCGTTTACTCTATTTGAAAAATTTGAGGGCAAACTGGAGGAATTCCACGGCAACCTGCAGCGGGCGGCGGTTGAGCTGGCCAAAGACTGGCGGACGGACCGGGTGTTGAGGAGGCTGGAAGCTCTTTTAATCGTGGCCAATCAGGACGACCTCCTGATCATATCCGGCGGCGGCGAGGTGATAGAGCCGGACGACGGGGTAGCAGCCATCGGATCAGGCGGTCCGTATGCACTGGCCGCCGCCCGGGCGCTGGTCAAGCATACTTCCCTGGGGGCGGGCGACATTGCGCGTGAGGCCCTTTTTGTTGCCGCCGACATATGTATTTATACCAATGAAAATATAATAGTAGAAGAATTATAATATGGGGGAATAGCAATTGAAGGAATTAACACCGCGCCGGATAGTAGAGGAACTGGATAAATACATTGTAGGCCAGCGCCAGGCGAAGAAGGCGGTAGCGGTAGCCCTGCGCAACCGCTACCGGCGCAAGCTGCTGCCGGATGATTTCAGGGACGAGGTCATACCCAAAAACATACTGATGATCGGACCCACCGGGGTGGGCAAAACGGAGATAGCCCGCCGCCTGGCCAGGCTGGTCAAAGCGCCGTTCATTAAAGTGGAGGCGACAAAATTTACTGAAGTGGGTTACGTGGGCAGGGATGTGGAGAGCATGGTCAGGGACCTGGTTGAAACGGCGATTCGCATGGTCAAACAGGAAAAACTGGACACGGTGCAGGATAGGGCTGAGAGACTGGCCAATGAAAAAATTGTGGAACTACTGGCCCCTTACCCGGTGCAGGAGACCCCTGCCCGCAACCCGTTGGAAATGCTTTTCGGGTCCAGTAAACCAGCGGAGCAGGTTGATAAGAACCACCAGGACCAGCGGTTAAAAAGGGTTGAATTTGAACGGGATATACTGACAGAAAAATTAGCGCGGGGCGAGCTGGAAAACGAACTTATAGAAATAGAGGTGGAGGATACTAAACCCCCAATGTTGGAAGTGTTTACCGGCTCCGGCATGGAGGAAATGGGCGTCAATATTCAGGATATGCTGGGCGGTTTTCTGCCCAAGAAAAAACGCAAGCGCAAGGTTTCCGTACAGGAAGGCCGTAAAATATTAATCCAGCAGGAAGCGCAAAAGCTTATTGACATGGACGAAGTAACCACCGCGGCGGTTAAGCGGGCTGAAGAAGACGGGATTATATTTCTTGATGAAATTGACAAAATTGCCGGGCGTGAAGGTTATGGACCGGATGTGTCCAGGGGCGGTGTGCAGCGCGATATTCTCCCCATTGTTGAAGGGTCCACTGTAATGACCAAGTACGGTCCGGTTAAGACTGACCACATGCTGTTTATAGCCGCAGGCGCTTTTCATACGGCAAAACCTTCCGACCTTATACCCGAGCTGCAGGGGCGCTTCCCGATCCGGGTCGAACTGGAAAGTCTTACCCGGGAGAATTTTCAACAGATTTTGACAGAACCGCGAAACGCAATAGTTAAGCAGTACACCGAATTGCTTGCCGCAGAAGGCGTGCAGGTTAAATTTTCGCAAAATTCACTTGTGGAAATTGCTGAAATCGCTTATACTGTTAATGAACAAACAGAGAACATTGGCGCCCGTAGATTGCACACTATACTTGAAAAACTTTTAGAGGATATATCCTTTGAAGCGCCGGAACTTACAGTAAAAGAGATCGGGATAGATAAAAATTATGTTGTCGAAAAATTAGGTGAACTGGTGAAGAATGAAGATTTAAGCCGATATATTTTGTAGGGGAAAGGCGGGGCAGGATGAGAGTACTACTGGAAAAAACCAGGGATATTAATAAGATACTGCAGAAATCAGCGGGAAATACCTCTGTGGACTTTAATGAGGTAGCCGTTGTTTTAAGCGAAAACATTGGCGCCAGTATCTATATCCTCGAACGGGACGGAAAAGTTCTAGGGTATTCGTATCTCACAGGTTGGAACTGCGATATTATGAGAAATATTGTTGAAGGCCGTGGTGGTTTTCCTGAAGACTATAACGAAAACCTGATGCGGGTAGTGCAGACCCGGGCGAACTTCTGCCAGACCAAAAACGCCTGCCTTTTTGTGGAAGATACCTGCCGCTACAATAATAAGGTAACCACCATTATTCCGATAGTCGGGGCCGGGGCCAGGCTTGGGACCCTGATTTTAGGAAGGTTTGAAAATTATTTCACTGATGAGGACCTTATCCTTGCGGAATACGGCGCTACTGTGGTCGGTATGGAAATCCTCCGGGCCAGGGCTGAAAAAATTGAGGAAGACGCCCGCAAGCTGGCGGCTGTGCAGGTTGCCCTGGGCACCCTGTCATATTCTGAGTTAGATGCTGTGCAGCATATCTTTGAGCAGCTGGAAGGCGAAGAAGGGCTTTTGGTGGCCAGCAAAATTGCGGACCGCGTCGGCATCACCCGTTCGGTTATCGTAAACGCCCTGCGTAAATTTGAAAGCGCGGGGGTAATCGAGTCCAAGTCCCTCGGTATGAAAGGCACATATATACGCGTGCTAAATGACCGGTTGATCGAGGAACTGGACAAACTTAAACAACATTAGCATTTAACACGGGCGGGATTGCTTCCCGCCTTTTTTGACGGTTTTACCTAAAGCTTGCGAATTTTAAAAAGCCCGGCTTGCACCGGGATTTTCTATGTGGTAAAATACCAAATGGTGTGAAATACACACGTTGCCGGATTTGTGCGAGGGTGCCCCGCCGGGGCCTTGCAGAAGATGAAGGGAACGGAGGATAAAAACCGCAGGGGGAAGGAGGTGTAGTAAGTGGCTGTAATATCTATGAAACAGCTCCTGGAAGCAGGAGTGCATTTTGGACACCAAACCCGCCGCTGGAATCCCAAAATGGCCCCCTATATTTTTACCGATCGCAACGGCATCTATATTATCGATTTGCAGAAGACAGTAAAAAAGGTTGAGGAAGCGTATAATTTTGTCAAACAGCTTTCTCTTGACGGGGATACCATTCTTTTTGTGGGCACCAAAAAACAGGCCCAGGAAGCGGTTAGAGAAGAGGCTGAACGTTGCAGCATGTTTTTTGTCAACCAGCGCTGGCTGGGGGGTATGCTGACAAACTTCCAGACGATCAGGCGCAGGATTGACCGTCTGCAGGAATTGGAGAAGATGGAAACTAACGGCGCCATGGAGGTCCTGCCCAAAAAGGAAGTAGCGGAATTAATGCATGAAAAGGAAAAACTGCAGAAATTTCTGGGCGGCATAAAAGAAATGAGGCGCCTGCCGGGAGCGCTGTTTGTTATAGACCCCCGGAAAGAGCGCATCGCGGTGGCCGAGGCAAGAAAACTTGGCATTCCCATCGTGGCCATCGTTGATACAAATTGTGACCCCGACGAAATAGACTATGTTATACCAGGAAATGATGACGCTATAAGAGCTGTTCGCTTGTTGACCAGCAAGATGGCTGAGGCTGTCCTTGAAGGAAAACAAGGTGAACAAATTGACGAATAATCATAAAATAACGGCGGGGGATATTCAAACGAAGCAACCCCTGCCTTTTTTCTGCCTGCTGGTGTTTTAGTAATAAATATTTTTTATTTGAAATGGGGTATGGACATCTCTTTAATAAATATGGTTATAATATCATATATAGGTTTAATTTGTCATAAGGAGGATAATAATAAATGTCAATATCAGCAAGTATGGTAAAAGAACTCCGCGGCCGTACCGGGGCCGGCATGATGGACTGTAAAAAAGCACTTGCCGAAACGGGTGGAGACCTGGAAAAAGCAGTGACCTACCTGCGGGAGAAAGGGCTGGCTGCCGCTGCCAAAAAAGCCGGCAGGATAGCAGCCGAAGGCTTGATAGAATCTTACATACACGGTGTAGGAAAAATAGGTGTTCTCGTCGAAGTTAACTGCGAAACTGACTTTGTGGCAAAAACTGATGAATTCAAGAGCCTGGCCAGAGATATAGCCATGCAAATTGCAGCCGCCAAACCGGAGTTTGTGCGAAGGGAAGAAGTACCTGCGGAAGCGCTGAATAAAGAAAGAGAGATCCTGCGCGCCCAGGCGCTCAATGAGGGAAAACCGGAGAAAATAGTAGATAAAATGGTTACCGGCCGCATTGAGAAATATTATAAAGAAGTATGTTTACTGGAACAGCCATTTATTAAAGACACAAATTTGACTGTGCAGCAGCTATTGACAGAAAAGATAGCTAAAATCGGAGAAAACATCAGCGTCAGGCGTTTCGTCAGGTATGAATTGGGCGAGGGTATTGATAAGAAACAGACGGATCTGGCAGCTGAGGTCGAGGCAATGACCCAAAATGTCTGTAAATAAAAATTTCCCAAAAGGAGTTTTGAATAGGTTGTAGAATTCATTTTGGGATTGGAGGTTTTTGCCTGATATGGTTGTTCCGAAATACAGCCGCGTTGTTTTAAAGTTGAGCGGTGAGGCTCTGGCCGGATCCCTGGGTTTTGGCATTGATCCCGATGTAGTTAACACTATAGCCAGGCAGATCAAAGAGGTGGCGGCTCTCGGAGTTGAAATAGCTATAGTGGTAGGCGGAGGAAATATTTGGCGGGGAGTGGCCGGCAGCGCCAAAGGAATGGACAGGGCCACAGCGGATTACATGGGCATGCTGGCTACGGTTATGAACTCTCTGGCCTTGCATGACGCCCTGCAAAAATTCGGTGTTAATACCCGGACGCAGACTGCTATAGAAATGAAAGAGGTTGCTGAGCCTTATATCAGACGGCGTGCCATCAGGCACATGGAAAAAGGCAGGGTAGTCATTTTTGCCGGCGGGACAGGAAATCCATATTTTTCGACTGACACCACAGCGGCCCTGCGGGCGGCGGAAATTGAAGCCCAGGTTATTCTGATGGCAAAAAGGGTGGACGGGGTCTATGACAGTGATCCGCTGATCAATCCCGGGGCGAAAAAGTTTGCGGAACTTACCTATATAGAAATGCTTAACCGTGGCCTGGGCATTATGGATTCCACTGCAGCTTCACTATGTATGGATAATAAAATACCATTGATTGTTTTTGATTTAAATGTAGACGGCAATATTAAGAGGGCAGTTTTCGGTGAAAAAATTGGTACCTACATTGGAGGTGAGTCTTTTGGTCAAGGAGATAATTAAAGAGGCTGAAAATAATATGAATAAAACCATTGAAGTGGTCAAAAAAGAATTTGCCTCAATGCGCGCCGGGAGGGCTACGCCGGCACTGCTTGATAAAATTATGGTAAATTACTACGGTACTCCGACACCTGTTAACCAACTTGCCAACATTACCGTGCCGGAAGCCAGGTTGCTGGTTATTCAGCCGTGGGACAAGAGCGCAATGTCTGAGATCGAGCGCGCTATCATGAAATCTGATCTGGGGATTACGCCGGCCAATGACGGCACGGTGATCAGACTGGCCGTACCGCAGCTGACTCAGGAAAGGCGAGTAGATTTGATGAAGGTGATCAAGAAAAAAGCTGAAGAAGGCCGTGTGGCGATCCGCAACGTCCGCCGTGACACAAATGATCACCTGAAAGCAGCACAAAAAGATGGAAAAGTTTCTGAAGACGAACTGAAAAGGCATCAGGATGAAGTGCAAAAATTAACAGACCGGATGATCAAAAATATTGATAGCATTTTATCCACCAAAGAACAGGAGATAATGCAGGTTTAATAATGGACCAGGTACCCGATATTATAGGATATCCATTGGACGCAGCCTTGCTTATATGCCAGGCGTCAGGATACGAAGCTGAAATAATGGTCGCCCGGCCTGTTAAAGCAATACCTGAAGGTAACCCCCGGGCTGTTTGCTTTAACAAGGTCTCGAAAAATAGAGGGGTGGTAATTGTCGTGTTTGAAGATAGAAGGAGAGGAGGTGGATGATTTGGCATACAGAATTACCGATGAATGCCTGGCCTGCGGTAGCTGCCTGGATTCATGCCCTAACGATGCAATTTCCGAAGGTGACATTTATGTAATCGATCAAGATAAATGTGCTGAGTGCGGAGCCTGCGTTGATGCTTGTCCTACAGGGGCTATCATTGAAGAGTAGTAATCGCTTAACCCCCTCACATGAGGGGGTTGTTTATATAAACTTATTTATTGGAAATAACAGGAATGCATAATCTGCCTTGTTCTTTACTTTTTGAGGGGCTGGGAGTGGTTGATATATATGTACAATAGAATTGCCCGCCTGTGGCGTCAGAAAGAACCGCAAGGACAAAGCGGGGCAGATCTGGAAAAATTATTAGCGAAAATCGATTGGAACAGAATGCCCAGGCATATCGCCATTATTATGGACGGCAACGGCCGGTGGGCAAACAGCCGCGGCCTGCCCAGGTTTTTTGGACATAAGGCCGGCGTGGAATCTCTGAGGGATATTGTCAGGGCCTGTTCCGAGTTTAATGTACAATTTTTAACCGTTTATGCATTTTCGACGGAAAACTGGAAACGACCCCAGGATGAAGTAAATGTCCTAATGGACCTGCTGGTGGAATACCTTTACAAAGAAATAGATGAATTGTGCCAGGAAGGTGTAAAGGTAAATCCAATCGGAAAACTGAATGAATTGCCGCCCGGTGTCATTGAAGCGCTGCGCATGGCTGTGGAGCGCAGCAAAATTAATAAGGGGCTGGTCCTAAACCTGGCTTTAAATTACGGTGGGCGTACTGAAATTATTGAAGCAGTCCGGGCAATAGCGTTAAAAGTCAATAGCGGCAGCTTATCCGTTGATCAGATCGACGTTAATACTGTATCGCAACACCTGTACACATCCGGTCAGCCTGACCCGGATCTGCTGATCAGACCTTCCGGCGACTTCCGGGTTAGCAACTTTTTGCTCTGGCAGCTGGCGTATACCGAGTTCTGGCATACTACTGTATTGTGGCCGGACTTTCGCCGGATACATTTAATCAACGCCATAGTCGAATACCAGAGCCGGGAAAGGCGATTCGGCGGTTTGTAAAAATGACAACAGAACAAACCTGACGGGTTGGTGAATATTTTGCTTGCGCAAAGGATTATAAGCGCCTTTGTCGGTATTCCCCTGGTTGTTATAGCTGTATGGTTTGGGGGTATCCCTTTACTACTGCTGATAGGGCTGATTATTGTCCTGGGTCTTAAGGAAGTGAATGAAATGCTGACAAAGCTGGGGTTGAAACCCTCGCTTTGGCTGACACTGGCAGGCGGGTTAATTATGACCGCCGGTTCATTTCTTTATAAAGACGGCTACCCCGGTCCCACTATTACAATTATCCTGTTTATGTATCTCCTGGCCACAGTAGCGTTATACCCGCGCTATTCACTGCTTGACAGCGCCGGCGCCATGATGGGAATAATGTATGTGGGGCTGCTGAATTATTTTTACCTTCTCAGGATGATGCCTGATGGTTGGATCTGGTTGATCTTCACCCTGACCGCAACGTGGGCCACTGACACCTCCGCGTATTTTGTCGGGAAACTATTCGGCAGAAGAAGGATCGCTCCAACGCTGAGTCCTAAAAAAACACTGGAGGGGGCTGTCGGCGGTTTCGCGGGGAGCATCCTGGTGGCTGCTGTGTTTTCTGTTTTATATACATTTCTTCCTGTGGCCAAGGTATTGCTGCTGGGTTTGTGCCTGGGCGCCGCAGCGCTGGTGGGGGACCTGCTGGAATCAGCTTTCAAAAGGCAGGCCGGAGTTAAAGACTCCAGCGATCTGATACCGGGGCACGGTGGTATTCTGGACCGTATTGACAGCATGCTTTTTACTGCACCGCTGGTTTATTACTTTGTGCTCTTGTTTATAAAAAATTGAGGTGAGCCTGATGCCGAGGCCATTATTACTAATAATTTATACCGCTGCAGCCATACTGGCCGGTATGGTTTTTATTAAGTATGCGCTGCCGATCCTTGTGCCCTTTATTATAGCTATAATTATCGGGATGTTCATGGAGCCGGTGATAAATATACTGCAAAGAGCGAAAATGTCCAGGGGTTTGGCCACCCTGACCGCCATGGCGCTTGTTTTCGGCGCTATAGGTGTGATCATGTCCTTGCTTATCATCCGGCTTGTTACCGAATTGATCCATCTCTCTGCTTCGCTGCCGGGATTGACGGTAGAAATAAAGGGTTATGTCCAGGCCCTGGTTGAAAAAACGACCGCTTTTTATGTAACTCTGCCTCCCGGCATCACCTCATCAATTGAGCAAAGCTTAAACAGCCTTGCCTCCAGCCTGCAGGGAGTAGCCACCGGGGTTGCTAATTCACTCCTGTCATTTATTTCAATGGTTCCGGGCACCCTTGTTGTAATGGTGGTAATACTGCTGTCATCATATTTTATCGCTCGTGACAAGCAGATCATTATAAATTTTATAATACACCTGGCGCCCGAATCGTGGGGTGAAAAAATTGTTAACACGTCGAGGGCAGTTGCGACTGCTTTTATGGCATATATAAAGGCGCAGGCTATTTTAATTTTGGTGTCAACGTGTATGAGCGTTACGGGCCTGTATTTAATAGGCGCGGATTACGCGCTGCTGGTTGGATTAATTATTGGTGTTTTTGACTTGATTCCGGTTTTAGGACCGGCAACTATTTACCTGCCCTGGCTGGTATGGTCTTTTGCTACCGGCGCTACTATGTTCGGGGTAAAACTGTCAGTTCTGTACCTGGTAGTTCTCATTGTGAGGCAGGTCCTGGAAACAAAAATTGTATCAGGTAAACTCGGCCTGCACCCGCTGGCCACGCTCGTCTCCATGTATGCCGGACTGTGGACTTTTGGTCTGCCAGGCTTGATCATCGGTCCTATTTTACTGATAGCAATCCAGTCTTTTTACAAAGCAGGGATCCTCCTGCCCAGGCCGAAATGAGATATGGGACGTGAGAATTATAGTTACGACTTTAGCCATACAATGCGAGCCGGGGGGAGGATACTCCCTTGTAGGCGCGTTTTAACCGCACATCTTTGGCGACCTCTTCTGCAACCTTATACCGTTACATGGTACCTAGACAGAGGAATGGGGACACATCTCTCTAATTAGACATTCCTCTGAGGTCAGAGATATGTCCCCGATTGGATGCCGATTGGAATGGAGAGGTAATTCTACAAATTGGAGTAGGCGATGAAAAAGGTTGTTATACTTGGCAGTACTGGTTCTATTGGCCGGCAGACGCTGGATGTAATTAGAAATTTGCCGGGCAAATTTATGGTCACAGGTTTAGCTGCAGGAAAAAACTGGCGCCTGCTGGCTGAACAGATAAAGGAGTTTCAACCATTATATGCGGTCCTTTCCGGGCCAGGAGAATTGGGTCTTTTAAAGAGCGAGCTGGATTCCGGAAAAATTCCCGAGTTGGGCTGGGGCGGGAAAGGGTTGGAGTCCCTGGCTTCTATGAGCGAGGCTGATCTCGTCGTTGTAGCTGTGTCCGGAGCGGCCGGCATTTACCCAACTATTGCAGCCCTGCGCTCCGGTAAAAATATCGCTCTGGCGAACAAGGAAACCCTGGTTGCGGCCGGACAACTGGTTATGGATTTATCATCGCAGAAAAAAACTAATATATACCCGGTAGATAGCGAGCATTCCGCACTGTGGCAGTGCCTGAACGGAAATAAACAGGATGAAGTCGAAAAAATCATTTTAACCGCTTCCGGCGGTCCTTTCCGCGAGTTGGGCGCCGCAGAGTTGGAAAATGTGACGGTAGAGATGGCGCTGCGCCATCCCAACTGGAATATGGGCAAAAAGGTGACTATCGATTCAGCTACTTTGATGAATAAAGGTTTGGAAGTAATTGAAGCTAAATGGTTGTTTGGGGTAAACTACTCACAGATAGAAGTGCTGGTTCACCCGCAGAGTATCATTCATTCGGCTGTTGAATTTATCGACGGCTCGATTATCGCCCAAATGGGGGCGCCGGACATGCGCCTGCCCATACAATACGCTCTTACTTATCCGGAGCGCATGAACGGACCAGCCACGAGACTGAAAATGGCGGAATTAAAAGGATTAACTTTCGAAACGCCGGATATTGAAAGGTTTCCCTCCCTGCGCCTCGCATACGAGGCCGGCCGGACCGGCGGCACAATGCCTGCCGTGCTGAACGCCTCCAACGAGGTGGCCGTAGATTCGTTTTTAAAAGGAGCGCTGTCATTTAAGGGAATTCCAGATGTTGTAGAGGGTGTTATGCTAAAACACAAGACACTGCAGACACCGGTGTTGGAAGAAATTATGGAGGCCGACCGCATGGCAAGGAAAACGGCTGAAAAAATCATTAAAAACCCAACTTAAATACTGCTTTGAGGTGCTGTAATGTTAACATTTATCGCTTCGGTTTTTGTCTTCGGGATACTGATACTGTTCCACGAGTTCGGCCACTTTATCGTGGCCAAAATGGTGGGGATCAAAGTCTACGAGTTCAGCCTCGGTTTTGGCCCCAAGCTGTTTGCGATCCCCAAGGGAGAAACATCATACAGCCTGCGCCTGTTTCCGCTTGGGGGGTTTGTCCGCATGGCGGGGATGGATCCGGAGGAAGAAGTGGATGAAAAGGATTTGGAGCGGGGTTTTAACAAAAAAACTGTCGGGCAGAGAATCGCAGTTATTTTTGCGGGACCATTCATGAATTTCCTGCTAGCCGCGCTGCTGTTTGCCGTAGTTTTTTCTTTGCAAGGAGAGCCTGTTGCATCAAACGGGACCAGGATCGGGGATATTAACGCCGGCTATCCCGCGCAAATTGCCGGTCTTGCCGCAGGAGACAAGATAGTGGCTGTGGACGGTAAGCCTGTTGATAAATGGACTGATTTGGTTGCCTTGATTAATGAAAGGCCCGAAAAGAACATTTCAGTTGTCGTGTTGCGGGATAATTCGGAACTGCAGTTTACATTGACAACCTTAAAATCTGAAGACGGTCGTGGTTTAATTGGGATTTACCCGTCGGAGGAATATGTTAAGGTGGGTTTCCTGCAGTCGGTTTCACTGGGCATAGAATGGACCGCCAGATTTACTGCGGCCATTATGGACTTTGTATCTAAAATGATCTTCGGACAGATGCCGGCCGATCTGGGTGGCCCGGTACGCGTGGTCAGTGAAATCGGCAAGGCGGCGCAGATCGGATTTGTAATTCTGCTGAAGCTCGCCGCTATATTGAGTATAAACCTGGGTTTGTTCAACCTGTTTCCTATACCGGCGCTGGACGGCAGCCGTATCCTCTTTCTAATCTGGGAGAAAATTAGAAGGCGTCCGGTTGACCCAATTAAGGAGAATTTTATCCACCTTGTTGGGTTCGGCCTGCTGCTGTTGTTGATGGTAATAATAACGTACAATGACATACTGCATATTTCCGGATAAGTAGAATGTCCCCGATGGTATGTCCGTATTAATAAATGGTAAGCAAGTGACTTAAGCAGGTGGTTTTGTGGATAGAAGAAAGACGAGGCCGGTTTTTATCGGCGGGGTCCAGGTCGGCGGCGGCGCTCCTGTCAGCGTGCAATCCATGACCAAAACAGACACCAGGGACACAGTGTCGACTGTTAAGCAGATCAACCTGCTGGCTGAGGCCGGTTGTGATATAATCCGCGCGGCTGTGCCTGACCGGGAGGCGGCGGACGCTCTTCCCGGGATATTAAGGAGCATCAGTATCCCCTTGGTGGCCGACATTCATTTTGACTATCGCCTGGCCCTGGCAGCTATAAATGCCGGAGTAAACGGCCTGAGAATTAATCCGGGCAATATTGGCGGCAGGAACAAGGTGGAAGAGGTTGTAAGGGCGGCGCAGGACCGGGGTATCCCAATCCGCATCGGTGTTAACGCCGGGTCGCTTGAGAAAGAGCAGTTGGCAAAACATGGCGGAGTCACGCCTGACGCCATGGTGGAAAGCGCTATGGGCCATATTCATATCCTGGAAAATTTAGATTTTACAAATATTAAAATATCACTCAAAGCATCTAATGTACCGCTTATGCTAGAAGCATACCGCCTGATGGCCAAAAAAGCAGACTATCCTTTACATATAGGTGTAACGGAGTCCGGCACACTGCGTTACGGCACTGTAAAATCTGCGATAGGCATTGGCATACTATTGTCTGAAGGTATAGGCGATACCATACGGGTTTCCCTTACCGGGCATCCCGAACATGAGGTTATAGCAGGCTACGATATATTGAGGGCCCTGGGACTGCGCAGCAGGGGGGTGGAGCTTATTTCATGCCCGACCTGCGGCCGCACGGAGATAGATTTAATCAGGATTGCCGGAGAAGTGGAGAAAAAGCTGCAACTGGTGAACAGACCACTGAAAATAGCAGTCATGGGCTGTGTGGTAAACGGCCCCGGTGAAGCCAGGGAAGCAGATGTGGGCATCGCCGGAGGAAAGGGTTTCGGGCTTATATTTCGCAAGGGCAAAATCATCCGCAAGGTACCGGAAGGCAGTTTAGTGGAAGAGCTTTTGAAAGAAATCGAGAACATATAATGTAGGGGGAGTTTCATGCGAGCGACAGCGTTATTAGCGCCGACACTAAGGGAGGCGCCCGCTGATGCGGAGGTTGTAAGCCACAGGTTATTACTGCGCGCTGGTTTTATCAGGAGGGTTGCGGCCGGGGTGTACAACTATCTGCCGCTTTCTATGCGCGTCCTTAAAAAAATAAAGCGGATCGTCCGGGAGGAAATGGACCGGCAGGGCGGACAGGAACTGCTGATGCCCATATTACAGCCGGCGGAACTCTGGCGGGAATCCGGCCGTTGGGATGTTTACGGTCCGGAACTATTCCGGCTGAAAGACAGGCATGATCGTGATTTCGCCCTCGGCCCCACCCACGAGGAAATAATAACCACACTGGTGCGGGGGGATGTCAATTCATATAAACAACTGCCGCTTTTGCTGTACCAGATCCAGAATAAATACAGGGATGAAAGGCGTCCCAGGTTTGGCCTGATGCGCGGCAGGGAATTTATTATGAAGGATTTATACTCATTTGACTGCGATGAAAAAGGCCTGGAAAATAGCTATATGAAAATGCATGAAGCCTATACCAGGGTATTTCAGCGCTGCGGCCTGCATTTTCGCCCGGTGGAGGCTGATTCCGGGGCTATTGGCGGTAGTGAGACCCATGAGTTCATGGTGCTGGCTGAATCCGGCGAAGCTTCAATTCTGTTTTGTGAAGATGAATCGTGTGATTATGCCGCCAACGTCGAGAGGGCGGCGCAAATTAGCCGGCCGGATAACGGCAAAGAAAGCATGAATGAACTGGCTGAAAAAGAAACACAGGATTGCCGCACAGTTGAAGAGGTTACCCGCTTCCTGGGTACCCACCCGCAGAAAATCATTAAAACACTACTCTATGAGACAGACACTGAAGTAGTGGCTGTACTCGTCAGGGGGGACCGTGATGTTAATGAAATAAAGCTGCTTAATCTGCTGGGATGCCTGCGTGTGGATCTGGCGGGAGAAAACACTATTAAAAAGGTGACCGGGGCATCCAGAGGATTTTCCGGGCCGGTCGGGTTGCAAGGGGTTAAAATTATTGCCGACCTTGAAGTGTCGTCTATCGCTAACGCAGTCACCGGCGCCAACAAAGATCATGTTCATCTCTTAAATGTCAACCCCGGACGTGATTTTTCAATAGATATACTGGCTGATATCAGGATAGTGGAGGCCGGTGAACCATGCCCCCGCTGCGGCCAAAAATTAAAAGAAGCCAGGGGGATTGAAGTGGGCCAGATATTTAAGCTGGGCGATAAATACAGCAAGCTGCTGGGGGCGACCTACCTGGATGAAAGTGGCAAGGCAAAGCCAATAATAATGGGCTGTTATGGTATAGGCGTGTCCCGGACTATGGCTGCTGCCGTCGAACAGAATAATGACCGGGACGGTATTGTCTGGCCGGCCGCTATCGCGCCCTTTCACGTGGTAGTTATACCGGTTAACAACAGGGATCCTGAACAAATTGCTCTGGCAGAAAAAGTATACACTAATTTGACAGCAGCGGGTGTTGAAACCATCCTTGACGACCGTTACGAACGGGCGGGTGTCAAATTCAAGGATGCAGATTTGATCGGGTATCCGCTGCGGATTACTGTGGGTTCAAAAGCCGTTTTGGAAAAGACACTTGAAGTGAAGGCGCGCCGCTCCGGAGAAATAACCATGGTATCGGAGGAAAAAATCGAACAAACGGTGCTGGAGATGTTAAAAGAACTGTAGGTGCGGTTTCAGCGCGCGTGTCAAGGGGACGGTTCTCCTGGCACTCCTTACACGCTTTTTTTGCGATTTGTATCGTGGCATGGCGCCGGACAGCGGAATGGGGACACATCTTTATCTGTGGCATTTCTTTTGAGCCGAGATATGTCCCCGATGGAATGGCTGAGGAATGTTTACCGAAAATGTTTATCCGGAAAGAGGTTACATAAACTTTGGGACTCAATAAAGTTCTGATACTGTCCGTGGCAGTTGGGGCCGGCCATATGCGAACTGCGGAAGCGCTTAAAGAAGCGGCTAAGGTACTATATCCACGCGCTGAGATCAGGATTCTGGACACCTTCCGCTATGCCAGCCCGTTCCTTGGGAAAATGGTGCTGGGCGCTTATATGGAAATGTTGAAAAAGTCGCCGTTTCTGTATGGGTTCCTGTACAGACAGGCCGGACGCGGGAAGCCTTTATCGGGGAAAGGCAAGGCCGGCTTCAGCCATATTATAAACATTGCCGCCGCGCCCAGGCTGGTCAAATACATAAATGATTTCCAGCCGGATATTATTGTCTGTACACACGCTTTCCCCCTTGGCATAGTATCATTTCTTAAGAAAAAAGGAATATTCAGTGGTCCGTTATTTGCAATAATTACCGACTATGACGTCCATTCTTTTTATATATTTCCTGAAGTAGACAACTATATAGTTGGTTCCGAGGATTTGGTACCACAGTGTCTGGCATTCGGCATAGACCCGGGTCGCGTGCATGCGACGGGGATACCCATACACTCGAAATTTTTTGCCCGCTATGATAAGCTCCTGCTGCGCAAACAGATTGGACTGGAGCCGGATCTGCCGGTTGTCCTGCTTATGGGTGGCGGGTTGGGTATGGGACCTATTGATACTGTGTTTAAAGCGTTGGGAAATAGCAACCGCTGCCAGCTGATATGTGTTGCCGGCGTCAATGCCGCTCTGCGGGAAAAGCTGGACAATATGGCGTGGGACATGTCATGCCTGGTGAAGATTTATGGCTTTGTCGACAACATTCACGAATTAATGGCAGCTTCGGACTTAATGATAGGTAAAGCGGGCGGACTGGCCTGTGCTGAGGCTATGGCTTTGGGACTGCCGCTATTCATTGTGGATCCCCTGCCGGGTCAAGAGGTAAGAAATGCAGAATTCATGACCGCCGCCGGCGCCGGTGTCAGGATCGATCTGGCCAATCTGGAATCTCTGGTTCAGGATTATCTCAAGGACCCTGTAAAAATTGAAAATATGGCGCGCGCATCAGCGGCCCGCGGTAAACCTTACGCGGCGCGTGATGTTGTCAGGTTGATGGCAATAACTGTGGGTAGCGCCGATGTTATGCAGGCGACAAAATAACCTGAAGCATATTTGCACTTGTCAACAAATGTCTTCTGTGATATACTATCCATGGTTTTCGGCAAGGTAGATTTTAACTTCTTTGTAAGGAGTGGGTGGCGCCCACTCTTTCGTCTTATGTTGGAGATAAATCGCCGGTTTAGCGGAAAACATATTGATGGAGGGGTTATATAATTGTCCAAAAAAAGGACTGTTGAAATTGTCGAGGAGTTAATCACGCCCTGCGTTCAGGAATCCGGTATGGAACTGGTTGACGTTGAATTTGTTAAAGAAGGTCCCTGCTGGTATCTGCGAATTTTTATTGATCAGCCCGGCGGCATCGGAATTGAAGACTGCGGGTATCTTTCACGGAAAATTGACAGGCTATTAGATGAAAAGGATCCGATACCCCAATCATATCATCTCGAGGTTTCATCGCCCGGGCTTGAAAGACCACTGAAAAAGCTAGCCGATTTTAGCCGCTTTACCGGTAACCTGGTTGCCATAAGCACGTTTGCTCCATATGACGGCAAAAAGAATATTACCGGACGCATTGCAGCAGTCCGCGATGATAACATAATTCTTGATTTAGAAGGCAAAGAATTAACAATAAATTATAGCCAGGTAGCGTCGGCACGGCTTAAAGCGGAATTTTGAAAGTTCGGGGAGGTGAAATCATGAACATCGATTTTTTAGAAGCTCTAAAAGATTTAGAGAAGGAAAAGGGCATCTCGGTTGATGTGTTGCTGGAGGCCATAGAAGCGGCTTTATTATCCGCTTATAAAAGAAATTTCGGGTCACTGCAAAATGCCCGGGTCCATATAGATCGTGAGACCGGGGATTTCCGGGTATTTACCCAGCATACTGTTAAAGAAATGGCAGAAGATCAACGACAGGAGATTACACTGGAAGACGCGCAAAAAATAAACCCCAATTATGAACTAGGGGACATTGTTGAGAGCGAGGTTACACCAAGGAACTTTGGCCGGATTGCCGCGCAGACAGCCAAACAGGTAGTCGTTCAGCGAATCCGGGAAGCTGAAAGGAATATAATTTTCGAGGAATTTGCCAATCGGGAAGGCGATATCGTCACAGGTGTTGTCCAGCGTAATGAGCAAAAAAACGTATATATTGAACTGGGGAAAACTGAGGCCATTCTTGCTCAGTCAGAACAGATGCCGGGGGAGAATTACCGGCAGGGAGACCGGATCAAAGTTTATATAATAGAGGTCAGAAAAACTACCAAAGGACCACAAATTCTTGTTTCCCGTACCCATCCCGGCCTATTGAAACGCCTTTTTGAGATGGAGGTACCCGAACTGCTTGACGGTGTAATCGAACTCAAGGGAGTAGCCAGGGAAGCAAGCGCCCGTTCAAAGATAGCTGTCTATTCCAAAGACGATAACGTGGATCCGGTCGGCGCCTGTGTGGGACCTAAAGGGATGAGGGTCCAGAATATTGTAAACGAACTTAACGGTGAAAAGATAGATATAATAAAATGGAATACAGACCCGTCTAAATTTGTGGCCAGTTCATTAAGCCCGGCCAAAGTTGTCGCGGTAGAAATATGGGAAGAAGAAAAGGTAGCAAGAGTTATCGTGCCGGACTATCAACTTTCACTCGCAATCGGCAAAGAAGGTCAAAACGCCCGCCTGGCGGCAAAGCTCACTGGTTGGAAGATAGATATCAAAAGTGAATCCCAGATGAGGGAGATATATCCTGATGAGTACAGCGACCTTTTTGAAAATGAATACGAATAGGGGAGAGGTCTGGTGCCGAGAATAAAAAAAATTCCCCAGCGCATGTGTGTTGGCTGTCAGGAGATGAAACCCAAAAAACAGCTAATCAGGGTGGTCCGCACACCTGATGACTCTGTGGTAATAGACCCTACGGGAAAAAAATCAGGCCGCGGCGCATATATATGCCCGGATCTGGACTGCCTGGGCAAAGCGCTGAAAGGTAAACGCCTTGACAAAGCCCTGCAGCGAACAATTAGTCAGGGTCTGGTGGAAGATTTAAAGAAGGGGCTGGTGAAGAATGAATGATGTCTGCCCCGGTTTTGTCAGTACCGGAGCCGCCAGGGGAAGGGGAGATGTCAAAATAAGATAACTAAAATCTTGGAGGTGATTGGATGGCAAAAAAACGTGTACACGAACTCGCCAAGGAACTTAACATAGAAAGCAGGGAAATTATCAACAAGTTAAATGACATGGGCGTAGCTATCAAATCTCATATGAGTACTTTGGAAGACGAAGATATCGAGCGGCTGCGCAAAATTTATAAAAAAGATGGAGTTAAAGCGAAGAAAGCTGATGTTGCCGGGAAACCTGCGGGAACTGGTCAGTCTGGCCTATCAGCCGCCCGGCAGATGGAACAGGGTGAGAAGAAAAAAATACTGTCTGAAACGAAACCTGTCTCTGGTAGCGATAAACAGTTAAGGGATGTGCACAAAAAGGAAGAAAAGAGCGTGAGATCTAAATCCTATCGCGGACCCGGCACGGTTGACCGTGTGCCCTCCAGACCACCGGACAGGCGTTTTCAAGAAAGGCCCGCAGGGACGGCAAGGCCGAAAAGCCCCCCGAAAAATGATCAATTTTTTAAACCCCGGTATGATGGGCAACAGGACCATGTCCAGGTTAAAAATACCCAACATGAACGCTCCCCGTTGCAGGAAAGGCCACAAACGCAGCGTGACATATCAGCCCGTCCGGACAGGTTACAGCAGGAATCCCAGCGTCAGGGCCGCAGCGCAACAAGGCCGGTTGGCCCTAGGACGCAGGCCGGCACAGGCTCAGCCAGACCTTATGACAGGCCTGCCAGCCAGAGGCAGGGCGCTCCTTTTAGGTCAGGAGCCGGGCAGGCTGCCCCGGGGGCAAGGACGCCGCAGCGTGGTATGGGAGCTCCGCGACCTGGCGGCGCTCAGGGCGCCAGGCCAAAACCAACGGACCGGCCGGTCCGTACCGATGCCGGCCAGGGTGTTAAACCGAGGGCAGATCAGCAAAGTTTGCGTCTGCAGATCCCTAAAGTGGACGACAAGAGCCGCATGCCGGCAGACAAGGCAAAAACGGCGGAAAAGTCTAAACAGCCTAAACCCGGCTATAAAAAACCTGAACCAAGAAGCCGTTTTGAAAAAAGGAGCTCTGTCGCCGATCAGGCTGAAGCAAGGCTTCGCTCAAATGTCCACCGTAAAAAAGGACCCTCCAGGGCACAAGCGCAGGCGCCGAAACCAACCAGACCAATTGAGAAAAAACCTGTAGTGCTTGGCGATTCGGTGACTGTCCAGGAACTGGCGTTAAAGCTCCACAAAAGCCCCGCGGAGCTAATCAAAAAGTTGATGCAGTTGGGTGTCCTGGCAACAATTAACCAGGAAATCGATATTGACACAGCGACTATTCTGGCCGGTGAATTCGGCTACGAAGTGGAGATTAAATTACCTGTAGATTTGGAAGCGGTACTTATGCAGGAGCCGGAAGACAGCCCTGAACTGTTGCAGCATAGAGCCAGTGTGGTAACTGTAATGGGACACGTTGACCATGGTAAGACTTCACTATTGGACGCCATCCGGGAAACCAACGTTATTGCTACCGAAGCCGGCGGTATTACACAGCATATAGGCGCATATCAGATCGAGCATAACGGGAAAAAAATAACCTTTATTGACACACCGGGCCATGAGGCCTTCACGGCAATGCGGGCGCGCGGCGCTCAGGTGACCGATATCGCCATTTTGGTAGTAGCTGCGGATGACGGGGTAATGCCCCAGACAGTGGAAGCAATAAACCATGCCAAAGACGCCGGGGTTCCCATTATTGTCGCCATTAATAAGATTGACAAACCTGGTGCGAACTCTGACAAAGTAAAACAGGAATTGACGGAACAAGGACTGGTGTCTGAGGAGTGGGGCGGGGATACTATTTGTGTAAATGTTTCGGCTATTAATAAGCAGGGTATTAATGAATTATTAGAGATGATCCTGCTTGTTGCAGAAATGGGCGAACTAAAAGCAAATGCGAACCGGCCGGCAAGAGGCACGGTTGTTGAGGCTGAACTGGACAAAGGCCGAGGTCCGGTCGCATCGGTTCTGGTGCAGAGTGGCACATTAAATATAGGTGATACTGTAATTGCCGGGGCAGCGATAGGCCGGGTGAGGGCGATGATGGACGATAAGGGACGCCGGATTAAAAAGGCGGGTCCGTCAACACCGGTTGAGGTTATCGGTTTTTCCGAAGTGCCGGCCGCTGGTGATATATTTATTGTTACGGAGGATGAAAAACTCGCCAGAAGCATTGTATCCAGGAGACAAACTAGAAAGCGCGATGAGGAACTGAGAACCACCAGCAAGGTATCCTTAGAAGACCTTTTTAAGCATATTCAGGAAGGCCAGATCAAGGAACTCGGAATTATTGTCAAAGCCGATGTGCAGGGATCAGTGGAAGCCCTCCGGCAAGCGTTGGAAAGATTGAACACGGGTGAGGTAAAGGTTAATATTATTCATGGCGGTGTGGGCGCCATAAGAGAAACGGACGTTATGTTCGCATCCGCTTCCAACGCCATCATCATCGGTTTTAACGTGCGGCCTGACGTGAATGCCAGGAAAGCGGCAGAAAGTGAAAAAGTGGATATACGGCTGTACAGGGTGATCTATGACGCTATTGAAGACGTCAAGGCGGCAATGAGCGGCCTGCTTGAGCCGGAGTACCGTGAGGTTATGCTCGGTCGCGCCGAAATACGCAAGATTTTCAGGGCCTCCCGGATTGGCACGATAGCCGGCTGTTATGTTGTTGAGGGTAAAATCGAAAGAGACGCCGGTGTCAGGGTAGTGCGTGACGGTATCGTTGTTCATGAGGGTAAGCTTGATTCTTTGAAGCGCTTTAAAGACGATGTTAAAGAAGTGCTGCAGGGTTACGAGTGCGGTCTGGCCATTGAAAGATTCAATGAGATACAGGAAGGGGACGTTGTTGAAGCTTTCAATATTGAAACAATCAAACGTCAGCTATCCTGATTAATATTTAACTTATTTGTTTTTGTCATCTTATATCTTCTTGGTTGATGATTACAATGAGAGGTGCCCAAAATGTCCTTCCGTCCTGAAAGGTTGGCTGAAGCCATTAAAAAGGAAGTATCGGAGCTGTTAAGAGAAGAGTTGAAAGACCCGAGGATAGGCTTTGTCTCCATAACGTCTGTCGATGTTTCCAAGGATTTGCGCTATGCCAATATTTACGCCAGTATTTTTGGCGAACCGGACCAGCAGAAAATTTCCATAAAGGCCCTGCAAAAAGCCCAGGGTTTTATCCGGGGAGAACTGGGCAAAAGGATTCGCCTGCGTTATACCCCGGAAATAACCTTTAAACTTGATCAGTCTATAAGTCACGGCTCCAGAATAATCGCGTTGATGGAAAAGGTCAAGGAAAAAGGCGGTGGTCAGAATGAATAGCCTGGCCGATATAGCTGCAGCATTAAAGCGGGCTGAGGGCGCTCTTATTTGCGGTCATGTTATGCCTGACGGTGATTCCCTGGGTTCAGTACTGGCTCTGGGATTAACCCTGGAAAGCATGGGCAAAAAGGTAACTATGGCCGGGCCTGACCCGCCTCCGGAGATTTATGATTTCCTGCCGGGGTTGGACAAATACCGGGTTGGTTTACCCCCGGATGTCGAATTTGACACCCTGATCATTTTAGACTGCTCCGTACCGGAAAGACTTGGCCGGGGTTTTCAGGAACTTTTGTCAGGGGAAATGGAAATAATCATCCTTGACCACCATACGGGTTCATCCTGTTTCGGTAAATACAGGTATATAGACCCTGCTGCTGCTGCTGTAGGAGAAATCATATATGATCTAATAATTGAGATGGGCCTGGAAATTAACCGGGATGTGGCGGTATGCCTTTATACGGCCATAATTACTGATACAGGTTCCTTTCAATATGACAGCACCACGCCGGGTACACTGCGCCGCGTAGCGAACCTTATGGAGATCGGTGTGCCGGCGGCGCAGATCAATGTCCGCATTTATGAGGAAAAGCCGAAAGCGTTTTTTCAACTGCTATGCATGGCATTAAGTACACTTACCACCAGTTCATGCGGAAAAATTTCGTGGATGACGGTTACACGCGAAACAATTAAAAATTCCGGTGCGATGGACGAGCATACGGAAGGTCTAGTGAATTATGCCAAGTCAATCAGAGGCGTTGAAGTCGGCATGCTCTTTCGTGAAATCAAGGAAGGCAGTTATAAAATAAGCTTTCGTTCGAAAGATGTTGTAGATGTTAACAAGCTGGCCGCACTGTTTGGCGGCGGCGGACACCCGCACGCCTCCGGCAGTACGGTGCAGGGGGATTTGAATGAAATAATCGAGCGGGTTGTTTCCGCGGCTTTATTGGCGGTAAGGGGCATTGGCCAGTGAATGGGTTTATCAACGTTCTCAAACCACCCGGGATGACTTCCCATGATGTCGTCAATTTCATTCGTCGCTTACTTGGCATAAAAAAAGTGGGACATACCGGCACACTTGATCCAGGCGCGGCAGGGGTTTTGCTGATTTGCCTGGGTGGCGCCACACGCCTGGCAGGTTTCTTGATCGATGAAGATAAGGAATACAGGGCTGAAATTACATTTGGTATCGCCACGCTCTCGGGAGACGCGTTTGGTGAAGTAACAGGCGAAAAAGACGCCTCAGGTTTACGCGAGGATGATGTACGTGCGGTGCTGTCGCATTTTCATGGAAAAATAATTCAAGTGCCACCGATGACATCAGCTATTAAACTGCATGGAAAAAAATTATACCAACTGGCCAGGGCCGGCCTTGAGGTTGACCGGCCGGGGCGTGTTGTTAATATAAATTCCCTGGAATTTGTTAGCGGGTACGATTGGGGCACACCCCACCCGCGAACCTTACTGCACTTGTCCTGCTCCAAAGGCACCTATGTGCGGAGCCTTTGTCTCGATATAGGGTCCAGGCTGGGCTGCGGAGCGCACATGTCTTTTTTGGTGAGGACAGCGGTAGGTCCTTATAAAATATCCGAATCGCTTACCCTGGAGGAAATTAAAATCTTAAAAGAGGAAAATACCTTGTTGGAAAAGGTTATCGATATAGATGAAGCGCTTTCCGCCCTGCCGGCTGTTCTGGTCAAAAACGGGGCTGTCCCGTCGGTATTGTCTGGAGCTAAACTATATCCGCCCGGTGTGGCGAAGTTGCCCGGAGGGCTGAATGAAGGCGCCCGGGTCCGCCTGATCGGGCCGGCAGGATTTCTGGCTGTGGCGGAAACGACTTGTGACACGCAGGATATGGCGCGTTTAGTTTTTAAGCCTGTTTGTGTACTGCCAAGGTGAATTAGGAGGTCTGCATATTGCATATTTACAACAGCTGGGAAGGTCTCAAGAGCAAGCATAATAATATTGTGATTGGCCTTGGTAACTTTGACGGTGTTCACATCGGACACCAGAAATTGATTTATGATCTTGTGACAATGGCAAAAAATATTAACGGCACACCGGCCGTGTTTACCTTTCACCCCCACCCGCTGGCCGTATTGAAGCCCGAAAGCTGCCCACCCCAGCTATTATCGCAGGAATACAAACAAGAGATATTCGCCAGGCTTGGCGTAGAAGTGCTTTTGACTATTCCTTTTAACTTGAAACTAGCCGCCCTCTCTCCGGAAGATTTTGTTCGTACGGTATTATGTGAAGAAATCGGTGCGCGTGGTGTTGTGGTAGGCTATAACTACACATTCGGGCATCGCGGCCGGGGAACCCCGGAATTGTTAAAAGATCTATCTGAAACTTATGGTTTTGCCCTGCAGGTGGTCCAGCCGGTAATGGTAGAAAGGCAAACCGTCAGCAGTACGATGATTAGACACTTAATTAGAATCGGTGATGTATCTGAAGCCGCAAAATTATTGGGGTATTACCCTTTTACAGGGGGGGAGGTCGTAGCCGGGGATAAACGCGGCCGGGCACTTGGTTTTCCCACCGCCAACCTGGAGATCGATCAAGATATCCTGGCGCCGGCAAACGGTGTATATGCTGCGAAAATTTATCATGACGGCGACATGTATTTTGGCCTGGCTAATATTGGGGTTAAACCAACTTTCCAGGGGAAGAAAAGGAATATTGAGGTGCATTTGCTGGATTTCTGCGAAGATCTCTACGGAAAACAGATTAAAGTCAGTTTTACCAGGCGCATTAGAGAAGAGAAAAAATTTGCCTCACCTGTCGAACTGATCAAGCAAATTGAAATGGACATCCATGAAGCCAGGACCGAATGGTTGAAAGCAAGGGAATAAAAAGGCCCCCGCATAAATATATTTTCAAGAGGCAACGTTTACATGAATACCGGATTATGCTACAATTAACGCGTTAACAGTCCCGGAAAAACAAAAGGAGACGTTAACATTGGGCATACCCAAATTCGACTTTCCAGATGAGGAGATTAAAAAATGGCTTAATTATATCGCCTTGATCTGCCTCAGTGAGGAGTTTCAGTCTCTAAAGAAGGAACTTGAAACTATTTATCTCCAGGCGAGTGTGGAAAATGTCCAACTGGCGGCATTCCAAGACGCCCTTTATGCCTTTCTTAACCAGGATGAGGACGAAAAAACGCGCCCGGTCCATGCTTAGAAGGTTTGGTTAAAATGAAGGTAATTATCACCGAGCATGCCCGGAAACGGCTTAAAGATTTGAGGCAGGAAAAGATTACGATTGCGGATATCGTTTGCGCCGCAAACACTATACCGGGACGGATCCCAACAGCTACCAGACTGCGCGGTTTTTTTGCCAAATCCGGCCGGATATTTGACCTGGTTGCCAAAGATATACCGGGCGGACGCCTGGTAATTACTATAATCGGCAAGTAAGATCCCCTGTGAACTGCAGGCTAGGGGACTTGTTCTCCAGCGGTTTTCTTGGCCTGTGGCGATTTTAACAAAAGGAGGTGACGGCATGTCCTTGACCACTGAAAAGAAACAAGAGGTTATCTCAAAGCATAAAATCCACGAGAATGACACAGGTTCTCCGGAAGTCCAGGTAGCGATATTAACAGCAAGGATTAATACTCTGACTGAACACCTGAAACTGCACAAGGGAGATCACCATTCGCGGCGCGGTTTATTGAAAATGGTAGGTCAGAGAAGGGCTTTGCTCAATTATCTGCGTGATCGTCATTTTGATCGATACCGTTCCTTAATTGAAAAACTTGGTTTAAGGAAGTAGGCACAGTAAAGCGGGTAATACCCGCTTCTTTGTTATGAAGGCGCTGTGTATTTTTTGTCATAAAAGAAGGAGATAATAGAAAATAGACGAAGATATAAAAGTTATTAATATTGCTTAAATTTTACAGGAGGATGTCCCATATATGTTAGAAAAACTAGTTTTGAAAAGAGAAATCATGATTGGCGGCCGTCCTATGACACTGGAGACCGGCAGGCTGGCAAGACAGGCCGGCGGCGCGGTATTTGTCCGTTACGGTGATACCGCTGTTCTGGTTACAGCTACCATGGCCAACTTTATCAGGACAGGTATTGATTTCTTTCCTCTCACCGTAGATTATGAAGAAAGGTTTTACGCTGTTGGCAAGATCCCGGGCGGTTTTATAAAAAGGGAAGGCCGTCCCAGTGAAAAAGCAGTTCTTTCAGCCAGGTTGATAGACAGGCCGATAAGACCGCTGTTTCCGAAAGATATGCGCAATGAAGTCCAGGTTATTGCAACAATATTGTCCGTGGACCAGGACCACGCGCCTGAAATAGCCGCAATGGTAGGCGCTTCTGCAGCGCTGCATATATCTGAAATCCCGTTGAGGCAACCTATAGGCGGCGTAATTGTCGGTCTTGTGGACGGGGAATTTGTAATTAACCCGGTATTGTCACAGGTTGAGAAGAGCGACATGCATTTGGTGGTTGTTGGCACTTCGGATGGGGTTATGATGGTTGAAGCGGGAGCAAAGGAAGTCCCGGAAGACTTGATGCTTGAAGCCATATCATACGGACACGGAGTGGTATCTGAGATTGTGAATTTTATAGAAAATTTCAGGGAAGAAGCCCTGACCATGGGCCTTGCTAAAGAAAAGTTTGTTCCTGAAATTGCAGATCCTGAGAATGAAATGCTGGAGGCTGTCACCGGCGCCGCTACGGAAAGGCTGGACCAGGGGATCCGCAGGTGTATCAGCGAAAGGCTTTCAAAACACGCGAGGGACAATTACATTGATGAAATAAAAGCCGGGATACTGCAGCAGTACCTGGAAGAATACCCCGAAGAAGAAAGCACTATCAAAAAAATAATGGACAAGGTTGAGAAAAAAATAATCCGTCAGATTATGACAGTGGAAAAGATGCGCATCGATGGGCGCGCCATTACTGAAGTACGGCCCATATCGGTTGAGGTCGGCGTGCTGCCGCGTCCGCACGGTTCCGGACTCTTCACCCGCGGCCAGACACAGATCCTCTCAGCAGTAACACTCGGCACCATTTCAGAAGAACAGATCCTGGACGGGCTGGGCGTTGAAGAATCCAAACGATATATACACCACTATAATTTCCCCCCTTACAGCGTTGGCGAAACAAGGCCGATCAGAGGCGCCGGCCGGCGTGAAATCGGCCACGGCGCTCTGGCTGAAAAAGCTCTTTTGCCGGTTATACCGATGGAAGAGGATTTCCCATACACCATCCGGGTGGTATCGGACGCGCTGGAGTCAAACGGCTCGACATCTATGGGCAGCGTGTGCGGCAGCTGCCTGGCTTTAATGGACGCGGGTGTTCCCATTAAGGCGCCAGTGGCCGGAGTGGCCATGGGATTAATCGCGGAAGAAAATGTTTTTACCGTCCTGACGGATATACAGGGCTACGAGGATCACCTCGGTGACATGGACTTCAAGGTAGCCGGAACGGCAAAGGGCATTACAGCCTTGCAAATGGACATCAAAATACCGGGTATTACCAAAGCTGTGTTCAAGCAAGCGCTGGCCCAGGCCTATGAAGGCAGGATGCACATTATGGGGAAAATGGCAGAAGTGTTGTCAGCCCCAAGGCCTGAGCTGTCGCCGAACGCTCCGAGAATTATCCATACTACTATCGACCCGGACAAGATCAGGGAGGTCATCGGCCCAGGCGGCAAGATAATCAAAAAAATCGTGGAAGAAACAGGCGCGGATATCGATATTGAAGATGACGGCAGGGTTTTCATCGCCTCAGTCGACCAGGAGAAAGGTAAGAGAGCCCTGGAGATTATCGAGTCCATAGTAAAAGAAGTGCATGCCGGCGAAATTTATAACGGCAGGGTAACACGGGTCACTGATTTCGGCTGTTTTGTGGAAGTTGTCCCTGGTGTTATGGGAATGCCGGGCAAAGAGGGACTGGTGCATATTTCCCAGCTTGAGCACCACCGGGTAAACAAGGTGGAAGACGTGGTCAAAGAAGGGGATATGATCATGGTCAAGGTGATCGGCTACGACAACCAGGGCCGGATGAAGCTGTCCAAAAAAGACGCGACGCCGCCACCGCCCGGCCAGGAGAATAAAGGTAACCGCGGCGGCCGCCAGTTCAGGCGGAGGGATGGTAGCGGCGAATAGTATTATCTTTAAAACAGGGAAATGAACAAAAAACCTCGCACAATGAGGTTTTTTTTGTTTTCTAAATAATTACGTCCCTCCCGGCATAATTTAATTCTGAACAGGTTGTGAGGGGGATGATCAGCGCATGTTTTATCTTACTTTAAGCAAAAAAGGGCTTTGGTCCGGCTTATTGTTATTAATTTCTTTGCTGCTGGCCGGGGCGGCAGTTATAAAAATGTGGGATGTCCCGGAAAAAGCTGCTATGGCGCCTGTTTACCACGGCAGTGAGGCAGAAAAGAAGATCTCACTAACCATTAATGTTGTCTGGGGGGAAGAGTATATCCCCCAAATACTAGATATTTTAAGTGAAAACGGAGTGCAGGCAACCTTTTTCATGGGTGGACAGTGGGTGGACGATTTTCCCGATCTGGCCAATAAGATTGCCCAGAACGGGCATGAATTAGGTAACCATGGTTACTCCCACCTGCATCAGGAGCGGATCTCCAAAGCGGCGAATATTGAAGAAATCAGAAAAGCTGAAACGTCAATTATTAATGTCACAGGAATTAAGCCTGAACTATTCGCACCGCCATACGGAGAAAAAAGCGATGTGATATTAAAAGCCGCAGAAGAGACTGGTTACACCACGATCTTCTGGAGTATCGACACGATCGACTGGCAGCGGCCCGAGCCTTCCGTAATAACGGAGCGCGTGCTTGCCGGGGCGCATAACGGCGCAATTGTGCTGATGCACCCGACCGCCCCCACAGTCCACTCACTGCCGGTAGTAATCAAGGAACTGAAAAAACAGGGCTACCAGCTGGTCAAGGTCTCCTCCCTTTTAGAAGGGTGAGACAAGGGTGAGACAAAGGGACGTTCGTGTGCCACGAGCACACTTTTAAATAGAATCTGAAAGTGTGGTGCTATACAGAAGATGAGGGAGGCCCCTGTGTGCCAAGGAAGCTGGATCGAAGATGAAGGAAGATCCTTCGGAGCCGCTATACAGGTAGAGGCTTCAAACCACCATAAGCTGCTGTGGTCAAAAGCCATGGTAGTGAGCGTTATGGAAAAGGCAGAATGAGAATCTGTCAGGTAAGTGCCATGGAGACGAATGAACCTGAACCACTGTAGACGTGTCGAAACCTCGAGGTTGTCATCAAAACCGAGATGAGGGGCTTGCTCGGGAGGAGGCTGGAAGAAACCTGTTTACTGACCAGCTGGTGGCCGGCATAGAGGTGGCGTGAACGCGGCACAGGCATCGATTCGGAACTTGGGAACCTTTCATGTTATGATAATAGCCTTTCTCTCACTATTTTCAAGGCCGATACCAACGCCTCATCCCGCTCCCTGCGGCAAGAGCTCTTTTGTCAGGTGTAACAGCCTTCACGCCGTACGCCCAATGCCGCACAGCATAAGGCGCCATGGGGACAATGTCTTTTATTTCGGAGGCTTTACAGTCGCTGTACCGGTTAGTACAACAGTGCCGTCCTGGTTGGTGCAGGTAGTTTTGATTACCGCGATATTTTTTTCCGGGATTAATTCAATAACCTCGCCCTCGGCCTTGATAGTGTCTCCTATCCTTACCGGCGCCGTAAATTTCAGCTCCTGGGCCAGATAAATTGCGCCGGGTCCCGGCAATCTCATGCCTACAACAGCCGATATCAAACCGGCCGTCAGCATGCCGTGGGCGATCCTGCCCTTGAAAAAAGTATTCTTAGCATATTCTTCATTAATATGGGCCGGGTTTAAGTCGCCGGTGATCCCGGCGTAAAGATAGATGTCGGTTTCACTTATTGTTTTCTGAACAAATTTTTTTTGCCCGATTTCCAATTCACCGATTTTTTTGCCTATCATCATATCAACCCCTTATTTTAGTAAATACAAGAGCCGCTGCTTGTTCAAAATATTCATTATATTCCCAGGCAACTCCTTCATGTTTTTATCAATATTGAATAATTATTTAAAATCAGGCTGCTTTTAAATATTTGTTTTAATAGTATCCAATTTAAAAAACCAGATTATGCCGGGACTAAATATACTCTAAATATTTATCCGGGTAAATGGGAATCCTTGTAGTTGGAAACGGGGTGTGTGAAGATAAATTGCAGGCTGGTTAAATCTATCTTTTTTCTTATTTTAATTATATGCATGCTGTTCCTGTACGCACCCGTTGCCGGGACTGCAGGATCTGATGATGACGGTGTTCCCCTTATAACAGCTAAGGCGGCGGTGTTGTTGGACGCCGATAGCGGACAGGTTCTCTTCGAGAAGAACGCTGGGCAAAAGATGCCGCCGGCCAGCACCACAAAGATCATGACAGCGCTGTTAGCCCTTGAAGGCGGGGACCTGCGGTCCGTGGTAACCGTAAGCCACGGCGCCGCTTCAGTGGGGGAAGCCAGCCTTGACCTGCGGGCGGGTGAAAAGCTTACGTTGGAGGAACTAATTTATGGGGCGCTGCTCGAGTCGGGCAATGACGCCTGCGTAGCCATAGCAGAGCATATCGCAGGGAGTGAACAAAATTTCGTTTTGCTGATGAACCAGAAGGCTATAATGGTAGGCGCCAAAGATACAAGTTTTAAGAATACCAACGGCCTTCCCGCAGCGGGCCATTACACGACAGCTTTGGACCTGGCCGTTATAACCAGGTATGCTTTAAGTAACCCTGTTTTTAAAAAAATAGTAGGTACCCGTGATAAAACAATCGGCGGCAACTTGAAACGCTATTTGAGCAATACCAACCGCATGTTGTGGAGTTACAGCTGGGCGGACGGCGTAAAAACCGGCACGACGGATGAGGCTGGTCAGTGCCTGGTAGCGTCGGCTACAATTAACGGCAGGCAGCTAATTAGTGTGGCGCTTAACAGCGAAGACCGCTGGAACGATTCAACCAAACTCCTGCGTTATGGTTATGATAATTTTGAGAACTGCCGGATTTTTGAAAGAGGTGAGGCTGTCGCGGAGATAGCAGTTAAAGAAGGCGCCATCCAGCAGGTCCAGGCAGTCGCTGCAGCGGAATATTCCGTGGTAATACCAAAAGGCAGGTTGGACCTGATAGATATAAAATATGATGTGGAAGAAATTCTATATGCCCCGGTAACAATGGGTAACTATGTAGGCAGCGCAGCCGTATCAGTTAACGGCAGGCAGGCCGGTAGTGTTGCCCTGGTGTCTGATCGTGATGTAAAAAGGAAGAACGCGCTAAAATTATTTTCGAAAGAAATATTTAAACCAGCCGCAAAAAGGATATGACTGGTTTTATAACGAATACTTTTGGTGACGGAATAGTAGGAGGTTTTTCATGTATAATTTAGTTACCATGGACAACAACGCGAATGTCCTTACAGAGAAAGTAGCCCATGTCCGCTCGGTATCTATAGGATTTTTTGTGGATATAGGTTCCCGCTATGAAACATCTGACATAAACGGGGCTTCACACTTCATCGAGCACCTGATGTTCAAGGGGACCGGCAGGAGGACACCCAAAGACATAGCTGAGGAACTGGACGCGGTGGGCGGCCAGTTAAACGCTTTTACTACCAAGGAATATACATGTTACTACGCCAGGGTGCTGGATGAGCATTTTGACCTGGCGGTTGACCTGCTGGGGGATATGCTTTTTGAATCGAAGTTTGATCCCGCTGATATAGACAGGGAAAGAAATGTAATTATCGAGGAGATTAAAATGTATGAGGACACGCCGGATGAGCTTGTGCATGATATTTTTGCCGGCTCGATTTGGCGGGGCCATTCCCTGGGACAGCCTATTATCGGTACGGCGGATGTAATAAACAGTCTTTCCCGGGACAGTCTGTATGATTACTATAAAACACACTACAATCCCGGCCGGATGATCGTCGCTGTGGCGGGAAATATCAACCACGATGCGGTAATAGACAGGTTGCGACCGGTTTTTGAAAAAAGAGAAGTGAAGGAGAGCCCCAGGCAGGTCAATACACCAGCCACTAAGCGGCAGATTACCTGCCGCAATAAAGATACTGAGCAGGTCCACCTGATCGTTGGAGCGCCTGGATTAAAGCTGGATCATGAAAAAATATATGTGATGCAGATAATCAATACTATCTTAGGCGGTGGCCTCAGCTCAAGGCTCTTTCAGGAAATCAGGGAGCAGAGAGGCCTGGTTTATTCAGTATATTCATACCACAGCTCTTATCATGACACCGGGCTTTTCGGCGTGTACGCCGGGTTGAGCAAACAAAACGTGGACGAAGTCCTGGCGCTGATATTTAAACAGGTGAGAGATATCCAGGTTAACGGTGTGAAGGAAGAGGAATTGCACAGGGCCAGGGAGCAACTGAAAGGCAACCTGTATCTAAGTCTGGAAAATGTGAACACAAGAATGAGCAGGCTCGGTAAATCCCAGCTGTATCTGGGAAGGGTCGTTGCGCCTGAAGAAATCATAAACAAGGTGAACAAGGTAACCATAAGCGATATTCAGGAGTTGGCAAAAGAAGTGCTGGACCCGCAGGGTTTTTCCCTGGCCAGCATAGGGCCGTGGGATGACTGCGGCAGCCTGGAAAGGACTATTAGTAATTTGCTATAGATAAAATTTCTTCAACTGCAAGGTGAGAACGGATGGATTTATCGATCAGGGTTAAGGTCAAGAGAGTATCCCAAATGGCAGGGGACGCGCCTCCCCTACCTAAATACGCCACTGAGGGGGCGGCCGGCCTGGATCTGCCCGCCTGTCTTGAGTCCCCACGGGTTGTAGCGCCCGGCGCCAGGGTTAAAATACCGACCGGTATAGCCATCGAAATCCCGCACCGGCACATTGTCGGGCTGGTTTTCCCCAGGAGCGGGCTGGCTGTCAAACACGGCATCTCACTGGCCAACGCAGTTGGAGTAATTGACAGCGACTACAAGGGTGAAATTATCGTGGCTGTATCGAACCAGGGAGAGAGTGAATATGTGATCAAACCGGGAGAGAGAATAGCCCAGCTTGTATTTGTACCGGTTTTCAAGGCTACTATCGAAGAGACCGATGAGTTAAAGGACACCGGCCGGGGAACGGGGGGCTTCGGTTCAACCGGAAAATAACAGTTAACCAAATGATTACAAACAACAGTAAATTACAGAGTCCGTGGTGTTGAACCCAGTTGCTGCTCCAGAGCGCAGTTCCGTCAGTGTACTTAGGTTTCAACACCATGGAATAGCTTTGTCTGCAGCCTGACTCGTCTTAAACCCAAGACGGGATTTTTATTTTATTTGCGATTCATATTTCAAGCCTGTCCATAATAAATTATTCTGAGGTGAAAAAAATGGCAGGAGTAATGATTTTTAGCCTGGCAGTTTTGCTGCTCATGATTCTGTCGTTGAGGGAAAGGGTGCGCCAGCGCTATTTGCGGGAAAAGGACTGGGGCTTTATCGGTGAAGCAAAATCCAGCCAGATATCGCAGGCCCTGACCAATCTAATCGGTGTTGCCGGCGGCATATATCTGACACTGGTAATCCTGGCCACCTTTTTGGAACTTCAGGTCCCCGAGCGTGTAAATTTTGGCAGGATTAGCCTGGAACCCCTGGCAGCGATATCTATCTTGATTTCACTGGCGCAGCCTTATTTCTTTAAGGTGGTTAACGCCTGGAAGCGCCTGTAGACAAAAAACCGGAGGTTATAAGGATGAGAATGGGTGAGCTTGTCGGCAAAGAAATAATAAATATTAATAACGGGCGGCGTCTGGGCGTAGTGGGGGATTCAGACATTACCGTCGATATTGAATCGGGTGATATCCAGTCAATTATACTCCCCAGAAAAAATAATTTGATCAGTTTGTGGGTGGACAGGCAGCATCTGATTATACCGTGGAATGCGGTAAAAAAGATTGGCACGGAAGTTATCATTGTCGAGTTGGATCAGACCAGCCCGCTTTACCAGCGCTACCAGATGTGAAACATCATCGGGAACATTCCTCAGCATCAAAGCTAATCTCCAAACAAAGGTGTGTCCCCGTTCCGATTTGTCCCCATTCCGCTGTCTGGTACTTAAAATTCCATGCAAAGCATGGAATTTTTTTATCATGATTTAAACAGGTGTTATTAAGAGCGCCTCAGGTTGACATACTAAAATATGAAATATCCAAAATGGAGGCACGGCATGGCCCGACAGCACAGGGTGGAGATAATAAAAAAAATAGGTGAACTGAGAGGTTCTTCGGTAATCTGTTATATTACCGGGGATCGCGATAATGTAAATACCAGGATAGCTCCTGATGTGACGCAGGTTTTTTACAGGCACCTGGAGATGTGCGGGGATAGCCGGCAAATTGATCTAATGCTGTATACACGCGGCGGTGATGTGCTTACACCCTGGCGGCTGGTTCATCTGATCCGTGAGTACGCTGACAGGTTTTGTGTGCTAATCCCTTTTAGATGCTACAGTGCCGGGACGCTGCTGTGCCTGGGCGCGGACGAGTTGGTAATGAGCAGGCTGGCTGAACTGGGTCCTATTGACCCCAGTGTAGTCAATGCTTTTAACCCGCAGGATCCAAACAATCCAAGCGCCAGAATTCCGGTTAATATTGAAGATGTTTATTCATACCTGGCACTGGCCGGGGAAAAGGCCGGTGTCTGCAGCAGTGACCAGCAGGTAAAGGCTTTTACCATCCTGGTAGAAAAAATACACCCGCTGGCTCTTGGGAATGTCCACCGCAATTATATGCTAATCCGGTCGATGGCCAAAAAAATGCTGGCTATGCACCAGCAGCCTTTGGCGGAAGGGCGCATAGAGCACATTGTTGATAATCTTACTGAAAAGCTATATGCCCACAACCACATGATATCGAGACGGGAAGCAGCGGATGAAATAACCCTTCCAGTGGTCAAACCGGATGCAAGGCTGGAACCGCTGATATGGTCCCTTTACCTGGACTATGCTGAAGAACTGGCTTTGTCCGAGCCGTTCAATCCGTCTGAGCAACTCCGGGGAGTAAGCTGTGAATTTGAGGTGACTAGCGGTTTTGTGGAGTCAGTATATGGATCAGACGCGTTTGTTTTTTCAGGCGTCCTGGAGAGGCATGACTACCCTGAAGCGGGACAGGTCAAGGTAAATATACTTAAACAGAGATGGCGGACAATTAAATAAATGTGCTATATATAACATTTTCAGGAGGATAGTATATGGGCGATCAGGAAAGCTTTATTAAAGATGTCAACGTGGTTTTTAACTATCAGTCAAACGGAACAAAATATTATCTTTTGACAGGCGGCACGGGATATCCGCTTGCTGAATTCAGTTGTCGCCTGCTGCCGGGGGGCGGCAACAATGGAGACGTTTTAGTGGTACCGGAGATGAGACAGAAAACTGCAAATATTATTTCCGAAACGCAATTTTAAAATTATTAAAATATTGACATATTTTTTTTTATATACGAAAATTAGTTTTGTATAAGCCATACAGTGGATTTTTATTTTTTTGCAAGGGGGTACGGGATTGATAGAGGTAATGGTTTCTGGCGCGTGCGGGAGGATGGGCCGTGAAGCTGCCAGAACCGTATGGAACGCGGATGACATGGTATTGGCCGGCGCTGTTGACAGCCGGAGCGAAGGCACAGATATCGGGCAGATCATCGAATGTGGCAGGACAGGTATAAATATTGAAAACAATCTGGAGGAATTCCTAAAAATAAAGCGCCCGGACGTGGCAGTAGATTTTACCGAGCCCCAGTCGGTATACCGTAACGCTTTAAAGTACCTTGCGTATGGGGTGAGGCCGGTTATTGGGACAACAGGTCTCGATGCCGGACAGATTAAAGAAATAATCGATCTTTCTGAAAAAAAGGGGATCGGCGGCCTGATAGCGCCGAATTTTGCTATTGGCGCGATTTTAATGATGAGGTGCGCCGCTGAAGCTGCCCGTTTTTTGCCGGATGTGGAGATAATTGAAATGCACCACGATAAAAAAATTGACGCTCCTTCAGGTACGGCAATAAAAACAGCTGAATTAATTCTAGAGCGGCGGGGAGATGAGTACCAACAGGGACTGGCCGCTGAAATAGAGACCCTCCCCGGATCACGAGGCGGCAAATATACAGGGGGGATCCGCATTCACAGTGTCAGACTGCCGGGATTGGTGGCACACCAGGAAGTAATTCTTGGCGGACTGGGACAAACCCTTACGATCAGGCACGATTCTATTACCAGGGAGTCATTTATGCCTGGTGTCCTGTTAGCTGTTCGCAGGTCATTGCATTTGGACAAGGTGGTGTATGGTTTAGATAAGTTGCTATTTGAAACAGTATAACTAAATATAAATAGGCACCTCCGTTTCCTGAAACTCATATAATGTTGTAGCCGCGAGACAAAGTCTCATAAGGAGTTTTGAGGGACGTGCAGATCAACCTGAAGAAGATGGGCATCGCCGTCTTGGGCGGTGACGCCAGGTCACTGGTAATAGTGGAAGAACTGGCGGCATCCGGAGCTGTTGTAAACGCTGCGGGATTGCCTGCCGACGTTTTACCGGCCGGGGTTAATTACTTCAGGGAACCTGAAGCATGCCTGGCAGGTGTAACGGCGGTGGTCCTGCCGGCGCCGGGAGTGAATGATAAAGGGCAACTATACTGCCCTATGGCCCCCCAGCCCCTGTCCTTTACCAGAGAGCTGGCGGCGCGCATTCCCCCGGATATTCCAATCTTTACAGGGGTGGCGGGATCATATCTGGCTAAAATAGCTGCGGTGTCAGGACTTCGTCTGATTGAATTGATGAAGCTGAATGAAGTAGCTATTTTGAATTCCATACCCACAGCAGAAGGAGCCGTTCAAATGGCGATGGAAATGCTGCCCATCACCATTCACGGCAGCTGTGCCTTCGTCCTGGGGTTTGGCAGGACCGGGGCAACCCTGGCACGTCTCCTCGGCGCCATGGGCGCCAGAACCAGGGTTGTTGCCAGAAGACCTGAACACCTGGCCAGGATCACCGAATTAAACCTTATTCCCGTACCCTTTGCCGGGATGTCCCATTACCTGGGAGAGGCTGACGTGATATTCAATACCATCCCTGTGCCGGTTTTAACGGGCGCCGTACTGGATAAGGTGCCTCCCGGCGCGTTGATCATAGATTTGGCTTCAGCGCCGGGAGGAGTCGATTTCCAGAGGGCGGCAAATATTGGTGTCAAGGCTATCCTGGCGCCGGGTCTGCCAGGCAAAGTAGCGCCAAAAACTGCTGGCCGGATTCTGGCAAAAGTGATCACCGGGTTATTGTACGAGGAAATGGCCGGTAATTAATGCGGCTATTGGTTACGGAGGTGCTTTATATGTGTTTAAAAGGGATTAGAGTCGGTTTTGCCCTGACCGGATCGCACTGTTGTCTTGACCAGGCGTTGCCGCAGGCACGCAAATTAGTTAATGAGGGTGCCGAGATATTTCCCATCATCAGCAGCTCTGTTGACGCCACGGATACCAGATACGGTACCGGTGAAAAGTGGGAAAAGATGCTTTTTAGCTTTACTGGAAGACCAGCTTTCAAAACTATTACAGAAGTAGAAGACGTCGGTCCGAAGAAATTATTTGATATAATGGTGGTAGCGCCGTGCACTGGAAACACACTGGCTAAAATCGCCAACGGTATTACCGACGGGGCGGTGTTGATGTCTGTAAAGGCACACCTGCGCAACCAGAGACCGGTGGTGCTGGGCATATCCACGAATGACGGTCTGGGTTTAAACGCTAAAAATATCGGACTGTTGCTAAATGTAAAAAATATTTACATGGTGCCTTTCGGACAGGATAATCCCGTGGAAAAACCGAATTCTTTAGTAGCAAAATGGGATCTTGTCACAGAAACAGTGCTTGAGGCGCTAAAAGGAAAGCAGTATCAACCCGTATTAACTTCTTATTAGAATCAAGTACTATTTACCTGATTTTGAAATATATTAAATAATTAATGTTGTTAAATGGGGGAATCAGACATGAAAAAGTACAATGTAGCAATTGTCGGCGCCAGTGGCGCAGTGGGCCAGGAACTGATTAAAATACTGGAGGAGCGCAATTTTCCGGTGGGAGAGCTAAAATTGTGCGCGACCACTAGATCCGCAGGTAAAGAGCTGTTCTTCCGGGGAAAACCGTATGTTGTCGAGGTAACGACACCCGATTCTTTTAACGGGGCGGATATTGCCCTTTTCGCCGGCGGGATCGCCAGTAAGGAATTTGGTCAGGCAGCGGTTGAAAGAGGGGCAGTAGTAATTGACAACAGCAGCAATTTCAGGATGGACCCCGCAGTGCCGCTGGTAGTGCCGGAGGTCAATCCGGAGGATGTGAAGTGGCATAAAGGCATTATTGCCAACCCCAATTGTTCAACCATACTAATGGTGGTGGCTTTAAAGCCTATACATGACGCCGCCGTAATCAAAAGGGTGGTGGTAGCGACTTACCAGGCCGTATCGGGGGCCGGACGGGAAGGCATAGATGAATTGATGTCACAGTCAAAAAGCTTAATGGAACAGGGAGAAATAAACCCCAAAGTATTCCCTTACCAGATTGCTTTTAACCTGATCCCGCACATCGATGTTTTCATGGACCTGGATTATACCAAGGAAGAATGGAAAATGGTGCGCGAAACCCAAAAGATACTGCACGATGAATCAATAGCCATTACCGCTACCACGGTAAGGGTTCCGGTGGCCCGCAGCCATTCCGAGGCAATTAATATAGAAACTGAGAAAAAACTCACTGCCGCCGAGGCGAAAAAGCTATTTGCCCAGTTCCCGGGTATCATAGTGATTGATGACCCGGCTGAAAAGAAATATCCCATGCCAATATTTACCTCGGACCGCGATGAGGTTTTTGTGGGGCGGATCAGGGAAGACAATTCGATCGCTAATGGCTTGAATATCTGGGTGGTGGCGGATCAGATCCGCAAGGGCGCGGCCACAAACACGGTCCAGATTGCTGAGCTGGTAGTTAAATACGGGTGCTTGCCGGGTAAATAATTTTATTTTTAAGACCGGCAAACATCTAAGGGAGGCCGGCCATGGAATTTGTTATTCTTAAGTTTGGAGGCACTTCCCTGGTAAACGATGATTTGCGCGGGAAGGTAGTTTCCAGAGTGTTGGAAACACGGCAGCGGGGATATGTCCCCCTGGTGGTCGTTTCAGCTATCGGTCGCATGGGAGAACCCTATGCCACCGATACGCTTCTCTCCTATGCGCGGGAAGGCGGCAAAGAACTTTCGCCCCGCGAGTCAGATCTGTTAATGCACTGTGGTGAAATCATATCTGGCGTTATATTGGCCGCTACCCTGCAGAAGACAGGTTGTCCGGCTGTTCTTCTGACCGGTGCGCAGGCCGGCATTATTACCAGCGCTGAACATAATAACAGCAAAATTTTGAAAATTAACCCGGAAAACATATTAAAAAACGTGCGGGATGGAAAAATAGTCATTGTCACCGGCTTCCAGGGTGTTACCGAAGACGGGGAGATCACGACCCTGGGCCGGGGAGGCAGTGACACTACCGCTGCAGCTCTCGGGGTTGCGCTAAACGCGGCCAGTGTAGATATTTATACCGACGTGGAAGGAATAATGACGGCGGATCCGCGGATCGTGGCTGACGCCAGGCCGCTGGAGATGGTTACTTACAATGAAATCTGCCAGCTTGCCCGTGAGGGCGCCAGGGTGGTCCACCCGCGCGCAGTTGAGATAGTTATGCAGAAAAGCATACCCCTCAGGATCAAATGTACTTTCAGTGATGCCCCTGGTACCCTGGTGACCCGCGAGAGGTCCTATCAAAGCATCGATATTACCGGGGACCGGACCATCACAGGGATTACGCATATTCAGGATATTACCCGGTTCAGGATATCAACAAAGGATGCCTCTGACATACCGGATTTTCAGGGGCGCGTGTTCAAGGCGCTTGCTCTGGCGGGGATCAGCGTCGATTTTATAAATGTCGGTCCGGAAGCTGTCCTTTTTACTATAAGCAATTCTGTAGTTGCCAAAGCCCTCAAGGTTTTAGACGGCATGGGCATATATCCGGAGGTTTTTCCCGACTGCGCGAAGGTAGCGGCGGTAGGGGCGGCTATGACAGGGGTGCCAGGTGTAATGGCCAGGATTGTAGAGACGCTGGCCCGGGAAAAAATACAGATCCTGCAGTCTGCCGATTCTTATACAACGATCTGGATCCTCGTAAGGAAAGAGGACATGGAAAAAAGTATACGCGCTTTGCATCGGCAGTTTGGCAGTGAAATGTAGATAATCCGTATAGAAATATAAAAAGAAGGTGATAGACTTGAACACTGATTTTGGACGTATCTTGACAGCAATGGTGACACCTTTTAACAGGGACCTGAGCGTAAATTTCGATCTGGCCGGAAAACTGGCCAGGCGCCTGATCCAGTCGGGATCAGATGGACTGGTAATTGCGGGAACAACGGGAGAAAGCCCCACGCTCACAAAAGAAGAAAAGATCAGGTTGTTTAAGGTTGTCGTGGAAGAGGTGGGAGGAGAAGCCCCGGTTATCGCCAATACCGGCGGCAATTCAACCGCGGAAAGCATTAATCTGACACAAGCCGCTCAAAAGGTTGGTATAGATGGTGTTATGCTGGTGGCCCCGTATTACAATAAGCCATCACAGGAAGGGATGTTCGAGCATTTTAAATCAGTGGCGGAAAGCACCGACTTGCCAATAATTATATATAATATCCCGGGCAGGACCTCTGTGAACTTATTGCCCCGGACCATAGCTAACCTGGCTGAAATCGGCAATATCGTGGCGATAAAAGAATCAAGCGGCAATATGGATCAGATTAGCGAGCTAAGGATGTCACTGCCGGATCGGTTTTCCATATACAGCGGGGACGACTCGCTGACCCTGCCGATCCTGTCGCTGGGAGGAAAAGGGGTTATAAGCGTGGCGTCGCACCTGGTTGGGGAGCGTATGCAGGAAATGGTTAATGCTTTTATTTCAGGAAACGTTACCCTGGCCAAAAATATTCATCTGGGGCTATACCCTTTCTTTAAATGTATATTTATTACTACCAACCCGGTTCCGATCAAGTGCGCCCTCAATATGGCGGGGTGGCCGGTTGGCGCGCCCAGGCTGCCGCTGGTTGAAACCAACCAGCAGGAAAAAGAATTTATTAGAGGGCTGATGGACAGTATGGAATTGCTGCAGGGTATCGATTCAGGACTAAACAGCCGCAGTTAAAAACTGCGGCTGATTAACGTAAGTAGCCTTTAAAAATTTTTCAGACAGGAGGTGAGGAATTGTCGAAAGAAACCAAATTGTCTCTAATACCCCTGGGTGGATTAGGGGAAATCGGTAAAAACATGATGGTAGTTAGATTCAGGGACAATATTTTAATCATTGACTGTGGTTTAATGTTTCCGGAAGAAGAAATGCTTGGTATTGATATAGTTATTCCGGATATAACCTATCTACAGGAAAACATGGAATTTGTAAAAGGAATTGTCCTGACCCATGGTCATGAGGACCATATTGGCTCCCTGCCTTATGTGCTCCGCCATTTAAATGTACCGGTATATGGAACCAGGCTTACTCTCGGGCTGCTGGAAGGTAAGCTCAAGGAACAGAATATTCTTGAAAATGTCTCCTTGAATACGGTCAAACCAAGGGACATCGTCCAGATAGGACTTTTTAAGGTGGAGTTTATCAGAGTTTCACACAGCATACCGGACGCAGTCGCACTGGCGATACATACGCCGATGGGTGTTGTTATGCACACTGGCGATTTCAAGTTTGACCTGACCCCCGTCGACGGGCAGGTGACTGATTTCCACCGTCTGGCGCAGCTTGGGGAAAAGGGCGTGCTGGTTTTAATGTCCGACAGCACAAATGCGGAACGGCCGGGCTATACCATGTCCGAAAGGGTTGTGGGGAATACCTTTGACGAGAATTTCCGCCAGGCGACTGAACGCATTATTATTACTACATTCGCTTCAAACGTACACCGGCTGCAGCAGGCTATCCAGGCAGCGTACAAGCATGACCGCAAGGTCGCTGTAGTAGGCCGGAGCATGGTCAATGTAATCAGTGTAGCAAATGAACTTGGTTACATGGATATTCCAGAGGGAATATTAATTGAACTGGACGAGGCCAGCAAACTAGCCAGGAACAAGGTGGTCATCCTAACTACCGGGAGCCAGGGCGAACCTATGTCAGCCTTAACCAGGATGGCCCTGTCGGATCACCGCCAGGTGGATATTTACCCGGGTGACACAATAATTATTTCGGCCGCGCCGATACCGGGTAATGAAAAGTTGGTCGCGCGCATAATCAACCAGCTGTTCAAGCTTGGCGCGAAAGTTATTTACGAGCTGGCTAATGATATTCATGTGTCAGGCCATCCCAACCAGGAAGAGCTTAAACTGATGCTTAACCTCGTACGGCCAAAATTTTTTGTGCCGGTCCACGGTGAGTATAGGATGCTGATCAAACATGCCGAATTGGCGAAAGACGTCGGAGTGCTGCCGAAAAATATTATTGTGGCTGAAAATGGACAGGTACTTGAATTCAGCCGCCGTTCGGGACGTATCACCGGCAGGGTAGCAGCCGGGAAAGTTTTGGTTGACGGGCTCGGTGTAGGTGATGTGGGAAATATTGTGCTTAAAGACCGTAAATTGCTTTCACAGGACGGTATCCTGATCATTGTATTAACTATGGATCGTGACAACAAGCAAGTGATCGCCGGTCCGGATATTGTCTCCAGGGGGTTTGTCTATGTGCGGGAGTCGGAGGTACTGTTAGAGGAAGCCAAAGCCAGGGTGCAAAGCGCACTGGACAAATGCTCTGAAAAAGGCATATTAGAATGGGCAAGCATCAAATCCCAGGTCAGAGACGCGGTGGGGAAATATCTCTATGAAAAAACCAGGAGACGCCCCATGATCTTGCCAATTATTATGGAAGCCTAGCAAAGGTAAAACTAAAAGCCGCTTTAAAAAGCGGCTTTCGTTAGTAATAAAGGCTTACTGTGCTGATCCAGCCGACTCTTGTGCCCCGCGTCCAGTAAACGGTTGAGGAACCCGGCACACACCCGAAACAGGGTATGTCCCAATTGATGTCCGCTTGTGCCAGCTAACTAATGTAAGTAACCTTAAATCCATTGTCTTCCAGCGCCTTTACCAGCGGCGCCGGATCAATAATACCAAGCCTTAGTACTACGTCGGCTTTCTGATCATCTTTTTCAACTGTAACGACAGCCCGGATTATTATATCAAACTCTTTGACAATCTTAGTTATGTCAGCCAGCAGGCCCACCCTGTCTTTGGCCTCGATAACCATCCTGATGCCCGGTTTGCCGTAACCGAACAGCTTAACCATGGCGTCAAAAATGTCACTGTCTGTAATAATTCCAACCAGAGCATTATCTTCAATAACCGGGACACTGTTGATTTTGTGTTGTCTCATCAGCAGCGCTGTTTCTTCTATGGTGGTGTCTGGTGTAACAGTCATTACATCTTTGACCATGGCTTCGGCCACTGTTATTTTGGCCAGCAGGTAATTTACCTCAAATATGCTCAGGGATGTGGCCGGGGACGGTGATACATTGAGCAGGTCTTTTTCTGTTACTAGCCCTATTAATTTCTTTTCCAAAACAACCGGCAGCTGTCTGATCCTGTTCTTTTTCATTATGCTCAGTGCTTTAAGGACCGGAGTCTCCTTGCTTATGGTAATGGGCGCCCTTGACATGTAGTCACGTATAAACATGGAAAATCACCCCCTTTTAGTACATTGTAATCCATCAATTCTTAAATGTACAAGATATACTTCCCTATGATTCCGCATTTTCCTTTTGACCAGTTTTATAAATATTGACATAAAATTGCATGTATTTAGGAAAGCCGCCTTTCAGGTGGCTCAGGATGTGAATATAGATCAAAAGTTTAACAACATGGAGACTTTTATTATGGATCAGCCATATTTCTCTTGCATTTCCAGGGATCTTTTGATATCTTAAAATAGAATAATGTTTGACAATAAAATAGTGCATGGGGAGCTGAAGTGATTCAGCTGAGAAAGAATGTCAGTTCTGACCCAATGAACCTGATCTGGGTAATGCCAGCGTAGGGAGTGCAGTCTTCTTCAAAAGTACGTTTGTATCCTTTTACCAGTTCAGGTAAAAGGATATTTTATTTTCCGGGGGGTGATCCGCGCAAGTTTTTAGTAAAAGGCCGGAGGTGTTTATTTGAAAACCGTATTAACAATCGCGGGTTCCGATTCGTGCGGCGGCGCGGGCGTGCAGGCGGATTTGAAAACATTCAGCGCGCTTGGTACCTACGGCATGAGCGTAATCACGGCTGTAACCGCCCAGAATACCATGGGTGTGTTTAATGTAAGAGAGCTGGACGTCGATATCATCCAGGACCAGATCAACTGTCTTTTTGATGACATTACAATTGACGCCGTCAAGGTAGGAATGGTGTCAAGCAAAGAGATTATCGGTGTGATCGCTGAATGTCTGAAAAAAAACAATGCGTTTAACATCGTCGTCGACCCGGTTATGGTGTCTAAAAGCGGATACCATCTACTCAGGCAGGAAGCTGGAGGTGAACTGGTGAAAATGCTGTTTCCCCTGGCTGAACTGGTGACTCCTAATTTGTTTGAGGCGGAAATTATTACAGGCGATAAAATTGAAACAATGGCGCAAATGGAGAAAGCCGCCGTGAAAATACACGAACTGGGCGGCATGAAGGTAATTATCAAGGGCGGCCACTTGACCGGCGCCGCCATAGATGTGGTTTTTAACGGCACAGACTTCAGCTATTTGCAGGGGAGGCGGATAGAAACAAAAAATACCCACGGCACCGGGTGCACATTCTCATCGGCTATAGCAGCCCTGCTGGCCAGGGGTTTTTCTGTTCCGGAGGCGGCCAGGCTGGCAAAGGAATATATAAACGGCGCAATTGAGCGTTCATTAGAACTTGGTCATGGCGTGGGGCCTGTCAATCATTTTTACAGGTTATATGAAAAGGCGGGAGAGGGAGGAAAATATGCTCAGTAAAATTGCAGAAATTATCTGTGTTGTAAGGGAAAAGACTCCGCTGGTGCAGGCTATTACAAATTATGTCACCATAAATGACTGCGCCAATATTCTGCTCAGTTTCGGCGCCTCGCCAGCCATGTGTGAAGCCAAAGCTGAGGTTGAGGATTTCGCCGGTCTGATCTCGGCGTTATATATCAACATCGGCACACTCAATGAAGAACAAAAAGAAGCGGCGGCGCTGGCGGCCCGGAAGGCTTCAGCCCTGAATAAGCCAATCGTGCTGGATCCGGTAGCCTGCGGGGCCATACCCAGGAAAACGGACGTTATAAAAGAACTGCTGGAAGCGGCTAAAATTTCTGTAATCAAGGGAAATACTGGGGAAATCAAATTCCTAGCCGGGTATGCGGGGAAGGTCAGGGGCGTCGATTCCATTGATGACGGGCAGGGGACGGTTGAAGCCTGCCGGGCTCTGGCCGGGCGTTACGGCGCAGTTGTGGCCGCCACAGGGGAAACTGATATTATCACGGATGGTGAGAGGGCCTGCCAGGTTTATAACGGAACAAAAATGCTGACGATGATTACCGGGGCCGGTTGCATGGTGGGAGCGCTGACGGCAGCCGCGGCGGGCGTTAGTGATGACAGGTTTATTTCCAGCGCCGCCGCGATCATGGCCATGGGCCTGGCCGGGGAAATGGCGGCGGAATCGCTGGAAAGGGTCCTGCCGGGGACTTTCAGGACCAGACTCTTTGATTATATGTACAATATTTCTGAAGACGATATCATGAAAAGAGGGAAAGTTGAATGTTTGTAGACTACAGCCTTTATCTTGTCACTGACCGGGGCATGCTTGGGGGAAAAAATTTATACAAAGCAGTTGAAGAAGCGGTAAGGGGCGGCGTAACTCTCCTTCAGCTCAGGGAAAAGGACGTGGGCAGCGGGGAATTTTATAATATTGCGGTGGAGATGAAAAAGCTGGCCGGCCTTTACCGGACGCCGCTGATTATCAACGACAGGTTGGACATCGCCCTCGCGGTAGACGCGGACGGGCTGCATATAGGACAGGAGGATCTGCCCCTGGAGGTAGCCAGAAAGCTACTGGGTCCGGGTAAAATACTCGGCTACTCGGTTTCAAATCAAGCTGAGGCGGTTTACGGGGAGGAAAACGGGGCCGATTATCTTGGGGCGGGCCCGGTTTACCACACCGGGAGCAAGGAGGTCGCCATCGAACCCATCGGCCCGGCGGGACTCAAAAGAATAAAGGAAAGCGTGTCGATACCTGTCGTGGGCATAGGCGGTATCGGCATAGCCAATATTGGTGAAGTTAAGGAGTCAGGGATTGCAGGGATTTCCGTCATATCTGCAATATTAGCCAGGCGGGATATTGAGGAGGCGGCCAGAGAGTTGAAAAGCGCCTGGAGTTAATAAAAGGCATTGTTTACGACTATAAATATTAAGGAAGGATGTGCGCGGTATTGCGCTATACTACACAGATGGATGCTGCCCGGAGAGGTATTATTACAGCGGCAATGGAGACGGTAGCCCGCAGAGAACTGGTAGAGCCTGAAAAGCTGCGGAGACTTGTAGCGGACGGCAAAGTTGTCATTCCAGCCAATAAGAACCATGGTTCACTGGAGCCGTGCGGCATTGGAGAGGGCCTGAAGACCAAGGTCAATATAAACCTCGGCGTATCCAAGGATTGCTGTAATATTGAGGCTGAGCTGGAGAAGGCGCAAAAGGCGGTAGAGTTGAAGGCTGACGCCATCATGGACCTGAGCTGCTATGGTAAGACCGAGGAGTTCAGGCGCAGGCTGGTTGAAATATCAACGGCTGCGATTGGCACCGTGCCTGTTTATGACGCCGTGGGGTTCTACGGTAAAGAACTGGAAAAAATAACGGCGGAAGAATTCTTGGGGGTAGTGGAAAAACACGCGCGTGACGGTGTCGACTTTATGACTATTCATGCGGGAATTAACAAGGAGACCGCTGCCAGGTTTAAAAAAAATCCGCGTCTGACCAACATTGTATCCAGGGGCGGCGCCCTGCTGTTTGCCTGGATGGAACTGAACAAACGGGAAAACCCCTTCTTTGAATATTATGATGAACTTCTTGATATCTGCCGTGATTACGACGTTACTGTCAGCCTGGGCGACGCCTGCCGGCCCGGCAGCATCAAGGACGCCACCGATGCTTCCCAGATTCAGGAATTGATTGTCCTTGGGGAGCTGACAAAGCGGGCATGGGAAAAGGATGTCCAGGTTATGATCGAAGGACCCGGGCACATGGCTTTAAACGAGATTGCGCCTAATATGCTTTTAGAAAAGAAATTATGCCACGGTGCGCCGTTTTATGTGTTGGGGCCGCTTGTGACCGATATCGCCCCTGGCTACGACCATATCACGAGCGCGATCGGCGGCGCAATCGCGGCTGCCAATGGAGCTGACTTCCTGTGTTATGTCACACCGGCGGAACATCTGCGGCTTCCGACACTGGAAGATATGCAGGAAGGTATCATCGCTTCGCGCATTGCTGCCCACGCCGCCGATATTGCCAAGGGTGTGCCGGGAGCGGCGCGTTGGGATGAAGAAATGAGCGCGGCCAGGCGCAACCTGGATTGGCCGAGGATGTTCGAACTGGCCTTGGACCCGGAGAAGGCTGTGCGTTACAGGTCCGAGTCCATGCCGGAAAAGGAGGAGACATGCACCATGTGCGGTAAGATGTGCGCGATCCGCCATATGAATAAGGTTTTAGGTGGGGAATGCTTGTGATAGAAAATGTTGCAATGAAAGATGAGGGCATAGTTTTATTTGTCGATTTTGACGGGACAATAACAAAACAGGATGTCTGCGCCGCCATGGTTGAGGCTTTTGCGGGCGCCGGCTGGCGTGAAATAAATAAACGCTGGGAAAGAAAAGAGATTTCCACTGAGCAATGCGCAAATATGACTTTTAATCTTTTCCAGGCCGACCTGAGTGATTTGAAAAGGTTGCTGGACACCATGGAGATAGACGAATATTTCAAGGAATTTCTGGGACTTTGCCGGGAAAGAGGCCACAGGGTTTATGTGCTCAGCGACGGCTATGATCTTTGTATCGAAGCTGTATTTGAAAAATATCATATTAATGTACCCTACTACGCCAACAGGATGATTTATGACGGCAGTTTTAAAATAGAATGTCCCGGCACAAATCCGGCATGCGGCATTTGCGGGACCTGTAAAACCAGGCTGATGGAAGAATTGAAAGGCGAAGGGAATACTGTTGTATACATCGGAGACGGGTACTCCGACACCTGTCCCGCCACCAGGGCCGACGTAGTATTCGCCAAGAAGGACTTGTATAGATTCTGCCGGGATAACGGGGTCAGCGCCAGGTATTTTACTGATTTTAAAGAAATAATAATATATCTAAAATCACTGCAATAGTATTTTTGCATGATAAATACATAGGATGAACCTGTGTATTTTTTTTGTTATAAATACATACTAAGAATGCTGAACATGACAATTAATAAAATAACATGCTGGAGTGAAGTTAATGAGAAAGCAGGGCTATGAACCTGAACCTGGTGTTTTTCCCTATACCCCTGTTACGCCGCCAGGGCCGGGCATTGAGCCTGAACCAGAGCGGCATGATGATCCAGATCGGCACAACGATCCCGATCCGGATCCCAGACCGGGCCGCAGGGTGTCCGGCAAATCTAAAAGCTCCCTGGAGGCAATGAAAGAAGTTGGAACAACACCGGCGCCGGAGATAAAAAGTAATATCCATTGCCTCACCATCATCGGCCAGATTGAAGGGCACCTGGTCCTGCCGCCGCAGAATAAGACCACCAAATATGAGCACATGATCCCGCAGCTGGTGGCCCTGGAGCAGGCCTCCGAAATAGAGGGCATCCTGATTGTCCTCAACACGGTGGGAGGGGACGTGGAGGCGGGTCTGGCTATAGCTGAGATGATTGCCGGCATGTCCAAGCCGACAGTGTCGGTGGTACTGGGCGGAGGGCATTCCATTGGCGTGCCGATAGCCGTGGGAACGCAATATTCTTATATCGCCAATACAGCCAGCATGACCATCCATCCAATTCGTCTCAACGGGCTGGTAATCGGTGTGCCGCAGACATATGAATACCTGGACAAGATGCAGGACCGCGTGGTCCGTTTCACCACGGCGCACTCAAAAATAAGTGAGGAAAAGTTCCGCGAATTGATGTTCCGCACCGGGGAACTGGCCAGAGATATCGGAACTGTTTTAATCGGCCGGGAGGCAGTAGACGTGGGACTGATTGATGAGGTGGGCGGTATCGGCGATGCAGTAAAAAAACTGAATGATTTGATCGAAGAATGGAAAAAGAACCGGAAAGAGGTGTCGCTACAGTGATTTTATATACGCCGTTGCAGTTGGAACTGGTGCTGGAGGGCTTCGATAAAACCAAATACCCCGAGTACAAAGAAATACAATATAAAGGTGTGCCGGTGCTGGTAGAAGGGTTGGACTCCGGCGAACAAAGGATAGTGAAGCTTTTAAGCACCGACCCCTTCGATTACCTCAAACCGGAGATGGCGCCGGGCAGCTTGATTGAGACATGAGAATTTAATAACGTGATTATAAACCTTCAGGTTAATGTTTTTGCTTGTTATTTGCCTGTTTATTTATTTTCACATTGAAGCAGGCGCAGAATTATTATTGTAGTTTATATGGACATACCTCCCGTGCTATAATTAGAAAGTATGAATCCTGGGAGGTGTTTTTTTGACTGTATTACAAGCTTTGGTGTTGGGCGTCATCCAGGGGCTGGGTGAATTTCTTCCCATATCCAGCTCTGCTCACCTGGTTCTAACGCCATGGGTGTTTGGCTGGGATGATCCCGGCCTGGTATTCGACGTGGCGCTGCACATGGGGACACTCTTCGCCGTAGTGGCATTTTTCTGGCGGGACTGGGTGGAGCTTTTCAACGAAGCAGTTATTAAACGCAGGAGCACACAAAAGGCATCACTGTTCTGGTATCTGCTGATCGCAACCATTCCCGGCGCTGTGGCCGGTTATATTTTAGAAGAACAGGCGGAGACTGTTTTTAGAGACCCGCTGATCATAGCGGTCATGCTGATAATTATGGGTTTAATACTTTACCTGGTCGACCGTCGCGCCGTAAAAAGAAAGAATATGAACGGGATATCTTTTGCAGACAGCCTGCTGATCGGGTTGTCACAGGCTTTTGCCATAATACCGGGTGTTTCCCGCTCCGGTGTAACCATGACCGCAGGGCGGGCTCTCGGCCTCACCCGCCAAACCGCGGCGCGTTTTTCATTTTTGCTGTCCACCCCGATCATTTTTGGCGCGGGGGTAATGCAATTAAAAGATATAGCATCCTCAGATATTAATATTGCCTTCATTACAGGGGTCGTATCGTCAGCCGTTGTCGGCTTCCTGTCAATTGGATTTTTGCTGCGATACCTGTCAGAACGCAGTTTCACCCTGTTTGTATGGTACCGGTTCCTAATCGGGTTTGCGGTGATCGCGCTGGTCTATGTTAGAATGCCATAGCGCACAGCTTAAATTACAGCAGCGAAAGGCCCTCTCAATATGCCGGGAGGGCTATTTTTACAAGTATTTAAAGGAATTTTCAGCAATACTGTGGTATATTATTTCTGGGGGAATGAAGATGCGCGCCTTGAGTCAAATAAAAGACGAACTTAAATACGAGATATTTGGCATCGCCCTGGTGGCGCTGGGTATTTTAGGCATTGTCTGCCTTGTTTCACCCGATGCCGGCCTGATTAACGGCTTAATTGACAAGGCGCTAAAAAGCATTGCCGGCGAGGGGCGGTTTATTTTTCCTTTCCTTATAATCCTGATTGGGGTAAAATTTGTGCGCAAGCGGGCACAGGCCAGCATTTTCGAAAGAATGTACGGGGTGGTATTGCTGTTCCTGATCGCTCTCGCGTTTTTTCACCTGGTGATTCCGGTTGAGGACTCCTTTTCAGCAGGCTTAGCAGGTGATGGCGGAGGTTTGATCGGCGCCCTGATCAGCTTTGTTGCCATAAAATCCTTTGGCATCATCGGCACCTATGTTATTTTAATTACCTTTGGGCTAATTGCGCTGCTGCTTCTGACCAATCTGTCAACAGCGGCCATGATGAAAGGTTTTACCGCAAAAGTACGGGAAACCTTTAAAAATGCTGTACGAGGCGTCATGAATTTTCTTTTTGAAGAGATAGAAGATGAAAAACCAGCGGAGCCTGCCTCACCGGTTATTATTGATCATGAGGGGGAGCAGTTTTCAATAGTTAAAGGGCAAAAAAGAATAAAAGAAAAGAGAGAAAAAGAACGGATATCTGTACCGCCTGCTGAAAAAAAGAATGTGCAGATTTCCCCGGACATTGCCAAAATTAATAGCACGGAGGCGCCAGAAGAAGCCGATGAGATTTTTCCTGTGTTTGCCAAAAACTATATGCAAGGATTGTCATCATTCCAACTGCCGCCTATTTCTATTCTCGCACGTCCGCACCGGATAAAAAGCAATCGTTTAAGCAAGGATATCAGCGAGAATATACAAATATTGGAGGAAACCCTGGAAAGCTTCGGGGTAAAGGCCAAGATCCTGCATGTCTCCAGAGGGCCGGCCATTACCCGCTATGAAATCCAACCTCCTCCCGGTGTAAAGGTCAGCCGGATTGTCAGCCTGGCAGATGACATCGCCCTGTCAATGGCTGCGCCGGACGTGCGCATCGAGGCGCCTATCCCCGGCAAGGCCGCCGTGGGAATAGAGGTGCCGAATAAGGAGATCTCAATGGTACACCTGAGGGATCTTCTTGAAGCGCAGGAATTTGTGCAGTCGGGATCCAGGCTTACAATAGCGCTGGGTAAGGATATCGCGGGCAACCCCGAGGTAACAGACCTGGCTAAAATGCCGCATTTATTGATAGCAGGCGCTACAGGATCCGGTAAAAGTGTATGTCTGAACACATTAATCGCCAGCATCCTTTTTAAAGCCACACCTGAAGAGGTCAAGCTGCTCATGATAGATCCCAAAATGGTTGAACTGGCGACCTATAACGGCATACCGCATCTGGTAAACCCGGTGGTCACAGACTCCAAGAAGGCTGCTACGGCGCTGCGCTGGGCGGTCAGAGAAATGGAACGCCGCTATGAACTTTTCGCGCAGGCAGGGGTACGCGATATAACCCGTTACAACAAAGTATTTAAAAATAAGGAACCAGGCGACGGGCAGCCTTTGCCCCTGATAGTTGTTATTATTGATGAGCTTGCTGACCTGATGATGGTAGCGCCGGCGGACGTGGAGGACGCTGTATGCAGGCTGGCACAGATGGCAAGGGCTGCCGGCATACACCTGGTTGTCGCTACCCAGCGTCCTTCTGTGGATGTGATCACCGGGCTGATAAAAGCCAACATTCCATCAAGAATTTCATTCGCTGTTTCATCCCAAATAGACTCCCGCACTATCCTGGACATGGCCGGCGCGGAAAAACTGCTGGGGAAAGGCGATATGCTTTTTTACCCTGTGGGGGCGTCCAAACCAGTACGGATTCAGGGTGCGTACCTGTCAGACCGCGAGGTGGAGGAACTGGTCAATTACCTGAAAAAACAGGCTGAACCGGTTTATGACGAGAAGATACTTTCCTCGGAACCGGAGGAAGAAGCAATACCCGAAATGGAGGACGGGCTACTGCCGCAGGCGGTTAAGATTTTGATTGAAAGCGGACATGCCTCCATCTCCATGCTGCAAAGAAGGCTGCACATAGGATATGCCAGGGCTGCGCGTTTGATTGACATAATGGAACAGAGAGGCATTGTGGGCGGATATGAGGGGAGCAAGCCGCGGTCCATATTAATGACGCTGGAACAGTACAACCAGATTTTCAGAAAGGCAAAGTAGTGATAATACACCTTTAAATTAAAACAAATAGACAGGATTAACAGGATTTAAACAGGATTAACAGGATTTTTAAAAATAATTTTAATATTATTATTTGTCTATAATGCAGGTTAGTTATTTAGATAATTTAAAACATAAAATTAAGCCCTCATTAATAAATTTAATTTTTTAGTTAGTAGAAATTGCTATATATTTTAGGGAAAAGGAAACCCTAAAAATAATTGCTTCCTGATCCGCATGATTCGGCCCTATATCTATTAATAATGGTGAGGTTTTGACAGGCTCGATATGATCGCAGAAATTAAAATTGACGAAGCTCTCAAAATGGGAAACGCTCTGTTGCTGGATGTCCGTTCGGAAGGCGAGTTTAATGAGGATACAATACCGGGCGCTATTAACGTCCCTGTTTTAAACAATGAAGAGCGGGCTATGGTGGGCGCCTTGTACCGCCAGGAAGGACCGGTTTCCGCCAGAAAACTGGCTTTGGAGCTGGCAACGCCGAAGTTGCCCTCGAAAATAGCTGCGCTGAGCCATGCCGGCGCCGGCGAACTGGTCGTCTTTTGCTGGCGCGGGGGCGAGCGCAGCCGGTTTATGGCTTCAGTGCTCGACACCATGGGTTATGATGTGTACCGCATAATCGGCGGGTACAAATCCTACCGCCGCTACGTGAATGGGTACCTGGTAAAAGAACTGACCCAGACGGCTGTCGTATTGCACGGGCTGACCGGTGTGGGGAAGACTGAGGTGCTGGAGCTCCTGGAGCAGAAAGGGCTGCCGGCGCTGGATCTGGAGGGCCTGGCCAGGCATAGGGGATCAGTTTACGGCAAGATTGGCCTGCCTCCTTCACCGACGCAAAAAGCTTTTGAGGGTGAAATTGTCAGGTTTTTATCATCAATAGATAAAAAGGGAATTTTTATAGTAGAATGCGAGAGCAGAAGGGTCGGCAACCTGCTGATCCCGCTGCCGTTGATGAACGCGATCAGGAACGGTATCCGGGTTTTGCTTTATGCTCCTCTGGCAGAAAGAGTTGGCCGGATCCGTAAAATTTACACGGACGGACCCGCACATAACGTAGAAAAATTGCAGGAGGCCACTTCATCTCTGGTGAAAAGGCTGGGCCGGGCCAGAGTTGAAGAGCTGAACAAGATGCTGGGGGAAAGAAACTTCGATCCAGTTTTTGCATACTTGTTGGCAAAATATTATGACCCGCTGTATAAATACCCGGAAAGGCCAAGTAAGGAATACGACTGTTCTGTGGACACAAGTGATGTGGAAAAAGCGGCAATGCAAATCCTAAACTTTATTACGGGTTTGCCGGAATACAAATCTCACAACGGTAAACTATGATAACCATGGGAAATAACCTTGGCTGTTGGGGGGCGAAATGGTGGAAATCGGCAACAGGCTTAAAGAGGCAAGGCTTGCCAGGGGACTCACTCCTGAAGATGTGGAGGAAGAAACAAAAATTCGCAAGAAATACATTATGGCGTTAGAGATGGAGCAGTTTGAGATATTACCCGGGCCTATCTATGCCAGGGCATTTCTTAAAAACTACGCAAAGTATTTAAACATAGACCCGAATGAGATCACCGATGCTTTTAAACAAAAACAGGGCGGAGAGACTGTTTACGAAGAATATGACATACAACCGGCCGAAAAAAATATAACAACTGAAAAAATAGCGAAAAAAAAACCTGCAGCTAATAGAAAGCCGCTACACTGGCAGTCTATCGCAGCAGTGCTGCTGATAGCGGCAGTTGTTGTTTCACTCGTTTATGGGGGCAAGGGTTTATGGTCAAATTACATTGCCACGAAAGGGGTACAGCAAATAGAAGAGCAAACAGCCACTCCGGACAACAATGGGCAACAGGACCCCATCCAGGGTGATGTTATCAATAATTCCGGGGTTAAGATTGATCTCAATGTGGTCAGCGACAGGTGTTGGGTTCTAGTGACAGTTGACGAAAAAGAGGAATTCCAGGGGGAGTTGTCAACCGGAGAATCAAAATCTTTTACAGGTAAAAACAATATTCATATTATCCTCGGTAACGCGGGAGTGGTAGAAGTGCTGGAAAATGAGCAGAGCCTTGGGTTCCTTGGATCCTGGGGGGATGTTGTGGAGCGGGAATTTAAAGCCCCCGCAGTCCAGTAACACTTCTGAAGTAGCAAAAATATGTTTAACTTGTTATTAAAACATATTGACAAGATTAACATGATTATTAAGATTTATAATATTTTTTTGTTTTAATCCGGGAAGACGGCTATACCCAGCGCGCCCATGCCGGTATGAGTGCCGATTACGGCGCCGAGGGTTGAGCATACCGGTTCGTCACAGTTCAAAAGCGGCATAATATTTTCATAAAGCTGCCTCATACCCACCGGGTCCATCCCGTGCATCAGGGCGCACTTGACCCTGCGTTGGCCTACTTTCTTTTCTACGATTTGCGCAAGCCTGTCAATAGCTTTCGCCCTGCCCCTGGTTTTTTCCAGGGGATGCACAACACCGTCCTTTAAATATAATATCGGCTTGATACTCAGGATATTTCCCAGCAGGGCTTGCGCTTTGCCGATCCGCCCGCCCCGGGCCAGGTATTCCAGGGTATCCACAATAAAATATAACATTCCTTCTGAGATCATCTGTCTTACAATCCTGAGGATTTCATCTTTGTTCTTACCTGCGCCTGCCGCGCGAGCTGCTTCCAGGGCAATCATCCCCAGCCCCATGCTGGCCAGTTTGGAATCGATCACTGCGATATCGGCGCCCGGCAGCATGTCTCTGGCCATCCGGGCAGACTGGCAAGCGCCGCTTAGTGCAGAGGAGAGATGTATAGAGATAACGCTGCTGCCGGACGAGGACAGTTCCTTGTATATACTAAGGAATTCCGCCGGCGCGGGTTGAGATGTTCTGGAATATTCTTTTCTTTCAATCTGGCGCCGGTAAAACTGTCCAGTATCTATATCTACACTGTCCCTGAATATTTCATTATCGTTAAAAATCACCATTAAAGGGACGACGGTAATGTTGTATTTCGCTGCCAGATCCGGCGGCAGGTCTGCTGTGCTGTCTGTAACTATTTTTACCTGATTCATATGTCACACCTGACTTATCATTTAATATTGATTGTGAGACGGTACTATTATCTATTCCAGGGATATAATTAGATCGTATACCGGCTGACCGCCGTCTTGTATTTCAAACTCGTTTCCGCTGAAAATTTCCCGCATCTTTTTTGTAAGCTCTTCAATGCTTTCTCTAGACACGTTTTCTCCGCAATACAGTGTTACCAGCCTGCCGTAACCCTCACCCAGCAATTTCAGGGTATCCTCCAGCAGCACAGCCAGGACCGGTCCGGACGCCATTAAATCGCCTTCTATAATCACGATATACTCATCTTTTTTTATGTTCAAGTTTCCGTAAACAGAATCGCGTATGGCGCGAGTTATTTCAGCTGTGCGGACAGCACTGAGGGCTGCTCCCATCTTTTTTATGGCAGTGTCATAATCATCCCCGGTATCCAGAGTCAACAGGGCGCTGATTCCCTGAGGGATATTTTTAGATGGTATCACGGTAATCTCTTTTGTTGACATTGCCCGGACCTGGCCGGCAGAAAGAATAATATTTTTATTGTTTGGCAGTATTATTATTTTTTCCGCGGGGATCTCGCTCGCGGCCTTTAATATCTCTCCGGTGCTGGGGTTCAGGGTTTGGCCTCCGTTGACCACAATATCCGCGCCAAGGCTTTTCATGATTGAGGTTATGCCTGCGCCGGCGCCAACCGAGACAATGCCGAACATTTTGCTGAAACCCACCGGCGCATTATCTGGCAGTGAGGCTTTTTTATTCTGTTCAAGCATGTTGTTTATTTTTAAATCATGCAGCGTGCCGTGCTTGAGGCAGTTTTCAAGCACCAGGCCGGGATGGTTTGTGTGGATGTGTATTTTTAACAATTCGTCGCTGCCCACGACCATCAGACAGTCCCCGAGTGGTATAAGACCTTTCTTAATAGTTTCCTGTGGAAGACTGCCGCCTTTTAAAATCAGTTCTGTGCAGTAAGCAAACTTAATTGATTGGGCAGCGCCATGATTTATAGGACTTGATGCGGGTAAAATATTTAATTTTTCCCCGGATGGCGCTATGGCAGCCCATTTTGTCGACGGTGAGGCTGACTTCAAGGCGCGCCTTGCCCCTTCCAGAATTGTAACGAAACCCTGGCCTCCCGCGTCGACCACACCGGCTTTTTTCAGTTCCGGCAGTTGATCGGGGGTTTTCTCGAGAGCTGTGAAAGCGCTTTTAAATGCTGCCGCCATTATCCGGAGCAGGTCCACGCTGCGGCGGCTGGCAGCCCCCTCGGCTGATTTCTTGACAACAGTGAGAATGGTACCTTCAACAGGACTCATTACCGCCCGGTATGCCATCTGGGAACCGTTGTCCAGGGCGGCGGCGAAATCAGAAGCGGTAGCAGTTTCTTTTGTGCTTATAGTCTGGGCAAAACCCTGCAGGATCTGTGACAGGATTACCCCTGAATTACCCCTTGCGCCTGCCAGAGCGCCCCTGGCCGCTGCTTCGGCGACCATGCCGATATGATCAGTTTCCAGCAGCAGAGCTTCTTCTAAAGCGGCTGTCAGGGTTTGGTACATATTTGAGCCAGTATCGCCATCCGGGACCGGAAATACATTTAAAGAATCGATATGTTCCCTTGACTGCTCCAATAATTCTACCGATCCATGGAGGATTAATTTTAGGTCATTTCCGTCAAAAGAATATACTGCCAAGATGACTTCCTCCTGCTATTGTGTCATTTTTATTATCTTTTCGACAAACATACCCTTTTTCCTCTGAGAGGATTGACAACCAGGTATAAGGCAGGTAAAAAAACGCCCCGGAGTTAACCTTTGACATTTTTCCTTTAAAGTTGTACATTTAATAGAAAATCTAAGGCAGGTGTTTTTTGTGGCTAAAGAAAACACTTTTGATATCGTTTCCAGGGTGGACATGCAGGAGGTCCGGAACTCCGTAGACCAGGCTGTGCGGGAAATACGCACCCGTTTTGACTTTAAAGGAAGCAGGAGCGATATCATCTTTGACGGAGAAGAGATCACACTAATCGGAGACGATGATTTCAAACTGAGAAATGTTATAGACATCCTGGAAAACAGGCTGGTCAAGCGGGGAATTAATATCAAGGCGCTGCGGTACGGAAAAGTTGAGCCTGCGGCGAAGGACACTGTTCGCCAGAAGCTTAACCTGGTGCAGGGTGTGGACAAGGAGCAGTCAAAGATAATTACCAGGTTGGTTAAAGAGAGCAAGCTTAAGGTCCAGGTCAGCATACAGGGGGATCAGGTTAGAATAAGCGGCAAAAACCGGGATGACCTCCAGGAAATAATTAAAATCATTAAAGATTATGAATTTGATATACCCTTGCAGTTTGTCAACTACAGGACTGTTTAAATTAACCTCTTACCATATTTTACTTTTCGGAAGGATATGTAGATGACATTAAAGATAGGACTTGTCAGCCTGGGCTGCCCGAAAAACCTGGTTGATTCAGAGATCATGCTCGGCTTCATAAAGGATGCCGGTTTTCTTATAACAAACCGGGAACAGGAAGCAGACGTACTGATAATAAACACATGTTCATTTATTGATCAGGCCAAGGAGGAATCCATAAATACTATCCTGGAACTGGCCGGGCACAAGGTGGACGGTAATTGCCGCTCCATTATAGTAACCGGTTGTCTGGCCCAGCGTTATCATCAGGAACTGCTGCGGGAAATGCCGGAAATAGACGGGCTGGTCGGTACCGGCTCTATTGCGGGGATTGCCGGGGTAATTAATAGGACACTGGCGGGTGAACGGGTTGCGCTGGTCGGTCAGCCCGGTTACCTGCACCAGGTGGAACAAACCAGGATCCAGTCGACACCGTTCTACACGGCATACCTGAAAATCGCAGAGGGATGTGACAACAGGTGTTCATATTGTGTAATACCGGATATAAGGGGGCCTTACAGGAGCAGGGAAATGGAAGACATACTGGCCGAAGCGGCGGGTCTCGCCAGCCGGGGTGTCAAAGAACTTATCGTTACTGCGCAGGATACCACCCTTTACGGTATAGACATTTATTCCAGACCGGCCTTGCCCGAGTTGTTGGCTGGAATGGAGCAAATTGAGGGACTGGCCTGGATCAGGATTATGTATGCCTACCCCACCTATTTGACCGATAAGCTGATCCAGACAATGGCCAAAAGCAGTAAAATATGCCGCTACCTCGATCTGCCTCTCCAACATGCTTCGGATACTGTCCTCAGAAGGATGAACCGGCGAGGAAACAGGGACGACTATCTCAGGCTAGTGGAAAAACTACGCCAATCCATACCGGGAATTACCCTGCGCACCTCATTCATTGTAGGGTTCCCCGGTGAAACTGAAGCAGAGTTTCAGGAACTGCTTGATTTTATGTCGCAGGTAAGGTTTGGCCGCGCCGGGGTTTTTGTTTATTCCTGCGAGGAGGATACAGCGGCGGCGAGAATGACCGGGCAGGTGCCGGAAGATATAAAAAATGAGCGGTGGGAAAGGGCGATGGAACTGCAGCGGGAGATCTCTCTGGACAACAACCGCGGTAAGGCTGGAGAAACGGTAACAGTACTGGTTGAGGGGGCCAAAGACGGTGATATTTATGAGGGCAGAACTGAGAGCGACGCCCCCGGTGTCGATGGAAAGGTGTTTTTCAAAGCAAACAGGAATGTTAATTGCGGGGATTTTGTGCGGGTTTTGATCAAAGACGCGTCCTGGTATGATCTTAACGGGGAACTGGCTGAATAAGTCTGTTTCTTTAGTGTCCCCAGTGTGTTATAGAATTTTACAGATCGCAAATTTCGCGGAAATGAGGTTGCCACAATAGCCAGGAATAATTCTTTAATCAAGCCGTACTTAAAATGGGCAGGGGGAAAGCGCCAGCTTCTGTTTGAGATTTGGAAGCACTTGCCGCCGCGTATTAGTGAATATACGTATTATGAACCATTTGTGGGCGCGGGTGCAGTTTTATTTAACCTGCAACCAAAACGGGCAGTAATCAATGATTTTAACTCCCAGCTGATTCTTACATATCATGTTGTTCGAAACCATATTGAAGAGCTTATCGACGCTTTGCGTGCTCATCAAAAAAATAATAGCGAAAAATATTATTATGAAGTACGCGCACAGGACAGGGATCAGGTCTTTTTTCAAAGCCTTAGCGATATTCAAAAGGCCGCGCGCCTGATATTTTTGAACAAAACTTGTTACAACGGTTTATACCGTGTAAATTCCCGGGGCCTTTTTAATGTCCCGTACGGCAGATATAAAAACCCTGCTATATGTGAAGAAATAGTTTTGCGGGCAGTTCATAACTATCTGCAAAATAATGAAATTGAAATATTAAATGATGATTTTGCCGCTGTGACACAAAATGCGGACCAGAACTCGTTCGTTTACTTTGATCCACCTTATCATAGTCCTGACAATACGAATTTTACTGGATACCAGGCGGATCAATTTGATGAAAAAGAGCAATTGCGGCTCCGCAATGTTTATGTAGAATTAACTAATCGTGGTGTAAAATGCTTGTTAAGCAACGCCGATACGGATTTTATAAGAAAAATATTTGGCGATGACGGTTTCGAGATCATTACAGTTCAAGCAAAAAGGGCCATCAACTCTAATTCCGCAGGACGCGGCGAAGTAAATGAGGTGTTAATCAAAAACTACCGGTACTAGTGCAGCGCGAGAAACAAAAAGCATCATTTATCTAACTCGACTTCTCAACCCGCCCTGTTTCAGGGCGGCTTCCTTTTGTGTAAATGGCTATTTATCCAGCCATTTACTAGGGAGATCAATTAATGCCTGTGCTATAATGGTGTGGCCGGATTAGCTTGCTTTGTTTTTAGAAAGGGGATTATCATGCCGTGGAAAGGCTTAAAAATACACATAATAATCTTTTCCCTGCTGATCGGGATAGCACTTATTTTCGGCGCCCAGCGGATGTACCAGAAATATTATATAAGTAAGCCTATCAATAACGTTTTGTGTACTAACCAGGCTGTTGAGTCATACCAGGTCAGCAGCGAGAACGGTACACTGCTGGTATCTGTGAAAATTAAAAATGACACAGGCTTGATGGCTCCTTACAAGGAAATAAGAAAAAACATGGAGCGCGTTATGGGCGGCAGGAGTTTTATATTTGCCCTGAATGATAACCGTGACGATACGCTGGATCAAGTTTGGTACAGATGCCAATACGCTGTCTACCAGGCGCAGGTCCAGGGCAGCTTCGTGGAAATGGCTGAAATAATAAACAGGGAAGCCCTGGTCAGCGGCGCAAAGGCCGACATCACTATTGACCAGGAATATATTTATTTGCGCTTGCGGCATGGAGATTACACGCTGGATGAGGTTATTCCCCGCGGTGTTTACCAGCTCCCAGAAAATAATATGCTTGTTGCCGGAGGTGGCGTCAATGATCAGAGAAATTAGTATAGGCATCAGCATGGCGGTGGTAGTATCCATGCTAATAATGGGTTACGATGTCACCCCTTTTTTATTTTTGGCGGTCGCGGCCGGAGCGTTGTATTATTTCGCCGGGATGAGAGGGTTAATTAACATTAAAAATTTTGAAACCGGCAGCGCTTCAGAACACCGCGATTTTTCTTTTGATGACATTGGAGGACAAGAATCCGCTATTAAAGAACTTAAAGAAGCTCTTGACTTTATAAAGAACCACTGCGGTATAAAACACCTTGGTATTCGCCCGCTCAAAGGCATTTTACTGACCGGTCCGCCCGGCACCGGGAAGACGTTAATGGCCAAGGCGGCGGCAAGTTATACGGAAGCGGCCTTTGTGGCGGCATCCGGCTCAGAGTTTATCGAAATGTATGCCGGCGTAGGCGCCCAGCGGGTGAGGAAACTTTTTCAATCCGCCAGGGAAATAGCTACCCGGCAAAAGAAGGATAACGCGCTCGTGTTTATCGATGAAATCGAGATTCTGGGGGGAAAACGGGGAAAGGCTACCAGTCACCTGGAGTATGACCAGACCCTGAACCAATTGCTGGTAGAAATGGACGGTCTCAAGGTCGACGACAAGGTAAGGGTGTTGCTGGTTGCCGCTACTAACCGTGACGACATGCTTGACCCGGCCCTTTTAAGACCAGGTCGTTTTGACCGGCGGGTTAAGGTTGACCTGCCGGATAAAGAAGGCAGGCTGGAAATATTAAAGCTCCATACGCGGAACAAGCCCCTGGCTGAGGACGTAAGGCTTGAAATAATAGCCAAAGATACCTTTGGCTTCTCCGGAGCGCATTTGGAAAGCCTGGCCAATGAAGCGGCAATTCTAGCCATGAGGGATGGGGCAACAGAGATCTGTCAGCACCATTTTAGCGAATCAATTGACAAGGTAATGATGGGCGGCAAACTTGACAAAAGGCCGTCCGAGACAGAAATGAGGAGGGTGGCTGTGCATGAGTCCGGACATGCCCTGCTCAGCGAGATTGTTCGCCGGGGTTCAGTTTCCACGCTTACAGTCACGCCGCGTGGTGACGCCCTCGGATATATGCGCCAGACCCCGGACGACGACACCTATCTGTACACCAAAGATTTTCTGGAAAATCAGATCGCTATTATGCTGGCAGGTTCAGTTGCTGAAGAAATAATTTTAGGTAACCGCAGCACCGGCTCATCAGGTGATTTTGAGCAGGCTATGCGGACTGCCGACACTATGCTGCAAAGCGGCATGACTGAATTGGGTGTGATTTGTCCGGATATCCTGCCGCAGGAGTTAAAACACAAAACCATAACTGGAATAGTAAAGGAACAGGAAGAGAGAGTAAGAAAATATATAATAGAATCAAAAATTATAATCACCCAAACGGTTGAGATATTACTCGAAAAGGAAAAGATCTCTGGGGAACGCTTCCGTGAAATCATGCGGGGACAGTTGAATTGACAATATAAAAACCAGCCGCTGCATAGTAAGACTACTACGGCGGCTTAATTATTTTACAGACAATATTTAAGGTGTGATGCAATTTCAGGTAGCTTTTGTTTTTGATCGATGTTATGTTATAATTTAACATCGAGGATGTGGTAAATTTGCAGGCGGAGTTAATTTTTACCGGTACGGAACTTTTGCTTGGTCATATTTTAAACACCCATGCCCAGTACCTGGGGGTAATGCTTTCCATTATGGGTATTGAGGTTGGTCTAAACACTACTGTCGGCGATAGCAGGGAGGCGATGAGCAGGGTTTTACAGCAGGCGCTGGGCCGTTCATCCGACTTGATCATTATAACCGGCGGCCTTGGTCCTACCACCGATGACATTACCTTCGAGGTTGTAGCCGAAGTCCTGGGACTGCCGTTAATCCTGGACCAGGAATCTCTTAAAAAAATAAAGAGGTTTTTTCTGGACCGTGGCGCGATAATGCCTGAAAGCAATGTCAAGCAGGCATATTTTCCACGTGGAGCCAAGATCCTGCCGAACAACGTAGGCACCGCGCCCGGGGCTGTCCTGGGATTTAATAATAAAACCTTAATAATACTGCCCGGTCCACCCAATGAACTGATTCCCATGTTTGAAGGCGCTGTAGCGACCTGTCTCTCCAAAAAGGTAGCCGGCGGTGAAGTGATCAGGTACAGGATTTTTAAGCTTACCGGCATTTCTGAATCAGCTGTGCAGGACCTGCTCAAAGATATGGGAGGACAGGACAATCCAGGGATCGCCTATCTGGCAAAACCAGGCGAGATCCAGGTCCGTGTTTCCGCTCGCGGCGCTGTAAGCGCTCAGGTTGAAAAATTACTGGAGGACTTTGCCGGGAAGGTCAGGATCCGCTTAGAGAAACATATTTTTGCTTGTGATGATGACATACTGGAAGACCTGGTCGGGAAACTTTTATTGGCAAAGGGACTGACCATCGGGGTTGCGGAATCCTGCACCGGCGGGCTCATTGCTGCCAGACTAACCGATATACCGGGCAGTTCCGCTTATTTTAAGGGAGGAATTGTTTCCTACAGCAATGAAATGAAAAACCGGATCCTGGGTGTCAGTATGGAAATACTGAATAGCTATGGGGCTGTGAGTAAGGAAACAGCCGAAGCTATGGCGGTGGGTGTTCGCGCCGCCGCAGGCGCCGACCTGGGACTGGCTGTTACAGGAATAGCCGGACCAGCGGGCGGGACTGCGGCTAAACCCAGGGGTTTGGTCTATATAGCGCTGGCGGCGGGCCCTATTACTATCTGCCGTGAACATCATTTTCCCGGTATACGCATGGCTGTCAGGCAGGGCACAGTTAATGCCGCGCTTAACATGGTCAGGCAATACCTTTTAGGTAAGAATAGTTAAAAATAGTTATTATTAGAGAGGAACTGAAAACTTGACTGCATTAAAAGAAACTGTTTTTTTTGGCGGGCTTAATATTCACCGGAGGGTAGCACAGGCCCTTACTGACATGGGCTTTGAAGAGCCCACACCGATACAGCAACAGACGGTGCCGCTTCTTCAGGATGGAAAGGACGTGATCGGGCAGGCACAAACCGGGACCGGCAAGACAGCGGCATTTGGTATTCCCATTGTAGAAATGTCCAATACAAAATATGGCGGCGTGCAGGCCTTGATTGTGACTCCGACCAGAGAACTGGCTATCCAGGTTGCCGAGGAAATTTCCAGAATAGGTAAATACCGCCGGGTGCGGACGATGCCGATATACGGCGGCCAATCAATAGACCGCCAAATCAGGCGACTGAGGCAGGGTGTGCAGGTTGTGATCGGCACCCCGGGCCGTCTCCTGGACCACTTAAGCAGAAAAACATTGTCACTGGATCATGTAAAAGTAATAGTGCTGGATGAGGCTGATGAAATGCTGGACATGGGATTTATTGATGACATTGAATCTATTCTCCAGGCCACGCCCGAGGGGCGCCAGACACTTCTTTTTTCCGCCACGATGCCGGAGGAAATAAGGCGTTTGGCGGGAAAATATCTGCACAACCCGGAATTTATCACAGTCAGCAAACAAAATTTAACCCTCCCCCAGATTGAACAGGTGTATTACGAAACCAGGGAGCCCAACAAACTGGAAAGCCTGTGCCGTGTTCTTGATTCGATGACTGTTACACTGGCCATCATTTTTTGCCGGACCAAGCGCGGAGTAGATGAACTTGTGGCCGGGCTGCAGGCGAGAGGTTACCCGGCTGCCGCATTGCACGGTGACCTGAGCCAATACCAGCGAAATCATGTCATGAGCCAGTTCCGCGCAGGCCGGATCGACTACCTGGTGGCGACAGACGTGGCCGCGCGAGGCTTAGATATAGAAAATGTTTCACATGTGATCAATTATGATGTCCCGCAGGACCCGGAGTTTTACGTGCACAGGATTGGCCGGACAGGGCGGGCCGGTAAAAGCGGAGTGGCTGTTACACTGGTCAGCCCGCGTGATTACAGGCAGCTCAGGCTTATTGAAGACCTGACCAAAACACGCATCCGCCGCGGGAAACTGCCTTCCCAGGCGGACATCCAGGAGCGCCAGAAAGAAGGCATCAAGGAAAAGCTGCTGCTGACGCTTGAAGAAGGAAAACTGGCTTACTACCGTAATATTGTCGATTCTTTCGTTGATGAATATGACCCCATGGATGTGGCGGCTGCCGCATTGAAACTTTCGCTCGATCTGGACGAAGACGGCGATGACCTGATCGTGGAATCCTTCGGCAATACAGGCGCCCGTCCCGGTATGACCAGGCTTTTTATGACCATCGGCAGAAAAGATAATATATCTGCCGCCGATCTGGTAAGAGCGATAGCACAAGAGGCCGGTATTTTGGAAAGCAGCATTGGAAATATAAATATTTATGAAAAGTTTGCCTTTGTAGAGGTAGCGGAAGAATGGGCCAGTCGCGTGATAAACTGCTTGCACCGTCGGACGATCAGGGGACGTCGCGTCAGTGTGGAGCCCGCGCGCGGCAGGAATTAAAAAAGAATTTTAAGAATAATATTGACATCAACCAGAAATAACCATTATAATCAGATCAAGAACGAACTGTTGTTCTAGTAAAGCGATATTGGGGGGGAATTATTGTGGACAAACAAAAAGCCCTGGATTCTGCTTTAGCTCAAATTGAGAGGCAATTCGGTAAGGGTTCGATTATGAAGCTGGGGGCGGCGTCAGCAAAAATGAACGTTGATGTTATTCCCAGCGGCGCTCTTTCTCTGGATATAGCTCTGGGGGTGGGGGGGGTGCCGCGCGGGCGGGTTATCGAAGTATTTGGCCCTGAGTCATCCGGCAAGACTACAGTTGCCCTCCACATCATCGCGGAGGCTCAGAAATCAGGGGGGACGGCGGCATTTATTGATGCTGAGCACGCCCTTGACCCGGCCTATGCTAAAAATTTAGGCGTGGATATTGAAAACCTCCTGGTATCACAGCCTGATACAGGTGAACAGGCGCTGGAAATTGCTGAGGCGCTTGTACGCAGCGGGGCTGTTGATGTGATAGTTGTGGACAGCGTTGCTGCGCTGGTGCCCCGGGCAGAAATAGAAGGAGAAATGGGAGACGCTCATGTCGGCCTGCAAGCGCGCTTGATGTCCCAGGCCCTGCGCAAGCTTACCGGCGTTATAAGCAGGTCAAGAACAACTGTCGTCTTTATCAACCAGATCCGCGAAAAAGTAGGAGTAATTTACGGCTCACCCGAAACAACCACAGGCGGGCGCGCCCTGAAGTTTTACTCCACAATACGGCTCGAGGTACGTAAACAGGACAATATTAAACAAGGAACAGATATCATCGGCAACCGCACAAAGGCAAAGGTAGTCAAGAACAAAGTCGCCCCGCCGTTTAAAGTGGCAGAGTTCGATATAATGTATGGGACCGGCATATCCAAAGAAGGCAGTATTCTGGATATTGCCGTGGAAAAGAACATCATCAGTAAAAGCGGCGCCTGGTATTCCTACGGAGAGGACAGAATTGGCCAGGGCAGGGAAAACGCCAAAGAATACCTCAGGGAACACTCCAAACTAACTAATGAAATTGAACAGAAAATCCGCCAGGCCCTTAACATGGCAGGTGATAAAGAGAATACTGCCCCTGCCGTATCCACTAAAGAGGGGAAGTAAGTGAGCAGTGAAATAAGCAGTGAAATAGATCGAGCCAGGTTATTCGCATATAAACTTATGAATTATCGTCCCCGGTCAGAGTCCGAACTAAAGATGTGTCTTGCACGCAAAGGTTATTCAAATGAAGTTGTCGATACCGTTATAAAATACCTGATGCAGCTGGGTTATATCGATGACAAAAATTTTGCGCGTTATTGGATTGCAGTCAGGGCGGGTAAAAAGGGCAGCTATGGACTGCGGCAGGAATTGCTGAATAAAGGTATCGATGTTGCTATAATCAATGAACTTCTGGCAGAATTAGGAGCCGCAGATGAATTCGAGGCCGCCTTGAAACTAGCGCAAAAAAAGATAGCGCTGCGCGGTGGAGCTTGTTCTTATCCTATTCTGGCCGGCTATCTCAAGCGAAAGGGTTTTTCTTACAGTGTTATAAGAAATGTAGTAGAGGCTCTTGCCTGCAGTGAGGTATAATACTGTCAGCCTTGACAGTATTACAAAAAACCTGTACAATAATTAATGCTGGGAGAAAATAGAATTGTATACTACTTTGTACGGGTTTTATTATAGATAAAATCCAATATTGCCGGGAGGTAGGAGTTGGGCAGTTGTTTTTGGCCAAACTTTTAAGTTGCGCTCATTTTAGCGGGCTATTTTTCTTACCTGGGACTGGACAAGTATATAAGTAGTGTCGTTGTATTTTCTACCGAGTTTTACTCGGTGTTTTTTTTGTTTTTCAAGTTTAAAATATTTATTTAGCAAGGGAGGTGAGTTTGTATGGATTTTAATACTGTTGTTATTATTATTATTTCCGCCCTGGTTACATTTGTTTTAGGATATTTTCTCAGGAAATACCTGGCGGAAGCAAAGATTATCTCTGCTGAGGCTGAAGCTAAAAAAATAATTGATGAGGCTAATAAAGGGGCGGAAGCTAAGAAAAGGGAGATTCTTCTCGAAGCCAAGGAAGAAGTGTTGAAACTCCGTAATGAGGTGGAAAAGGAGCACAGGGAGCGCAGGTCAGAATTGCAAAGGCTTGAGCGCCGCCTGGTGCAAAAAGAAGAAACCCTGGATCGCAAGGTCGATTCTATTGAAAAAAAGGAAGAAGATCTAAACAAAAAGGATTCGGAAATTGAAGCTGTTAAGACAAAGCTATCAGACATCTATAACCGGCAATTAGTAGAGTTGGAACGAATATCCGGTTTAACTTCCGAAGATGCCAAGCAGATCCTGCTTGCAGATATTGAAAAGGAAATCCAACATGAAGCAGCCATAATGATCAAAGATATTGAGAATAAAGCCAAGGAGGAGGGAGAAAAACGCGCCCGCAATATAATTTCCCTGGCTATTCAAAGATGTGCCGCCGATCATGTGGCTGAAGCTACCGTAGCGGTAATACCGCTGCCAAGCGATGAAATGAAGGGCCGTATTATCGGCCGTGAAGGCAGGAATATAAGGGCTTTTGAAACGCTGACTGGTATAGATTTGATTATTGATGATACCCCGGAAGCCGTCATTTTATCCGGCTTTGATCCGATTCGCAGGGAAGTGGCCAGGATTGCCCTGGAAAGGTTGGTCGTTGACGGCAGGATTCACCCGGCCCGCATAGAAGAGATGGTCGAGAAGGCGCAAAAGGATGTAAATACGCAGATCCGTGAAGCTGGTGAACAGGCTTCCTTTGAGACCGGCGTGCACGGACTTCATCCCGAGATTGTCACCCTCCTTGGACGGCTGAAATTTCGTACAAGCTACGGGCAAAACGTCCTGAAACATTCTATTGAAGTTGCCCACCTTTCCGGGCTAATGGCTGCGGAATTAGGTGTGGACATTCAGGTAGCCAAAAGAGCTGGCCTGCTACATGATTTGGGTAAATCTGTCGATCATGAGGTGGAAGGTCCTCATGTCGCTATTGGTGTTGATCTTGCCAGGAAATACCGGGAATCACACGAAATTATTCATGCCATTGCCGCCCACCACGGGGATGAAGAGCCCAAGACTATTATTGCTGTTCTCGTGCAGGCCGCCGACGCAGTATCTGCGGCAAGGCCGGGAGCACGCAGGGAGACTCTGGAATCATACATTAAACGGTTAACAAAACTTGAGGAAATAGCCAACTCATTCGAAGGTGTAGAGAAATCTTTTGCAATTCAGGCGGGTCGCGAAGTAAGGATCATGGTTAAACCAGACAAGATTGACGATTTATCTGCTGTACGCCTGGTGCGGGAGGTTGCCAAAAGAATTGAAAATGAACTGGATTATCCCGGTCAAATAAAGGTGGTTATTATCCGGGAGACCAGAGTTGTAGAATACGCCAAATAAATGATATAAAAAAACAATAAACTAAATTTACTATGATGATTTTCATAAGCAATAGGGGACATACCGGGTAAAGAAGTTAAGTTTTCCTCCCCGGATATGTCTCCTTATTTATGGTCTGCCGGTTTAGATGCATATCCAATATTGATTTTTTATGGAATAATATTTCAGGGGACTCGGATTTAAATAAGCAGGAATAATGTTTATAAAACAGAATCACTAATTATTCGGCAGGTTTTTTTAAGGAAGGTGTCAGTATGGGATTAAATTATAAATGCGGCGGGGGAGAGTTAACAGACAGCGTAGGCCTGTTGATATCGATATTGGTGCGTTACCCGGAGGTATCCACTATCAACTTTTTCCCGGAGAAACAATTGCTGAAGTTTACATTTATATTTTCGCGGGTATTGGGTGATAACGAGCTTGCCGGTTTAAAAGGAAGGCTGATGGACAGTATTGAGGTGTACAATCTGTTGGAAGGCAAAGAAACCCTTCAGGTTGACATAAATCATAATGTCTGTGACAACCTGACCATGATTGAGGTGCAGCGTGATGTGCACTCCCTGGCCCAGGAAGAAATAACCCTGATAGTGGAGTTGTTCCGCCAGCACCTCAATTCCAATCTCGTCACTGAAGAAAATGATCGCCTTATCGAAGAGGATATTGTTGCCCAGGAAGAAATGATCGAGCATATGCTGCAATGCATAAAAGGTTCGGCGGAGAATAAATATCTGTTTGCTTTTCGCGAAGAAGGCAAAGTTTTGGTTTTTAACAAATAACAGGAGGTAAGATCCTTGCGCCTGCTGATAATCGGTGATATAGTAGGACGTTCCGGCCGCCGGGCGGTCAAGGTTAATGTAGGCAGTCTAAGAAAAGAATTCAATCTGGATTTTGTAATAGCGAACGGTGAAAATGTTGCCGGCGGCAAGGGAATTACGGAAGATACCGCCCGGGACCTGTTTTTAAATGGTGTAGATGTGCTTACCATGGGTAACCATGTATGGAATAAAAGAGAGGCTTATGCATACTTAGACAGGGAATCTCGCATTGTCAGGCCGGCTAATTATCCGCCGGGTACGCCCGGTAGGGGCTGGGCTATTTATACGGCGCCGGGGAACATTACGATCTGCGTGATTAATCTTGCCGGAAGGATTTTTCTGGAAGCCCTGGACTGCCCTTTCCGCCGGGTTGATGAGATAGTAAAAAGGATAAAAGAACAAGCCAGGATTATAATTGTTGACTTTCATGCGGAAGCCACCTCAGAAAAAATGGCCATGGGATGGTACCTGTCCGGGCGTGTGTCAGCGGTGGTCGGCACCCATACCCATGTACAAACTGCGGATGAAAGAATCCTGCCCGGGGGAACGGCCTATATAACTGATCTAGGTATGACAGGGCCAATGGATTCAGTAATTGGAGTGAAGAAGGATGTTGTTATCGAAAAATTCATCAGTGGAATTCCCCGATATTTTGAGGTGGCCACAGGACCTTTCCAATTTAACGGGGCTATAATAGAAATTGATGAAGGTACAGGCGAGGCTGTTTCTATTAGACGCGTGCAAAACTATGAATAAAGCAATAGTTTGAATATTGTGATATTAAAAAAATTATTGAGGTAAAATGAAAGGAATTTTTTAGCGGTTAGCGAAATATACATCATACAGGGAGATTAGGAGTTCAAGTCTATACTAAGTAATGGAGGAGGTTTTCAGCAGATGGAAGTATTAAAAGTTTCAGCCAAGTCCAACCCAAATTCTGTTGCAGGCGCCCTGGCTGGTGTGCTCCGCGAGCGGGGTTGCGCTGAAATGCAAGCGATTGGCGCAGGCGCGTTAAACCAGGCGGTAAAAGCAGTAGCAATAGCCAGAGGTTTTGTGGCGCCAAGCGGGGTTGACCTGATTTGCATACCGGCATTTACTGACATAATTATTGATGGGGAAGAAAGGACTGCTATAAAGATTATTGTTGAACCACGGTAACCAGTTGATATAAATAAAAAACACCTGTTTATTAAATATTAATGAACAGGTGTTGTTTTATGATATAAAAAGTTTCCTGCATAATTCGTTGGGGATACTCCCCGGCCATTCCGCTGCCAGAGTATCAATAAACAAGTGTGGTTGTGAGGGATAGAATATACTTAAATATTCAAGCAGGTTTTGCCACAGGAAATGTCGAAAAAACTGGGGTGATTATAAAATGCCGGCAGATATGCATATTCACACCACCTATTCAGACGGCGGCTCTACTCCCGGAGAAATTGTCGGAATGGCTAAATTACTCAAGCTGGAGGCCATAGCTATAACCGACCACGATACCATTGCCGGGATTCAGCAGGCATTATATGCTGGTGTTGCCAATGGGGTTGAGGTAATACCAGGCATTGAGTTGGGTTCATACTCGCAGGGAGAGGAAATACATATCCTTGGTTATCTGGTTGATTTGAGCGACCGCCTGTTTCTGGAGAAGCTGGCCGCTTTATGTGAGGCCAGGGTTTACCGTATGAAAAGAATGATTGAGAAGCTACAGGAACTAGGATTTCCTGTCACAATGGAGATGACAAAGGATATATCCGGGCGCGGCTCTCTTGGCAGGCCCCATTTGGCTGCTGCTATGATTAAGATTGGCGCCGTGAAGACGATATTTGAAGCATTTGAGAAGTATATCGGCGAGGGATGTCCTGCCTACGTATCAAGGTATAAAATGGCGCCTGTTGAGGCGGTCGCTTTAATAAAATCCGCAGGCGGCGCGCCTGTCCTTGCCCACCCGGGCCTGAACAGGCCGGGGTATTTGTTGGAAGATTTAATAAAAGCCGGTCTGGCCGGCATCGAAGCTGATCATCCGTCTCATTCAACTGAACAGTCCAACTATTTTAAACGGCTGGCCAGGCAAAAAGGTTTAATTGCTACAGGGGGATCGGATTACCACAGTCCCGGACATAAGGAAGGAAACAGGTTTGGGATGACTACTGTGCCCTATAGTGTTGTTGAGGAACTTAAAAAAAGAGCGGGATAATTTTTAACGACAAATTAAGGTTATAACCGGGAGGTCGGCATGAATCAGGCAAGGCGCATGGACAAACTGTCCTCAGGAATCTTTAACGATATGGATGAAAAAAAGAGAAGATTTGAAGCAAGAGGCATCAAGGCTATTAATCTCAGCGTGGGCAGCCCGGATCTTTCTCCTGCCCCTCATATAATAAAAGCCCTGCAGGATTCTGTCGGTAATCCCATGAATTATTCATATTCATTGAGTGGTATGCCCCGTCTATACGAGGCGGTAGCCGGCTGGTATAAAAAACGCTTTAATGTTGATCTGAACCCGGAGAACGAAATACTGGCGCTTATGGGTTCACAGGACGGGCTGGCTCATTTGGCCATGGCGTATATCGACCCGGGCGATGTAGCGCTTGTTCCGGACCCCGGATATCCTATTTACAGCTTTAGCATACTGATGGCCCAGGGGGAGGTTTATCCCATGCCCCTGCTGGCTGAAAATAATTTTTTGCCTGAACTATCTAATATTCCGGAACATATTGCCAAAAAATCGAAAATGATGTGGATCAATTATCCGAATAATCCGACCGCCGCTTCGGCGGATTTTGGTTTTTTCAAACATGTGGTTGAGTTTGCCCGCAGGTATGATATTTTGGTTTGTCATGATGTAGCCTACGCCGAACTGGCATATGACAATTTTAAACCGATGAGCTTTCTGGAGGTCGGAGGGGCCAAAGAGATAGGCGTAGAGTTCTACTCTGTGTCAAAAACCTATAATATGGCCGGCTGCAGGCTCGGATTTGTCGCCGGTAACAAGGACGTTGTTTCTAAACTTGCTTTAATTAAATCGAATATAGATTATGGTGTCTTTCTCGCGGTACAGGAAGCGGGAATTGCCGCCCTTACCGGCCCTCAGGATTGTGTGGCCGATACGGCCAGGATTTATCAGCGGCGCAGGGATGTGCTGGTAAACGGTTTGGGTAAAATTGGCTGGGATATTCCTAAACCCAGCGCTTCCATGTTTATCTGGGCGCCTCTGCCGCCGGGATACACATCCTCATACGCTTTGGTTTCTGATTTATTAGAGAAAGCAGGAGTCGTTGTCGTCCCTGGCAGCGCTTTTGGCAGGCAGGGTGAGGGTTACGTAAGAATTGCCATGGTTAAAGATGAAACGCTTCTGGCTGAGGCTGTGCGGCGGATTGGAGAAAATTTTTCTTTCAAATAAGAAATTAAAACGAATAGACAGGATTAAAGGACTTGTAAATCCTGTGAATTCTTTTATTTTAAATCCCCGTAAGACCCCTTAAGCCTGATTAGTTAAGAATTTTTAAGCCCTGCCACAATCGTCTAAATGGCTGACATCGGGCATATACTATGATGGGAATGTCCGGTGAGGTGATTAGGCATGCATGACATGACAGATCTGCCGTACCTTCGTGCAAGGGTGCAGGAACTTGAGGAAAAAGTAGAACAGCTCAGGTTAAGCCGGCGGGTACTGATGAACCTGATCGAAAAAATCGAAAAAGATAGAGCAGGCTTTTTAAATAGGCTCGAAAAGGAAAACCGTAAATTGCACCAGAACAACTATCGTTACGCCAAATGGTTGCTTTATAAAAACCGGCAGATTGTTGAGTTGGAATTGAAGTTGCACAATACAAATTCCAGCAATTCATCAAAATAACTACTTACTCACACCTTTATCCACATTAATTTGCTAAATGTTGATTAATTATAATTTTGCAAATATTTAGTAATATCGACAAACCAGGGCTTAACGGTATTTTTTTGATGAAAAAGAAAATGCCTTATGAGTAGTATCTTGAAGGATTTTATAGAAGGATTATAGAATTAAAACACAGTATCCGCAGGTGCCGCAATGTTTGGCCAGCAGGGGAATCAGGTAAAAGCCTGAGCGGTCCCGCCACTGTAACCGGCGCATAGGTGACAAGCTGCATTTTCTTCAGTGAAATGGATCTGCGCTTGTCCCGCACATGACCGGGAGCCAGGAAACCTGCCTGTGGATTCCAGCCGGAAGTCCTTCGTGGTAAAGGGGACGGCGGGTATTGAGGCCCAGTTTTTCACCCCCGGACCGGCAGGCCGGGGTAATTTTTTGTACAGGTTGGTGTAGCATGAAAGGGAAACTAAATTTCGTACTGGGTGGGTCGCGCAGCGGTAAAAGTGAATTTGCTGAGAGAATGGCGGAACGCTCAGGCAAAAGGGTAACTTATATTGCTACTGCGGCAGTATTTGACGAGGAGATGGCGGCCAGGGTTAAACTTCACCGGGAACGGCGCGCTAAAGATTGGGTGACCATTGAGGAAGAAACAGATGTCCTGGGTGTGCTGAGTACGGGTGACAAAGGTGACGTTTTTCTTCTCGACTGCGCTACCGTATGGTTAACAAACCTGTTTTTTTACCAGCAGCGCATAGCGCCGGATAGTGCGCTGGATATAACAGAAAGGCGGATATTGGAACAGGTTGCCGGTCTTGCGGAAACAATAAACAGAGGCCTTGACCTGATTGTTGTTTCCAATGAGATTGGTCTTGGCGTTGTACCAGCGCACCATCAGGGCAGGATATTAAGGGACCTGGCCGGCAAAGCCAATCAGGTTTTAGCTGCAAAGGCTGACAGTGTTTATCTGGTAGTAGCGGGGATTCCCATAGAAATAAAAAGCGGATCGCAAAATAGCTAAAAACGGAGTGATTGTGATTAAAGCCAGGACTATTATGATCCAGGGCACCGCGTCTCATGTGGGCAAAAGCGTGCTGGCCGCGGCGCTGTGCCGAATTTTTGTGCGCGACGGATACCGGGTGGCGCCATTTAAATCGCAAAATATGGCTTTAAACTCATTTGTGACGAAAGACGGCGGTGAAATGGGGCGTGCGCAGGTAGTACAAGCTGAGGCTGCCTGTGTGGAGCCAACTGTTGACATGAACCCGATTTTATTAAAACCCACCGGCGCCGCTTCTTCGCAAGTGGTAGTTCTCGGCAAGCCCGTGGGGAATTTTTCAGCCCAGCAATATCATCTTAATTATGCCCCAAGGGCCCTGCATATTATTGAAGAGGCCTTAAACAGGTTGCGCCTGGCTTACGATATTGTCGTTATTGAAGGCGCCGGCAGCCCGGCTGAGGTAAATCTGCAGGAGCACGAAATTGTTAACATGCGCATCGCCAGGATGACCGGCGCCCCTGTCCTGCTCGTCGCTGATATAGACAAAGGAGGGGCGCTGGCATCTGTGGTCGGCACCCTGGAGCTGCTCTCAGAGGAGGATCGCGCACGAATAGCTGGTTTTGTTATTAATAAATTCAGGGGTGATCTGAACCTGTTTCAGCCTGCTGTAGATTTCCTTGAGCAGAAAACCGGCCGGACGGTTTTTGGGGTTGTGCCGTATTTCCAGGGTTTCAGAATTCAGGAGGAAGATACCATCCCGGAAGACCGGAGCGCTGCTGAAGATGTCACTGAAAATGAATGGCTGGATATAGCTGTCGTTCATCTGCCTCATATATCAAACTTTACTGATTTTGATCCGCTGGAAGGCGAACCTGATGTCAGGCTCAGTTATGTCGTCAGGGGAAACCAGCTGGACAGGCCGGACCTGATAATAATACCAGGCAGTAAAAACACAATTGATGACCTGTATTTCTTGAGGCGTTCCGGACTGGCGGCCAGGATTGCAGATCTTAGCAAGTCCGGCACCCCCGTTATCGGTATCTGCGGCGGATTCCAAATGCTTGGCAATGAATTAAACGACCCGCTTCATGCCGAATCAGCAATCTCCCATATAGAGGGACTCCAGCTGTTGAATATATCTACCACATTTTACAGTGAAAAAGTTACTACCCAGGTGAAGGCTGAGGTGATTGGAGTGGGGCCGTTGCTCACTGGATCTGAAGAAAGCCGGATTTCCGGTTACGAGATACACATGGGCAAGACCGCACTGGCGCCGGATGTATATCCCGCTTTCAAAATAGTTGAAAGCTCCGGTCGGGGAGTGAATTCACCTGACGGGGCAATCAGCCGGGACGGCCTGGTTTTTGGCACATACATACATGGTATTTTTGATAGTAACGAGTTCAGGCGGCAGGTTCTCAATAACCTCCGGGTGAAAAAGGGTCTACTGCCGCTTGCGCCTGCCGCATCAATACCAGCCTTTACACAGCGCAATAAGGACCTGGACAAGCTGGCCGCGTTGGTGCGGGGCAGTTTGGACATGGAAAAAATCTATGCAGTTATGGGGTTAAAAAAATCTAACTGACCGGGTGAACAGTTATGCTGGAATATATCGGTTTGTATGTAATGACGGCGTTTCTTTTGGACCTGCTGGTGGGGGATCCCCACTGGATTCCCCATCCTGTGGCGCTAATCGGCAAAGCAATAGAAATTTTGGAACGCCTGTCTCGCCGGATTTCCCAAAATCCTGCCGCCCTGAAAATTATGGGCATTCTGACTGCGCTGTTAATCACGGCCGGCAGTTGGGTCCTGACCTACTTGCTGGCGCGCTGGGTATTCAGTATCAATTACTGGGCCGGCGCGATTTTGTCAGTTTGGCTTATTTCGACTACTATAGCGGCACGCGGCCTGTCCAGGGCGGCTGGAGAAATTTATCTTCTGCTGCAGGGCGGCGATCTGGCGGAAGCCCGCCGCAAGGTAGGAATGATTGTTGGCCGGGACACCGATCAAATGGAACCCCGGTCTGTGATCAGGGCGTCTGTGGAAACTGTAGCTGAAAATATTGTAGACGCTGTCGTGGCGCCGCTGTTTTACGCTTTCATCGGTGGCGCTCCTCTAGCTATGGCATACCGTGCCATCAACACCCTTGACTCCATGCTTGGTTATAAGAATGAGCGCTATATAAACTATGGCATGGCTGCGGCGCGCCTTGACGACATCGCCAATTATATACCTGCCCGTTTGACTGGATTGTTTTTACTGGCTGCCGCCTGGATATTGCGGATGAACGCCAGAGGAGCGCTGCAAGCGGTGCTAAGAGATGCTTCAGGTCATCCCAGCCCCAACAGCGGCATCTCTGAAGCGGCTGTCGCCGGCGCGCTGGGGGTACAGTTGGGCGGATTAAATTACTACAATGGCCGCAGCTCGTTCAGGGCTTATATGGGAAAAGCGCTAATGCCCCTGGCGCCGGATCATATTAAACAAACAGTAAGATTGATGTACCTGTCCTCCGGTATTGCTCTTTTGACGGGGGTCATGATTTTTTATTTTTTTAAATATTCCCCGTAATTACCTGGTAATTACCTGCTTCAACCTGACTATGACAGTATTGGTTGCACCCGTAGAAAGGGATGAATATATTTATTGAAAAGCATTTTATTCGCCCTGCAGCACTTAACCAGGCTGCCCCTGCCGTATGCCTCTTTTGACGAGGCTTCCTGCGGCCGGGCTACGGCATTTTTTCCGCTGGCAGGCGTTTTAATAGGCGCTATAATGGCGGCGGTGGTTTGGGCGGCAGGGTGGTATTTGCCGGTACAGCTGCAGGCTTCTCTACTAATTGTGCTAATGGTTATTTTAACCGGTGGAATCCACCTGGACGGTTTTATGGACAGCATCGACGGTTTATTCAGCGGCCGGCAGCGTGAAAAAAAGCTCGAAATTATGCGGGACAGCCGGGTAGGCGCCTTTGGTGTGATTGGGGCAATTTGTCTGCTGTTGTTTAAATTCAGCCTGCTGGTGGGGATTCCCGCCTATATGCTGATTAAACTGCTGGTGGTGGTACCGGCGATAAGCCGCTGGAATATGACTCTGACGATATTTATTTTTCCTTACGCCAGGCAGGAAGGGCTTGGCGCCATCTACAAGAAATATTGCGGCGTCAGGGAGCTGCTCCTGGCAACTGTTTTAACAGGCGCAGCCGCCGGGATCGTGCTCGGTGTTTACGGGGCGCTGCTGATGTTAATGGGTGGCTTGAGCGCATGCCTGGTGGGGAAAAGGGTAAGCAGGGAATTAGGCGGCCTCACCGGTGACATATACGGCCTGATCAACGAACTAAGTGAGGTATTGCTGCTGCTGGCCGCCTACCCACTATTAAGTAAAATGTAAAACTTACTTCTCTTTGTATAAATCACTGCACACATTTGGGGAAGGGAGCCTAATCTTTTGCGGCAACTTGTACATATTCACGGGGGCAATATTGCCCTCGCTTCAAAAAAATATGGGCTATCCAAAGAGAAAATTATTGATTTTAGCGCAAATATCAATCCGCTGGGGCCTTCAAAAAAAATCTTTGAGGCCATAACAAATAATCTCGGTACAATTATCAATTATCCCGACCCCGACTGTACTGAATTAAGGGAACTCCTGGCGGATTACCTGGGTATCGAAAGGGACCAGCTTTTAATGGGCAACGGCGCGGCTGAACTAATTTACCTGTTAGTGCGTAATACTGGGTGTAAAAAGGCGCTAATTCCTGTGCCGACTTTTTGTGAGTACGGGCTTGCTGTTCTCAGCCAGGGCGGGGAAGTGTTTACGGTTGAAATGCTTGAGGAAGAAGGGTTTAGCCTGCCAGTCGAGGGGATTATTAATCTCATACCACAGGTCGACCTGCTTTTTATATGCAATCCCAATAATCCTACCGGAAGACTGGTTGAAAGAGCTGCCATAGAACAGATACTTGAGCATGCTGCAAAACACGGTGTACTGGTTGTAATTGACGAAGCTTTTATGGATTTTGTACAGCAGCGCGCCCTTTATTCCATAATGACTACTGTAGGGAGTAACGCCAACCTGGCCGTTTTGTATTCTTTGACGAAATTTTTTGGCATACCGGGTCTGCGGCTGGGAGCGATTGCAGCCCCCAGAGACATTATTAAAAGGATGGACGCCGCGAAAGACCCGTGGAACGTGAATACTCTGGCCCAGGTAGCGGGCATAGCGGGCCTTAATGACCAGGAACATATGGAACGGACCAATACGCTGGTGCACAGAGAAAGAGCATATCTTTTTGAGGAACTGCAGAGCATTCCCGGCTTAAGACCGCTGCCGGGGGCGGCAAATTTTATCCTGTTGAATGTAAGCGAAAGCGGCCTGAAATCAAGTGAATTGACAGAACTGCTGGGCAGGCGGGGGATTCTGGTTAGAGACTGCAACGGGTTCAGCGGACTAGCCGGCCGCTACATCAGGATAGCGGTAAAAAACAGGCGGGATAACGAAATCCTGCTGAGCGCTATAAAAGATATACTGAAAGGAAAATAAAATTATAATGAGCTGCCGTATATACATGATCAGACATGGGGAAACCGTTTGGAACGTCGCTTCGAAATTACAGGGCCATGCCAATGTGACGTTGTCTGACAATGGGCGACGACAGGCCGAGCTACTGGGCAGACGTCTGTCCGGTTTAAAATTTGATCAGTTCTACGCCAGTGACCTGGCCAGGGCCTATGAAACCGCCCGGATCATTGCGCAGTACCACAATAACCAGGATATAAAGACACTGCAGGAGCTAAGAGAGATAAGTTTTGGCAGGTGGGAAGGGTTTAGCATCAATGAGATACAGGGGCTGTACCCGGAAGAAATAAAACAGTGGTGGAAAACACCCCTGCAAACCAGGGCGCCGGGCGGTGAATCGCTGGGTGACCTGGTCAAGCGGACTGTCACGGTTGTTAAAAACATAGTAGAAAGCCGCAGCGGGGGCAATATCCTGCTGGTAACGCATGGCGGGGTTATAAGAAGTGTTGTCGGTACTGTGCTGGGCATGGATTTGAATGAACACTGGCGTCTGCGCCAGGATAACGCCTGCTTGAATATAATCGATTTCCCCGAATGGGATAAAGGCATACTAATGCTTTTTAATGATCACTCCCACCTCGAGTTTCCTTAAAAAGAAAATAAAATGCGCATTAATTGCCTGCGACCGGAAACAATAAATAAAAAACCGGGGGTGTTTTAGTGTGGGAGAAAATGATTCCTATATACTGAGCAGGGTTCCCTGGAGCGCTGAACCAAGCCTGAAGGAAATGGCCGGTGAGGCAGGGGTGGATGTGGATAATTTCATAGAAGGCATAAAGAGCGATAAAACCGATGGGGAGATTGCGGAGGATTTAGGTGTATCTGAAAACCTCATATATCATCTGCGGGATCGTTTCTACAGCCATGGCATCGATTCAGTGATGGGCCAGGATTAGAAGATTGTTATCCAGCCATATCTGTTTTGTATACTGTATACTGTATTCTATAACCAGCGCCAACTTAAAATTGCTTGTACATTCCCTGCGATAACTATGCTATAATAAACAAATATACAAAATTGCTTGTTTACATTATTGCAAGGAGGGAAAGAGCAGATGTGGCCGGATAAGTTTAGCAGAGAGGGTCTTACTTTTGATGATGTTATGCTCATTCCTGCAGCAGCGGATGTCCTGCCCAGGGATGTAGACACTGTTACAAATCTTGCTAAAGGGCTGAAGCTGAATATCCCGCTGATTAGCGCCGGCATGGACACCGTGACTGAATCGAGGATGGCTATCGCTATCGCCCGCGAAGGCGGGATCGGTGTTATCCATAAAAATATGCCAATTGAGCGCCAGTCACTAGAGGTAGACCGGGTTAAGCGTTCTGAACACGGCATCATATCGGATCCGATCTTTCTTTCACCTGACAGCCTGGTAAGTGAAGCCCTGGTGTTAATGGAAAGATACCGGATATCCGGTGTGCCGATTACCGTGAACGGGAAACTTGTCGGTATCCTTACCAACCGGGACCTTCGTTTTGAACGTGATTTTACTAAAAAAGTCGAAGATGTAATGACAAAAGAAAACCTGGTTACCGCGCCGCAGGGCACGACTGTAGACCAGGCGAAAGAGATCCTGAAAAAATATAAGATAGAAAAACTGCCGATTGTAGACGATAAATTTATGCTGCGCGGGCTGATCACGATAAAAGATATTGAAAAAACCCGCCAGTACCCCAATGCGGCGAAGGATAAGAGAGGCCGTTTGATCGTAGCGGCAGCGGTCGGTGTTACATCTGACACAATGGCCAGGGTGAAAGCGCTGGTCAGGGCTAATGTGGACGCCCTGGTGGTCGATACGGCGCACGGGCATTCCAGGAGCGTGATTGAGCTGGTAACCAGGATAAAGGAACAATACCCTGAGGTCGTGGTAATCGCCGGCAATGTGGCAACGGCTGAAGGGACCAGGGATCTAATCAAGGCGGGTGTGGACACTGTTAAGGTAGGTATAGGGCCCGGATCGATCTGTACAACCAGGGTTATAGCCGGCATCGGGGTGCCCCAGGTAACAGCCATATATGACTGCGCCAATGAAGCTAATAAGTATGGTATACCAATTATAGCCGACGGTGGCATTAAGTATTCAGGAGATATAACCAAAGCTATTGCGGCGGGCGCGGATGTGGTAATGCTCGGCAGCCTGCTGGCGGGTACCGAGGAAAGCCCCGGAGACATTGAAATTTACCAGGGCCGCAGCTACAAGGTGTATCGCGGCATGGGTTCTCTGGCGGCTATGAAAGGCGGCAGTAGAGACCGTTATTTTCAGGAAGAGACAGAAAGCGACAACAAACTAGTACCGGAGGGAGTGGAAGGCCGGGTTCCCTTCAAAGGTTCTCTATCCGAAACAGTGTATCAATTGATTGGCGGGTTGAGAGCGGGGATGGGTTACGCTGGTACCCGTAATATCTATGAGCTGAAAACCAAGACCAGGTTTATGCGCTGCACCGCCGCAGGCTTGAAGGAGAGCCATCCTCACGATGTAATGATCACAAAGGAAGCCCCCAATTACAGCCTTAAATAAGTCGAAATCAAATCCAATCCAGGTACAAAAGTCAAAGCCTGCTTTGCCCCGTGGCAAGCAGGCTTTTTAATGAAACTCAGCCCTTCCCTCAAACAGCATATCTTCAAAAAGCAAAATATCTTTTGTGCTGACATTCTTTCCATACCTTACCATCAAGACGTTTGCGGGATGTTCGGCGATGTCGGGGTCATCTGTCGCGCGTCTTTTCAGGTTGACCATCCCAAATAGCTTTTCCAGCATTTTCTGGTATTCAAAAATCTCCAGACCATTTCCCTTTAAGTCCCAATGCCAGCAAAACTCAAGAGTAACAACAATAAAATCTTCCATTACCGGGTTGCGAAAGGCTTCTTCCAGTAAAGCCTCCGCAATACCTTTTTTGCGCCATTCGGGGCTGATTTCAATACCGCCTAGCTCTAATACTTTTGGATGTTTGCCCCACCTGAAATACTCATCTGGATAGTGAAATGTAACATAGCCAACAATTTCACTACCGGAACGGGCAATGTAAATCATGCCCTTTGGCATTTTAGATATGGCAATCAAGGCTTTTTTTTGTTCCTCCGCCGGGCGGAAATTAGTTAAATGCTGGTTGATTTTAAGGTTTTCCAGGGATTTGGATACTACCGGACCTTCCAAAAGGTAATCATTGTTTAATTTCGCCGGATTTTCTAGTTCATAACATGCAAGCACCATCACTTCACCTCTAATCAAAGATGATGGACGTATTTCCATTCAACCATAAAAACAACCGCTCGCGGGCTAATTATTTTATTAACCTATACGCACCTCTGCCGTTAAGGGGTACTATTTAACCGTTTATAACTGTATATCAACCGCTTACCTTATTATATTTCAATATGGTATTTTTAATCAACTGTAATAGTGCTTTATTTACGTTTTTTTTCCTTGAAAATTTTGTTGAATAACAAAGTAATAAAACTACAAATATCCTGATGGAAAATAAAGGAATATATAAATCTAGAATGAATTTATATTAAATAAAACCTCTATACTTTTATTTTGCAAGGTAGGTGAGACATGCAAATGGGTGGGAAGCTTAATTCCCTAACCGATGTGCTGAAGAAAACACTATTCTTTTTTGAAGCCCTTTCTGTGGCGGAGCTGGCGCCTCATGTGCAAAGAAGAATGCTGAAGGATTATTCACTGTCACAGGTTGAGGAAAGGGTTTATCTTTGTTTGAATCAAAATCCGTGTTTTTACAAAGAAAAAGATAATTGGCGTTTAGATTTAGAAGGGAACAAGGAAAATGACCAGTTTTACTCACTACTCCTCAAGAAGAGCCAGCCTTTAAACCTGAAAGAAATATTAAAAAACGCTAATTCCAAAAAGAAAAAAGTGAAAAAGACAATATCGGAGGAGGTAAGCCTGATATCTGACGGCAGGTTTATCCAGCTGGATAACGGTTATTGGGGATTGACGGAATGGGAAGTGGAAACCAGCCATTACTCCCTGAAAAATCTATTGATAAAGGCCATGAAAATCCATCCAGGCGGCCTTTCACTACAGCAGCTCCATAAATTGATTAATTCCTGGCACAAAACAGACATCAAGACCTTGGAAGGGGTATTAAAAAAGTTTTCATATTTTGAAATGGCCGGTGAAGGTGTCTGGTCCTACAACCCTGCTGCCAGGGTACTATACGAGGATCTCCTAAAAAAATTTCTCGGCGTTGTGAACAGGCAAAAAAATCGCTGGCACCGTGACCGGACGGGCTGGAAAAACAAGCTGAAGACAATGCAAAAACAGGTACAGGAAGCTGTTTCTGGACAGAGGGAGGCCGCCGCAGCTCTGGCTGAAAGAATGGAATTGGCCGGCCAGCATGAATATTTGTTAACCCAGATGGCTGAAAAGGACCTTCTCCTATCACTGCGTAAGAGAGAAATCCTGCGCTATAGGGAGCACCTGGCAAAACTCGAGGCCAAGTCTAACAGTATTTTATACCAGTGCCGGTTATGGGTTAAACGGACAAAGGAAGCCCAGGATGAGACGGCGCGGCTGAAGGAACTGCTGGCTAAAAATCATGGCAATCTGGAGGGGCTGTTCACAAAACTGCAGCAGTATAAAGAAAGGGACAGAGAAAACAAAATAAAACTCGCTGAAATAAAAGAGCAGCACGGCATTAGAATAGCAGAACTGCAAACTGAAATAATTGATTTGAAATTGAAATTAGAAAGAGAGAAATCCTCGGCCGCAATTGAGAACAGCAGGCTGCAGGAAGAAATCAAAGACCTTGGCAATGATTTAAAGATAATCCTCAAGTCAGAAGAGGATTTCCAGCGTTCTTACCTGATGGCCCAGCAGGAACTGGCTGCAGCCAGGGAAGGATACAAAAGAATGGAAGAAAGGATGAGAAATCCCCTGGTGTTCATTATTCTAAAAATTTGTACCTTTTTTGAAAAACGTGACAAACAATCGCTTTGACACTAACAACCCCCGGCTACGCCCGTTTCCTGCGGGCGTTTTTTATTTTTCTGGGCGCCCGCTGACAGCGGGTTTAAAAGGTTTTTTTCAGGTAAATTGGAAAACCGGTGTGCTGTAATGCTGATAAGGCCCGGGCAGCCCGTCAACCCGTTGAAATTCTGGTTCGCATTTACTATGGGGCTGACCGGGATTGAACATTATAGGGAATAATTTGGGCGGCGCCCCATATCCTTTCCCACCGGGCGTAAACTGAAAGAACTGGTATATGCCAGGCGCTATTTCTTTAAACCCGTTGATAACGCTTTTACCTGCATGCTCTCTGGCAATATCCTTCGTTATACTGCACGATTGTTCTTCTGCTCCTGCAGGCTGGCCCGGCTCAAGTTTTCCCGGAGCGCTATCTTCACTGCAGGCGCTTTTGTTTATTACAGCTTTTTGCGCATGCCTGCGGGAAGACAGGCTTCGTTCTATTGCCTGCTGGTAACGACTGAAATATACTTTTTGTAACAATTGGATCACCTCGCAATATCCTATGCATTACTGCAGACAAAAGTTATACAAAAATTTTCCTGAAATTTTTCACCAATTTAAAGCCCTTTACATATTTTGTATTATCTGGTGACAATAACCGGAATAATAAGAGGAGGGCATAAATTTATGGAAATGGAAAGTTTGAGACAGTTAGAAACCATCTGTATCGAGGTACCAAAGGTTTATGATTTTTGTTTTCAGGCGGAGCGCCGCGAAAACATCTGTACCCCCCTGGGTACATTTATGCCGCCGGCAGGGGCCACAGTCAGATGCACCATCAAAAACACCTCCTGCAACGAGGTAAGCAGGTCCGTGCCTAACGCAGCGGGAAGGTCAAATGTTACTTTTGCGGTAGTAGTCTGCTATAAACTAGAGGTATTAAACGCTGAGGGAGATGTAATACAAACGTTCAGAAACCTCACGTTTAGCTTCACCAAGACAGTTGTTCTCTGCGCTCCCGAGGGAACATTCACAAACTGCGAAATTGTCAATACCGCCTGCGGACCCTGCCTGATACTCGGCAATCAAATCTGCTGCACATTTGACCTCTGCATTGTCATTCAGTCCGTGGCCATAGTGAAAATACTGATCCCCAGCTTCGGTTTCTGCACACCGGCATTGTGTGAACAGGTTTCCCCGGAAGGCCCGTTTGTGTGTCCGCCCGCGTTATTCCCGCCGCAATGTCCGCCGGTAGCAACAAATTGTTAAGAATTAGGAGCGGTCCACCCGCTCCTAATTAAATTAATCATTAAAACGGGGAGTAATTATAGTGTATTTAATGAACCTTGTAATAAAAGGGATGCAGGACAGTGAAAAAGCCAAAAGACTTAAGGATGCCGTCATGGGTATTAAGGGTGTCAGCAATGTCCAGATTTACCCGCCGGACGGTGTAAAAATATCCTACAACCCTACCAGGGTATATCCGAGCAGAATCAAAGCTGTGTTGAGTTCAATCGGCATATCTTCATCAGGCGGTGGTTGAAGGCACTGCTAACCGGCGTGCCGGGCTATAAAAACTACTAAGAAAGGGTGTAATTTTTACCACCTTGCCTAGATTTTGAACATAATCCATTGTACAGACGAAAAATATATTTCATAAACCGAAAAGCCTGTCCACGTTCCAGAAAGAGCTTTGTCAAACAATACGAGGGAATATATAATTTCTATGCTATCTTCCAGAAATATCACTCTGGAACGGGATGCTGGCCAAGGGTTGTCAATAATAGTTTGACAGGGCGAATTTGACCGTTTGTCAGCTTTCCCGGAACAATGGGAAAGGGGAAATGGATATGTCCAGAATCAGGCGCCTCCTGTATGTGTTTGCAACCTGCTTGTTAATGTTTTCTTTAATGTTGACTGCCGCCAGTGCGGCTGTTAATCCGTACCCGGTTGATAGCTCGATGTATGCGTATTGGGATAAATACTTCGCAGACAGCGGCACAAAGCCGGCAGCGCCGGCAACGCCAGCGGCACAGGTAACAACACCGGGGTCATACTGGGACAAATATTACGGCAGCAACTATGGCAAATACACAGGTAGAACGACTACACCGACGACACCAACCACACCAACAACACCGACCAACCCGACTACACCACCAGTAGATCAGGGCTCTTCGGTGCAGAGTGCGGATGAGAAAATGATGTTGGATCTGGTAAACCAGGAAAGGGCAAAAGCAGGGCTCCCAGCATTTACTGTGGACACCAAATTAGTAGAACTGGCCAGAATGAAAAGCCAGGATATGTACCAAAACAATTATTTCAGCCATACCTCCCCAACCTATGGCAGCGCTTTAGACATGGAAAAGAAAGCTGGTGTTTCATACCGGGTTATGGGAGCGGAAAATATCGCAAAGGCCGCCACAACCCAAAGGGCGCACGATCTTTTCATGAACAGCGAGGGGCACAGGACAAATATCATGAATCCTATGCATACTACAATCGGCATAGGTATTGTTAAAACACCAAACGGGGTTGTGGTTACCCAGTTGTTCACGGGAAAATAAAATAACCAAAAAACTGAGGGTGTGGTTAAATCCCAAGAGGGGTATAATGCGTGGGGCAATTGGTAAGGCAGACAGCGGATAAAAGCTGTCTGCCTTTGCCGTTTTTAATTTTCATGCCTCTTCAGAGCATTAAAATATTTATTATACATTGCGCTTTATGGCATCCTTTGGGAACCTCATTACTTGTGCTGAATAAAATAAATGTTAGCAAACAAGAATATAAATCTACAGTTAATATTAGAACTTCTTTTATAGGGGGATGTTACTTGATCTATCTCGACAGCGCAGCTACTTCATGGCCGAAACCTGCGGGTGTCTGGCAGGCAATGGAACACTGTATTAAATCCGTGGGAGCAAACCCCGGCAGGTCCGGTCACCAGATGGCTGTTCAGGCGGGCAGGTTGGTGGACGAAGCAAGGGAACTACTTTCCTTGTTATTTAATATAACAAACCCGGACAGGATTATTTTTACTTTAAATGCCACAGAATCACTAAACCTTGCTATAAAAGGCCTGCTCAAACCAGGAGACCACGTTGTGACAAGCTCCATGGAACATAATTCGGTGACCCGTCCGCTGCACGTATTACAAGAAAAAGGTGTCGAAGTAACAAAGGTCGTTTGCTCAGGTGATGGCAGCATCAAAGTAAAGGATATAGAAAGCGCCCTGCGGCAGAACACCGCTGCTATAGTTATTACACATGCTTCTAACGTGACGGGTACATTGATGCCTCTCGCGGAAATAGGACAGCTGGCAAAGAGAAAAGGACTGAGGTTAATTGTAGACGCTGCCCAGACCGCCGGCGTTTTTAACCTTGATGTCTCTTTCATGAATATTCACCTGCTGGCTTTCCCGGGACATAAAGGACTCTATGGCCCTACAGGCACAGGCGGCCTATATATAGCCGAGGGCTTGGAACTGGTGACTCTTAAGGAAGGCGGTACGGGAAGCATGTCACATATTCCCGGACAGCCAGGCGTTTTGCCGGAACGCTATGAAAGCGGCACGTTAAATTCCGTTGGTATATCAGGGTTGGCGGCCGGCCTAAAATTTGTAAGAGATGAAGGGACAGGGAAAATCAGACAGTATGAAATGAGCCTCACCAGTCGTTTTCTAAAAGGGGCGGAAAAAATAAAAGGCCTGAGAATTTACGGCCCGGCTGAATTATATGAGCGCGCGCCGGTGGTGGCTTTCAGCCTGGAGGGAAAAAATTCCGGCCAGGTGGGGACAGTGCTGGACCAGCAGTACAATATCGCCTGCCGGGCCGGTCTGCACTGCGCCCCCGATGCGCACAAGACGCTGGGCACTTTTGAAAATAAACTGGTGCGGTTTAGTTTTTCGTATTTCAATAAAGAAGAGGAGGTAGACTTCGCCATCCACTCACTGGCTGAGATAGCCGCCATTCCTCCTGAAAAATTTAATAAGAAAGAAGATAAATCATGCGGCTGTTAACCTGGAAATAACCGGTGCTTGATCTAAACAATATCCCATTTTGAGCAGCGTGAACCCCAGCGCCCTATGACCCTGTCCTCTTCGTAAATCTCTACTACCTCACATACGTTGGAACAGCCGTCGCATTCAAAACTCCCAGTATGGTATGGAAGGCCGATGATTTTAAAACCTTTGAAGCTTGTCCGTTTATTCTGCACTTCTTCCTGGGCCAGCTGAGCCGCCCCGATCGCGCCCATTATGTCAAAATGCCTGGGTACTAACACCGGTTCGCCCAGAGCCTTCTCGAAAGCCGCCTTTATTCCAACATTGGCGGCCACGCCTCCCTGGAATACGATAGGGGGCAGTATTTCCTTGCCCTTTCCGACATTATTAAGGTAATTCCGTACCAGGGCTTCACACAGGCCGTTAATTATATCGGGAATCTGGTGTCCCATCTGCTGCTTGTGGATCATGTCGGATTCCGCAAATACCGTGCAGCGGCCGGCAATCCTTACCGGCACACTGGACTGGAGGGCCAGCCCGCCAAACTGGTTAATCGGTATGTTCAGGCGCGCTGCCTGCTGATCGAGGAATGATCCCGTACCAGCCGCGCAGACAGTATTCATGGCAAAATCAGTTACAATGCCGCCTCTCAGGATAATAATTTTTGAATCCTGTCCGCCTATTTCAAAAACTGTCTGCACGTCGGGAACCATCGTTGAGGCAGCTACGGCATGAGCTGTAATTTCGTTTTTAACGACATCGGCGCCAACCATTATACCGGCCAGATAACGACCGCTGCCGGTAGTGCCGACACCAATAATTTCATAATCAGGCAGGATTAATTCCGCAGTTTTTTTCAACCCTTCCTGAATCATCTGGATAGGCCTGCCTTTTGTGCGAAGATAAAGGCCGGTAATGACTTCACCGGCCTCGTTTATAACAACAAAGTTTATACTGACCGATCCGACATCAATACCTAAATATGCTTTCATTAACATGACCTTTCTGTTTAACCTGTTAGCGTAAAGTGTCTTTTTTGCAAGCGTTTTTTTCTTCTCATCAAGTCGGTAAATGCCTCCAGCCTGGTGGACATACCTGCTTTCCCGGTTTGTTCATCAAGAAAGAATGTTAGCACCGGTATGTCATAGTCCCTGCTGACACGGGGAAGGATGGTGCGGGCGACGATTTCCGGAATGCAGGTAAAAGGCGCAATCTGGATCATGCCGTCAAATCCCCGCTTGGCGCATAGTATGGTGTTGCCGATGGAATCACGCCCGTGGCCTCCCACTAATTCAGGCAAATAAGGGGCTGCGGCTTCTTTTACAGACATCATTTCAGTAGTCTCGGTCCACGTGTTATCCCTGGTCCAGCCGGTAAGGAACATGGACCTTTCCACCTCGACTCCCAGGTTGCCCAGGGTCTCTTCCATTTCCAGGTTGCTAGCCGGTTCCAGCAGAACATATATCTCACCGACTATGCCAACTTTCAGAATTTCCCGATCCGGGTCCTGGGGTATCTCGCGCAGTGCTTTTAGAGCTGTCGTTTCGGCTTCTATAATTTGCTCGGTGGTATAAGCTTGATCAATCCAACCCAGCACCCTGCGGTACATTTTTGATGTTGTCCCGCGGGTAATTTCCCTGGGCCTGACGACGTGGCTCAGTTTTTCAGCGTTATCCAGGGCCTGCAGCTTGCGCCAGGCCCTTTTAATATGGGCGATAATACCCCTGATGGAGGTGCGGTTTTTATTGAGGGCCCTTACGTTCTTAATAAAATTCAGGGGCTGGAGCCGGGGCGGCTCAAAAACGATCATTTTAATGTCGTGCCCGAGATCTTTCAGTATTTTGTGGTGCAGCATGGCATATTCACCAGCCCTGCAGGGGCCGACGCCGCCTGATGTGACAATGGTATCCGCGCCCATCTCTACAGTTTCCAGATATGTCCCCATCAATATTTTTAACGGAAAACAGGCAAATTCCGGGGAGTACCTGACGCCGAGATCAAGCGTTCGTTTGCTGGGGCGTGGCGGTACTACAACCTCATTCCCCAAATCCTCCAGAAGCATTTTGAATGTACGCCAGGATTCGCCCATCCTGGGGAATGTTAATTTCGGCAAGGGCATGCCTCCTTCCTGCGTCTTACCATATCCACAAATGCCTCCAGGCGGGTGGCCATACCGGCCTCTCCGGTATGTTCGTCTATCATTAGAGTCATAAACGGGATGTCCCTGTATTGCTTTGCTTCCAGTTCGATAAATTTATTTAATATAGAATCAGGTCCGCACCCGAAAGCAGTGAGGTGAAGGACCGCATCAACGCGCCCATGCCTGAAAAGATAATGTGCTGCTTTGAGAGCCGCATCACTAAAGGTCCAGAATAGACGTTTGGGCAGGCCGCAATTTTTTTGTAGCGCCAGTGTCAGAGGATTAATATTCTCTGCGGTTAAAACACTTACCCCCATTTTTTTTAATTTGCCCAGTAAATTGACACTAATGAAGCTGTCATAAATAGCATATGGATACCCTAGCACAGCAAATTTAAGGTTAGATTTGGCCGGCAGTATTAATTCTTTGTCATTTGGGTTTTTTATGTGTTCCATAGCATCCAGCGGGTTTAACCCTTTCCTCAAAAGCCGGTTATAACGGCGCAGAGTAATCCAGGCCTTGTAGTATGCCTTAAGGACGATGTTGTGGCCGGCGCCGAAATAAGAACCGATCTCCAGGTAAGCTTTAAACTTTGACAGGCGTCCCTGGCGGGCATCTATACGCACATCAATGATGGGGGGGATGCCGTCAAGCGAATGGCGGATCATATCCGGTAACCCCAAAAATTTAGGGCAGTAAATAGTTTTTCCGTTCAGGCAGACTACGCGGGGTATAAATAGGTAGTCACACTTGTTCTTCAGGTCCATGACATGGCCGAAGAAAAGCTTGATTGGAACGCAGGCGTCAGCCAGCGCTTCACGTACACCTTTATCCAATATGTTTTTTGTTGTACTGCTGGATGTGACGACCTGAACCCCGATTTCATTGAAAAAGGCCTGCCAGAACGGGTAGTAAATATAATACAGCAGGGCGCTTGGTATGCCTAATTTTTTGTTCAAACCAATGTTCACCCCTTATTATTACTGTTTACTATACATATAGAATGAATTGGCTGCTTATGCCATTGAACAATCTTTATAGGTAAATTCTATGTGGATAGGTGAAATTCCTCTCTAAATCAGCAATAAATTGCCTGGATGCAGCCGCTGGCAAAAAAAGAATTGCAGGATTAATTCCATATATTAGCGAATAATAGAACTAACTAAATCAGCAGCGCCCATTGATCAAACTAATGCCTGCTGATGACTAAAACATTGGAGTGATTTTTTGCATGTCAGATTATAAGGAATTATTGATTTCATCCAAAAAAATATACCAGGGCAGGATTATTAATCTCAGGGTCGATGAGGTTTCCCTGCCGGACGGAAAAACCACCAGCCGTGAGGTGGTGGAACATGCAGGAGCTGTGGCTGTAGTCCCTGTAAACGAAAAAGGGGAACTGCTCCTGGTGAGGCAGTATAGATATGCTGCAGGGAAGACCCTGCTGGAAATACCGGCGGGGAAATTAGAACCTGAGGAGGATTGCTTTTCATGCGCCGAAAGGGAACTGCTCGAGGAGACAGGATACGAGGCAGGTAACCTCAGGCGCCTGATCAGCTTTTATAGCACTCCCGGTTTTACTAACGAACAAATTCATCTTTATCTGGCAACCGACCTGACATTAAAAAAACAGAACCTTGATGAGGATGAATTTATTGATGTTGAAGCAGTCAGCCTGAAACAGGCGCTGAAAATGGCTTTATCAGGCGAGATATGTGACGCCAAATCCGTGGCCGGCATACTGACCGCGCTTAATGTTCTTGCAGAAACATAACATATTTATAGAATATTTACCCCTTAAAAAAATTTACCCCGGTGTTGACCACCAGGGCTTTTTGTGAGGTTTTCATGCCGCCTGGTACCCAATTCAACGTCCAGGCGTATATTTTTCAAAAACAAAATTCTGATTGGAAAGCCTTACGGTCTGATATTCATTTAGCATCGATTTTGTAATTTCCGGACTGAGCCTTGTCCCTGCAATACTAAGGGAGGTAGGGTTAAGCCTGCGGGCAATCACTTTCGCTGAGCGGTTTCCTCCCGCTCCGGCGTGGACCATGCCGCGGCAACTGCCAATAACCATCACATTCCCCCCCGATATGACTTCCGCTCCTGGATTTACATCTCCCAGTACAATAATATGCCCCTTATTAGTAACACGCTGGCCTGATCGCAGTGAACGCCGCACCATTAACGCTGCTTCACCTATTTCAGGTTTGGCGGTGGAGGAGGATGCTGCAGCAGCTTTTTTTTCTTTTTGCCTAACCCTAACAGGCGCTACCTTGTCTGTGTTGGGGATCAAACCATACTGCCGGCATATGTTTTCAAGTTCATTTTTTTGTTTAACAGGAATTTCATTGGTTCCTTGAGATAAAGAAAATTTTGCACCCTTAAAAAATCCCCTGGCAGACTCCATTTTACTTCTGAGGGTTTGCCTGATCTCTTCATAGTCCCTGTTTGGGTCAAGTAAAATCAACAGCCCGTTCCTGGTTCCCTTAATACTGACCAAATCACTTGCCATGATTGCAACCCCTTTTTCTTGCTTACCATTTAATTGTAACATTCGATTAAATGTTACATTCGATTAAATTTGACTTCTTCCTTCTTTAATTGAAAACAATCGGCAAAAGAATACATTTTAAACGCATAAAAATATGCAAATTGCGGCACTCTCATTATGAGTTAACATTTCGCACCGGATAGATTCGGCTACATATTATGGAAATATATCAGGACTGAGGCAGGAGGTAGAGTAATGCCCGAATGGAGAAAGGATCCCATTGTCAACCGGTGGGTAGCAATAGCCACTGAGAGAGGAAAACGACCCAATGACTACAAGGAAATAAACGAAGGGAGAAATTCACAGAAATGTTTTTTTTGTGAGGGAAACGAAGAACAAACACCCCCGGAAATAATTGCTTATCGTGAATCAGGTACAGCTAAAGACACACCTGGATGGTGGGTCAGGGTGGTGCCCAATAAGTTTCCAGCGCTAGATATCCATGGCGCCTCTTACCAGCAGGCACGCGGTGTTTATCAGTATATGGACGGTTTGGGCGCCCATGAGGTAATTATTGAATCCAGCAATCATATTACCGGAATGAATGAGCAAACAGAAAAACAGGTGGAAGAGATAATTTGGATATGGCGGGACCGCTCGCTGGATTTGCGCAAAGACACCAGGCTGAAATACATACAGGTTTTTAAAAATACCGGCCGTGTGGCGGGCGCATCCCTGGAGCATACCCATTCCCAGCTTATAGCCATACCCTTTGTCCCCGAAGATGTCAGAAGAGAAATTGAAGGCATGAAGGAATATGTCAACCGGCGCGGGTCGTGTGTAATGTGCGATGTAATCAGACAGGAAGTCTCGGAAAAGGAGAGAATTGTCATTGAGGGCAATCACTTTGTCAGCTTTAGTCCCTTTGCCTCGCGTTTTCCTTTTGAAATATGGATAGCACCGAGGGAACATCAGTTTGATTTTGCCCAGTTAAGAGAGGAGCAGGTCAGGGATCTTGCGTATGTTTTAAAGAACTCCCTGGGCAAATTGACATCGTTGATCAAGAATATACCTTACAATATGGTTCTGCATACGGCGCCCGTAAACCAGGAGGAGGAACGCCATTTTCACTGGCACCTGGAGATAATGCCCCGCCTGACAATAATGGCGGGTTTTGAACTGGGCACCGGTTATTTTATTAACCCTACCCCGCCCGAAATAGCTGCGCAGGCGCTAAGAGAAATCGTACAAATATATCCTGTTGGGAAAAAATATGGAATGGAGGTACCCCAGTATGTTTGATCGACCCTTAAAAATATTAGTGGTATCCTCGGAGGTTGTTCCCTTCGCAAAAACGGGCGGCCTGGCGGATGTCGCAGGCTCGCTGCCCAAAGCTCTTGCTGTCGTGGGTAACGACAACATGGGCAATGATGTCAGGGTGGCAATGCCCCGTTATCAGCAGATCGAGTCCGGCGCCTATAAAATGGATTTCCCGGTCCCTTTTAAAAACCGCTATGAAACGGCAATAATCAGGGAAAGCGTCATAGAGTCACAGTACCAGGGGATACATAAAAGCATCCCGGTGTATCTGGTAGATAACCACCACTATTTTTACCGTGACCGGATGTATATGTTTGATGATGAAGCAGAGCGCTTTGCTTTTTTCTCCCGCGCAGTGCTGGAAATGCTTCCGAAACTTGACTGGCAGCCTGACGTAATCCACTGCAACGACTGGCAGTCAGGCCCAATCCCCTTGTTTTTAAAAACACATTACCGGCAGGATCATTTCTACAGCCGGATAGCGACCATCTTTACCATTCATAACCTGCAATACCAGGGTAATTTTCCCAAAGAGGTTTTGCACATCCTGGGGCTGGGTGAAGAGTTCTATCACCCGGAAAGGTTGGAATTTTATGGTTCGGTAAGTTTTATGAAAGCGGGGATCGTTTATGCGGATATTGTGAATACCGTCAGCCGCACCTATGCCGCCGAAATCCAGCGGCCGGAGCTGGGCGAGCGGATGGACGGCCTGCTCAGAAAAAGGTCAAGGGATCTGTACGGTATTGTTAACGGAATAAACTACCACGAGTTTAATCCTAAAACAGACGCGCGGATTCACCGCAATTATGACAGCGCCAGTGTCGCCCACAAGAAAGAAAACAAATACGCCCTGCAAAAGGAAATGGGGCTTCCGGTAAAAGATGTTCCGCTAATTGGACTTATTACCCGTCTGGTAGATCAGAAGGGATTGGACCTGATTGCGGAAATCGTAGACCAGATGATGTCGGAAGACATTCAGTTTGCTGTCCTGGGCAGCGGCGACAAATACTATGAGAATATGTTTGCAAGAATCAGGAGCCGTTTCCCCGAAAAAATGGGGCTTTATCTGGGCTTTAACGCAATTCTGGCGCAGCGGATTTACGCCGGCGCCGACATGTTTCTGATGCCGTCACGTTTTGAGCCTTGCGGTCTCGGACAGCTGATCAGCCTCCGCTACGGGACTATTCCAATAGTAAGATTTACAGGCGGGCTGGCCGATACTGTAACTGAATACAACCAGGAAAATGCTTCAGGAAACGGGTTTGGTTTCAGCGAGTATTCCAGCAGGGAACTGTTCAATGCCATCAAGAGGGCGTTGCGGCTTTACCGGGAGCAGCCAGGGCAGTGGGAAACACTGGTCAGAAACGCCATGGAGCTGGATTTCTCTTGGGCCCGGTCAGGAGTCGAATACCTCCAGCTGTACCAGCAGGCTATGAGCGCGCACCAGGCGCTGCAAAGAATTGCCTGATTACAATAAAAGAATTTAATCCCTGTGAAATTCGGTATAACCGTGATTTGCGGCTATGCCGTTTTTTCATGTAGAAATGGTATAAAAGAGGAACTCTGTACCCTGGCCAGGTTCGCTTTGTACTTTAATGGATATTCCATGCCTGTCAGCAATCTGTTTGGCAATCGCCAGGCCGAGGCCCGTGCCGCTTTTGTTTTCCTCCGTTCGCTGTTTGTGAAAACGCTTGAAGATATAGGGCAACTCATCGGGCGGGATACCGCAGCCCTCGTCCCGGATGCGGAGCGTTATGCCGGCTGTCGTGTGTGTCAAATCCAAATGCGCCGCCGAGCCTGCTGGCGAAAATTTGATGGCGTTGTCCAAAACAATCACCAGCATCTGCCGTAGTCTGCCGTAATCGCCGTGTATAGTGAAATTGCCGCCCTCGACATTTAGCCTTAGTGCCAGCTTCTTCGGCCTGGCAAAGCGTTCCATGCTTCGCAGGGCGTCCTCGGCGATTTCCTTCAGGTTAACCTCTTTCATTTCCATCGCTAAATCAGGGTTTTGCAGTCGCGCCAGATCAAGCAGATCGGAAACAAGTCGCTCCATAAAGACACTTTCCGAGAGCATTTGCCGGTGATATTCATTCACCATATCAGGTTTCGACACTACGCCGTCACAAAGAGCCTCCAGCGAACCGCGAATGACGGTGACAGGTGTGCGCAATTCGTGGGAAATATTTGCTATGAAATCCCGTCGCAGGTTTTCTAGCCTGGAACTCTCCCTGGCAGCAGCGTCCAATTTTACCGCCATATCATCAAACGCGATAGCCAGTTCACCGATTTCATCGTCTTGCGCAACTCCTGTCGCCGCCGTGTAATCGCCGCCGCTGATTTTTAGTGCGGCGGTTTTCATTTTGCCCAGCGGTTTTGTGAAACGTTCAGCCAATGCGCTGGCAATGAAAAACGAAATGACGATTGCCGCTCCCATACTGAGCAACAGAATGGCAAGGCCGCTTTTGGTTGTTCCCCGGATGTTTTCAAGTTGCTCGTGCAGTAGAACAACCCCGGCAATTTCACCGTTTGGAAGCGCAATTTGCGTCGCTACCGTGATGGAAGGCGTGCCTAAGAATGATCCAAAATTTTCGCTGAATGTTGTTTTACCATCCATTGCCGCTGCGATAACATCTTCTGCCTCAGGCGGCAAATCCTTGTATGCCAGGATCGATTGCCCGTGACCGCGCGTAATCTGTGCCAGATTACGGTCAACAACCCAAACATCGGTCATGGCAATGTCATCGAGAAACCGTAGATACGCGCCGTAACCCATGCCATGACCCTTCATGCCGTGTTCTTGCCCCTTTTCTGCACTGCCTGACCAAAATCCGGCCAGCGACCCGGCAATACGCACAGCGCGGTTTCCCAGTTCGGTTTTATAGACATCCATGTTGTAGCGTGAAAAAAGGGCGAAGAATATGAAACCGATTATAAGTGAGAAAACGAGTAGCGACCCGGAAAAATACAATAGCAAGCGAAAACGGATTTTGTTTTTCATGGCGTCACCTCAAACTTGTATCCCACACCCCAGATGGTCTTAATTTCCCATCCATCATGGGGGATTTTATCCAATTTGGCGCGGAGCCTTTTGATGTGGGAATCAACAGTGCGCGTGTCTCCAAAATAGTCGAAACCCCAAAGGTTGTTTAGCAGATTGTCGCGGGAAAATACCTTATTTTTGTTCGTCCCCAGCGTCCATAATAGCTCTGTTTCCTTTTTAGTCAAGGGGATGCGGACGCCGCCAATTTCTGTAATGTATTCATCAAGGTTGACCACCAGGTTTTTATGGGCAAAAACCTGCGCTTTTGTGTCGTCTGTCTGCGAGATGCGGCGAAGAATTGCCCGGATGCGCGCCATTACCTCGCCCGGTGAAAAGGGCTTGACAATATAGTCATCTGCGCCGATATCGAGTCCCATGATGCGTTCAAAATCCTCACCCCGCGCCGTGATCATAATAATAGGCACATTACTATGTTTGCGGATTTCCCGGCAAACCGCAAAACCGTCCATGCCGGGCATCATCACGTCGAGGAGTATCATATCAAAGCTTGCCGCCTGCGCTTTGTCCAGCGCGCTATGTCCGTCAAAGGCTACCGTGACGGCGAAGCCTTCTTTTTTTGCGTATTCTTTTAGAACTGAAACAATCTGCCGGTTATCGTCGGCTATCAGCATACTCGGCATAGCATTCACTCCTTCCATGAAACATTGTAAAGGCAAGATTTGTTTTTTCTAGTGTTTATTACGGTTAGTTATTTTATCACGAAAAAGGAAATGAAAAAACACATTTTCGCCATAGTTGATGTTTACAATAAAGCCACAGCAACAAAAAATATGCTAAAAAAAAGGAGGTCTTGAATATGAAAACCATTAAGAAACTCGTTGTCACAGGTGTTACTGTATTAGCTCTGGTTGCCGGATCTGCTACGGCGTTTGCCGCACCGCACTATGCGACGCCGGCTGAGGCAGTTGCCGGGTTGACTGGGCGTAACGTACAATCTGTCATTAATGAACGTGTGCAAACAGGTAAAACCTATGGAGCTATGGCGCAAAATGCAGGCGTGCTGAATGAATTTAAGGCGGAAATGCTGGAAATGAAAAGAGATACACTGGCTGCCCGCGTTGCCGCTGGTACGATGACACAGGAGCAGGCGGACGCCGTCATCGCCAAAATTACTTCCAATCAGGCAATTTGCGATGGTAACGGGATGGGCTATGGACTGCATGGCGCCGATTGCGGGAAGGGCGCCGGGTTTGGCCAGGGCGGCGGTCAAGGCCGTGGACAAGGTGGTCATGGCATGGGTATCCATCTTCGTGACGGGTCGTGCATAAACCGGTAATTCGTAAGCCCGACGGTATTAGGGTACACCTGTTTGGATATTTGTCACCCATACAGGCGTACCTTTTTTGGAAAGCGCAGATACTAATAAAAAAAAAGCGGTTTCTCTCTGTACAAGCGATTCTACCGCCGGATGAGAAGGTATAGAAGTTGTAGCAAGTGATGGGTTGCTACGTAAAATCAGTTCCCAAAATAGCCGGGTGTATTTTGTCAACGTTTTGCGGTACCAGGATGACTTGCCGTGTTCAAGTACGGCCTAAAGAAAATAAAACGTCGGGTAGTAGGTCAGGAACTGGCCGAATCGATGCCTGGGGAGTTAGGCCGCTTGGGTGGCCTACTATGAACCAGGGAACTCTATAACTTTGCTTATGCTCATGGAAGCCCCTTCCTGAGCGTTAGCGAAGGGAGGGGTAGTTCACCAACAAAGACACCAGAGCAGAACTTGCCAGGGCGTCAATGTCATGGATTTGGATTAAAAAGGCGGCAGGTTCCCGTCCTGGCCGAAGGTTATTTCATGCGGCGGGCTCAGCGCTTTGATCACAGGAGAACCGGAAATTTCCTTGTAGACATTTTTTGAAACCAGCATTTCAGATAGGCGCAGGGTGTTGTGAATACGTATTATTCTTATATCCTGCGGTTTAATGCCGCTTAAACTCTTTAGGGCAGCCTTGAGCGCTTCCCGGTCATCGGGCAGGATCATCGGCAGCATCACCCGCTGCACAAAAGTGCTGGTTAGAGCGTTGAGGTAGGCAGATTCGCGGTCAAATTTCGCGGCCAGGCGCAGCGTAGTGAAATCGGCCAACCCTATGCCGTAAGCATTTCCGTGGGCTTCAGGCGCCACATTAAGGGCAATGATCCTTTTTATCCTGGGCGTTTTTGGCTCGGGAACACCCTGGATGCGCAAGCGGCCGATAACATTTGTATCCATGCCGGTACCGCTAAAAACTTTGCCTATTTCGTCAACAACAAGGACATCAAGTTCCGGGACTGGCAGTCCGGGTAAATACTGGCGTGATTCAGCTAAAAGCTCTTTTTCCCTTTTAAAAAAATCTGCCGGTTTAATCGCCACTATTTTGCGTGTGGCATCATAAGCGTCTTCAAGTATGGCCAGGCCCAGGACCACCCGGCAGGATTTTAGCACAGCCATCCCGGCCTCAGCCACAGCCTTGTCAAGCAGGTGGGGCGGGCTGCGGTGCAGTGAAGCGGCCCCGGCAGGACCACCCAGGCCTACCGCCAGCATTTTCAATAGACCGCTTTCAAAGTCGCCATGAAATGATGTATGAGGTTTAATCCTGTTGACCACAATAATCGCATCGCATTCAAGAGCTTTGTCAATAAGATGTATTTCACCATAAGAAGCTTTGCCGATAACTACAGACTGGGCAGAACAAATTATCCCGGCGCCGGTGTCACGCTCCGTTATGCCAAGAGAGCTTAACAGTTTTGCCTGCCCGGCGGGGTTTCCACCACCGTGGGATCCCATCGCTGCAAGTAAAACAGGCCGCCCTCCCAGAAACCTGATTTGGCCGGCCAGCACACGCAATATTAAGTTTATGTTGGCGATGCCCCTGCTGCCGGCGGTAATGCCCACCAGCATGCCGGGTTTGATATCATCCTGCAGGTTCGCATCTGATAATATCTTGTTTAATTCACCGGTTAAATCAGCTAGTCCCAAACTTGGGTAGCACTGTCCGATTTTTACCATGCGCGGCAGCTTCATTTACTTATTAGCCTGTCCGGTTTCTTCTTTATTTTCTGAGCCAAAAGACAGGCCCTGGATATTCACGTTAACGTTCACTACACTCAACCCCGTCATGTTTTCAATGGCATTTCTAATGCTGTTCTGCAGCTCTACCGCCACCTCGTGGATATTAACCCCGTACTCAACAATAGCATTTATGTCGATGGTTACTTCATTTTCGCCCATAACGGCCTTAATTCCCTTGGAAATGTTTTTGCGGCCGAGCTTTTCAACCAGTTCACCTGTGATGCCGCCGCTCATTCCCGCTATACCTGATACCTCGGCGGCGGCGAGACCCGCTATGGTAGTGACAACATCCTCGGATATTTTTATTGTACCCTGTTTTTTGCCTTTAACGGGCTGATCGGCATTTTTTTTCTCCATTAAACATTCCTCCCAGATATTACTAATTAAAATTATAACACCTGCCCGGCAAGGTTGTCCACCAAAAGGATTATAAAGAATTACAGACTAGAAAGGGAAAAGGCCTGATTGGGTAGAATATCCTGGTAAGAAAAATATATGAACGGATAGGAGGGTAATGCAGTGACTATCTATCGCTCTATGTTGTTTGCTCCTGCCAATGATTTGCGCAAAGTGGGCAAGGCCCTATTGCTGAATGTCGATGGAACCGTGCTTGACCTTGAAGACGCGGTAGCGCTTAGTGAGAAAACTAATGCCAGGAATGCTTTAAAGGAGGCTTTAAGCCTGCCCCGCAGGGGTGATGTTTTTATTCGGGTCAACAGCGTCCAAACCGAATTTATTTTAAGTGATTTGCTGGCGGCTGTAACAGAAGGTGTAAAAGGACTGGTTGTGGCCAAATCTGAGTCAGCAGAAGAGATACGGCAGGTTGATTGGCTGATCGGCAAAATAGAAAAAGAGCGCGGCTTGACTGAAGGCTCTATGGAAATAATACCGTTTATAGAAAGCGCGAATGCCATTGTTAACGCGTTCAGTATAGCCTCATCGAGCCCCAGGGTCAGCCGTATGTTCTTTGGTGGAGTCGATTATGTCCTTGATATAGGCACCACCTTTTCTAAAGGCGGGACAGAAATATTTTACGCCAGATCCCAGCTCGTAGTAGCGTCGCGCGCAGCCGGTATTGAGCCGCCTATTGATACCGTTTATCCCGATTTCAAAGATATCGGGGGTTTGGTAGCTGACGCTAAAGCGGTCCGCCAGATGGGATTCCAGGGCAAACTGGCCATACACCCCGGCCAGATAGAGCCTTTAAATGAAGTATTCACTCCGACACCTGAGGAAATTTCCTGGGCGGAGAAAATTGTGGCAGTATTCGATGAAGAGGAAGCCAGAGGCCAGGCGGTATTTCAGGTTGACGGAAAAATGATTGAATATCCGATCGCCAACCGTGCCAGGCGTATAATAGCCCTGGCTGAACAGATAGCCAAAAAATCTGTTTAATACTGGTTTTGCATAAAGTCTGCCAGATAAATTTATAAATAAAAACATGCCGTTATGGTAAAATATTAAAAGCCCTGTCACTGCTAATGGGCAGATTAACGGGAATGAAGAATCTAATCTGTATTACCGGGGAGTGGTTAAATGCTTAAAAGCAAAGTTTTATTGCCGAGCGATGGTTCCGACAATTCGCTGAAGGCCGCCGCTTATGCTTCCAGGCTGATGAAAATAAACCCGGATTTAAAGCTGTCTCTACTTGTTGTGGCGCCTGAAAACAGCAGCTTTGCGGAAATTGACAGGGCTATGGAAGAAAAGAGCAAGGAAATCATGGATAGAACACTGCAGGGATTTTTAAAAGAAGGCCTGGAGGTAGAAAAATTTATTGAAAAAGGAGACCCCGCCACAGTTATACTTAATTACGCGGAGCGGGGCAATTATGATCATATTATTATGGGCAGCAGGGGCGCCAGTGAACTGCGCGGCGCAGCCATAGGCAGTGTCAGCCATAAGGTAATCCACCTGGCCAACTGTCGGGTGACTCTCGTCAAATAATGCTTAATCTGAAATTTTTCGTATGTAAAGCACTATAAAAGGCAATATGGAAAAAAATTCTTCCTTGCCGAATTCAATCAGCCAGATCATGTTGCGTTTGAGTTTCGCCCAGGAAGGTTTGGGTTTTAAAAGTTCATCCCTTAAAGCAATCAGGTTTAGCCTCGCCTCTTTTAAAAGTGCGGGGTCTTTTATTTTTGAAATTATTTCATAAACCGCCTGGTCGAGAGGAGAGGCGTCCCGGGTTCTAGATGTCTCCTCTGAATAGTAATCTTTTTTGGGGGGTAAACCGAATTCGTTTATTTCGGCGGGTGCCTCAGGATCCGGGTCAATAGTGCGTCCGGTCAGGTCTCTAATCAGGTTTTCCAGATATTCTTTCTTGCATCTTAATATTTCCAGAAAATCTTCTCTTCTCTGGTATTCCGAATAATTATCGAAAACTGAAAAGCACTCTCCGCGCCCGGCCTGTTCAAAACCGTGCCGCTGCCTGGAATCCTTTCCGTAAATACGATCGATAATTTTAGCAGTAAAGTCCTCCCAAAAGGAATATTCCAGACCATAAGGCACTTTGGCGCCTATATTGTCGATGTCATTTAACTGCATTTCAATTAATTGTATGGCTGCGTCAAGATCTTCGATCTGCGTCATAATTCTTCGCCTCCTCCATGGGCATCCCGGTAATCTAATCAATTATAAAGCATTATAACATGTTGTCCAGTACCGCACCATCTCTGCCATACATTCCAAGGCGTGTATCTACCATATTATTTCACCTCCCGCCTTAACTTTAATAGAAGTGTTTTATATGCGGGAGGTATTTATACATGCGCTTAAGGTTATTTGTGGATCTCCAATATTACCGGCCCTTTTATTACTAATTTAACTCTGTCGCCTATTTTGAGTTCACTGCCGATCTGCAGTCTGGCCTGCCCGTTATAGACGCCGGTACTGGTCCGGAAAGAAAGCTCATAGTAAGTAGAGTAGCGTTTCAGGCCAATACAAGTGCCGATAATGTTGCTGGTTGGCGTTAGCGCCGAAAATTTCAGGAACCTGTAACCAGCCAGTGTGGCTATGACAAGCAAAATTACTATACCGGCCAGTTTCATATTTTCATTAACAAGAATCGAGCCTGTAACCGATATGGCCAGGCCGGCCAGCACCGCAATGCCAGTTATCTTCTGTAGCATATTGCACGCCTCCTGCCGCGGGTTTCAAACAATATAATAGCCGGACATGTTACATTCATAATTATATAGATAGTTCTTCGAACAAAGGATTAATTCCTATCAAGAAATAATTTTAAATTATATTCTGAAAAACCGCCTGAATGCACAGGTATGTTTGCATATGGATAATTAAACCTTTATAATGGTTATAATCTTTCGTAAAAGGCGGTTACTTTTTGAAATCATATTTTATTATTACCTTTGGCTGTCAGATGAATGAGCATGATTCAGAGGTCCTCGCAGGAATGCTTGAGGCCATCGGTTATACTCCCGCTGATTCGATTGAGGCTGCAACAATAGTCCTGTTAAATACCTGTTGTGTGCGGGAAACGGCTGAAAATAAAGTGTTTTCACTATTAGGGCGGCTGCGCCGGCAAAAGCTTGAAAATCCAGATCTCATAATAGGAGTATGCGGCTGCATGCCCCAGCAGGAAAATATGGCCGCCCGCATAGCGCATCTTTTTTCTCATGTAGACCTGATATTTGGCACTCATAATGCGCACCAACTGCCCGAATTGCTTAACAGAGTCGCTAATAGCAAAAAAACCGTAAAAGAGATATGGACCGGCGCCAGGGGCATATATGAAGGGCGCCCTGTTAAAAGGAAGGATGGTGTGCGCGCCTGGGTTACAATAACCTACGGATGCAATAATTTTTGTACATATTGCATTGTACCGTTTGTGCGAGGGAGGGAGAGAAGCCGCAAACAGGAAGACATCATATCAGAAGTTGCCAGGCTGGTGGCAGAGGGTTATAAAGAAATTGTACTGCTGGGCCAGAATGTTAACTCCTACGGCAAAGATATGGCATGTAATCACGACTTCGCGTCACTGCTGCAGTGTCTGGAAGGTATAAACGGGCTTGAGCGGATCCGTTACATGACCTCCCATCCCAGAGATTTCAACGATAAGCTGATCAGCACCATAGCAGGGTTGCGAAAGGTCTGTGAACATTTTCACCTGCCGGTTCAGGCGGGCAGCAACCGGATTTTAAAAAAAATGAACCGGGGCTATACCAGGGAGCACTATCTTGATTTGATCAAAAGGATCAGGTCTATGGTACCCCAAGCAAGTATTACCACCGACATCATGGTCGGTTTTCCTGGTGAAAATGGCAATGATTTCAGCGATACCATGGACCTGGTCAGACAGGCCCGGTTTGACAGCGCCTACACCTTTATATACAATACCAGGCCCGGAACGCCGGCTGCTGATATGGAAGAGCAGGTGCCTGAAGCGGTTAAAAAGGACAGGATACAAGCTTTAATAAAAATACAGAATGAAATCAGCCTGGAAAAAAATATAGAGGAGACCGGCCGGCGACAGGATGTCCTGGTGGAAGGGGAAAGCAAGAAGGAACCTGGCCTTTTGTACGGCAGGAACAGGGGTAATAAAATTGTCCTATTTCCTGGCGCCGGGGATCTTAGAGGGGAAATAGTCAGGGTAAAAATAACCGGATCTCAGTTGGCCCACCTGTCGGGGCATATAGTGGAGACGTTAGAAAATGATATGGAATGTGATTCTGCCTTGGATTTTAGCACGGTGAAATAGTAATTATAATAGCAGGAGGTTTTAAATTATGTCAATAATAGAAAAGGCTAGGGAACTAGGGAATTCCCTTTCGGCGTCAAAGGAACTGAACACCATGAGGGAAGCGGAAAAGATGATGATGGAAAACCAGGAAGCCAGAGATTCGATAGCGCAATTTGATGAAAAACAAAGGGCTTACCAGGCAATACGGGCCCAGGGTGTAGATCTTACTGAAAAACAGGTAAAAGAACTTGAGGATCTAGAATTTAAAATGCTAAATAACCCGTATGTCTATAATTTTTTTAAGGCGCAGCAGGAGTTTCAGACAATCCTGGAGTCAATAAACAATATTATCGGTGAAGCGATTGGAATAAAGCCTCAGGGATGCGGCTGCGCAGACGAATCCTGCGGATGTGGCGGCTAATCTTCCTAAGAATTATGGAAAAGCCTTTGCAGCACAACCCTGTTAGTAACAGGGTTGTGCTTTTGGTTTAGAATGCCATATGTTATAATGTTCACCAGGAGGTATTCCGGTGGGTTTTACGCCAATGATCAGGCAGTATCTAGAGATTAAAAAACAGTATCCGGACGCGATCCTTTTTTTTCGGTTAGGTGATTTTTACGAGATGTTCTTTGATGACGCTCTTTCAGCGTCAAAAGAGCTTGAGATAACTCTTACCGGCAGGGACGGGGGGCAGAAGGAACGCGTGCCCATGTGCGGTGTGCCGTATCACGCCGCCGACGGGTATATCGCCAGGCTTATTGGCCGGGGGTACCATGTGGCTATATGTGAGCAGGTGGAGGACCCGGCGGCGTCAAAGGGTATTGTAAGGCGGGAAGTTGTCCGGGTGATCACACCTGGCACGGTGATGGAAGGAAACCTTCTGGAAGAAAAGAGAAATAATTACCTGGCTTGCGCTGCCCGCAACGACAAAGGTTACGGCCTGGCTGTCACAGATGTGACTACCGGGACTTTTATGGTCAGCTCCCTGACAGGACAAAAAACAGGTGTTGAACTGGCTGACGAACTAAACCGGTTAATGCCCGCAGAATTAATTGTGCCGCTTTCCATGGTTGACAGTTTTTCGCGGGATTTAAAATTAAAGGGGAAACTCCTTATTAGTGGTTATAGAGACGAGGCTTTTAATTTAGCTGCCGCAGAGAGGGCGCTGGAAGAGCAGTTTGGGCCGGGCGCTTTTTCTGCAACAAAAATTTCGGAGTGTGAAATAGCGGCCTGCGCTGCCGGCGCACTGGCGAGTTTCTTAAAAGATACTCAAAAAAGAAGCATGGCCCATATCAACAGGATACAGTTTTATACGCCCGGCAGATATATGGCCCTGGATGCTGTGACGAGGAGAAATTTGGAGCTATCCAGGTCCATATCGGACAACACAAAAAAGTATACGCTGCTTTCAGTACTTGATTATACTGTTACCTCTATGGGCGGCAGGATGCTCCGGAGCTGGATCGAACAGCCACTGCTGACACAGGAAGAAATCGCGGCCCGCCAGGACGCGGTTGAAGAATTGGTTAAAGATGTTTTTTACCGCAAGGAACTAAGGGAAGATCTGAAAAATATATATGACCTGGAAAGGCTGGCGGGTAAAATATCTTTTGGCGCGGCAACTGCACGCGATCTAGTCGCGCTAAAAAAGTCCTTATTCTGCCTGCCGCCGCTCAAGGAATTGCTTGGACAGGCACATTGCGCACTTTTAAAAGAAGTGTGCGGAACCATTGACACGATGGAAGATACCGCGGACCTGTTAAGCCGGGCTATCGAAGACGATCCGCCGCTGTCCCCGCGGGACGGGGGAATAATCAAGGCCGGTTTTAATCCGGATGTGGACAGGTACCGCCTGGCCGGAAAGGAAGCCAGGTTGATGCTGACCCGGCTGGAAGAAAGGGAGCGCCTGCGTACTGGTATAAAGTCCCTTAAAATTGGCTTTAACAAAGTTTTTGGCTATTACATCGAGATAACCAAATCAAACCTTGACCACGTGCCGGCAGATTACAGCCGCCGGCAGACCCTCGCCAATGCGGAAAGATATATCACGCCTGAGCTCAAGGAGTATGAAGATCTTGTTTTAGGAGCGCAGGAAAGGCTGCTGCACCTGGAATATAATATTTTTAATGATATCCGGGAGCAGCTTACAGTGCAAATCCGGCGGATGCAGACTACAGCGTCGGCCGTAGCTGAGGTTGACTCGCTGTATTCCCTGGCGGAAGCAGCTTTTAATAATAATTATGTGCGACCGGAAATAATAAACGACGGCCGGCTGGTGATCAGAGACGGCCGGCACCCGGTACTGGAAAAGGTTATGGGACCGGGACAGTTTGTGCCCAACGACACCGGTATGAATGGTGAAGAAGGCCGGCTGCTGCTGATCACCGGACCGAATATGGCCGGTAAGAGTACTTACATGCGCCAGGTGGCCATAATTGTATTGATGGCCCAGACAGGAGGCTTTGTGCCGGCTACCAGGGCGGAAATCTCGCTGGTCGACCGTATATTCACCAGGATTGGCGCGTCAGACGACATTGCCGGCGGGCAGAGCACCTTTATGGTGGAAATGAGCGAATGCCGCGCCATTGTAGCGGGAGCGACTGAAAAAAGCCTGATCGTCCTGGACGAAGTTGGCCGGGGCACCAGTACATATGACGGGATCAGTATTGCCAGGGCGCTGGCGGAATATATCCACCACAAAATCAAGGCCAAGACATTGTTTTCCACACATTACTTTGAACTCACCGATCTGGACAAGGAGCCGGGGATTACCAATATGAACGTGGCAGTTAGAGAAGAAGGCGATCAGGTTATTTTCCTAAGAAAAGTCATTCCCGGTCGGGCAGACCGGAGCTACGGCATCCATGTGGCCAGGCTGGCGGGCTTGCCGGCTGAAATTATTGAGCGCTCCGCGCAGATTTTAAAAAATTTGGAAAAAACTGATAAAGCCCCTTCGCTGGCTGCGGCAGCCGCTGATAACGGAAACGGCATGAGCAGCGAAACAGAAAATGAAATTATAAGAGAGCTGCGCCACCTGGACATAATAAGCATGACACCGATGGAGGCGATCAACAAGCTGTACCTGCTGCAGAAAAAAATAGATGACGGCAGTATGCAGTAAAGTCTTTAGTTATCGATGGGGGGTAGATATATGTTTGTCGGCATTGACGTGGGGGGGACCTATACGGATGCCGTGCTCCTGGAAAATGAACAGGTGCTGGCCACAGCCAAGGTCCCGACAAGGGAGAACCTGATAGACTCATTAACTGAGGCCCTCGATACTATTGTCAGGGACGAGGATAAGGAAAAGGTCAAAAGGATAGTATTCAGTACCACAATTATTACCAACCTGATCGCGGAACGAAAGTACGAAGATGTCGACTTGCTGATCATCCCCGGTCCTGGTTTAAGCCACGACTTTTATAAAAAAATGCCATACGCTCATATTATCCCGGGTGCTATAGATTACCGCGGCCGGGAAATCCTTTCATTAAATGAGCAGGAAATCGATACTGTTCTGCGAGAGATTGCCCTGAAGGGCTCTAAGAAGGTAGGAGTGGTCGGTAAATTTTCCCCCCGCAACGCGTCCCATGAAAATAAAGTAGCGGAAATCATCAAAAATAAATATCCCCAATGGCAGGTTGAGCTAGGAGCAAAAATCGGCAATCAGCTGAACTTTCCTAGAAGAATGGTAACCACATATCTAACCTGCGCTACCCGCGAGCCCTACCATTATTTTATTGAATCAGTACGCCAGGCCCTTGACTCACGTGAAATATACGCTGAAGTATTCATATTAAAGGCTGACGGCGGCACTGTCCCGCTCCAGCGGTCCGAGGAGTTTCCCGTTGAAACGATATTCTCGGGGCCTGCCGCCAGCACTCTGGGTGTCCAGGCGCTTACCGGACCTGATGAAACAGCAGTGGTCGTGGACATCGGAGGGACAACCACCGATCTGGCGCTGATTTTAAGCGGTCAGCCTCTGCTTTCTGCCAGAGGCGCCCGGGTGATGGAGCAGTTGACCCAGGTGAGGACGCTGGCTGTTAAATCTGTTGCTATTGGCGGCGACAGCGTTTTAAGCTGTACGGGGAACGACATAAATATTCACAGTCAAAGGGCAGGTCAGGCATACTGTCTGGGCGGTCCCGCGCCTACACCAACCGATGCGCTGCGGGCGCTGGGCCTGACTGAACTGGGAGACGGGGAAAAGGCGATTAAAGCCATGGCGCTTTTAGGACAGGAATTGAACATAACTGTGGAAGATATTGCAGAGCAGGTCATCAACAAGGTTGTTGATAACATAACCAGTGAAATAAAAAAAATGTTTAAAGAATGGGAGCAGGAGCCGGCCTACCGGGTTTGGGAGATACTGCACAAACACGTGGTAAAACCGACAATAGTCGCAGGCGTCGGCGGCGGGGCTGCCGGGTTCTCGGCGCGGATAGCGGAGAAACTGGGATGCCGGTCTGCCACACTGCGCTATGCGTCTGTGGCAAACGCCATCGGCGCGGCGCTGGCCAGGCCGACACTGCAGATTAATTTAAGAGCGGATACTGAACAGGGGTGCTATATTATACAGGAAGAAGGACGCCGGGAAAAAATCAGTAACCGGAAATTTAACGAAAATAAAGCGCTGGAACTGGCAAAAAACAGCCTGGTGAAACTGGCGTCAGAATACGGGTTGGACCTGGCTGCTGACGAAATTGAGGTTATCCGCCAGGAGGTATTCAATATGGTCAGGGGTTGGAACACGACCGGCAGGCTTTATGATATCACGGTGCAGACACCAAGGGGAATTAATGCCAGAATCGGGGTTGGGGAGTGATTTTATGATTAAAAGCAAAAAAACAGGGTTGATATTTTTTCCTGCTTTTGACTGGGCGATAACGCCCACCCACCCTGAAAGGGAGGAACGCCTTCTCTATACCAGGGACCAGATTTTTGAAGAAGGCATTATGGACCTGCCTCAAATAGAGGAATATAAGCCCCCACTGGCCAACATCCATGACATTGCCAGGCTGCATTTCTGTGTGCCTACTGTTGAAAAACAAACTACGGAGGCCCACCTGATTGCGGCGGGCGCGGCGATCCTGCTGTCAGATAAAATAGTAAGCGGGGAAATAAAAAACGGCTTCGCCCTGGTCAGGCCGCCCGGACACCATGCCATGAAGGTTGTCCGCGGCAACCGGGGTTTCTGTAATATTAATAACGAAGCGATCATGGTGGATCATTTGCGTTCCCGCCACGGGAAGAAGAAAATTGCCATTATCGATACAGACGTGCACCATGGCGACGGGACCCAGGATATTTTCTGGCATGACCCCGATGTGCTGTTTGTTTCTTTTCACCAGGACGGCCGCACCCTGTATCCGGGTACCGGATACACCTATGAGCTTGGCGGCCCGGGGGCTTACGCCCGAACCATCAACATTCCGCTGCAGCCGGGCGCTACTGACGAAAGCTTTCTTTACGTGATGGATAATTTAATCCTTCCTATACTAAATGATTTTAAGCCGGACTTTATTGTCAACTCTGCAGGCCAGGACAACCATTACACAGACCCGCTCGGCAGCATGCGCATTACCGCGCAGGGCTATGCCAGGCTTACGGAAAAGCTGCGTCCGGACCTGGCCGTGCTGGAAGGCGGCTATGCCATCGAAACAGCCCTTCCATATGTGAATATGGCCATCATACTCGCTCTTGCCGGTCTGGATTACAGTGGTGTAAGAGAACCGGATTACTGGCCGGGGCGCTTTAAGGAAAGAGCCGGCGTGGCCGCGGGTGTTGAGAGACTGGTGGATGAGCTGCTGCAGCGCTGGGAAAGGCGTGACAGGGTTTCGCCCGACGCTAAAAGGATCTCAGGCAATTACTATACCAGAAATAAACGTATTTTTTACGATACCGACTACATTGAAGAAGATCAAATTGAACAATTGCGGCTGTGTGATAACTGCCCCGGCTACCTGGTAATCGATTCAGACGCAAAACACGGATGCGGCAGGAGTGGCAGAGCGCTCTGCATTTCTGTGCCGCATGCGGCCTGCGGCAGGTGCCGCGGCGAAGCGGCGGAACTGTATGGGCGATCCAGGCAAGACTCGCAATATGATTATATTTACCTGCAGGATAAACACGACGATATATTTTACGGCTACAGTACAGACAGTGATCATGAATGGAGCTCTGAGGGATAGCAGGTGCAAAAAAACATTGACATCAATTATCATTCTTGATGAACTTACCAAAAACCAGATAGCCGCCGGTGAAGTGGTTGAGCGCCCGTTTTCGGTGGTCAAGGAGCTGACCGAGAATTCGTTGGATGCCGGCGCCCGCAGGATAATGGTCGAACTTGATGAGGGAGGACTTGCGTCAATTACCGTTACAGATAACGGGTGCGGTATGGGGGAAGAAGACCTGGCGCTGGCTTTTGAACGGCATGCCACCAGCAAGATAAAATGCGCGTCTGATTTGAGCAGGATCCTTACTCTCGGTTTCAGGGGTGAGGCAATACCGAGCATAGCGGCGGTTTCACGTATGGTATTTACCACCAGGACCGCTGCTGTTTTAAACGGGATCAAGGTGGAGGCTGTTGAAGGAGTAATAATAAACAGGTCTGCCGCCGGCTGCCCGCCGGGTTCAACAGTTGTCGTAAAGGATTTGTTCTTCAATACACCCGTAAGAAGGAAATCTATGAAGAGTCCTTCTATTGAAGGTTCCCTGTGCCATGAGATTATATCCCACATGTCCCTGGCCAGACCTGATGTAAGCTTTGAATTGAAGAATAAAAGCAGGCGCTCTTTTTACTCGCCCGGCGCCGGAAGCCTAATGGACGCGATTATTGCTGTTTATGGCGTTAACCAGGCCCGGGAGATGATACCGGTTAACGGCGCGGGGAAAGATATAACGCTGCAGGGATTCATAGGAAAACCCTCTCTTTCCCGCAGCAACAGGAACCATATCAACATAATTATCAACGGGCGTTATGTGCGCTGCCCGGCAGCGGCCGGAGCTGTTGAAGAGGCCTACCGTACTTTGCTGCCCTCCGGGAGAAAGCCTGTGGTTGTATTGAGCCTGGCCGTCCCGCCTGAATTAATAGATGTTAATGTCCACCCCTCCAAGCTGGAAGTGCGGTTGATCGAGGAAAATGAAACAGTCCGGCAGATTGCCGGTATCCTGCGGGAAGCGCTGCTGGCGAAAACAGTAATTCCTGTAAAGCTGTTTGACAAGAAGAAAAGATCTGTCAGTCCCGATTCATATCAAAATATTTTATTTACTGCAACGCCCGGGCCGGTACAAAATGATGCGGGCAGCGGCGTTGCTGCAGCCGGTAAACAATTAACTACGGTATACAATGAACCAGCGGCAGTAAGTCAAGCAAGCGTTAAAGCCGTAGCAGAGTCGGCGGATTTTCTTAAAGATGAAAGGCTTTTGCCCGAATTAAGCGCTATCGGTCAAATCGGGCTGACATATATCCTGGCGGAAGGGAAAGAAGGTTTATATATATTAGACCAGCATGCTGCCCACGAGAGAATACTATACGAGTATTATCAAGCCAGCGAAGGTGAACAACCCAGCCAGGGCCTGCTGCTGCCGGTCACGCTGGAACTGGATTTCCGGGAAGTGGCGATACTGACAGAGCGCGTTTTCTGGTTTAACCGGGCAGGCTTTGTTTTAGAATACTTTGGCGGCGGCACATTTCTACTCAGGGGTGTGCCAACAGGTTTCACGCCGGGCCAGGAGGAAACATTTTTTCATGATATGCTGAAATACCTGAGTGAAAAAGGCGCCGGCGCCTCGTTTGATGAATTTTTCAGCACCCTGGCCTCGTCCATGGCCTGCAGAAACGCGGTTAAGGCCGGGGAAAAGCTGACAGTGTCATCCATGAATGCTCTCTCCAGGCGTTTGGCCGGCACAAAAAACCCCTACACCTGCCCGCACGGCAGGCCGACCATCATCCACCTGTCTTTTGCGGAACTGGAAAAAAAGTTCAAGCGTTAAACGTCTGCGAAAGACCTTCATCGCCTGGATGGCGGTCCAATTGAGCTCGAAGCAAGCTCTAAGTTTACTCGACGCGAAGCACAGAAACCAGGTTCAACACCATGGACTAAAACCCTAATGACAAGGTGAAGAGAATTTGGCAGGACCCTCACAGAAAAAAGCTGAATCAAACTTGAAGTTCGCGGTCACGACATCCCTTCGCCCCGCGCCCGGAGCGATTGAGAGCGCGAAACAGCTTGCCGGACAATTAAATTTTCCTTTTGTGGATAGGGACAACCGTTCTGTGAAATATTTAACGGCGTTAAACTGTGCTGACGGGTTGCTGGTTGTTTCATCTCAAAAAATATCGTTTTTAATGGGAAAAAATAAGTTTTTCTTCCATCCGGGGCTGGCCGGACTGCGTATAAAAGAGATAAATAATGGGAAAACTGACCAAATGATCAGCGCCATGTCTCTAAAAGAAGGACAATCTATTTTGGACTGCACGATGGGTTTGGGGACAGACGCAATTGTCGCGAGCTATGTAACTGGCGCCACCGGAAGTGTGACCGGCCTGGAATGCTCTCCACTCATCTCTGAACTGGTGAAGCGAGGCTTGCAGTCTTACTCGGCGGAAGATAAGGAAATGATACCGGCCATGCGGCGAATAAAGGTAATTAATACAAATCATAAGGAATACCTGGCATCGCTAAAAACAGGCAGTTATGATATTATTTATTTTGACCCGATGTTCCGTTATCCCAGGCGAAAATCACCGGGGATGAACGCGTCCAGAATACTTGCCAACCATGATCCAATTGATCTTGAAACAATAGAATTGGCATACAATGCGGCTGCCAGGCGGGTGGTAATGAAAGAGCGGCGGGGCAGCGCCGAATTTGTCCGCTTAGGTTTTAAGTACGTATTGGGCGGTAGATATTCACCCGTGGCCTATGGCGTCAAGGAAAGGCGGAGGACGCCGGTATGAAAGAATCATCTAAAAATGGGCTGCCGCTGGTAGTGATTTGCGGGCCGACCGCAACCGGTAAAAGTTTTGTTGGTATTCAGATAGCGGAAAAATTAAACGGCGAAATTATTTCCGCCGACTCCATGCTAGTATACCGCGGTATGGATATTGGCGCCGCAAAGCCGGCCCTTAAAGAGATGCGCGGCATACCTCACCACCTCATAGATATTGTTGAACCGGATCAGGAATACAACGCCGCCTTGTTTCAGAAACAGGCCAGGGCAATTATCGCGGATATCATGAATAGAGAAAAGTTGCCTGTCCTGGTTGGCGGCACAGGCCTGTATATCAGGGCTGTTATAGACGACTATGATTTCAGCGGGACCCGGGGTAACGCGGTGTACAGAAAAAAACTTTTAAAAGACGCTGAGGAACACGGCGCAGCCAAACTGCACGAACGCCTTTGTGAGATTGACCCCGCGACAGCTGCAAAACTGCACCCGCATGACATTAGAAGAATTATCCGTGCCCTGGAGGTATACAAATATACCGGAACACCTATATCGAGTTTTCATAAAATAGACCGTTCCCGCAAATCAATTTACAATCTGATGATGTTTGGCCTGAGCCTGGAAAGAGAAAAATTATATAAGATAATCGAACAGCGGGTTGAACTGATGATCCAGGCAGGACTCGTGGAAGAAGTACAAGGACTTTTAAACAGAGGTTTTTCGCCGGAACTTAGTTCAATGCGCGGACTTGGATATAAGGAGATCATTGAATATTTGCAAGGGGAGCGATCACTGGCTCAGTCCGTCGATATTTTAAAGAGAAATACCAGGAGATTCGCTAAACGGCAGATGACCTGGTTCAGGCGCGACAACAGGATAAAATGGCTGAATGCCGATCAGGACGATGTGTCCGGAGCGATTATTAATGAAATTAACAGATTTATTGAAGGAGTATCTTAAGGTTTGTAGAAAACAATATAGATAATAAATTCCTATGGAGGGAGCCCTTGCTATGACAAAACCACAAATAAATTTACAGGACGCATTTTTGAACCAGGTCAGGAAGGAAAATATCCCAGTTACCATATTCCTTGTTAATGGCTTTCAGTTGAAAGGAATAGTCAAGGGTTTTGATAACTTTACTGTAATCCTGGAAAGTGACGGGAAACAGTTGATGGTTTATAAACACGCTATTTCCACAGTAAGTCCACTGAAGCCCGTCAGTACGACATTTTCTGAAACAAAGGGCTCTTAAAGGAAAGATGGCGGCCCCTCATAAAGAGGGGCTTAACTTTTTTAGTCGTAAAAGCCCCTATCAGGCGTATAATGGTAATGACTTGAGCCTGAGGCGAGGTGGCTGCGAACCTGTGAAAATAAAAATATGGAACCATACGGGAATCCCAAAAAACACCGGACATAAGGCTGACTACAGATCATGGAAGATAAACCCGGCCCAATTTAATAATTTAAAAACCGGGTATTACGGTGATGAGCAGGCTAATAACAAAAGTACCAGGGAAATTCTCCTGGAACTAAACGCCATGGTCGGGCTGCATGGTGTAAAAAAACTGATCGAAGAAATCCATTCTTATATAGAAATTCAGAAAATGAGACAGAAAGAGAAGCTGGCTGCCGAGCCACTGGGTCTGCACATGATTTTCAAGGGCAATCCCGGCACCGGAAAAACCACGGTGGCCAGAATATTGGGCAAGCTCTTCAAGGAAGTCGGCGTGCTGCCCAAAGGGCATCTGGTTGAAGTGGAAAGAGCGGATCTAGTGGGTGAGTATATCGGCCACACGGCACAGAAGACCAGGGACCAAATCAAAAGGGCCCTGGGTGGTATTTTGTTTATTGACGAAGCATATTCCCTGGCCAGGGGAGGAGATAAAGATTTTGGTAAAGAAGCAATTGACGCGCTGGTAAAAGGAATGGAAGACCACCGGGACAGCCTGATCCTGATCCTGGCCGGTTATCAGGATGAGATGGACTGGTTTGTTGAAACAAATCCCGGACTGCGCTCGCGGTTCCCAATTCATATAACCTTTCCCGATTTCAGCAACAGGGAACTGCTGGCAATTGCCGATTTAATGCTTCAGCAGAGACAGTATTATCTTTCTAACGGCGCCAGGGAAGAATTCCGTTTTGTAATAGAAAAAGAGCACAAGCGGCATGAGCACAGCGGAAACGCCAGGCTTGTGCGAAACCTTATTGAGAGGGCGATCAGACGTCAGGCGGTAAGGCTGCTCCAGAAAGAAAGCGGGCTGAGCCGGATGGACCTGATGGCGATAAACAGGGAAGACCTTATAGGCGCATCAGATCAAATTTAAAATATGTGGGACTATTTTCAAGCCATTATGAGGAGATAATATATGAGTATTAGTCTGGAAACACTTGCTAAAGAAGTTGAACGCAGCGTTGAGCCCGTATACCGTCTTATTGATGAGAGAGCGCTGTCTAACCATGCCAAGGTCCTGGCGGCATTTCGCCGGGCCAGGGTAAGTGAATTTCACCTGAAAGGTTCCACAGGATATGGTTATGGAGACAGCGGCAGGGATACCCTGGAAAAAATATACGCTGATGTATTTCGCGCGGAAAAAGCCCTGGTGCGTAGCCAGATTGTATCGGGCACTCATGCCATAGCGCTTTGTCTGTATGGTGTATTGCGGCCGGGAGATGAACTGTTATCTGCCCAGGGGGAGCCGTATGACACGCTCGCTGCGATGATCGGCCTCAGGGGTAAAACAAACGGTTCCCTCAAAGATATCGGCGTTGTTTACAGGCAGGTTGATTTAACCAGCGAAGGCAACCTGGATTATTCACGTCTGGGACAGGCTTTAAACCAAAAAACAAAGATGGTGCTGCTGCAGCGTTCAGCAGGCTACCGCTGGGGCGCGTCCCTGGGGATAGATAGGTTAAGAGAAGCAATCAGGTTTATCAAAGATAGAAAGCCGGATACAGTAATATTTGTTGATAACTGTTATGGAGAATTTGTAGAATTGGAGGAACCTGTGGAGGCCGGCGCCGACCTGGTGGCGGGATCACTGATCAAGAATCCTGGCGGCGGTTTGGCGCCGACCGGCGGTTACGTCGCGGGGCAAGAGAAGTTTGTGGATATGGCTGCCGCCCGTTGGAGCGCTCCGGGTATCGGAGCGGAAGTCGGCCCCTCCGGTGACATGCAAAGACTTCTCTACCAGGGTTTATTTCTAGCCCCCCATGTTGTTTCCGAGGCGCTTAAAGGCGCTGTATTTGCTTCCATGTTTTTCGAAAAACTTGGTTGTCAGGTTTTGCCGGGTTATAGTGACCACAGGAGTGACATTGTTCAGGCTATAATGCTGGGAACGCCGGAGCGGATGCTGGCCTTCTGTCGCGGCCTGCAGAAAGGCTCCCCTGTCGATTCGCACGTAATGCCGGCGCCATACGAAATGCCAGGTTACAGTGATCCGGTGATAATGGCGGCCGGCACCTTCATACAGGGCGCTACATTGGAATTAAGCGCGGATGGTCCCATGCGTCCTCCGTATGTTGTCTACCTGCAGGGCGGGCTGTCTAAGGAATATACTAAACTGGCCCTGCTCTCGGCAGCACGTGAATTAATACAAGGTTAAATTTTTTGAAATATTAAAATTTAGAAGGTATCAAGAGGCGCATGGCGAAAGCTTTTTAAAAAGCCTTAAGGCGGTGTCAACCTGTGAATTTTAAGCAGCTGGAGGCATTTATCTGGGTTGCGGAACTGCAGAGCTTTACCAAAGCATCCCGCCAGCTATATATGAGTCAGCCGGCTGTCAGCTTTCAGATTAAGGCGCTGGAGGAAAACCTGCAGGTTTCTTTGTTTCAAAGAGGCGACAAAAAGGTAATACTTACAGAGGCAGGCAATCTATTATATCCGGAAGCAAAACAGTTGCTCAGGCATTATAACCGGATCAAGGCGGGACTGGATGATATTAAAGGGCTAAAAACCGGCCAAATGGTTGTAGGCTCCAGCACGATACCGGGTGAATACCTGTTGCCGATCATGATTGGTGGCTTTAAAGAAAAATATCCGGGCATTAGAATCACTCTTAGAGTGGCGGGGAGCGGTCAGGTTGGACGCTGGGTACGTGAAAGGGAAATAGATTTTGGCATAATTGGCGCCCCGGTTAAGTGGGAGGAGACCGAATGCTCATCCTGGCTCAAGGATTATCTTATTTTAATTGTGTACCCTTCTCACCCATGGGTTAAGTTAAATGAAGTAAATTTGAATGACCTGAAAAACGAAACACTTATTTTGCGGGAACAGGGGTCTGGGACACGCCGGACTTTAGAACAGAAATTTGCCGAACATGATATAGCGCTTGACAAACTGCCGATCGGCATGGAATTGGGCAGTACAAGGGCGGTCATAACCGCAGTTGAAGCAAAATTGGGCATTAGCATCGTGTCAAAGTATGCGGCCTCCGAAGCTATAAGCCTGGGGAAGGTTAGGGAAGTAAAGCTTAAAGGTGTCGATATGAGCCGCTACCTTTACCAGATAAGACACAAACAGGGTATGGCAGGCTATGCGCTGGAGGCATTTATTTCATATATCAACGATAAAAAGACCAGTTGGGATTTTCCGGGACTTTAATGTTGAAATCTTTTTCATTCGTAATAATGTTCAATTATAAAATATGATAACCGTCCTTTTTTTTTGGGGGACGGTTATTCATTTGTTGCAGGAATTATTAATGAATTTTTCTTACAAGTCCAATTACCTTGCCAAGAATTTGCAACTCAGTTGTATATATTGGTTCCATCTGGCTGTTTGCCGGCTGGAGCCTGACTCTGCTTTTTTCCCTGAAAAACCTTTTGACAGTTGCCTCCTCATTAATCAGTGCAACAACAATATCGCCGTTATTTACATCGCTCTGACGCCTGACGACAACCATGTCCTCCTCGAGTATGCCTGCCTCAATCATACTGTTCCCCCTGATAGTAAGCATGAAAAATTCACCTGCACCGGTAAAGTGAGTGGGAAGGGGGAAAAGGTCTTCCCTATTTTCAACTGCCAGAATAGGCATACCTGCAGCAACCCTGCCCAAAAGCGGCACATTAATGAAATCGACTTTATCTTCTTCCGTATGGTCCAGGACTTCCATCGCCCTTGGTTTTGTGGCGTCACGTCTCAGGTAACCTTTAGCCTCAAGTTTTTTTAAATAACCATGGACAGTAGAGCTGGAACTTAAACCTACTGCCTGACCAATCTCCCGCACGGAGGGAGGGTAGCCTTTCTGCTTGATATTTTTTTTAATGACCGCCAGGATGGCCGCCTGCTTGGGTGTGAGATCAGAGTCCATTTTGCACCAGCCTTTGCAACTAAAATTATATAAATTATAACACAAAAAAAACTAATTGGAAACATTTGTTCGTAATATTTTATATTTCATTAATTTTTAATTATTAGAAGGATGAAATTCTAGAATGTCGAAATACAAGTGCGATAGGAAAAGTATTGTATGAGGCAGGTTAAATAATGAGGGTAGTTAGAGTCGCTATTGCCGGCGCCGGCGAAGACGGTTACAAAGCGTACCGGATGTTGAAGGAGATTAAAGAGGTTTTTATAGTAGGCATTGCCGATAAAAACCTTACGGCGCCGGGTATGATTACTGCTAGAAGTGAAGGCGTTTTTGTTGCGGAGGATATAAATGCCCTCCTGAACAAACCTGATTTGGATGTTATTATCGATGCAACGTCCTCGCCGGCGGTTCTTGATTCTATAATGCAGAATAAAAAATGTACTACAGCGATAATGGAGGCTAAAGCCGCAAATTTAATAATTTCCATACTGAGGGAAAAGAAAGAGGAACTGCTTGAAATTAAGAGTATCAAGAGCCAGCTTTCGGCTATTCTAGATTCAGTCCAGGAAGCCATAGAGGTTGCTGATATAAATGGGAACATAAAATTTGTCAACCCTGCTTTCTCCAGGATAACCGGCATCCCTGAAGACGAAAGGATTAACCAGAATATTTTCGAAGCATCTCCTGATGGGGCGCTGGCAACGGTTTTGAAAACCGGAAAACTGGTATTTGGGCAAAGAACAAAGGTTGGCGGCAGCAACGCCGAGGTTGTCTCCAACGCGGCGCCGATTATTGTTGATGGGGCCATGGACGGCGCGGTCGTAGTATTTCAGCATTTTACAGATGTGATGAACCTGATGGCGGAGCTGAAGAAAAGCACCAGCATTATTGAAAACCTTACAGATAAACTGGGACAGGTAACAACCAGCAAATATACATTCGATAATATCCTGGGGAACAGTTTGGAAATAAAAAGATGTATTAACCTGGCGGAAAGGTCTGCCCGCAGTAACTCAACTGTCCTGATCCAGGGTGAAAGCGGAACGGGAAAGGAATTGTTCGCGCACGCCATTCACTCATCATCGATGCGGCGGGAGAATCCGTTTATTAAGGTCAACTGCGCCGCGATACCTGAGACGCTGCTGGAAAGTGAATTTTTCGGCTATGAAAAGGGCGCCTTTACCGGCGCGGTTAAATCAAAAATAGGTAAATTTGAGCTGGCTCACGGGGGCTCGATATTTCTTGACGAAATAGGTGACATGAATCTGAACCTGCAGGGAAAACTCCTGCGGGTACTGCAGGAGATGGAATTTGAACGGGTGGGCGGCACACAAACGACAAAAGTCGATGTAAGGGTCATAGCGGCCACCAACCGCAATTTGCGTGAATTAATACGCCTGGGCAAATTCAGGGAAGACCTTTTTTACCGGTTGAATGTCGTGGAAATAACTGTCCCGCCGCTTAGAGTGCGCAAGGAAGACCTGCCTGTCCTTTTAGATAACCTGATTGTAAAATTAAACAGAAAACTAGGCAAAAAAGTCAAACGGGTAGACAGTGAAGCTATAGAATTGCTGGTAAATTATGATTGGCCGGGAAATATTCGCGAGCTTGAAAACATGATCGAAAGAGTTATGGTGACTATGGATGAGGAGGTAATCACCAAGAAAATTATGGTCATGCATACCAGCCAGTTCAAAATAACCCACGAACGGGATTTTGACCTGCTGCCTCTGGTCCAAATGGAAGAAATGATGATTAAAAAAGCGCTGAATAAATATGGTAATACTGTGGAAGGAAAAAAACGCGCATCGCAGGCTTTAAATATTTCTCTAGCAACGCTCTATAACAAACTAAAAAGATATGTCTCAGATAATATATAAAAATTAGAAATTTTATAATAATTAGAAATGTCAGCAATACCATGGCCCGAGGCCTAGAATATTCTATAAATTAGAATTTACTATGCCATATTTAGGGGGTTAGCAAACAATAATTAATTACAATAAATCAGCGTTAATACTACTCATAATGAGGTTTTATGCTAAAGAATCCCCGCCAAGGGTAACAGGCTGTATTGGTGGTACAGATCTTGCTTATTTATTATATTTAATGTGATCAACACTTAGCAAAGGGGGGAATAAAAATTAAAACCATTAACACCAGTGTCATTACGGAAAACGTAGCAAGGATGTGTCAGGAGGCTAACTTCAACCTTGGTGAAGACGTAATGGAAGCCTTCAAAAAAGGGTATGAGCAGGAAGTGTCCGCCACGGGAAAAGAGATACTGCAGATTTTGATCAAGAATGCTGAGATAGCCCGTGAAGAGCAGGTTCCCATGTGCCAGGACTGCGGCTATGCGGTTATTTTCTTGGAGTTGGGACAGGATGTCCACATTGAGGGAGGGGATCTCTACGAGGCAATAACTGAGGGGGTTAGGAAAGGATATACCGACGGCTACCTCAGGAAATCCATCGTGAGTCACCCGCTAGAGCGTAAGAATACCGGTGATAACACTCCTCCGGTGATTCATACTAAAATCGTTCCGGGTGAGAACCTTAAGATTACCTTGGCGCCCAAAGGCGGCGGCAGTGAAAACATGAGCCAAATCAAGATGATGAAGCCGGCCGATGGAGTCGAAGGTGTGAAAAATTTTGTTATCGATGTGGCCAAAAACGCCGGCCCGAATCCCTGTCCACCGGTTATTTTAGGAGTCGGCATCGGCGGCACCATGGAGAAAGCGGCATTGCTCGCCAAGGAAGCGTTGCTCCGGGAGATCGGCTCTAAGAATGAAGATCCCGAAATGGCCAAGCTTGAAGAAGAGCTTCTGGAAAAGGTAAATAACCTGGGTGTCGGACCGCAAGGCCTGGGCGGCAGGACTTTTGCCCTGGCTGTACACATCAAAACATACGCTGCTCATATAGCCAGCCTGCCCGTGGCGGTCAACATCAACTGTCACGCCGCAAGGCATAAGGAAGTAATTCTATAAATATACTTAATCGTTATGGTTGGGTAGAGATAGTGCGAAATAATAGGGGAGGTGAAAATATTGACCCAGATCAGGCTTACTACCCCATTAACTGACGCAGATGTAGAAAAGCTTAGAATCGGGCAGCAAGTTTTAATCAGCGGCCTCATTTATACCGGCCGGGATGCCGCTCACAAGAGAATGGTGGATTTAATCAATGCGGGAAAAGTCAATGAACTGCCCTTTGATCCGAAAGGTCAGATTATTTATTATGTAGGCCCGAGTCCTACAAAGCCCGGGAGGGTTGTTGGTTCCTGCGGACCCACAACCAGTTACCGCATGGATCCTTACGCCCCTGAACTATACAAGCTGGGCTTAAAAGCCTCTATCGGCAAGGGGAAAAGATCCCCGGAAGTAATCGAGGCTATGAAAGAGTACAAGGGTGTATACTTTGCGGCTATCGGCGGCGCGGCCGCATTAATCGCCAAGAGCATCAAGAGCGCCAAGGTTATCGCTTACCCGGATCTCGGAGCTGAGGCCGTCCATGAATTTGTGGTTGAGGATTTCCCTGTAGTGGTTGTTAACGATACCCTGGGCGGTGATCTCTATCAGGAAGGCATCAAGATTTACGCCGTTAAATAACCAATAGAGATTAAAAAATAGCAGGAGTAATTATGACCACAAAGACCAGTAACTTGTGGGAGAGAGATTTTAAGGTGTTTTATGATAATGCCCGACCAGTCGATGCAGGTTGGGCTATAACCTTTTTTTTAAAATTAAAGTATTAGTGACATAAAACCATTGCTATTTGTGTGGTTGATTTTTTATTTACATGGATGTGTGCTGTTTTGCAGTTAGGGTAGGGGGTTACATTATAAAGATAAGATAAGATAAGAAATATGTAATATCTTTAATACAGAGAAAAGTATTTTATAATATTTTTGGATATTATTCGCTCCAGGAGATAGTTTATTAAGGAGCGGCTAAGGGGGGATAATTAGAAGAATACTAGAAAAAAACAGAGGCAAAAGAAGGAAAAGTAAAACAAGTGAAGAAGTAATAATAGTTAGTAATATTTTCAAATAAAGCGCCAAATATAAAAATGGAGAGGAGAGATTTAGCCTGTGAAAATGTTCGAGTACATGGGTAAGGAGCTATTTGCCAAGTATGGTATCCCAACCCCGAAAGGCAGAATGGCTAAGACCCCAGAAGAGGCCGAGAAGATCGCTGCGGAAATTGGTGGTCCATGTGTAGTAAAGTCGCAGGTCCTGTCAGGCAAGAGAGGTAAAGCAGGGGGTATTAAGTTTCCGAACACGCCAGAAGAAGCAAAAAAGGCAGCGGAAGAAGTTCTTAGCATGACCATCCAGGGGTTGCCAGTTGAGTGCGTCCTGGTGGAAGAAAAATTAAAAATCGACAAGGAACTATATATGTCGATAACCATCGACGGTTCCGCCAAGCAAGCCGTCATGATTGCTTCCGCTTACGGCGGGATGGAAATTGAAGCCCAGCCGGAAGAGTACATCATTAAGAAGCATATCGATCCTGAGCTTGGCATGCATCCTTTCTTCGCCCGTGACGTTGTAAGAAGAATGGGTGTTGGACTGAGAACCCCGCACGGCAAAGAAATGGTGAATATAATTCAAACCCTTTACAAGATATGCAAAGAAAAAGACGCTGAACTGGTTGAGATCAACCCGCTCGTGTTTAGCGATGACAGGGTAATAGCAGCTGACTCTAAAGTAACTATTGACGAAGACGCCCTGTTCAGGATGAAAGACCTGCCGTTTGTTGAAGATAAATCACCCGCTGAAAGAGCGGCGGCAGACCTCGGTCTTTCCTTTGTAGAACTGGACGGCGATATCGCCGTGATGGCCAACGGCGCCGGCATTACCATGGGTACTCTTGACACTCTGCAGGCCTTCGGCGGCACACCGAGAAACTTCCTCGACTGCGGCGGCGGCACAGGCAGGGAAGCCACCGCCAAAGCTCTGGATATTCTCCTGGGCCTGGAACCCAAAGGACTGTTCATTAATATTTTCGGCGGTATCACCCGCTGCGATGATGTAGCCAACGCATTCAAGGATGTTTATGAAGCGCGTGGCGGCTTCCCGGTGCCTGTGGTAATTCGTCTTGTCGGCACCAACCAGGATGCCGGACGTGAAATATTAAAGTCAATTGGAGTTGAAGCGTTCGACTTCATGCAGGATGCAGCCAAAAGGATAATTGAACTTGTTAAGTAAATATCCTTTGCAATTAAGCGAAATCGCTTAAATCCATAAAAATACTTGATAAGGGAGGATAAGTTAAATTGGCTATTATCATTGATGAGAATACTAATGTATTAGTCATGGGAATAACAGGCAGACAAGCTTCTTTCCACACCAAGCAGATGCTTGCCTATGGGACCAAGATCGTGGCCGGATGCACCCCCGGCAAAGGCGGGCAGGTAGTAGAGGGTGTTCCTGTATACAACACAGTGCGTGAAGCTTGTGAGAACCACCGGATCGACGCCTCGGTTATATTTGTTCCGGCTCCCGGGACCAAAGACGCCGCCCTGGAAAACCTGGAAGCAGGGGTTAAGGTCGTCGTTATCGTAACTGAAGGCGTGCCTGTATATGATGAAATAGATATCGTAGCCTATGCCAGACGTAAGGGAGCATATGTGCTCGGACCGAACACGTTCGGCATCGTTTCAGGCGGCAAATGCAAGATGGGTATTCCGCCTAACCAGTATTTTGTTGAGGGCGACGTCGGTGTAGTTGCCCGCTCCGGCACCTTGACCTATGAAATTGTCGGAAACCTGACTGCTAACGGCCTCGGCCAGTCCACCGTTGTGGGGATGGGCGGAGACCGGGCTGTGGGCCTGACTTTTGTTGATGTTCTGAAAATGTTTGAAAAGGACGACCAGACCAAGGCTGTGGTTTTGATCGGTGAAATTGGCGGTAACAATGAAGAGATCGCATCTGAGTATATCAAGGAAATGACCAAGCCGGTGGTTGCTTTTATCGCTGGCAAAAGCGCACCTCCAGGAAAGCGGATGGGACACGCGGGAGCAATTATTGAGCGCGGCAAAGGAACCTACCAGGGCAAAGTGGAAGCTTTGACCGCCGCTGGCGCCAAAGTAGCTCCGCTGCCGTTCCAGGTCCCCGCTCTGATTAAAGAGGCGCTTGGAAGAGAATAATTATTTATGGAAGGAGGAGATCTTTTGTTTAAACAAGATCAACTAGACAAAATTGCAGCCAACAAAGAGAAATGGGCTGCGAAGCTGGAAGCGACAATGAAAAAGCGCCCGGAAAGACAACCCGAGTTTGCTGTTGATTCAGGTGTTACTATTAACACGGTTTATACACCTCTCGATCTCGCAGACAGGGACTACGAACAAGACCTGGGACTGCCCGGTGAGTATCCGTTTACCCGGGGTGTACAGCCCAACTTGTACCGTGGCCGCCTCTGGACCATGCGCCAGTACGCCGGGTTTGGTTCAGCCGAGGAGACCAACCAGCGCTTCCGCTATCTGCTTGAGCAAGGCCAGACAGGCCTCAGCTGCGCCTTTGACCTGCCTACCCAGATCGGTTATGACTCTGACCATCAGCTGGCACGGGGTGAAATAGGCAAGGTGGGTGTGGCAATCGATTCCCTGGCGGATATGGAAACATTATTTGACCAGATTCCCCTGGGCAAGGTCAGCACCTCGATGACTATCAACGCCCCTGCAGGCGTGCTGTTGGCCATGTATATCGCCTGTGCTGAGAAGCAAGGTTTCAAGAAATCGGAAATCAACGGTACTATTCAAAACGACGTGATTAAGGAATATATCTGCCGGGGCACTTATATCCTGCCGCCGGAGCCTTCTATGCGTCTCATCTCCAACATCTTCGAGTACTGCTCCAAGGAAATCCCGCAGTGGAATACCATCAGCATCAGCGGTTACCACATTCGTGAAGCCGGCGCCACCGCCGCTCAGGAAATTGCCTTCACCCTGGCCGATGGTATCGCTTATGTAGACGCCGCTATCAAATCCGGCTTAGATGTTGATAATTTTGGTCCACGGCTCTCATTCTTCTTCAACGCCCACCTGAACTTCCTTGAGGAAGTGGCCAAATTCCGGGCGGCCCGCCGCGTCTGGGCTAAGATTATGAGAGAGCGTTTTGGCGCCAAAAATCCAAGGTCGTGGACCCTGCGCTTCCATACTCAGACTGCAGGTGTCAGCCTGACTGCGCAACAGCCAATGGTAAACATTATGCGGACTGCTTTTGAAGCCCTGTCGGCTGTACTGGGCGGCACTCAGTCCCTGCACACCAACTCCTATGACGAAGCGCTGGCGCTGCCCTGCGACGAGTCAGTGATGATTGCCCTGCGTACCCAGCAGGTAATTGGCTATGAAATTGGTGTCTGTGACCTGGTTGACCCGCTGGGCGGTTCTTACTACATTGAAAGCCTGACCAACGCTCTCGAAGAAAAATGCATGGATTACATTAACAAGATAGACGCCCTTGGCGGCGCTGTTAAAGCCATTGAATACATGCAGAAAGAAATCCATAACTCTGCTTACCAGTACCAGCTGGCTATTGACAATAAAAAGAAAACGGTCATCGGTGTAAACAGCTTCCAAATGGAAGAAAAACCACCTGAAGGACTATTGAAAGTCGACCTTTCTGTCGGTGAACGCCAGGTGGAAAAACTGAAGAAGTTGAAAGCGGGTAGGGATCAGGCCAAGGTGGAATCACTGCTGAAAGCAATACGTGAAGCAGCGGAGAGCGATGCCAACTTGATACCCGTATTCATCGATGCAGTCAAAGAATACGTGACTCTCGGTGAAATTTGCGGCGTTTTGAGAGACGTCTTTGGTGAGTACAAGCAACAAATCGTATTCTAGGAGAAGGAGGAAAGCAGATGAGCGAGAAACGCATTCGTGTTCTGGTAGCAAAACCAGGCCTTGACGGTCACGATCGTGGCGCAAAAGTTATAGCCCAGGCCCTTCGTGACGGTGGCATGGAAGTTGTATATACGGGCTTAAGGCAGACTCCCGAACAAATTGTATCAGCGGCGCTGCAGGAGGACGTGGATGTAGTCGGCATGAGCATCCTGTCCGGGGCTCATGGCACCCTGTTTCCAGAAGTAGTAAACCTTCTAAGAGAAAAGGGCGCTGGTGACGTTCTGGTGGTAGGCGGCGGGATTATCCCGGAAGAAGATATTCCCGCTCTAAAAGAGGCGGGTGTAGCCGAAATTTTCGGACCGGGCACACCGCTGGCAAATGTTGTTACTTACATTAAGGAAAAGTTGAATTAGTCAAGGTTAACTGAACTGCGGGGCAGACTGGTCTGACCTGGTTAATGTCCCGCAGCAGACCTGTTTTGACAAGGTAGGTTATAAGGTTTTTGAATCCAAAAACATGGAGGGATTCGGATGCTAAAAATAGTTGACCACATCGGAATTGCGGTCAAAGATCTTGCTGAAGCCAGTAAGTTTTATGAGACACTGGGATTAAAATCAGCCGGAACAGAGGTAGTGGAAGAACAGAAAGTAAAAGTAGCGTTTTTCCCCGTGGATGACAGTGAGGTAGAATTACTGGAATCAACGTCACCGGATGGCCCAATCGCTAAGTTTATTGAAAAGAACGGCGCAGGTATCCAGCATATCGCTTTTCGGGTTGACAATATTGAAAAAGCGCTGGCGGAGCTAAAGGAAAAAGGTGTCCGTTTAATTGATCAAAAGCCCAGGTATGGCGCTGGTGGAGCTAAAATAGCATTTTTGCACCCGAAATCCACCTTTGGTGTTCTTATCGAACTGTGTGAGCGCGACTAGAATGGAGGTAATCGCATGAGTATGCAGGATAAACTGGATATTCTGACTAAACTGCGGGCTGGCGTAGAAGCCGGCGGCGGTCAGAAGAGAATTGACAAACAGCATGCCGGCGGCAAATATACCGCACGGGAAAGAATCGCCAGGCTGTTTGATGAAGGTTCCTTCAAAGAAATAGATGTTTTTGCAAATACGGAATTGGACTACCGGGCTATAAAGAACCCGAACGAAGGTGTAATCGGCGGTTACGGCACTATGAACGGCCGTAAAGTATATCTTTTTGCCCAGGATTTCACCGTTGTCGGCGGTTCACTGGGACGCGTGCACGCCGCCAAGATCTGCAAAGTGCTGGATATGGCAATGAAGGTTGGATCGCCGGTAATTGGTATTTGTGACTCCGGCGGCGCCCGTATTCAGGAAGGCGTAGACGCCCTTGACGGATACGGCCAAATCTTTTATCGCAATACCATCGCTTCCGGCGTGGTTCCGCAGATTTCAGTAATTATGGGGCCATGTGCCGGCGGCGCTGTGTATTCGCCTGCCCTCACAGACTTTATCATGATGGTCCAAAACACCAGCCAGATGTTTATTACCGGACCGCTGGTAATCAAGGCCACCACTGGTGAAGACGTCAGCCAGGAAACGCTGGGCGGAGCGGCGACCCACAACCAGGTCAGCGGCGTGGCCCACTTCATGGCTGCCAATGAAGACGACTGCATAGCCCAGATTAAAGCGCTGGTAAGCTACCTGCCGCTGAACAATCTGGAAGAACCGCCCACCTACCCGGCCGTTGATCCCGCTCTTGACAAGGAAACCCTTCTGACCGTTGTCCCCGACGACGCGAACAAGGGTTACGATGTACGGAACGTAATCAACGCGGTGGTAGACGCCGGTTCGTTTTTTGAAGTGCATCAGTACTATGCTACCAACGGTGTAGTAGGCTTTGCCCGCATTGCCGGCCAGGTGGTGGGAATTATCGCCAACCAACCCAGAGTACTGGCAGGCTGCCTCGACATTAACGTGTCCGATAAGATTGCCAAGCAGATCCGCTTCTGCGACTGCTTCAATATTCCAATCGTCACATTTATGGACGTTCCGGGATTCCTGCCCGGTGTACAGCAGGAGTACGGCGGCATCATCAGACACGGCGCCAAGATGCTCTATGCTTATTCGGAAGCTACAGTGCCCAAAATCACAATCATCACCCGTAAAGCATACGGCGGCGCTTACCTGGCCATGTGCGCGGCTTCCCTGCGGGCTGACACCACCTTTGCCTGGCCTACAGCTGAAATTGCTGTTATGGGGCCGGAAGGCGCTGTCAACGTAATCAACCGTAAGGAAATTGCCGAAGCGGAAAATCCAATTGAAAAGCGCAAGCAGCTGGTGCAGGATTACCGCGATCGTTTTGCCAACCCGTACATCGCCAGCGCCAGAGGTTTCATTGAAGATGTTATTGACCCGAGAGACACCAGGGAGAGAATTATAAACGCTCTCTGGAATCTGTCCAGCAAGCGTGAAGGCAGACCCAAGAAGAAACACGGAAACATTCCCATGTAATAATGAATACCGGCATTTAGGAGGAAATAATAAATGACTAAACAAAATGCGAAGGCAGCCGGTATCAAACCCGAGGTGCTGGCCGCAATCTCAGCGGCTGTTGCTCTTTTCGGTTATTCGGCGGAAGCAGGCTACCAGGTTAGCAGCGTAACTAAGGCCGGTAACGCGTGGAAAAGGGCCGGCATTGCCGAGTTAATGCTGGGCCGTGATTTGACTATGAGAGACTTCATGTAGGATATTTAGGCAAAGAGAACAGGCCTACCATTTAGGAGGGAATTTTGAATGAAAAAATTCAAGATTAAAGTTAATGAAGAAATCTATGAAGTAGAAGTTGAAGAAATAGGCGGCAGCCCTGCGGCAGCAGCGCCTGCAGCTCCCCCGGCGCCCCCGGCGGCTGCGCCCCCGCCGGCCCCGGCGCCCGCGGCAGCGCCCAAAGCAGCGGCCGCTCCGGCAGCGGCTCCCAAGCCTGCTGCAGGCGGTGGTGGCGGTGGCACACTGTGCGCCCCGATGCCCGGTACCGTTCTTGAAGTTAAAGTTAACGTCGGTGATGCCGTTAAAATCGGTGATGTGTTGTTGATTCTGGAAGCCATGAAGATGGAAAATGAGCTTCAAGCCGATAAGGCAGGCACAGTTAAGGAAGTCAAGGTAACCAAGGGACAAGCCGTAAACGGCGGCGATGCGCTTATTGTTATAGGTTAAATATATGCCGGTGGAAGCCTTTATACCGGGCTTCCACCGGAAGCGAATACCGGCGATTGACTACTGATTATTGTTCGTAAAAATTAGGGAGGGTATGCAATGAAGAGAAACAAAATCACAGTAGTTGGGGCAGGCAACGTTGGCGCCACAGCAGCCCACTGGTGTGTAGCCAAAGAACTAGGCGATGTTGTGCTTCTCGACGTTATTGAAGGCGTACCGCAGGGTAAAGCCCTGGACTTAATGCAGTCCAACCCGCTGGATGGTACAGACTGCTGGGTAAAAGGCACAAATAATTATGAAGACACGGCTGATTCAGATGTATGTATCGTTACAGCCGGCATTGCGCGTAAACCAGGCATGAGCCGTGACGACCTTCTGAACACAAACTACAAAATCGTCAACATGGTAGCTGAAAATCTTGCCCGCTACTCACCCAACACATGCATTATAGTTGTTTCCAACCCGCTTGATGTGATGACATATACCGCCTGGAAAGCCAGCGGCTTCCCGGCCAACCGCGTATTTGGACAGGCCGGCGTACTTGACTCAGCCCGTTTCCGTACCTTTGTCGCTATGGAACTCGGCGCGTCATTCGAGGATGTGAACGCATTGGTGCTTGGCGGCCACGGTGACACCATGGTGTCGGTATTAAGCCATGCCAATGTGGGTTGCATTCCTGTGACCAATTTGATACCTGCCGAGCGCCTGGCTGAAATTGTTAAGAGAACCGCCAGCGGTGGAGGAGAAATTGTTAGCTTGCTGAAGACCGGCAGCGCTTTCTATGCTCCTTCAGCATCCGCTGTGCAAATGGCTGAGGCTGTTTTGAAAGATAAGAAACGGATCCTGCCCGTGGCGGCATATCTGAACGGCGAGTATGGGGCTAAAGATATTTACACCGGAGTACCGGCCATTATTGGCGGCAACGGTGTAGAAAAAGTGCTTGAAATCGATCTCACACCGGAAGAGAAAGCGGGCTTGGATTATTCCATCCAGGCAGTACGCGACCTGATGAAGGTAATCGGGCTGGGATCATAGAAAAGTCCGGCTAGCGATAAAAGGGGAGGATAATAAGATGGCAAAGGGACCAAAAGCTGTATTAATTACCGATACTACTTTCCGGGATGCCCACCAGTCCTTGCTGGCTACCCGGATGAAGACCGAGCATATGATTCCGATCGCGGAAAAACACGATGAGATTGGCTTTTATTCCATGGAAATGTGGGGCGGCGCGACTTTTGATACCTGTATGCGTTTCTGCGGTGATGACCCATGGGAGCGTCTCAGGGTAATCAGACGCCACCTGAAAAAGACCAAGACTCAGATGTTGCTGAGAGGCCAGAATATCGTCGGTTACAGGAACTATGCCGATGATGTGCTAATCGAATTTATCAAAAAGGCAGTCTTTAACGGTATGGATATATTCCGCTGTTTCGACGCCTTGAACGACTACCGCAACCTGGAAGTCGCAATTAAGACCGTCCTTGACGAAGGGGCGCACGCCCAGGGTACGATCTGTTACGCGATTAGCCCGGTGCACACGGTTGAGCACTATGTCGGCAAAGCTAAAGAACTCGAGAGCATGGGCGTTCAGTCCATCGCTATTAAGGATATGGCGGGCATTATCGCCCCGTATATCACTTATGATATCGTCAAAGGCATGAGGGACGCCGGCATCACGGTTCCCATCCAGCTCCACTGCCACTATACAAGCGGCATGGGTTCCATGGCTTATATGAAGGGTATTGAGGCGGGCGCCAATATTATCGACTGCGCCATATCGCCGATGTCAGTACAGACTTCGCAGCCTTCAATCGAAGTTATGTGTTCAGCGTTTGAAGGGACTGAATATGACACGGGCTTAGATCTCGAGCCCATGATTGAATTGGCGGACTACTGGAAGGAAATCCGCCCGCAATACGCGGCGTTCGACCTGGCTCAAAAATATCCCGACGCTGGTATCCTGGTATCGCAGGTGCCCGGCGGGATGATGTCAAACTTCTTGTCCCAGTTGCAGCAGGCTAACGCTCTGCACCGCCTGCCGGAAGTGCTGTCGGAAATGCCGCGGGTGCAGGAAGATTTCGGCTGGCCGCCGCTTGTTACCCCGTCCAGCCAAATCGTTGGTTCCCAGGCTGTGCTGAACGTCCTGATGGGCCGTTACAAAATGTGCACCAACGAAGTTAAACAGTATATGCGTGGTTACTACGGCAGGCCGCCGGCGCCGATTAATGAAGAGGCGCGCAAGATGATTATCGGCGAAGAAAAGCCAATCACCTGCCGCCCTGCCGACATGCTCGAGCCCGAACTGCCGAAAGCCAAGGAAATGATTGCGCATGCGATGGAAAAAGAGGAAGATATTATTTCCTGCGCTATCTATCCACAGGTTGCGCCCAAGTTCCTTGAGGAAAGAATGGCCAAGAAACTCAACGTAGATGTTGAACTTGCAAAACAAAGCAGCCAGTACTATCCAGTATAATATTGCGGTACTATCCTGTATAGTATAAGTAGTAATTAAATGTCATCACCGGGCCGGCGGTTACAACCGCCCGGCCCGTTATGACGAAATAAAAGGCGACAATTTAAAGGGGGTTAGTCAACTAAATGGCCAATAAAAAGATGAAGACGATGGACGGAACCAAGGCAGCGGCATACGTATCGTATGCTTTTACCGAATGCGCCTGCATTTTCCCCATCACACCATCCTCACCCATGGCGGAATACGTGGATGAGTGGAGCGCTCAGGGCTTAAAGAACATTTTTGGGCAAACAGTTGATGTGAGGGAAATGCAGTCTGAAGCAGGCGCCGCCGGCGCTCTGCACGGCGCGCTTTCAGCTGGGGCGCTGGGGACAAGCTATACCGCTTCCCAGGGCTTGCTGCTGATGATCCCGAACATGTACAAAATAGCCGGTGAACTGCTGCCGGGCGTACTGCACGTTACCGCCCGCAGCCTGGCGACCCACGCCCTGAACATTTTCGGTGACCATTCCGACGTTATGTCCACCGTACAGACCGGCTGGGCGATGCTGTGCTCCAACAGCGTACAGGAAATTATCGACATCGGCCCCGTCGCTCACGCGGCCGCGATCAAGTCCCGGATACCTTTCCTGCACTTCTATGATGGATTCCGGACCTCGCACGAACAGCAAAAGATTGAAATGATCGAATATGAAGACTATGCCAAACTGGTCGACATGGATGCCGTCAAGGCATTCCGCGACAGAAGCCTGAATCCCGACCGCCCTGTTACCAGAGGTTCGAACCAGAACCCGGATATTTTCTTCCAGGCCAGAGAGGCCTGCAGCCCCTTCTTTGAGCCAGTAGCAGACATAGTAGCTGATTATTTGAAGCAAATAGGTGATATCTGCGGTCGTTATTACAAGCCGTTTGATTATTATGGCGCGCCGGATGCTGAGAATATTATCGTCGCCATGGGTTCCGTCTGCGATACAGCGGAAGAGACCATCAACTACCTGATTGCCAAGGGCGAGAAAGTCGGTATCATCAAGGTCCACCTGTACAGGCCCTGGTCGCCAAAATACCTTTTTGATGTTCTGCCCAAGACAGTGAAGAAGATCGCTGTCCTTGACAGGGTTAAGACTCCCGGATGTCCCGGAGAGCCGCTTTACATGGATATCAAAAACACATTCTACGATTCCGACATGAAGCCGGTTATAGTTGGCGGCCGCTACGGCCTTGGTTCCAAAGACACCCTGCCTTCCGATATCGTGGCTGTGTTTGAAAACCTGAAGTCCGATCAGCCGAAAAATAACTTCACCATCAGCATCGTCGACGACGTTTCCAACACCTCCCTGCCGAGGGGTGAAGATATTGACGCCACACCGGAAGGGACCATCCAGTGCAAATTCTGGGGACTCGGTTCCGACGGCACAGTCGGCGCCAACAAGCAGGCTGTGGAAATTATCGGTGACCACACGGATATGTACGCGCAGGCCTATTTCGCCTATGACTCCAAGAAGTCCGGCGGCATCACAGTTTCACACCTGCGCTTCGGCAAGAAGCCGATCAAGGCGCCTTACCTGATCAGCAGCGCTAACTTTATTTCCTGCAGCAACCAGGCTTATGTCAACATGTACGATGTTACCGCCGGCCTCAAACCGGGTGGTACCTTCCTCCTCAACACCGTTTGGACGCCGGAGGAACTGGATGAAAAACTGCCGGCTGCGATGAAGCGTTTCATTGCCAAGAACAAGATTTGCTTCTACACCATCAACGCTGTTGAACTGGCAAGGGGACTTGGCTTAGGCAACCGCACCAACATGATCATGCAGTCAGCTTTCTTTAAACTGGCTAAAGTTATTCCCATCGACGAAGCTGTCGGCTACATGAAAGCCCAGATTCAGAAGGCCTATGGCAAAAAAGGCGAGAAGATCGTCAACATGAACAACGCCTCTGTTGACGCCGGTATCCAAAACCTGGTAAAAATTGATGTGCCGGAATCATGGGCCAACGCTCCTGATGATCCCGTCGTCGACAAGAAAGATCCTGAATTCATTAAAAACATACTGCGCCCGATCACCAGGCAGGAGGGCGACAAACTGCCCGTAAGCGCCTTCGTAGGCGCAGAGGACGGCACCTTCCCGTCCGGCACATCGCAATATGAAAAGCGCGGCGTGGCGGCATTCGTGCCCCGGTGGATCAAGGAAAACTGCATCCAGTGCAACCAGTGTTCGCTGGTATGCCCGCACGCTGCCATCAGGCCGTTCCTGTTGGACGAAGCGGAAGCAAAAGCAGCTCCGCAAGAATTTGAAACCCTGAAGGCTGTAGGCAAGCAACTGGCTGGACTAACCTACCGCATGCAGGTTTCACCTCTTGACTGCATGGGCTGCGAAGTCTGCGTCAACTGCTGCCCGTCCAAGGAAAAAGCTCTTGTTATGGAGCCGCTTGAGACTCAGTCTGAAGTCGAAGCAGCCAACTGGGAATTTGCAACTACGCTAAAAGTTAAAGACAACCTCTGGAACAAATACAGCGTCAAGGGCAGCCAGTTCTGCCAGCCGTTATTTGAGTTTAACGGCGCCTGCGGCGGCTGTGGTGAGACCCCGTACATCAAGCTCCTGACCCAGCTTTACGGCGATAGGATGATGATGGCGAACGCCACGGGCTGCTCCTCAATTTATCCGGCTGCCGCTCCGTCCATGGCCTACTGTAAAAACGCAGAAGGCAAAGGACCGGCCTGGTCCAACTCACTGTTTGAAGATAGCGCGGAATTTGGACTGGGATTATACCTTGGCGTAAAACAAATCAGAAATAGAATCGCTGACCTGGCAAAAGAAGCTATGGCTCAGGATATCCCGGCTGAAACGAAAGAAGCCCTGCAGGGATGGCTGGACAACATGCTTCTGGGCGATGGTTCCAAGGAAGCTACAGCCAAGCTCCTGCCGCTGATCAAGGATGCAACCAACCCGACCTTGAAGCAGATTTATGATCTGAAAGACTTCCTAATCAAGAAGTCCAACTGGTCATTCGGCGGAGACGGCTGGGGCTATGACATCGGCTACGGCGGTGTTGACCACGTGCTCGCATCCGGCGAAGACATCAACATCCTGGTCTTAGACACCGAGGTCTATTCCAATACCGGCGGCCAGTCCTCCAAGTCCACTCCGACCGCGGCTATCGCCAAGTTTGCAGCAGCCGGCAAAAGCACCAAGAAGAAAGACCTGGGCGCAATGGCCATGACCTATGGTTATGTCTATGTGGCGCAGGTCGCGATGGGCGCTGACCAGGCCCAGTGCGTTAGAGCTTTCAAAGAAGCAGAAGCGTATCCCGGCCCGTCACTGATCATCGCTTACTCCTCCTGCATCAACCACGGGATCAATATGACCCGCAGCCAGCAGGAAATGGACAAGGCTGTCAAGTGCGGCTACTGGCACCTCTACAGGTACAATCCTGAGCTCAAGAAAGAGGGCAAGAACCCGTTCATTCTGGACTCCAAAGAGCCAAACCTGGATCTGTTCAGAGACTTTATTATGGGCGAAGTCCGCTACAATTCACTGGCGAAGCTCTTCCCGGCAACAGCCGAAGCCCTGTTCAAGAAGACACAGGAAGACGCCAGGGAAAGGTACGAATTTTACAAGAAAATGGCTGCGCAATGATAGCAATAACCTGATAAGAAAAGCGGGGGCTTTACGCCCTCGCTTTTTTGCATCTCTTTATCGTAGTTATACTTAATTGCTTTAACTTCTTAATATATTAAAATACCTTGGTAAAACTCATTAACCTCAAGTATTTATGGAATTAACAAATAATTTTAACTAATATAATAAGTATGACTTTTCATAATTAATATGATTATCAGTTTTTTCAGAGTATTACTATTTTAACTAAAATATATTTTAATTGTTACTTTTTTTTTAAATTGGTGTTATTCTATACATAGGTATTAATTATATATGTATTTACAAATAGTTATTAATAACTATTTGTAAATATTTTAAAAGGGAGCGCCTTTTATGCAGAAATGTGTCTCAGTATATAATTCGGCAGAGAAGTTGATTGCTGATGTTATTAAACCTGGCCTGTGCAGCGGATGCGGCGCCTGCATCGGTTACTGCCCATACATAAAAAGTTTTGGCGAAAGGGTAGGGGTTGTACACGACTGTAGGAAAAGCGAAGGTACCTGTTACCAGGTCTGCCCGCGGGCAGTAACTAATTTTGCTGATTTAAGGCAACTAATTTTTGGAGATGAGGAAACTGATCCTGTAATTGGCGGTAATAGAGGGATTTATTACGCCAGGGCATGCGATAAACTGGCGCGGACAAGTGGTCAATACGGTGGGGTAGTCACAGCCCTGTCAATATACGGTCTGCAAAAAGGTATTATTGACTGCGCTTTAATGACGGGGGGCAGTTTTACCGGGGCCAGACCTTTTATAGCTTCTTCTGCAGATGGAATCCTGGCTTGCGCGGGTTCAAAATATACCGCTGCCCCTAACCTGGGTTTATTCCAGGAAGCGCTTAAAAATGGCTTTCATAATATAGGTGTAGTCGGGCGGCCTTGCCAGTGTACGGCGGCGCGTAAGATGCAGCAAGTGAAAGAGATAAAAGGGGAGAGGATACCTTTAATAATCGGGCTCTTTTGCATGGGATCGTTCTCGCCGGAGTTTTATAGATTCATTAAAGATAAAGGCTTGGACGAATACGAAAAAATTGATATACCCGGAGATGTTAATTTCAAAAAAGGCAATAAGGAAACCATCCTCCCATATGATGAGGTCCGTGAATATATCAGAGCTTCCTGCAACATATGTTTTGATCCGCTGTCAGAGCTGGCAGATTTGTCGGTCGGCTCAACCGAATATGATTACGGGTGGAATACGCTGATTATCAGGACCGATACAGGCGCGATCCTGGTAAAAGACGCTGTGGCAGACGGAATTATTGAAATCAAAGAATATCCTGCTCCGCGCCTGCCGTTATTAAAAAAGGCGGTGTTCAATAAGAAGAAACGGGTGCTGGAAAATCCAGACGCGGCATATCTTAAGATTTCCAATAAAGAGAGGGATTTTTTCCTTGCCAATGGAGGTAGCGCTTAAATGGGTTGGAGAGATGTAATTGAAGGCAGGCCTGGCGATAAGGTCCTGCTAAACGGAAATGAAGCTATTGCCAGGGGCGCCATTGAGGCAGGTGTTTGTTTTGCCTCGTCGTATCCAGGTTCACCCACGACGGAAATTATTGAAACATTGGACAGGGTCCACTCAAGCGAAATTTATACAGAGTGGTCAGTTAACGAGAAAGTCGCCCTGGAAGGAGCGGCTGCGGCTTCCTTTGCCGGACTCAAAGCCATGTGTGTAATGAAGTCCGATGGTTTAAACGTGGCCTTCGATTTTCTCACCAGCATGAATCTGGGGGGTTGTAAAGGCGGTCTGGTGGTCGCAGTGGCAGATGACCCGCAAGGGCATTCAAGTGTAAAAGAGTACGATTCACGTTACCTGGCTAAAGCGGCCATGATACCGGTCCTCGAACCATCGACCGTGGAAGAGGCAAAGGAGATGGCTATAAAGGCTTTTTCCCTTTCGGAAAGGATTAAGGGACCGGTAATTCTTCGCTCGGTTACCAGGGTATCCCACTCGCGGGGATTGGTTGTGCTGGGAGAACCGCTGGAGAAAAAAAAGGATGCTTTCTTCCCGTCCGGCGAATGTTTTTTAACCAAAACAGTATTCCATATGAAAGCCAGAGACAGGATCGGGAAGGCGGCTGTTGTCCTTGAGGAATGCGGCCTGAACTTCGCCGAGGGTCCTGAAGGCGCTGACACAGCTATATTTTGCAGCGGCACAAGCCTGCTGTATGCCAGAGAGGCAATTATTCTACTCGGTCTTAAAGATGACATAAAGTTGGTAAGGGTAGGAACAACTTTCCCCCTGCCGGAGAATTTTATAATATCTCATCTGCGGGGAGTCAGCGTTGTAATTTTTGCAGAGGAGGTCCGCCCTTTTCTGGAAGAAGGGGTTATGCTTCTTTATGCCAGGAATTGTGACCATAAAGTCAAGTTTTTCGGTAAAACCACAGGAGATATAGCTGGAATGCGCGGGCCTTCCTGTGGCGAAATGAACGTCGATATCATCCTGCAAACCTTAGCCAGAGTAAAAGGCATTCATTATGATATGCCCGGATATCCGCCTGAAAGGCGCGAAGAACTAAAAGAATTGATACCGCCGCGGGAATACGCCATGTGCCCCGGTTGCCCGCACAGGGCTTCATTCTGGGCGGTTAAGACGGCTATCGCGGTAGACGGTAGAGACTGCATAGTTGCCGGTGATATCGGCTGTTACTGTCTCGGCGCCTGGGATACCGGCTTTAACATATTCGACACACTGCACTGCATGGGAGCCGGACCGGCTATTGCCGGCAGTTTAAGCAAACTTGGCAGGTTTGGCTTGAAAAGGCCAGCGCTGACATTTGTTGGCGATTCGACTTTTTACCATGCCGTAATACCGGGCCTTATCAACGGCCACTACACCGGATCGGATTTTTTGTGCATTGTTCTTGACAACGGCGTCACAGCGATGACCGGTCACCAGCCGCACCCCGGCACAGGTAAAACAGTAAATGGTGTAGATTTAAATAAAGTGATGGTTGAAGATATTGTAAGGGGTCTCGGCGTAACATGTGAAGTAGCTGATCCTTTCGATAATAACGCGGTTGCGGAAAAAATATGTGAAATGTTGCGCGAGTCAGGGGTAAAAGTACTGATCCTGCGTCAGGAATGTGCCCTTGTAGCAGGGCGTAAAACAAGGCAGAAAAGAAGGGTGTATGTGGATCCGTCACTCTGCCGGGGTGACACGTGCGGTTGCGGCCGCTTCTGCACCTCAGTGTGGGGGTGTCCTGGCAATATATGGGATCCGGATGCAGGGAAAGCGGCAATAGACGAAGCTGTTTGCGCCGGATGCGGAGTTTGCGCCAGCCTTTGCCCGGCTGGAGCAATTGTAGTAGAGGGGGGAGAAGGCTAAAATGAAAGATCCGATGAACCTGATAATTTCGGGTGTAGGCGGACAGGGGAATATACTTGTTTCAGAGATCCTGGCAAAAGCTGCCGTTGCTGTTGGTTATAAGGTTACTGTAGGCGAGTCATACGGTATGTCCCAACGCGGTGGATCTGTGTCTTCCCACATCAGGCTGTCACGCAAATTGCTTTATGGGCCAATAATCCCTTCGGGCTGTGCCCATGTGATTATCGGCTTTGAACCAGTGGAAGCAGCGCGAGCGACACTGGAATTCGGCAGCAATGATGTAAATATTATTGTCAACCCCCGCCCGGTTTATCCGGTAGGCGTCCTCATGGGCAAGGATAAATATCCGGCAATTGATGTTTTACTGAACCAACTGAAGGATATGTCAGACCATGTTTATTATATTGAAAGCACTAATATAGCGTCCCGGGCAGGAAATCCGGTTATGCAAAATATTGTCATGGTTGGGGCTCTGGCCGGATTTAATTATCTCTATATACCCAAGGAAACATTTGTTCGCATTATTGGCCAGGTAGTTCCAGAAAGAGTACTTGAATTAAATATGAAAGCATTTAATATGGGATATAACGCGGCACAGGAATTAAGCAGCCATGAACTGAAATATTAAAATATTTAAGCAATGTTGAATAACTTTAATGCTTCCCTCAAAGATTATTATAATGCAATATAAAAAACGGGGAAGGGAATACTTTGTCAGCGACATCCTGGGATGTTATAAAGAATTTTTTGATGTCAGGCACGCCTATACAAAATTTATTTTCGGGAAGAGGAGTTACTCATCTTTTTTGCATTAAACAGGGTATTATAATTTTAAAAAACGATGGGATGAAAAAACACGCGCTTTTTCTTAACAGCCATATAGACAATTTAAATAGGGGTGTGGTTTGGGCCGATAAAGGGTGGAAATATTTTTTTCATTATCTAAACCCTGAAGATAAAAATGGATACGGCCCATATCCAAACGCAAAATTTGAATGCGAGTATTTTTTTGATAAAGCCAGGTATTACTGGTCAAAGAATAAAAGGTCGAAATCCATGTTTTTTCTCGGCGCTGCAGTCCATCTAGTTCAGGACCTGTGCGTGCCCCATCATTCTGCAAACGCTGCTTTCTGCGGCCACACTGAATATGAAAAGTGGGTGCAGGAGCACTTTTCCTGCTATGAGGTCTCGTCAGACGGAGTTTATAATTGTAATGCAAATTCCGGTAGCTGGGTTGAACATAACGCAAATATTTCCAGGGCCTATTTCCCGTATGTCTCTTTAATAAGGTCAAGACGTTCGTATGATATGGCGACAAAAATTTTGCTGCCGCTGGCCCAGAGAACTACCGCCGGATTTTTATCATTCTTTTTGGATAGCGTCACACCATAGACAGAATTACAATTGATCTTCTTTGTGTAGTTCATAATAACTGGTTAACCTATAATAACAATTTAACTGAGAATATGACGCGCTAGAATCGTTTCTAACGCGTTTTAATTTACGCTCCGGGGTGATTGGACCTGGTGGAAAAGGAACACAGTAAGAACAGGCTCTGTTTGATTATCTGTTTTGATTAGAAGAGGAGACCTTATGAACAGAAGATAGCCCCCTTAAAAAAGACACGTTTTTTCGTTAAAACAACCCGCTATTTTAGTTCCGCTAATAGATATTATGTAAACTAGCCGATAAAAAATTAATCCTTTTGCCAGATTAAATACCCATTGCCGGCATATGCCCCAATAGCAATTTTTACAGTATTTTTCGCCAACAAGTTCAGTTCATGCTCAGTAATATCTTTTTTGAGTGACATAATTTCACCTTCTCTTAAGGATGTAAAAATACAAACGAAATGCCATAATGATTTTGCATAGTGAATTCTCTTCTCAATCTTCTTATTATCCATAACACCTTTATTGCATAGAATATAGTATACTTCCTGGCCAAATACTAAGGTGTCTGAATCCTCAATAACATGCATCATACAAGGGGCATCAGCATTTGCTGCAGCATCTTCTAAAATACAGACATTGCCACCCCCAATTCCCAGGTATGATTCAATTATCTGGGCTAGAAGGCTATCTGTTTTAGTTGGTATGTTATTTGGTATGTTATTAATAAATGAATCTGATAAAATATTTTTATTGTAGTCAAATATATTAACATCATCTTTAAAGTTGGGTGGCAAGCAGGTTTTTACTTTACCATAATCTAAATTGCAATTCTTTAAAATACAGTAAGATAATGTTTTGCCGCCGTTTAGAACAAACTTAATATAGTTAATAGCTTCTTGCCCCAATTGAAACTCATTTAAAGTATTCATATATGGCAAATCCTTCATAGTGATAAACTTTTCGATGAATAAAATAAAACCCCCTTCTGTTATACACTATTTTAGAATAGTATCAGCATTGGGGTTTGTATTAATATGATAAATATTTCTTTTGTGGCCACAATCAAATTACTTTTTTCATCAATTCGCAAGCTTCGATAAGCTCGCCCCGGAGAGCCCGTTGAGGATTGCTGATCAACAGGCGGCGCGCTTCCTCTTCGCTGAGCAGGCGCTTCGCCTCCCATACCGCCGGCTTGAACTGTAAGAGCTGGCCGCTACGGCTATGTGCGTCGGAAGCAATAAAATGAATATAACCTCTTTCCAAAAAAGATCTGGCGGCGGTTGTAATATAAGGAGAAAAATAGCCGGTTAAACTGCCGGATGTTAACTGCGCTAAAGCGCCATTCGACAGCAGTTCGTACAAACGGTTATGGTCCTCGATAAAGACTGAGTTTCGTTCCGGGTGGGCTATAATTGGTGTTACGCCCTGCTTCAGCAATTCAGAGAAAACGTCAGCCGAATAATCGGGAACTGACACATCGGAAAATTCCACCAGCAGGTATCGCCCTTTATCGTTTATGGTAAGAAGTTCCCCCCTGGCAAGTTGCCGGGGCAGTTCCGGATCAATTCTATATTCAGCGCCAGGTACGAGAAGAAGGTTGATTCCATTTTTCTGCAGCACATCCTGCAGGTTTACCATTTTGTCCAGGATCGCTTTTTTGCTGGGATACGTCCTTGATTTCACGTGTGGTGTTACCACCATTTGCTTGATTCCATCCGCGATAGCACAGCTGGCCATGGCAATAGCTTCTTCTATAGTGGCCGCCCCGTCGTCTAAACCAGGCAGGATATGGCTGTGGATATCGATCATGTTAAAAACACCTCCATCAGATCTATTATATATTTTCTAAAAACAAACAACAACTGGCGTTTTGCTGCCAGCTGTTGTTTACATGTTTATATAACTACCGGTTTCCCAAGGGATGTTGAACCATATATTAAGTATATTAAGAGCCGGTAGCATATATGCCAATAAATAACTTGGCAAAATAATAACGAAGTTTATTTATAGTTAATAAATATTAATGCAATCGGTTACGCATATTATATTATCCTTGCCGGGAATGGTAATATAAAGAAGATAAAGGAATTACGGTATATAAAGATAGGAGTGGTTTGCAAATTGAAAAAAACAGTAATAGATGTTCACGTTCATCTATCGGAATACGAAACATTTGGTAAAGATGCCTTTGATTTTTTTTCCAGCGCCTTTCCTTCCAAGGAAGAATATGTGGCTTTTTGCAAAAAACATAGCGACCCACATGCATTTTTGCAGTTGATGGATTACAACGGCGTAGATTATTCTGTTATATTAGCAGAAATTTCGCCTTTGTCAACAGGTATTTGTACTAATGAAGCAGTAGAAGATTTTTGCCGGGTAAGCCCGAGACTAATACCGTTTTGCACGATAAATCCTTATTTGCACCCTAAAATGGGTGAAATGTTGGAGGATTTAGTATTGAACCGTGGCTTTAAGGGACTCAAGCTAGTCCCATCATATAATTATTATTATCCCAATGACAATTTCATGTACCCGTTATATGCTGTTGCCGAAAGACTGGGCATACCTGTACTTTTCCATACGGGAACCTCAATTTATTATGGTACCAGGTTAAAATATGCGAATCCAATCTTTTTTGATGACGTGGCTGTGGATTTTCCGAATATGAAAATCATTATGGCGCACGGCGGACGGGGCCCGTGGTATAATGAGGCGGTTAGCATGGTTCGCCTGCATAAAAATATTTATATCGATGTTTCAGGGCTACCCCCGAAAAGACTTTTAGAATATTTTCCTGATATGGGACGGTTTGCCCATAAGTTTATGTTTGGTACTGATTGGCCCAGTGTAGATGTGAAAAAGAACATTGAATCAATTAGGAATTTGAATATTTCTAAAGAGGCAATCTCGAAAATACTGGGGGAGAACGCCAGGCAGCTTTTGGGCTTGGGTTAATACGGCATCTTTTTATTCCAGCATTAGTTTAAAACTATATCAACACAAAACGCGTTAGAATTATTATTTCTAGCGCGTTTTTATTTTGGGTATACCTTTTCGATTATAGATGTCATATTTCGACAAAATATCCTAAAGGTGTGATTGCCTCTTTGTTGAATGATTAATCCAACGCAAAAATGCAGAATTCTCTCTTTAAATTTTCTCTTTATAGGATGTTCTATTACTGATTACAAAGAAAATTGGCGCCAATAATTACTACCTTGTGGGGGTTCGGTAACCGTGTCTAGCGACGCCGTTTGTTTTTGCGGCAGTATGAGAAGGCAAAAAAAATGCCATCCGGATATTTCTAGAGAAAGCCTTGCTGCAAAAATGCTTACTTTGTATTCAAGGGTGGACACCCTGATTATTAGTTATTACTCTAAACATAAGGTTAAACCGGTGTGCAAAAAGGGATGCAGTGAATGTTGCAGTACACTTTTTTGCGTCTCAATAGTAGAATTCTTTTTAATTTGCCGCGAAATGATAAAATTTGATCCCAAGAGGACAGCGCAGGTTAAGCACAGGGTTTTGCAAGCGATTAACTATTTAGAAAAAGAGCAGCCCGCTTTGCTGGATTATTTTAAATTCGACCACTCTGGACAGAATTTCAATAATATGTCGCTGCGGATCTATGAATTATCAAAGAGCGTTAAAATTGAATGCCCCTTTTTAACCGGATTTTCAGCCAGGCAAAGCACTTGTTCGATCTATAATGTAAGGCCTTTAATTTGCAGGATCTTCGGCACAACCTATTATACTAGCTTTGAAGACATGTATATATGTTCACGCATAGGAACCAATAACAGGATTATGGATTGTGGGCCAAGCACAATAGATATTTGGGACAGTTTCATAAAGGACATTCTAACTGTCAATTATAATGGGGCCAGCTACAGAGGAAGTGTATACCCGCTTATCTACTGGCTGTACCTGGCCGCGCAAGATTTGGAAAACCCAAGAGCTTATCTTGGCTCGGAACGGCGCAAAAAATATTTTCAGATGCCCTATATTGAGGCTAAACAAAAGATCCTGCTGCGGCATATTTTGTAAAAAACGGCACACCTTTATCCACTTATTCTTTTTATTCTTTAATACCCCTGATTAATTGGGCCCCCCCTACTTCCTCCCATGGGCATACCCTAAATCCGGCATCCTCCAGCCATACTTTGTATTGTTCATACGTCCATGTGCCACCGGAAACAGTATTGATCAGCATGTTTACCGCAAATACCGCCGCTCTGGCGCCGGTCCCCCGGATCATATCACTGATTATAATGTGCCCGCCTTTTACGGTTTCTTTAGCGGCATCGATAAAAAGCCTTCTGTTTTCTTTTTCTCCGTAAATATGGCATACATTGCCAAGATAGACCAAATCATAAGGACCTGCGGGTAATCCCACGGTGAAGTCCCCCTTGACCATTTTAACAGGCAGGGCCTGATCAAGCTCAGGACTCATCATGTCAATAACCTCAGGTAGATCAAGGACTGTAACAGCGGCTCCTCTTTCTGCGAAAGCCTTGGCATATGTTAGCGGACCGCCGCCCACATCGAGTATTTTTCGACCGGCCGGCAAGCCGCGCATACAATAGTCCGCAATAAGAGCGGCTGATCTTTGAGCATGATAGCTCATAGCTCTGATGAAATCTTTTGAATGCCTGCCCTTGTCTTTTCTGGAAGCAGGCTTGCCGGTTTTAATAACTTCGGGCAGTTGAATCCAGGATGCGATTAGATTATATCCGTGCATGAAAGAGAAACCTGTATAATCGCTGTGCGCCAGATTGTAAAATATGTTTTCGGCTTCTTTAGTTAATTCTATCTGTTCATTATCGCTGTATACTACATAACCCAGTTCTACCAGCGCTTCTGTTACCGTCCATAAGGCTCTGTAATCAACATCAAGTCTCACTGATAACTCCTGCAAAGTAGATGAGCCTTTTTTAATCTCATCAAAAAGTCCGATTTCCACTGCTGCGCCTACCAGTAAAAATTCCTGCGGCAGCTGAAATGCAGCTGGATCAGGCATGTGACTACCTCCCTTTTCTTATAATAAGCAATAGGTATCTAATTACTTCCGCTGTCCTTTGTGGAGTATTTCAGGCCATAGGTTTCGCCGGTCGAATGTTTGAAGTGAAGTAAGAAAGCGTGCCTTAAAGTTGGGAAATTGTTTGGCCAGGCTGGCAATAAGTTTTCTAGCCACTTCCCTGTGGGTCAAGCCGTTAACCGGACAGGGATTTGGTACGACAGGCAAACCTTCCTTCTCAACAAAAGTGATAATTTCCTCTGAGGGGTGGTAAACCAGCGGCCGGATCATTGTCAGGCCCGTACGGTCAAGAAAAGTTGCCGGTGAAAATACGCGCAGTTGCCCGGTGTAAATCAGGCTCATAAAAAATGTTTCTATGACATCGTCAAGGTGGTGTCCCAGAGCGACCTTATTGCAGCCCAGTTCCAGGACCTTGCTGTGCAGGGCGCCCCGGCGCAGGTGTGAACAGATAGCACAAGGGTTGTCCCTCCCTCTTTCCTCAAAAACAATTCTGGCGATTTCAGTTTCCACCACATAAAAAGGCGTCTTTATGGAATGGCAGAAATCTTCAAGTACCTGCAGGTCCACCGGCCATCCGGTTTTAATAAATACAGCTGCAACCAGCTCGAATTTGACCGGCAGTATCCGTCTTAGCAAATCCAGCGAGTACAGTACGGCTACGCTGTCTTTGCCTCCCGAGAACGCTACGGTCACCCGGTCACCGTCCTGCAGCATGTCAAAATCGTAGATGGCCCGTTTGACCCTTGCCAAAAACCATTTGCGATAATTTTTAACCAAGATACCCAGCTCCTATTACAACGGTTCTGGTTTTAGAATTTTCAGGGGGGTGTTTTGAAACACTCCTGGAACCTCGCTAGATATATAATAATGATTTTTTATCGTCAGCACAAGCGCCGGCCAGGCCTATAAAAATATTAAATATAATATAAAAGCCCCGGTTTGTTAATCACGGGGCTTTTAGTCGTTTAAATATTTGACTATTAATTTGTCAAACGGCGGGCGCCCAGGTATCTTTCACTATAATAATCCTGAGATAGCGATGTTATTACAACCTCTCCCGCAGATGAACTGCTGTGGATAAAACAGTTATCCCCTATGTATATACCGACATGGGAAGGTCCTGCCAGATAGGTAGTGAAGAACACCATATCGCCTGGTATCAGCTGGCTTACCCCGGCGCCGCAATTAAATTGTTCATCAGCCGCATGCGGAAGCTGGATGCCGAAATGGTTGTAAACATAGCAGACAAATCCCGAACAGTCAAAACCTGCAGGTGAGCTGCCACCCCATACGTATGGGGTACCAAGAAACTGCCTGGCGAATGACGCGATCATTTGCGATTTGCGGTCTACAGATGTGCCGCGGTTAGCAGTGACCGGAGAATTTTGCAGCGTTTGTAGTGTCTGGGGACCGGCAACGCCATCGGCTGTAAGTCCGTTTGTGGCCTGAAAGTCAATTACAGCCAGTAGTGTGCCCGAACCAAAAATTCCGTCCAGGCTATCCTGATAATAACCAAGCGATTTAAGCTTTTTCTGCAGATCTAGTACATTATCGCCTTTCATGCCTCTTTTTAAAACATTGGGCGCCGGGTTGTTTGTTTGCAGTTCAGCCTTCAATGCAGCCAACTCGGCATTCATTGCGGCTAATGTCGCCGGGCCTGCTATGCCGTCACAAGCAAGGCCGTGTTTCCTCTGCAAATCATTCACCGCTGACATCGTTAAGGGACCGTAAATACCATCAGGGTTGCCTGATGCGAGATAACCAAGCGTATAGAGTCCCGTTTGCAGCGCCGAAACGTCCTCCCCTGACATTCCCAACTTCAGTACACGCCCTTCAGCGCTAACGTCGTACACCTGGAAAACGAGCAAAAAAACAAAAATAAGCGCTCCAGCTATGATATATTTATATCTCAATACATACCTCCTTTATCTCGTTCTAATTTTACCAAAATATTGCAGAAAAAACTACTATATTTATATTTTCGACAAAAGTCCTTGGATTACCTGCTTTCTCAAAATTTTCTTCGAAAAAAAAGCCCCTATCTTTTATCTCATAGGGGCTTTCATTGAGACACTGATGTAACCGGTACTGATCTCTTTTAGCTATTCATTTTTTTTATTTTCCTTGGCCATCGCGGCTTTAAGAATTTCCCCTACGTTACTGCCGATAGATTCTTGCTGGCTGTAACGGGCAATCAGCTGTTGATTCACCCTGCTGCTCCCCTTGGTACTCCGGTAAGCGAAATCATCCTGTTTCTCCGGTTGCCTGTACCCGCAGGCCCTGTCCTGGCAAGAAAGCATTTTTCCTCTTTTCCCGTTCACCAGCAACATGTATTTACCACAGAGCGGGCATTTTGTTTTGGTTAGATTATCTGCTCTATAAACAGCTGTGCCGGAGGAAACACATTTTACCAGTTCCACGGCGTTATTGCGAATATCAGACATAAATTCTTTTTTATTACCCTTTCCCCTGGCGATGTCGGACAGCTTCTGCTCCCACTGCGCTGTTAATTCCGGGGTTTTCAGGGCCGGGGCAACTAAACCGATTAATTGGATCCCTTTTGATGTGGGGACCAGTTCTTTACCATGGCGCTCGATATAACTGGTATTGAGCAGTTTTTCGATGATTTCGGCCCGGGTGGCCGGTGTCCCAAGGCCGCTGCCCTTCATGGACTCGCGCAGTTCTTCGTCTTCAATAAACCTGCCCGGACTTTCCATGGCTGTCAGCAGGGTGGCTTCCGTGTAACGTGACGGCGGCCTGGTTTTTGATTTGTTGATTTTACAGTTTTTAACCTGTTTGACATCACCTTTTTTTTGCTGGGTCAGTGTCTGCTCCGGCAGCGTTTCCTCGTCTGCTCCCTCCTTTTCTGCGGTTTTGGAGGTTACAGCCCGCCATCCTTTTTCTCTTACCACCTTGCCCCGGGAGTGAAAATGTTCACCGTTAACGGCAGTAATTATAGTTGTCTGGTCGTAACGATAATGCGGGTATAGGACAGCGATAAACCGCCTGACAATCAAGTCATACAATTTTCTTTCATCTTCTTTCAATGATGATAAAAGAAGGGGCTCTTCGGTAGGAATGATGGCATGGTGATCAGTGACTTTATTGTTATCAACGAAACGTTTCGTTGGGTTTAAAGGTTTCTGTAAAAGGGGTTTTACCAATGCCGCGTACGGCGTCACGGAGATGCTTTTCAACCTGGCCGTGAGAGTAGGCACAATATCCGTGGTGATATAACGGGAGTCGGTCCGCGGGTAGGTGACAAGCTTATGCCGTTCATATAAGTCCTGTAAGACAGAAAGGGTTTTTTGGGCTGAAAAACCGTAACGTTTATTGGCGTCCCTCTGCAGCTCAGTCAGGTCGTAAGCCAGGGGCGCCCCCTCGCTCTTGCTTGTAGTGTGGACTTCAATAACAAGCCCCTGGCGCCCTTTGATTTTAGCGGCGATTTCTTCTGCTTGAAGGTGATTAAAGATGCGGCCGCTGCCGTCTTTGTTCCGCCAGTCGCCATAGTAGTCCCCAAAATCAGCCCGGATCGTCCAATAATACACCGGTACAAAGTTTTTTATTTCTTCTTCCCTGTTTACAATCATAGCCAGGGTGGGTGTCTGCACCCGTCCGGCGTTTAACTGGGCATTGAACTTGCAAGTTAAAGCCCTGGTAACATTGAGCCCGATCAGCCAGTCTGCCTCCGCCCGGCATACGGCGGCGTCATAAAGGTTGTTATAAGAGGCGCCTGCCTTCAGGTTGGCAAACCCTTCTCTAATGGCGTCATCGGTCTGTGAGGAGATCCAGAGGCGTCTAAACGGTTTTTTCCAGTTTGCCAGGACCATGATCCAGCGAGCCACCAGCTCTCCTTCCCGTCCGGCGTCCGTGGCAATAACCAGCTCTTTGATATCCTCCCGCTTCATTAAATTTTTAATGACCTGGAATTGGTGGGAAGTCTGTCTGATAACCTTTAATTTCATCCTGGGCGGCAACATGGGTAAATCCTCCAGGCGCCACTCCCTGTATTTTTTATCGTAATCATCGGGTTCAGCCAGTGTGACCAGGTGACCAAGTGACCATGTCACAATAAACTGGGACCCTTCTATATAACCCTTATTTTTCATGCCGCATTTTAATACCCTGGCTATTTCCCTGCCCACACTGGGCTTTTCCGCCAGCACTAGCGCTTTCATATAACCCTCCTATTCTAACAGGTAAAATTTAATCGACTTTTTGCTTCCAGTATTTTAAAATATTGGATTATCTCAACTAAGGCCGGTGGAATATATCTTACCTGGAAACACTGGCCAGCACACTGCGGAAAGGATCGAACTCGAGGCATTTTAGTGGCTGCCTGGCAATATGAAAAAGGCATTTATTGCATGAAGTGCATTTGGACTGCCTTTTGTCGGGGCTGTTTAGCAAACGGTTGGGCAGGTCAGGCTCGCAGATTAAAGGGCGGCAGATACCAATTAAGTCGACTCCCTTTTTCAGCAGCCCCTCCATCGCCGGTAGTGAGCGGATGCCGCCGGTCATTGCCAGTGCGGTTTTTGTTCCTGCAACAGCTTCCTTCATGGCATTGATAGCCCAGTAGAAATATGCTTCATGCTCTCCCGCCTCTTTACTGAGCCGGGCGCGCAATTTTGCCTGTTTCTCCACGCCGCCGGTCAATTCAATTAGATCCACACCCATTTTCGCCAGCGTTGCGGCCACCCTGGCGTATTGTTCAATCTCATTTCCGCCTTCTATATAATCAGAAGTGTTCATTTTCCATAATACCGGGAAGCCGTCGCCGACCTGATCGCGTATGGCGGAGTATACCTCCAGTGTGAAACGCATCCTGTTTTCAAGGCTGCCGCCCCACCTGTCAACGCGGTTGTTTGTGGCCGGGCAAAGGAACTGGTTTAGAAGATAGCCATGCGCTCCGTGCACGGCTACAGCGTCAAAGCCTGCGTCTTTTATCCTGCGGGCGGCCAAGCCGAAAGCCTTTACCGTTGCGGTAATGTCATCCGGCCTGATATCTCTAAGGGTGAACCCCCTGCCGGGAGCGCCATAGGAAATGGCATACCCGGCTATGCCCTGGTGAAAAATCTGCGCCGCGCACTTGCAGCCATTGCCGTATTTGTGCACTATGCGGGCCAACCTGTTTAAGCCCGGTAAGAACTTGTCATCAAACACACATATCTGCTGCGCAAAGCCTTTCCCCGCGGGTTCAACAGCGGCGGCCCCGGTAACCAGCATACCCGCCCCACCTACTGCTAAATGATAGTAAAGTTCGAGGAGGTCATCAGTAACAAAACCGTCAATGTCAGCCTTGCTTTCCACAGTCGCGGAACGCAGAAACCTGTTTTTAATATCCATTTTTTTAATAATAAAGGGGGTGTTTAGTACAGGCATTTTGCCCTCCATATCTGTATCTGATTAATTTATTTTTCGTTGTCAGGTTTTTTGAAATCCAGGATCTTGCCCATTCTTGGTGTTGTTTCAAAGCTTTCAGGCGAAATATGCTCAATTTCCGGAAAATATCTTTTGATCTGTTTTATAATCGAGCGCGTTACGGCCAGCGTTTCCTTGTCCGCGTTGTCGCCGGCCAAATTAAGGGCCAGGCCGAAAAGCAGCATTTCATCATGTGAAAGGTTAAGCTCATAGCCGCAGGTGGGCAGTTCATTTATTTTGGCCAGCGCCATCAGGCAAACACCCGAGAACATGGAGTATGACTCAATGCTTTCTGGTGACACATTTTCGTAATTCTTTATATAAGCTGAAACAACGGCTTTCAGCAGTACCTGCGCCTGACCAGGTTCTATTGACAGTTTGAATAGGGGGGAGAAAACAAAGCTGTCCAGTCCTGTCCTGAGAATTAATTCTCCCCTGTTTCCGAGCAGGCAGACTATACGGCCATTTTGTATTTCTATTTCGATCGAGTCGTTAATAAATAGACTGGTGGCGAAGGTGTTTCTTAAAAAGCTGGAAAACTCCTGATCATTTGTTTCATTCTGGATGTATTTCTGCTTAAAGTACTTGCCTGTGTCGCCGGGATCATACTCAACATCAATATCTTCCAGGTATATAATACTGGACTCGATTAGCTGATCTTCAAAATAGTGCTCCAGTAATAAAAATTCCTCAATGTATTCTTCAATCATTTCCACAATTTCATCGATGTCAAATACAATATGATTGTTTACTAATGCGTAATCCAACAAAAAACTCCTTCCTGTCAAAGACCTTTACTACTTCAGATTTAGTATTAAATTATCATATACCCGTTTATTGAGCAACCCGTTTTTTAACCGCTGTTATTCATAGTTTGTACCATACTGCGCAATTTGTGTTTTCTTCAGTTAATAGCCTTTTCTAATATGATAAAACCAGCATGAAGCGCCCGATGGCCACTGCTGCAGCTATCATCATTATCCATAATTTTTTAATATAATTAAAAGATTATTTTTTATAACAGTGGGAAGTTTAAAGATACGGAGGGATGATTAATGACTGTAAGCGCAGGCGCCGGTAAACCACAGAAAAACTACTGGCTGGTAGTGGCGGCATTGTCTGGGGTACCGCTTATTATGGTTTTGGGTAATTCGATGCTGATCCCTGTTCTGCCCGATATTAGGAATGCGCTAAATCTATCTTCACTTCAGGTAAGTTTAATAATTACGCTTTTTTCCCTGCCGGCCGGCTTAATTATACCAGTAACAGGTTTTCTTTCAGACCGTTACGGAAGAAAGGCGATCATCATTCCGGCTTTAATTGTTTACGGTGCTGGCGGTCTTATCGCCGCTCTCGCGGCAATATTTTTCAAACAGAATGCTTATATGTTAATCCTGGCCGGCAGGGTTATACAGGGAATCGGCGCCGCGGGTACCGCGCCGATTGCCATGGCCCTTTGCGGCGACCTTTTTAAAGACAAGGAACGCAGCCGTTCACTGGGATCAATTGAGGCATCTAACGGGTTGGGCAAGGTGATCAGCCCCGTACTCGGGGCGGCCATAGGCCTCCTGGCCTGGTATGCGGCTTTTATATTTTTCCCGCTAATAGTAATACCGGTGGTTGCGGGGATGTGGCTCCTGGTAAAAGAGCCTGAGGGACGTGTCAAGCAAAAGCTGCAACAGTATTTAAGGTCATTTACGCAGGTATTTAAAAAGCAAAAAGGGCTGCTGCTTTCCTCTTACCTGGCGGGCGCTATAGTGTTGCTGATACTTTTCGGCGTATTATTTTATCTATCTGAATTCCTTGAGCGGCAGTTTGGTTTGGACGGCATACCCAAAGGGCTGGTACTGGCTATCCCGGTACTATTTATGAGCGTGACTTCTTTTATCACCGGATTTGTCATTAAGAAAAAGGAATCACTGATGAAAACACTGGTGGTAACCGGTCTTGGTATTATCACTGCGTCACTGATTTTTTTGCCGTTGGCAAAAGGCGTTATTTTTTACTTTGCAGCCATTTCAGTAATCGGGACCGGCACGGGCCTGGTATTACCCTGTTTGAACATGCTCATAACAAGCGCCGCCACGATCAAAGAACGTGGATTAATTACTTCACTGTACGGCAGTGTGAGATTTTTCGGCGTGGCCGCCGGTCCCCCACTCTATGGTTATCTGATGGCGAAAGGGACCGGACTAATGTTCTGGAGTTCGGCCGGCCTGGCCCTGGCAGGAGGAGTATTATTTTTCATATTTGGCAAGTCAAAGGGCTCTTTACCTGAAAAGAACCCTGCATCATTTACTTTCAAGCCGGTCCCGGCAGGCAAGCCAGGCAGGTGAAAATTATCTAATATTCCTTATTTTTTCCTTCTGTTCCGCCAGTATCTTGTTGTACTGAGTATTTATACTACTAATTGCCCTTGTCCATTCTTCCCTGAAGCCAGGCTGTTTTTCAGGATCTATTTTTAATTTAACTCCGACTTTTTCCTCCAGTGATTTCATGGAAGCGGCCATCCTGGCGGAGAATCTTTCTTTAAACTGTTCAAAAGCCTGTTTGACAGCGCTCTCATAATAGTATAAAAGGTGTTCAAGCTGGCCGGTTACTTCATTGAGTGCTTTCTTGTTGACAGTTAGCAATGCAATCCCTGCCAGGGCTTTTTTAGTAGTTTCAAGGGTTGCATTGTCAACGGGCAGCTGGATATTGCTCAAAAAGGTTTCCAGAGCCCCTTCTGCCATGTATCCCCTTATTTTATCCGGATATTTTTTGATCTCTAATAATATGTCAAAGTTAATTTCATTTAAATATTTAGCTCCCAGCGCTTTCCCCTCCAGGATATACCCCATTTTTTCAATCTCTTCCGGTGGCACTTCCCTTCTTTGCTGGAAACGCTCCAGAGCCATTTCGTACGCAGATTTTATCCTGTCCATAATAGAACCCCCCATATATTACCTTATTATCGTTAATATTATAACTTTCGAGTCTTTGCGGGTCAAATACGAGTATGGGCCGGCTTGCCTGATAGTTCTGCTTATCTTTATGATTTAGGGAAAGGCCGACAGAGGATTACAGACTCTGTACGTCGAAAATAATGCTTGTTTAGAAATGTTAGGGAGGTTTAACATTTGGAGATACATAGCATACACAGGGATAACAACCAGGACGTTGATCGTCCCGCATTATTATTTAATAACGTAACAGTCAGCTACAGAGAGATGGAACAAAATATAGAAAAATACGCTGGTTATTTGCAGAGCCTGGGCCTTAAAACAGGCGACAGAGTGGCGGTCGCGCTTAGCAACTGCCCGGAGTTCATCTACTCTTATTTTGGAGTAATCCGCGCCGGCGGGGTTGTAGTGCCTTTAAACCTGCTTCAGACACCCGCGGAATTGGCTTTTATGCTGAATGACTCCGGCTCGCTCTTTCTAATAACAAACGAAACTATCGGCAGGGCTTTTTCCAGGCTGCCGGGACAGTCCATAAAGGTGGTCATACTTGATGAGCAATGCTGTAAAGAGATATCCGCCGCCCCGCCGTTACATTTTCAGAAAAGGGATCCGGAATCAGTTTGCTCGCTGCTGTATACCTCCGGCACTATGGATCAGCCCAAAGCTGTCATGCTGACGCAAAACAACTTAATTGGCAATGTTAAGTCTATGGATGACGTCTCTGACTTCGGCCCTGATGACAATTTTCTGGCTGTGCTGCCCATGTTTCACAGTTTTGGCTGGGCGACAAGCGTCCTGTTGCCGCTGTACGTCGGCTGCTCCATTACGATCCTGGATGCTTTCAGGCCCAAAGAAGTGTTGCATGCCCTTTCACAGAAGGGAATAACAGTATTCTGCGGAGTGCCGAGCATGTTTGCTGTACTGCTGAAACTGCGGCGACAGGCGCCCTTCCCCACCCTAAGGTATGCCATATCCGGCGGGGATTCAATTTCTGAGGAGCATATGCTGTCTTTCGAAAAAACCTTTAGTTTTCCTATAATCGAAGGATACGGGCTTTCCGAAGCCTCCCCCGTGGTAAGCCTGAACCCGCTGAAGGGTATTCGCAAAATAAAGTCGGTCGGTCTGCCCCTTACCGGTGTGGAAATTAAAATAGTGGATGAAGAAGACAGGGAACTTCCTTCCGGCGAGATAGGAGAGCTTATCGTTAGAGGAGCCAACGTTATGAAAGGTTATTATAACCGGGAAGAAGAAACCAGGTTGGCGCTTAAAAACGGCTGGCTTTACACTGGTGATCTGGCCTATCTTGATCATGACGGTTATATTTTTATCGTGGGCCGAAAAAAAGAACTGATTATTACGGCCGGCTTCAATGTGTATCCCGGCGAGGTAGAAGATGCGCTGAAGGCTCATCAATCAGTAGCGGAGGCAGCTGTGATCGGTGTTCCCCATCCTGTCAAAGGTGAAGTCATAAAGGCATTCATAATTCCAGCGGAAGGTTTTACGCCGGACAAATATGAACTTTTTCGCTTCCTGAAAGGAAGGCTTTCTATATACAAGATTCCGGAAATAATAGAGGTTAAAGAGGAACTGCCCAAAGGCGCCAGCGGAAAAGTGCTGAAGCGCATGCTCAAATAACTAATATTAGTTCATTGCGTAATCAGCAGATTGTGCCATTCCTGCCCAGCTTGCCGGTTTTTCACCTGATCTAAGTATTTCTTCCCTGCGTTTGCGGCTATTCTCCTGTTCCCGGGACAGGGGATATTTTTCTGCGCTTTTCACAGCTGCAATTATTTCAATAAACTGCTCTGCGGTTACTTTTTTTTGTGACTGCAGGTTTTCTGAAATTATTTCCAGGCGCCGGCAGAGATTTTGCTGGAATTTTATATGCTCACGCAGCTGATTGATATGCAGGTTGATCACACGCCCCGGTGAATAATCTGTACCCTGCAAGAACTCCTTGATATCATACAGTGAATAACCAAGGTGTTTCAATGCTATTATTTGCTGTAATCTTACTATGTCTGTTCCAGTATAGAGCCGGTGCCCGTTTCCCTTATTTCTTGAAGGCACAAGTAGCCCGATTTGATCATAGTAGTGCAGCGTCCGCACTGATAGACCGGTCTGTTTGGCCAGTTCCCCGACCCTCCAGCTTGTCTTTTCCGTCATTATATACCTCCGTATGTTGTTTTTTTAATATTTAAAAATCGCGCCTGTGTTGCCAGATATCCTAAGCCACGTAGTTTTCAAAAGGCAGCTATATTTTTGGTTCCAATTCATCCCGCGGTATGTACTGGGTATCGTGCGGCGGAATATTTTCTTTTACATGGCCGGCGTGGCCTCCCTTCATTCCGCCCAAATTCAGTCCCGGTTCCTTGCCGCGCGGTGTGTAATAGGTGTGCAGAAGATTTTTCGACATGTCGCTTAAGGGATGGCCCAAAAACTCTTCATAGATTTTTTTCACCGCCGGATTTTCATGGGCTCGCCTCAATTCTCTTGAAAAATCGATGCGATCTAAAGCATCTGCCCTGTTATGCCTGTAATCAAGAGATATCTCTTTATGCTCCCTGGCGCCGAATATGGGTTGACCGCCTCCGCCAACACAGCCGCCGGGGCAGGCCATTATCTCAACGTAGTCAAATTGCTCTCCCGCTTTGAGCCGTTCCATCATTATCCTGGCGTTGCCTGTGCCGTGAGCGATGGCTACTTTAATTTTCCGCCCTTTCAGTTCTATCCAGACTTCCTTTAACCCGCTGAACCCGCGCAGTTCCTCGTAGTCCAGGAGGTCCATTTCCTGCCCCGACGTTAAAAAATATGCCGTCCTTACCGCTGCCTCGATCACCCCGCCGGTTGAGCCGAAAATAGCGCCCGCCCCGCTGGCAATGCCCATTGGGGTGTCATATTCTTCATCCGGCAGGTCGTGAAAATTAATTCCCGCCTGCCTGATCATACGGGCCAGTTCCCTGGTCGTCAGGACCCAATCCACATCCTTAAAATCACCCGTGCCCATTTCCGGACGGCTGGCCTCAAACTTTTTCGCCGTGCAGGGCATAATTGCTACTACCACAATTTTCTTTGGATCCAGGCCCTCCTTCTTCGCGAAATAAGTTTTTGTCAGTGCGCCGAACATTTCATGCGGCGATTTGCAGGTTGACAGGTTTTCCAGGAATTCAGGGTAAAAATGTTCCGCGAACTTGACCCAGCCTGGACTGCATGAGGAAAGCAGCGGGAGTTTGCCGTGGCCGTCCAGTCTTTCCAGCAACTCGTGGGCCTCTTCCATAATAGTTAAGTCTGCTGTGAAATCAGTGGCAAAAACCCTGTCAAAGCCAAGCCGGCGCAGGGCGCTCACCAGTTTTCCGGTTACCACCGTGCCCACCTCAAAGCCGAACACCTCGCCCAAGGTAACTTGAATGGAGGGCGCCGTCTGTACCACAACATATTTATCCGGGTCCTCAAGCGCTTCCCAGACGGATTCCACGCACTCCTTCTCGGTCAGCGAAGCGGTGGGACAAGCGATCACGCACTGTCCGCAGGTAATGCAGGCCACTTTAGACAGGTCCTGCATGAAGGCGGGGGCGATAACCGTATCATACCCACGGTTCAAGGCAGAATAGACGTTTACTTCCTGTACCCTGCTGCAAATGGCTTCACAGCGCCGGCATTTGATGCATTTGTTGTAATCGCGGATAATAAATGAATTTTCGTTCTGGACCTGCAACGCCTTCATTTCTCCAGTATATTTGATGTTTCTTATACCCAGGTTGTCAGCGACATTCTGCAGCTCACAGTTCAGGTTGCGGATACAGGTGGTGCATTCGCGATGGTGATCAGACAGAAGCAATTCCACCATGGTTTTGCGCACGCGTCTTACCCGTGGTGATGAGGTATGGACAACTAGTCCCTCGGTGGCAGGATAAACACAGGAGGCCTGGAGCGTTTTAGTCCCCTTTATCTCCACCTCAACCAGGCAGACCCGGCAGGAACCTATTTCATTGATATGCCGCAGGTAACATAGACTGGGGATCTCAATGCCGGCCAGGCGGGCGGCTTCTAAAACATTCATCCCCTTTTCAGCTTCGACTTCCCTGCCGTCAATAGTCAGCCTTATTTTTTCCACATCTTTTTCCGGATTATCATAAAGCTGCCCTTTCTTCCTGACCACCGGTCCCGGTGTGTATTCCGGTCTCTGCAATATTAACGTCCTCCTTCCTGATGCCTTTGGTAATAGCATTTTTCGGACATTTAGCCACACATGCCGCACATTTAAGGCATTTCTCAGGATCTATCCGGTACGGCTGTCCCCGCGCGCCGGTAATCGCGCCCGCGGCGCAGACTTTGGCGCAAAGACCGCAGGCGGCGCACTTGGCCTCGTCTACCGTATAATCAAGAAGCGCTTTGCACACCCCGGCCGGACAGGTTTTATCCCTGATGTGGGCGATATACTCTTCTCTGAAATAACGCATTGTAGAAATCACCGGGTTGGGGGCGGTCTGGCCCAGGCCGCACAGTGACGCGTCACGAATGTCAAAGGCCAGTTCTTCCAGCAGCTCCAGGTCCTCCATTTCTCCCTTGCCTTCGGTAATTCTTTTTAAAACTTCTAAAAGCCTTTTGGTTCCCACCCGGCACGGTGTGCAGCGCCCACAGGACTCGTCTTGAGTGAATTCAACGTAAAACCGGGCTATGTCAACCATGCAGTTCTCTTCGTCCATCACGATCATACCGCCGGACCCCATCATCGACCCGATTTCTTTCAATGACTCGTAATCTATGGGCAGATCCAGGTATTTGTCAGGTATACAGCCGCCTGAAGGTCCGCCTGTCTGGACTGCTTTAAATTTTTTTCCGCCTGGTATGCCGCCTCCTATGTCAAATACAATTGTGCGCAAGGTAGTGCCCATGGGTACTTCAATAAGACCGGTGGTATTGATTTTGCCGGCCAGGGAGAATACTTTGGAGCCTTTGCTGGACGCCGTGCCATGTCCGCTGTACCACTCCCAGCCCTCTCGCAAAATGACCGGGATGTTGGCGTAGGTTTCCACATTGCTGATTAATGTAGGTTTGCCCCAGAGACCTTCTTGAGCCGGGTAGGGCGGCCGGGGACGCGGTTCCCCGCGCTGGCCCATGACGGATTGGAGCAGCGCGGTTTCCTCGCCGCACACAAAGGCGCCGGCGCCAAAACGCAGTCCGATATCAAAATCAAAGGAGGTACCGAAAAGGTTTTTGCCCAGCAGGCCGTACCCTCTGGCCTGATCAATAGCGATTTCCAGTCTTTCCACAGCGATGGGATATTCCGCCCGTATATAGATGTAGCCCTGCGCCGCGCCAATGCAATAGCCGGACACTGCCATCGCTTCCAGGATACTGTGCGGGTCTCCTTCCAGGATGCTGCGGTCCATAAAGGCGCCGGGATCTCCCTCATCCGCGTTGCACAAAACATATTTGGGTTTGACATCCTGGGCAGCTGTCATCTCCCATTTCCGGCCGGTCGGGAATCCGGCGCCCCCCCTGCCCCTCAGACCGGATTTTTTGATTTTGTCAATTATTTCAGACGGTTTTTTATTTAGAATAATATCAGCCAGGGCGAAATAGCCATCTCTGGCGATATATTCGCTGATATCTTCCGGGTTTATTACGCCGCAGTTACGCAGTACTATCCGTTTTTGGGCCTGAAAAAAGTGAATATCCTCGATATTATTGGCTCTTTGGCCGTTATTTTGATAGAGTAGCCTTTCCACGACCCGGCCGCTGAGAAAATGTGTTTCCACAAGTTCCTTAACGTCATCCGGTTTTACCTGGCAGTAAAATACTTCACCGGGATGGACCATGGCAATGGGTCCGTGCTGGCAGAAACCAAAACAGCCTGTTTTAAAAATTCGCACGTTGTCCCTCAAATTGCGCCTTTCCAGTTCCCGCTCAAGTTCCAGCCGAAAATCCTGGCTCTCCGCGGAGGAGCAGGCCGTGCCGGAGCATACCAACACCTGGGTAATGCCCAAACCGTTGCGGTGGCCCAGCCTTTGTTTGATCAAAGGAAAGAATTTATCCTTTATTTCCCTGAGATCTTCAGTGTTTTTTACTTTCACTATCTTCACCTTTCCGGTATTTCTGTATTATTTTTATGATCTCGCCGGATTTGGCGTTTCCATGCACTTCTCCGTTTACAACCAGAATCGGCGCCAGCCCGCAGGCGCCGATGCAGCGGGTGGTGTTAACAGTAAAAAGGTGATCGGCAGTAGTCTCGCCGGCGTCTATCTGCAGCTGGTCTTTCAGCGTGTCCATCAGTTCCTGGGCGCCCTTAATATAGCAAGCTGTTCCCATACATAGATCCAGCGCGCATTTTCCCCGTGGTTCAGTTGAAAAAAGCGAGTAAAATGTGACAACGCCGTTAACCTCGCTAACTGGCGTCCCGGTTTTTTCGGCTATGTAAGCCTGCGCCTCCTCCGGCAGGTAGCCAAAGATATCCTGTGCCTTTTGCAGAATTATAATCAGCTGCCCGGGCTCTTTTGCATATAAGCTGATATACCGGTCCAGTTCATTAAATTTTTTTTCCCATGTCTGCTCTTTATCAGGTTTTTGTTCCGGTTTTCCTTCAGATACGAATGGCGCGGGTATTTCGCGTTCTCTTGATTCCTTGCCCGTATGAGCGTACTGTACCATTACAACATCTCCTGCTTTAATTCTTTGTCTAATATTGTTTATGCTTTAGGCGGGTTTTATGCCCGAAAATAAAAAAGCTGCCCCTTGCAGGCAGTAAAAATTTTGCGCAGGACATCATATGTATTATGGGCCGTGGTCTCACTTCTCACGTCATGATTCACGTCATACTATCTTATTTCTATGCAAACCTGGGTTTCAACAGGAGGGTAATCAAATATAATGCTGCAGCAACTAAAGCAATTGTTGCGCCGGTGGCTGACGACCAGTAGTACGACAGCAAAAGACCCGTTATGCCGGAAATTAAGGTTATCGATACCGAAATTACGTGGTAATTCCTAATATTGATGCTGATATTGCGGGCCGCTGCGGCGGGCAATATTAAAAACGAATTTATAATTAAGATGCCCACCCACTGTATTGATATTGTTACGATAACCGCAATGACGATACAAAACAGTGTTTCCACCAGGCGGACCCGTATACCCCTGCTGCGGGCCAGTGTGGGGTTAACACTGAGAAGAAGGAATTTATTAAACATGGCTGTCCAGAGAAGCACCATAGCCGCAAAGGCGATGATAAGCAAGTAAATTTCTCTGGGCGTGATGCTTAAGATATCACCGATGAGGAAACGTGAAAATTTGGCAAACCCCCCGCCCCGCGAGAGTATAACGATGCCCAGCGCCACCATTGTAGCTGACACGGCGCCGATAACAGTATCTGTTGAAGCCGTTGTATAATATTTTAATAATGATATAGCCACTGCCAGAAGGATAGAAAAAACCACCATGATCCACAAGGGATCCTGAAAACCAAGGAGGATTCCTATAGCTATGCCGGTCAGGGCAGAATGGCCGATGGTATCCGAATAGAAAGCCATCTTGTTATTAACAACCATGGTCCCCATGATGCCGAACATCGGCCCGACCAGTAATACAGCCAGCAAAGCATTTTTCATAAAAATATGATGAGTCCAGGCAAAGGGCAGCAGCTTGTCAATGATAAAATACCAGGACTCCATCAGGCGCCAACCCCTTTAATCTTATACTCAAAGGATGAATCTTTCCCTTCAATGTTTTGCTGGTAAACAAAGCCATAAGCCCGCTTGATATTATCGCAGCTGAAAACTTCCTGCGGCGTGCCCACACACTGCAGTGTGCGGTCTATAAAAACTACCCTGTCAGCGTGCCTCGCGACCATAACAAGGTCGTGTGATACCAGAATAATTGAAAGATCGTAGCGCTGGCGCAAGTCTGAAACAATATTATAAAATAGTTCCCGGCCATGCGCATCAACCCCTGATACCGGCTCATCCATAAGCAGCAGATCTGGACATGGTTCCAGCGCCAGAGCCAGCAGTACCCTCTGCAATTCTCCGCCCGATAAATCCCCCAGGCGTCTTTCTAAAAGGTGTTCCGCCTGAACAACAGAAAGAATGGCGGAGGCGTGCTCGCGCTGACGGCTTGAATGCCCCAGAAAAATCGGCCTGGCCGACAGTCCTGCTGAAAAAAGGTCTAAGACGCTGATCGGAGCGCCGGGATCAAACTCTAGTTTTTGCGGCACATAACCGACCAGTGGTTTTCTGGTGTGGCAGTTCTTGATATCTAGAAACCTTACAGTGCCCGAGTGAGGGACCTCCCCGATTATAGCTTTAAGCAGAGTTGTTTTACCTGCCCCGTTGGGGCCGACCAGCGCGGTCAGTTCACCACAATGAATATGGAGATTGATATCCCTCAAGATTTCAGTTTTGCCGATAGTTACACCAAAGGATTCAAGCTTCGTGCAGCAAAGACCGCAGGCTTGTGACTGTTTCCTGGTTATTGCTCTATCATTCATCTTGATTTAGAGCCTCTTTCAGTATATCCATATTTTTCTCCATGATTTTTAAATATGCGTCCGGTTCCATGGCGCCAGTGACCGCCGGATCCAGCGTATATAATTTTATGCCGGTTTCCCGGGCAATGGTTTCAGCGGATCTGGCCGGGTACTGAGGTTCAGTAAAAATAACTTTTGTGCCTGTCTCTTTAATAATTTTAATCGTCTCAGACAACTCTGCCGCGCTTGGTTCGGCGCCAGGCTCCCGTTCTATGACGGCGGTTATATTCAGGTTGAATTCCTGGGCAAAATAAGGAAACGCCTCATGGAAGGTGATAATATCTTTTCCGCCCGCATTGGCTATTACCTGGCGCATCCTGGCGCGGAGGTCAGCCAGTTTTGCCGCATAAACATCAGTATTGGCGGTGTATTGTACAGCGCGGTCCGGATCAAGTATGGCAAGTTGTTCCCCGATATTCCTAACCTGTTTGATAGCATTGGTGATGCTCACCCAAACATGGGGGTTATATTCATCACCTTCGCCTTTAATCAGGGGTATATCCCTGCTGGCATCAATAATTTTTAGTTCAGGCAGTTGACTGACTATTTTATCTGTAAATGTCTCCATCCCAGCCCCATTAACGACCAGGATATCTGCCTCGCTCATTTTTTTTAAATCCTCCGGGGTCAACTGGTAATCATGGAGACAACCGGTGGTGGGAGGGGCTATATTGATCAGTCTTACGCCGGGTATGTCTTTTGTAATATTTGCCGCTTCTATGTACAGGGGATAAAATGTTGTGGCCAAAGTGACAGCATCCGGGGCGGCAGTTTTTCCTTTTTCGTTATTTACAGCTTGACTGCCGCATGCGGAAAAAAAGGAGAGCATAAATATAAGAACCAGAAATTTAATTATAAAACCACTTCCCTTCTTACGCATTATTTATACCTCCTTGCTCTTTTCTGCCGCATTATAGCAGGATGGGCAGTAACCGTATATTTCAAAGGCATGCCCTACAATTTTGTATCCTTTATTATTTAAAACATCCGCGTGCATGTCCAGCAGGCATTTTTCCAGGCAGACTGCTTCACCGCAGCCTAGGCAGATTAAGTGGTGGTGGTGATGTCGCTTGAGGATCTCAAAACGACTCGTCTCACTATTTTTCAGGTTGATTTTAATTACACATCCTATTTCGGCCAGCAGGTTCAAGTTTCGATACACTGTGTCAAGGCTGACATCGGGATACTTATCCCTTACTATCTCAAGCACATCTTTTGCAGTTGGCGGTCTGTCCGGCACAAGCAACGCCTCGATAATTGCCCGGCGCTGTGAAGTGATTTTGTATCCCTTTTTCTTTATTTTCTGAATAATTTTTGCTTCTGTCATTATACCTCCAAATAAGAATATTCTTATTTAATATTAATATTAACGGCCGGCTTTATATATGTCAAACAAAAACCGGCATTTTAGCCGGTAATTTTTAGGTACAATCTTCATTGTAGATTGGGTGGGGTTCTGCTGGTGTCCCGCTGCCCATGTGGAAATATTTCTAAATCGAAACATCCCAATTTTAAAATTGCATAATGTTATTTGCTAATCCGCCATGCCATGCGGGAAGAAGTCCCTAGTATGAAGAAATACTTGTGTTAGGGGGTGGATCCCATTCATGACGGGCTAAAACCGTCAGGTTTGTCAAGCTTTTTTCAGGGTTTGATAACAATTCAAAAGCATAGCAGTACAGTTTACTGAATCAAGCTTTGCGGCGTTTTTTATGGCATTTATGCCCATCTCCAATCTGAGTTGCTCATCATTCAGCAGGTCGATAATCCTTTCCGCAAACTCTACTGTACTCTGGTTGGTAAGATAACCGTCGATACCGTCTTCAACCATTTCTGCAGCTCCATTTGCGCGTATGGCTACCACCGGCAGGCCGGCAGCTTTAGCCTCGGTGATAACTATACCCTGTGTCTCGGATACAGATGAGAATACAAACACGTTTGATCCCGCGTAACAGTTGATTACGTCCTGCGGCGACAGGGTTCCTGTAAAAATAATGCTGTCACTCAGATCTAGATCAATAGCAATTTTTTTGAGTTCTTCCTCCGCCGGGCCGCCTCCTACAATTACAAGGACAACGTTGTCAACCTTGCTTTTGACTATCTTGAAGCTCTCAAACATAAATGGAATATTTTTTTCCAGGCCCAATCTGCCGACAAAAACAAGAACCTTATCATCGGGCGAGATTTTGTACTCTTTCTGCAGCCATTCCCTCTCCCCTTTTTTATACTCAGCAGTTTTAATACCTGTGGGCACTTTTTTTAGAACTGTTTTTACACCGATTTCATGCAGATAGTCCGCCACAATGCCGGTTGGCACTATCACCAGGTCACACAGGTTACAAAAATCCCGGCTGATTTTTTGCGCCAGATCTTTGGAGACTGACTGCGCAATTTGCGCAATATCTTTTGAGCCGGACTTGGCAAATGGAATATAGTGCACATAATGCTCTAAAAGAGTATGGTAAGTGAATACAAGGGGCACGTTAATTTTCCTGGCGTACCTGGCGCCAAGCCGCCCCAGCAGAAATGGTGAATGAACATGGATTAAGTCGAGATTGAGATGTTTAATAGTCGGCCTCAGTTTTAAAGAGAACGGCAGCGCCACGGTAAAGTCACGGTTGGTAGGCGATGGTATGGAAGTAAAGCGAAATACCTTGCTATCACTGATGCAGTTTTTATAGTTTGGAGCAAAAATATAGACATCGTGACCTAATTTAGTTAGTTCCTCGTTAAAGGTCTGAATAGACCGAACGACGCCGCTTGTATATGGTAAATAACTATCAGTAAAAATACCTAACCTCACTTAATATTCCTCCATGGTATTTCTGTGGGTTTATTTTATCACAGGCGTCTGCCATACAGCAAGTTGGCCATCTAGACCGCATTGCCGCTATACTGTTTTAGCCCTTTATATATTATAACCACAGCAAGGGTAATTTTTAATAATTAAGCGCCCCTTTTTAAATTATTAAATACGGGGCGCCTGTTTAAATCTTACAGATTATAGTGCCGTGGTATGCTTATTAATCTCCAAAGCATATGCCGATCTGTCTGGCGGAGCGGACCATATCACCATTTATGGGTACCATGCGAAGTTCTCCCACAGCCTCCGTCAACGTTACTGATTCGATATTGGGGGTGCGCAGGCATACCATTTCGCCAAACTTGCCGTCCATAACAAGGTTTACTGCGCCGGCGCCGTAACGTGTGGCCAGGATCCGGTCAAAAGCTGTTGGCATCCCGCCCCTCTGCAGGTGACCTAATACCATTGCCCTGGATTCCATTCCGGTTTCCTCTTCAATCTGTTTGGCCACCACATTGCCAATGCCGCCCAGACGGATTGGGTCAAAACTTTCTTCCACCATTCTCTGGACAACCATTTCCCCGCCTACCGGTTTTGCTCCTTCCGCTACCACTACAATGCTGAACATTTTCCCAAAATCCCGCCTTCTGTAAATCTTTTCATATACTTTGTCAATTGAATAGGGAATCTCAGGTATAAGAATAACATCAGCTCCGCCGGCGATACCGGACTGCAGCGCGATCCAACCGGCATAACGCCCCATAACCTCAAGCACCATTACCCTGTGATGTGACTCAGCAGTCGTGTGCAGCTTGTCTATAGCTTCGGTGGCGGTATTTAAGGCTGTGTCAAAGCCAAAAGTCTGATCTGTGGCTGACAGGTCGTTGTCAATAGTTTTAGGCACACCAACAACCGGCAGTCCTTTTTTTTCATATAGCTCCTGGGCGATGCTCAGGCTTCCGTCTCCGCCGATGACGATCAGGGCATCTATTCCATGTATATTAATATTTTCAATAACACGGTCGGAAACATCTCTAAATACCTTTTCCCCCTTGATCACCATCTGATACTTAAAGGGGTTATCCCTGTTGGTAGTGCCCAGAATGGTCCCGCCACGCGGCAAAATGCCAACCACGTCGCTCATAGTTAAATCACGCGCCCGGTTTTGGATCAACCCGCCGAAGCCGTTTTCAAAGCCTACGACTGATAACCTGTAGCTGCCAATCGCAGTTTTAACTACCGCGCGGATCACCGCGTTTAATCCCGGGCAGTCCCCACCGCCGGTCAATACGCCAATGCGCCTGATTTTACCACCTGGCTCCATAGAAATAACCTCCCCGTTTATTAAAATTACATACAAAGTTAAAGTTTGGTTGCTGTAAAAAAAGCAGCCGGCGCGGAGCCGGCAGCTTTTTTGCAGTTATCTGACAGGTTTGCAATGACTGAAACGCCGGCATCATATCAATTTCTACGTTTAGGGTTGGTCTTCAACTCTGGCCACAAGTTCAGCCAGGGTCTGTTTCAACTTATTCAATGACTCACCGTAACCTGCCCAGTCGCCGTTTCTGAGCTTATTCTGCGCTTCATCGTAAAGCTGGTTGGCGCTTTGGGCGAGGTCGGAAATACTGGCGGCGGGAGAGCCGGTTTCAGGCTGTTGCGCCTGCGTTGTTATTCTCATTCCCGTACCTTCTCCGAATATTTTTTCAAGAGCTATTTCCAGCGTCGGTTCCATGACAACTTTTTCCCCGTGCGCCACTATGACCCTGCGCAATTCGGGCATTTTGCTCTGCTCAGCCTGCAGGTAGATAGGCGCGACATAAACTAATGCGTCCTTGACAGGTATAACCAACAGGTTTCCCCTGATCACGCTGGATCCGTGCTGGTTCCATAGTGACAACTGCTGTGAAATAAGAGTATCCTGGTTGAGCCTGGCTTCTATCTGCGTCGGTCCGTAAACCAGCTCCTGCTTGGGGAAGTTATATGATAAAAGCGTACCGTAATTATCCCCGTCCGACCTGGCGGCCATCCAGGCAATCATGTTCTTTTTGTTTTGCGGAGTAAAGGGAAGGATTAAAACAAATTCCGGCTTATCCTCTCCGGGCATTTTGATGATTGTGTAGTACGGTTCTATTTGCTTTTCCTCACTGCCCATGGTTTCACTGGCTATATTCCACTTGTCCTCCCTGTTATAAAATACCAGGGGGTCTTCCATATGATAGGCGCCATACATTTCTGCCTGTATCCGGAAGAGATCTACCGGATAGCGAATATGTTTGTGAAGATCCTCGGGCATTTCTTCTAAAGATTTAAACATACCGGGAAAGATTTTGCTGTACGTCTGGATCAGCGGGTCACTTTCATTACTGATATAGAAATCGATTTGCCCGGTATAAGCGTCAACAACTATTTTAACAGAATTCCGGATGTAGTTGTTTACCTTGTCAAATGGCTCGGAATATGGAAACTTATTTGTTATTGTGTAAGCGTCCCACATCCAGTACAGCTTGCCGTTGCTCAGAACTATATAAGGGTCATTGTCATACTGAAGGAATGGCGCAATTTTAGGAACTCTCTGCTTGATATTGCGATAATATAAAACCCTGCTGTTATTATCGATTTCACTGGAAAGGAGTATTTTATAATCTCCCAGGGCCAGGGCAAACATAACCCGGCGCAGGAAATTGTTCACTTTAACGCCGCTTTCCCCTTCGTATGTGGAAAGAACGTTAACATCACCCTGAGGATAGTTAAACTCCTGTGATTTTGTATTAACCAGAACGTCCTGATCTGTCCTCTCCCCGAAATAAATTTCCGGGCGTTCCACTTTTAAGTCGGTATTGCCTGTGGGTGGAATATCTTTCAGGAAAAAGGTGGGAAGCCCTTCCGTGGTCAGCTCGTTGACCGGGCTCATAGCGATTCCGTAACCGTGGGTAAAGAATAACCTCTGGTTAACCCACGTTTTGGCCTGGGCAGTCAGATGTTCCTGGTTGAGCTCTCTGGGGGCGAGCATAACCTGGCGGTAACTACCGTTTATTGTATAGCGGTCAATATCAATATCAGGAAATTCGTAATACAACCTGATCTCCTGCAGCTGGCCGTAAGTCTGTTTGAGCTGCTCCCAATCCCAAAGGCGGATGTTGCCGACCGTGTCCTGATTGGCCTGGATATCTTCAGCCCTAAGAATCCTGCCGGCAGGGAAATCTTTTTTCTCAATTTTATCAAGGTCGTACGCCATTCTGGCAAATTGAATATTTTTTTCCAGGTACGGTCTTTCTATAGCCGCTTCATTCGGCGTTACAACAAATTTTTGGATAAAAGCGGGGTATAGTCCGCCAAGGGCTATGGAAGCGACCAGGAGCACACCAATGCTGTAAACAACCAGCCTGAATTTGCGAAGAAACAGGTTGATTAAGATTGCCAGTGCGCATACAAGGGCGATGACAGCGAGCACCTTGTAGGCTACGAGAGTAGCGTGGGTTGTTGTGTAACCCGGCCCCCATACAGCGCCACGGTGAGAAAAGAGAAGCATGTATTGTTCCAGACGGTATCCTACAGCCTTGATGATAAAGAATACCGCTGCCAGGAAGGAAAGATGATAGCGCGCCGAAATATCTTGCAGCAACCGGCCCGGGTTCCCTTGCAGGAAATTGATCGCCAGATATACGATCGTAACCCAGAAAGCAGTCACCAGGACAGCCATGCTGGCCACATTGTAGAGGAAAATATAAAAAGGCAACTGAAATACATAGAACCCAACGTCTTTTTGGAAGACAGGGTCATTGACGCCAAAGTTGCTTGGGTGTAAGAATTGTTGCAAAGCGATCCAGTCCTTGGCTACAGAAAAATTAAAAAGGACTGCCATAGCTAAACTTATAATAACAAACAGTAGGAGCAAAAACCGTGGAGTTAGTAGTTGGTTCAGTGAAACGTTTTGAATTGTAAGCAGATCATCCTCTTTAATAACCTTTGTTTTCTGTGTTGCCTTAAGTAAAGGTCCGCGGGTTAAATACAGGTTTATAAACAGGAATAAAAACAGGATAAATCCGACTGCAAACCTTAGACCAGCTTTTGACAATATAATTGTCGTAAAAACCCTCTGGTAGTTTAAGGACTGGAACCAGAGCCAGTCAGTATAAAGCCTGGCCCCATACAGGCCAAGAACAATTAAAATTAATACTGCCGCAAGTATAACATAATTAATTATCCTGCTAAGATTAATCTGCAAATAGTCTACCTCCTGATTATAATTGTCTTGTTACATAGGCTTGGGTATCTTTTGTTGGTTATCCGCTTCGTGTTTTAATTTTGCCTGACACCTCAGACATACCGACATTGGTTTCTTTTTGGGCATATCATCATCGTCATCTTCATCTTCAAAAGGATCGGCGCTTGCCAGAACTTCATCATCAAACGGCATTCCACACAACATGCAGCGCATTTTCAAAACCATCACCCCTGTTGTTTTTTTATGAGCGTTAAAAGGATATTTCGCTGTCACTTCTGACAATTCCTGCTCAAATAAAAAATAACCGGGGTATGCACTGGATAAAATTGTACAGCCTTAGTTTAACCCGTCTTGTAAAATAGTAGTAAATATTAAAGTAAAACCTGGCTCCTCCGGCCGGATTTATGATCTATTCTTTCATTTCATTTATAATGGCCGGACCCGAGCTGGCGCCGATTCTTTCTGCCCCTGCCGCAAGCATGTTAAGGGCTGTTGCCAGGTCTCTAATACCCCCTGAAGCCTTCACACCGGCACTGTTGCCGGCGGCCTGCTTTAGCAGGGCCACGTCGCGCATGGTGGCGCCACCCTTGCCCCAGCCGGTTGAGGTTTTAACAAAGTCTGCGCCTGCCTCAATGGCCAGCCGGCAGGCCATAATCTTTTCATTGTCGGTTAACAAGCATGTCTCCAGTATCACCTTTATTATTGTGTCCGGGTTCTCACGTCTGGCGCTTGTCACAACCCCTGCCAGATCTGATTTTACCAGCCCCGACTGCCCGTTTTTTAGAAAACCTAAGTTGATCACGACATCAAGCTCGTTAGCGCCGTTCCGGACAGCCTCAGCAGCTTCAAGCGCTTTAATTGCCGGAGTACTGGCCCCAAGGGGAAATCCAACAACAGAACAGACCTTGACTGGCGAATCAGCCAGTTCCTTACTGGCTGTAAAAACGTGGCAGGGATTCACACATACTGAAGAAAAGCCATATAGTTTTGCCTCTGCACATAACCTGATGATATCACCAGTTACAGCATCAGGTCTTAACAGGGTATGATCTATCAGCGCTGCCAATTCCGATCTGGTTATAAACATATTTTTCTCCACAATTCTGTTGTTATTTTTCCAGCGCCAGCCTAACCAGTTGATCTATCAGATCCGGGAATTCAATCCCGGCAGCCCTGGCTGCGTCGGGAAAAAGACTGGTAGCGGTCATGCCGGGTATGGTATTTATCTCCAGGATATAAGGCGCCCCGTTTTGTTCCAAAATGAAATCTACTCTGGCCAGCCCCCGGCAACCAATTGTTTTATAGGCCCTGATAGCCAGGTCTTTTATTTTATTCTGGTGTTCTGCGGAAATCCGGGGTGGGATAATATGGTCGCTCATTCCAGGTGTATACTTGGCATCATAGTCATAAACACCGGTGGCTGATACTATTTCTATTAACGGCAGCGCGACAGGATCGTTGTTGCCAAGCACTGATGCCGTAATCTCAATACCTTCAATGAATTGCTCCACCATAGCAGCAGGGTCATATTTAAAAGCAAGGGTTAAAGCTTCTGCCAATTCATCCCTTTGTTTGACAAATGATATGCCGATCGTCGACCCCTGGGTCGGCGCTTTAATCACCAGAGGCAGGCCCATCTTTTGCAGAGCCTGAACGCTGATATTTTCCAGGCCTGTCGTCATGGCTGCCAATTTGCTAATTGTTAAAAAACGGGGTGTCGGCAGGCCTGCAAAAAGCAGCATTTTCTTGGTGGCTATCTTATCCATGGCCAGTGCGCTGGCAAGGATTCCCGAACCAGTATAGGGGATATCCAGCATTTCAAGCATTCCCTGGACCGCACCGTCTTCTCCGTACCTGCCATGCAGCGCCAGAAACGCCAGATCGATACCTTCGGCTTTTATTTTCTCAACAATATCAAAGCCGACATCTATTTTTACCGCTGAATAACCGTTGGCTTGCAGAGCGTTATAAATAGCGTCGCCAGTTCTGAGGGAGACATCCCTTTCTGATGAGCGGCCACCCATTAAAACACCAATTTTCAGCGTCATTGTAACCCACCTCCACGAATATATTTAACCCTGGCTGATCTCATTATATTCGTTTTCACTCAAGAAAATCCTTCGGTTACAGTGTTTTCCCTTGACTCAAAACATCTGAATTAATATAATATAGTTTGTAATCAGGTAAAACTGTAATTAATTTATACAGGGGAGTAGCTCAATGGTAGAGCACTGGTCTCCAAAACCAGGTGCTGCAGGTTCGAGTCCTGTCTCCCCTGCCAGTATTATCAAGGCCCTGCGGGGTTTTATTTTTTTAAGCAAATTCTAGACATTTAGCTGATTAATGATCATTTATTAACGCCTTCGTTAATTTCTTCAAGGCCTTCGTTAATTTCTTCAAGCATAATATCAATTGCCCTGGCCAGAATGCCATTAAAAATACCAAAAAGTTCCTGTACTGTTGTGTCCTCAGTAAAATTAATTGAAAGGTCTTTCATTGCCCTTTCAATATATTTTGCCCCCTTGCTTTTATTCTGCAAAAAATAACTCAGGTCCATATCCATGTCAACACAACCTTTTCTTTTAGTTTTAATAAACCTATAAAAGAAGCGGGATTTTTAACCCGCTTCTTTTACTTTTCAGCCTCAGCCTCGGCCTTAGCTCTTTTAATAATCTCTTCAGCCTGGCGGGCGGGCACTTCTTCATAACTGCTAAATTCCATAGTGAACGAGCCGCGACCCTGAGTCATTGACTTAAGGTCTATGGCATAGCGGTACATTTCTGAGAGGGGAACATTGGCTATAATTTTGGTAAGATGGCCAACCTGGTCAGTGCCGAGTACCCTGCCGCGTTTAGTATTAAAATCACCGATAATATCTCCCATAAAGTTTTCCGGTACTACGACCTCCACGCTCATAATCGGTTCAAGTATGATCGGTTTGGCCTGCAGCGCTCCCTTTTTAAAGGCCTGCGAAGCAGCGATTTTAAAGGCCAGTTCGGAGGAGTCCACAGTATGGTATGATCCATCATACAATGTGGCTTTGATCCCGGTAGTTGGATAGCCGGCGAGAACACCTTCCAGTAGCGCCTCGCGCAGTCCTTTTTCGACAGCCGGGAAATACTGCCTGGGGACTGAGCCGCCGAATATATCTTCTTCAAATACGAAATCTTCTTCGGGACACGGTTCAAAGCGTATCCAGACATGGCCGTACTGTCCCCTGCCGCCGGATTGTTTCTTGTGTTTTCCCTCTACCTCTACCTTGGCCCGGATAGTTTCCCGGTAAGGAACCTTTGGATCAGCTACTACGACGTCGACACCAAACTTGCGCTTGAGTTTCTCGATCATGGTGTTGATATGCAGTTCTCCCATACCGGTCAGCAGAGTCTGCTTAATTTCGCTATTTTTTTCTACCTTCATAGAAGGGTCTTCGTCCAAAAGCTTGTAAAGGGCGTCTCCCAATTTGTCTTCGTCGTTTTTACTCTTGGGAGCGATGGCCACAGTTAAGGTAGGCGTAGGGAATTCAATGCCTTCAAGCGTTACCGGTTTATCCTTGTCACATAGTGTGTCGCCTGTGCCTGTATCCTGTAGTTTTACCACAACAGCCAGATCCCCGGTGGGAACGGAGTCCGTGGCCATAGTGTTCTTGCCGCGGACAAAGAGGACATTGCCGATCCTCTCAGTTTTTCCTTTCGTGCTGTTGAGAACAGTTGAATCACTCTTGAAATTGCCGCTGTAAACGCGCAGGAAGTTCATTTTTCCTACGTAAGGGTCGGCAATAGTTTTAAATACCAGTGTGGACATGTTTCCTTCGTTTGCTTCCGGGGCGGGCAGGAAACCGGCCACAAAGTCCATCAACTGGGCGGCGCCGATATTCCTGGTTGCGGACCCGGCTAAAACAGGTACTACTTTGCGCAGGGCGATACTTTTCTTCAGGCCGTCTTTTATTTCTTCAGGGGTTAATTCTTCACCCTCCAGGTATTTTATGGTAAGATCGTCGTCACCCTCAGCCGCGGCTTCAATCAACTGCTCGTGGTACAGGGCTATGTCATCGGCAAGTTCAGCGGGTATGGAGGTCTCATTTCCCTTGCCCGCTCCTTCATAAGCAGTGCCGTTAATTATATCCGCAACGCCGGTGAAAGTGTTGAAGGAACCTATAGGGATCTGCACTGGTACAAAATTAGCCTTGAATTTTGATTTAAGGTCATCCAGAACTCTTTCAAAATTCGCATTCTCGCGGTCCATTTTATTTATAAAAACAATCCTGGGCAGGTTGTATTCATCTGCCATATCCCAGATAACCTCATGCTGGACTTCAACACCGTCGACAGCCGATACCACAAACATGGCCGAGTCAGACACTCTGAGCGCGCCTTTTACCTCACCGATGAAATCCGAAAATCCGGGTGTGTCCAGCAGGTTGATCTTGACACCGTTCCATTCACATGGAACCAGGCTGGTATGGATGGTAACCTGTTTAGCTATTTCCTCCGGGTGGTAGTCAGAAGTCGTTGTGCCGTCCTCCACCCTGCCCAGGCGGGATAGAATCCCGGTATTAAAGAGCATTGCCTCCACCAGGGAAGTCTTGCCTGCACCGCCGTGCGCTACCACTCCAAGGTTGCGTATTTGCCCGGTTTGATAGTTCTTCAAAATAAAGTGCCTCCTTTTGTAAATAATGGTTCCCTTAAATAGATTTTATATACTTATTTAAAACCAAAACTGGGCTAAACTGGATAATAAACAAAAATAAGAACCCCCGAGAGTTCGAAAACTGTTCAAATAACTTCTCAAGTCTTAACCCAATTAAACTAAAGTATTAATGGTATTTCTACAGTAATTCTGTAAAATCCTTGTTTTTTTAAAAATAAGAGGCCTATTTTTCATAAAAAAAACACATTGTTTAAGTATTTACTCATAGGTAAAAAAAGGATGAATAGATATTATCAGGCAGCCCGTTTATTTAATGTCAGGGTAATTCATATTTGAAGGAGTCTTTTTATGGCTAAACAACCATTTATATATGGCGCTTTATTTCTGCTGCTGGCTGCTGCTTTTAACCGGGTCCTCGGTTTTATCTACCAGATACTGATGATCAGGCTTATCCTCCCCGAGGGTATAGGTCTTTTTGCCATGGTTTATCCTGTATACGTTCTAATAATTGTTCTGGCGACAGCAGGTATACCTGTAGCCATGGCCAAGCTTGTGGCGGAGGAAATGGCGGCAAATAATCCGCGCGGCGCTTACAGGATATTTTTTACCTGTTTTGTATTCTTAATTTTAAGCAGTATCCTGCTAAGCGCCCTCTGTTTACTATATGCGCCGTTTTTACTTGCATATGTTTTCCCCAACCCCAAGGTTTATTATATCTTCTTGAGTCTATTACCGGGCGTAATAATTGTGGCGCTATGTTCGGCCATCAGGGGTTTTTTTCAGGGGCTGCAGCAGATGAAGCCGATTGCCGCAAGTCAGTCTTTAGAGCAACTGGTCAGAGTCATATCAGGGCTTTTTTTTGCCCGCCTGCTCTTGCCCAGAGGAGTAGAATACGCAGCAATTGGGGCTTCACTGGGGGTTGTAATCGGGGAACTGTCCGGGTTTATCTTAATTACCATTTACTATTTTAAATGCCGACCCCGGTTGTTAGACTGTATGCCAGTCTGCCCGGCTGAGCGCCCCGGCAGGTTGGGGGCAAGAATATCCAACCTGGCTGTCCCGGTCACATTAACACGGTTAATATCCACGCTTTTTTTAACGCTGGACGCCATACTGATACCCCAGCGCCTGCAGGTCAGCGGTGTCAGTTTAGCCGGCGCTACTGCATTATACGGGCAGTTTGTGGGCATAGCCCAGAGCCTCTTATTTATGCCGGGCATAATCACTATATCGCTTGCCACAGCTTTAGTTCCCGCCATATCTGACGCGATTTCTGCAAACAAATTTTATCTGGTCCGCGCCAGGTGCGAGACAGCAATTAGAATAACCATACTGGTTGGTATACCCTTTGCTATTATATTTATTCTTCTCGGGAACAAAATTTGCGGTTATATTTTTGGTTACCCGGAGGCCGGCGACAGCCTGAGGATTCTGGCTTTGGGAGGACCTTTCCTATACCTGCAGCAAACTACCACCGGCATCCTGCACGGAATGGGCCGGGCTGACCTCCCTTTTAAAAACCTGCTTATAGCCTCAGCTTTTAAATTATGCGGTATTTTTTATTTAACCGGGCGGCCGCACCTGGGCATTTATGGAGCCGCTGCCGTCATAGCCGTAAGTTTCGCCGTAATGGCAGTTTTAAACCTGATCGATATTAGAAACAGGACTGGTTTAAAAATTGACCTGGGCCAGGCAGTGTTTAAGCCGCTGACAGCCGCCGCAGCGATGAGCGCAACCATTATTTTTTCCTACAACACCTTATATATCCATGCCGTGCCCGAGGGGCTTGCCGTCATAAGCTCCATAGCCGCCGGCTTTCTGGGGTACATGCTGTTATTGATTATAAGCGGCGGCGTCAACAAAAAAGACCTGCTGAGTTTGAAAAATATTTAAAACATATTGACAGGATTAACACGATTAAAAAATGATTAACAGGATTTTTAAATATCTTATTGTTTTCTGTATGGTTAGACCTCTATTTTACTGCAGATATTTTTTAGCTTTTCCATGAATCCGTAGTCAGTAAGGTCAAATTGCACCGGGGTAATTGATATATATCCCCCGCGAATCGCCCATACATCCGTCTCCGGGTCATCTTTGTCCAGGTCAAATGGTTCACCGGCCATCCAGAAGTAAACCCTGCCCCTTGGATCAATCCTTTTATCAAATATGTTTACGTATCGCCTGTCGCCTAACCTGGTAACCTTTATACCTCTCGGTGTGCAGGGAGGCGTATTTATATTTAAAAGGGTGCGTGCTGAAAGCCCGCCGTCCATGATTGAAACGATTTTTTTAATTACTTCAGATGAAAAGGAAAAATCACAAAATTCATAGCTGGCCAGAGATATCGCTATTGACGGTATGTCGTTGATCATCCCTTCAACAGCCGCTGAGACAGTACCGGAATAAAGCACATCAGTACCCAGGTTTGGCCCGAAATTAATTCCCGATATTACAAGATCAGGCGGTTCAGGCAGCAGGGCTTCCAAACCCAGTTTAACGCAGTCGGCAGGGGTACCGTCAACTTCCCAGCCAATAGTGTCAGTTCCGGGGTAAGTCCATTCCTTGACCCGCAGGGGTCTGTCCAGGGTGATCTTATGACCGGTGGCGCTTCTTTCGCGATCCGGCGCCACCACATAGAGCTGGTACTGATCCTGCAATGATTCTCTTAATGCATTCAAGCCTGCTGCCCGGATGCCGTCATCGTTGCTGATTAAAATTTTCATAATAGGTCTCCAATTAGATTTCATAGATGGATATACTCATAGTGTCATTTGACTTGTTTTTTGTCAGCCCGAAAATTACTTTTTTATCTTTCAAAGTCTTATTTAAAAAGTCAACCACCTTGTACATTTCATCATATGACTTGAAACTTTTTGTGGCGATAAGATCAAGTTTTGCTTTTTCTAAATGCTCTTTTTCCGCCATATTTAAGATGGCCACCTCCACGCAGGCATAGTTATAGATAAATACCCGGTCGTGTCACAGTCGCGGCGCCGCTATCCTTTAATAAGAGAGAATGCCTCAGCCCTGGTAGCCTCACTTTTTTGAAAACCGCCCCTTACTGCTGACGTTATAGTCTTTGATCCCGGCTTTTTTACGCCCCGGAATGTCATGCACATATGTTCCGCTTCAATAACAACCAGGACACCGTACGCTTTTAACCTGTTCATGATACTGTCGGCGATTTGTGTGGTGAGGCGCTCCTGCAGCTGCGGCCGCCTGGCGTAACCATCGACCACCCTGGCCAGCTTTGACAGGCCGGTAACATTGCCTTTGCGGGGTATATACGCCACGTGCGCTTTGCCATAAAACGGCAGCAGGTGGTGCTCACACATTGAATATAATGGAATGTCTTTTACTATTACCATTTCATTGTGCTGTTCGGAAAATATTTTTTCTAAATGGACCTCGGGGTTCTCATGCAGGCCTTGAAATATCTCAGAATACATCCTTGCCACCCTGGCCGGTGTTTCTTTCAGGCCTTCCCGGTCCGGATCCTCGCCAATTGCTTCCAGAATTAATCTTACAGCGCGCTCGATTTTATTTTCATCAAACATATAGGACTCAATCCTTTACTTCATAGCCGGCGTCAGTTATAGCCCCGGTGATGTCATCCCTGCAAGCCTTAACAGCATCATACGTCACTGTAACGGTCTTTGCCGCAATATCTACTTCGGCGCCCAGGATCCCGTCCAGTTTTTTTAGCGCGTGTTCTACAGCGGCCTTGCAGTGTGCACAGCTCATCCCATCAACATGTAAAATTATCTTTTCCATAAATACACTCCTTCCCTGCTGTTATAATTTTTCCCCTGATTAAAACCGATATTCTTACGGATAATAAGCACAAGAAAACTTAATTCTACAGGAGGAATTATAATTGGGTAAATTTGCAAAAGGCAGCAATTTCGTTAGGGAAAAGACCGGGTCTGCGACTATGATCAACCTGGACGGCAGATGGGAACATGATTTTGTTGACGTCAATACAGAAGACGACAAAAAAATGAAGCTAAAAAAACAAACTAAGCCGCATGGCTAACCTCAGAATTAAAAGACTGATGTAACAATAAATGCCAGGCCTTAAAAATCCGGACCTATTATAAGTTTTAATGTCATATTTAACAACCAGTTACATAAAGATAATTATAAATAGTTTCTGGAGGTGATGCAATGTCTTTGGCAAATAAGGACAATTTTATACCTAATATTAAGCTGAACGCTATTATCAGGGGCACAATAATGACCCTGGCGCTGTCACTTATTCTCAGTACAGCTGCAGGCTTGATATACCATTTTTCCTCTATCACTGACCTTGCTATTCCATGGTTTGCCGTGGGGGTCCTTGCTGCCAGTTCGTTTCTGGGTTCGGTCAGCGCCGGTAAGAATGCCGGCAGTATGGGTATTTATCATGGCGCTGCTGTTGGTATAGCTTTCTTTTTAGTTGTCTGCCTGGTGGGAGGTTTCTTTCTAACAGGCTCGGCCGCCGTGGGAGTTTTTTATAAGTTAATAACCACAACTATTGCAGGATCGCTCGGCGGTATGGTAGGAGTCGGTATCTCATAAAAATATCGATTCATAACATTCATACCGGTCACATAAAAAAACTTTGTCCATTGTGGGCAAAGCTTTTTTATCTATTTCCGGGGAACAGTATAAGAGTTTCTTACAGTAATATCTTAACGATGCCAGACAGTTTGTGCGTAATTTTTATAAAACAATCTTTTCCTTATGGCTGTATATGCTGAATCGTTCTCCGCGGGCAAAACCAACCACAGTCACACCAAACTGGTCAGCCAGTTCCAGGGCCAGCTTCGTAGGAGCTGAACGTGAAACCACCAGGGGCACACCCCTGCGGGCGGCTTTAATCAGGATTTCTGAAGATATCCGCCCACTCAGCAAAAGGATTTTGTCAGAAGTATCGATCCGGTTAAGAAAAGCATAGCCTAAAACCCTGTCAACCGCATTGTGCCGGCCGATATCCTCATACATAACAAACATGTTTTCACTATTTGCCAGAGCCGCGCCATGCACGCCTCCTGTTAAACGGAAGGTGGCGGACTTTTCTTCCAGCAAATTAATTAGCTTTGGTATCAAACCGGCAGAAAAAAGACATGCCGATTGCACAGGCTGCAGTTGGCTGGCGTCATTTACAAAATACAGCGCGGCCCTGCCTTTGCCGCAGCAACTGGCAATCTGCCGCCGCAAAAAATTCTCTGTTTGAGGCACCGGTATAGCAGTCTCCACCCACAGCAATCCGTCTTTTTCATTGTAGGTGATTTCCTTTATATCTGAAAGGTCCTGCAGAAGTCCTTCGCTGAGTAAAAAACCCACGGCCAATTCTTTATAGGCGCCAGGTGAGCAGATCAGGGTAGCAAGTTCTGTGTCGTTTAAGAATACCGTCAATGGTATTTCATTTACAACCATAGCACATTCTGGCTGCATTACACCCTGTTTATATAAAACAATATCCTGTTTTTGATATATTGGCGGCAGGGACATTTTGGCGCGTTTCTCCTTTCCGTTCAACAGAATTAAGGCTATTGACAATATTGTATTGTCAATAGCCTATTAATTCAAGAAATTTTTATAAATTATTCACAATCCTGTTAATCCTCTGTCAAAAAATCCATGTTTTCATTCAATACCGCATTTCTCAGGATTTGCCGAAGGAACATGCGGGGAATCGGCAATCAGCGCACTCATCACAAAGGCCGCTGGGCAAAAAACAGTTGCCTCCGTTTTAAACACGGAGGCAACTGTTATTAGTTTGCATTTTACTGTCTTAATACTCCTGGGGCATTCCCTTCAGCTGAGCCCGGCTGAATACCGGCCCGTCTACGCAGACAAACTTTGATCCGATGTTGCAGCGGCCACACTTGCCAAGGCAGCATTTCATCCGCATTTCCAGGGTGGTAATGATCTGCTCGTCCTTAAAGCCCAGTTTTTCCATAACCGGCAGGGCGAATTTGATCATGATCGGCGGCCCGGCGATAATGGCGAATTTGTTTTCCGGGGAAGGGGCCACCTCTTCCACGTAGCCCGGAACATGGCCTACGCGTCCTTTCCAGTTATCGCCCCCACGGTCAACAGTAGTATATATCGCCGTATTGGACAGGCTCGGCCAGCGCTCGAACAAGTCGCTCTTGAAGCAGAGGTCATCATAACTACGCGATCCGTAAAGAATTTCTACCCTGCCGTAATCTTTGCGGTACTGGTCGGAAAGAGCGTAGTCGATCAATGAGCGGATGGGCGCCAGGGCGAAGCCGCCACCCACAAAAAACAGGTCCTTGCCCTTCATGATTTCATAGGGGAACCAGTTCCCGTACGGACCGCGCACGCCGAATTTCTGGCCTACTTCCATCTGGTGCAGGACTTCAGTCAGCCGGCCGACACGTTTTACGGTGAATTCAAGGAATTTTCCCCTGGTCGGTGATGATGTGATCGAGATGGTGGACTCACCTTCGCCAAACACAGAGAGCATGCATACCTGCCCGGGCTTGTTTCCGAAGTTCTCCATTATTTCCGGATCGTCGAACACCACCGTAAAGGTCTTAACGTCACTGGTCTCGTCGACGATTTTGGTAATTGTCACGGGATATGGCGTCAGAGCAGTAGGATTAGGCATTCTGCGCCACCTCCTTCAGATCATTGATAATTTTAGTGATGTCGATATTGACCGGACACTTCTTGACACAACGACCGCAGCCCACGCAGCCGACCATGTCATAGCGGTCCAGGTGGTACTTCAGCTTGTGCATGAAGCGGTTACGCACCCGTTCCTTTCTGGTCGGGCGCGGGTTATGCCCGCCGGCCATCAACGTGTATTCCGGATACATGCAGGAATCCCAGCAGCGGATGCGGTCACCGGTAAAGTCACCAGTCGTGTAGTCGAAGATGTCAAAGCAGTGGCAGGTCGGGCATACGTATGTGCATGTTCCGCAGCCAATGCATTTTTTGTAGTTATCCCCGTCCCAGTACGGCAGTTCAAAATTACCGTCCAGCACTTCCTTCACACCGGTCAGGTCAACCTTCCTGATAAATTCTCCGGACAGTTTTTGCGCCAGCTCTTCCTTGCCTTTGGCCAACTGGTCCGCGCCCTGGCTGCTGAAAATCTGGCTATACGTGTCCACCAGGGCTTTGCCTTTGTCAGTATTAATCTCTACATAATATTTGTCGCCGATTTCAGTAAACAAAAGATCTGAGCCAGTCCCGTCACACGGCCCGCCCCCAAAAGCATAGCAGAAGCAGGTGCTGAGCACTTTTGAACAGCTCAAACCTATGATTACTGTGTTTTCACGTTTACTGGAGTAATATTCGTCACCAAATTTTACTCCTTCGAAAACCGGGTCCAGAGTTGTTATTGCCTTGATGTCGCAGGGGCGCGTCCCGAAAAGGACAGTCTTTTTCGCACCTTCAGGTTTGACAATTTCCAGTGAGTCCCCGGTATAGGTATAAGAAAAAGTCTTTTCATTTTGGGGCAGAAAACACCCTTTGGGAGATATATCTGAATTGTTATATTCCAGAAACGCGTCCTTGGCGCCGGATATCTTTCTAAAAAGCGTTGTTGTTTCTTCTTTTACCGGCGCAATCAGGTCACAGTCCTTCGCCAGTTTATCCAGCAATTCAGGCAGTTGCCCTTTGTTTACAATTCTTGCTTCCAATCTCAGCACCTCCTTTTACATAAATTCCTCGGGATCGCCGGGACAGAATTCGCCCAGCGCCGAAAGCAATCCCGGTTTTGAACCTGGCGTTGGAGAATCAAACAGGTCTCCAAGATCCTTGTGGATCTTCTGGTTCAGCTTGCGCAGCGGAATGTCCATCGGGCAGACGCGGTCGCATTCACCGCAGTCCACGCAGCGACCGGCTACGTGGAAAGCCCTGGTAATATGGAATACCGTGTTCTCCGAGAGGTTGGTCCTCTTGGAGACCCACATCGGCTTCATCTGGTCAAATACACAGATCTGGCAGGTGCAGACGCTGCATACATTACGGCAGGCGTAACAACGCAGGCAGCGGCTGAACTGTTTGTCCCAGTATGCGCTCTTATCATCGGTTCCCAATTTCTCCAGTTCCTGTACTTCAGCGAACCTTTCCTCATAGTTCTTGACCGGCAGCTCTTTGCCGATGGTGATGTCTGATATTACCGGGTTTGGATTTTCACAGACCAGGCACCGGTGCAGCATGTAGTCCTTCTTGTTAAAAGTGTAATCGCCGGCGCTGGTTTTTACCAAAAAACTGTCTCCGTTATCAGCTGTTTCTTTCAAGACGGCGTCCGGCTTAATTTCCGCCGCAACCTTCTGCCATTCAAGTTGTCCAGCGCAGGGAACGCCGATTATCACTACCTTGTCCCTGCTGATCTGGTTGTCGTCCAGGAGCCTGATCACAGACCTGGAGTCGCAACCTTTAACTACAATAGCAACATTTCCCTCCGCGTTTTTGTAGTCAACCAGATATTTAGCCAGGTTGTTGGCGCAGAACGGTCCCCAGGTCAGTGCGGACACGCCTTCGGGGCTGTCGATAAAGACAGGCGTGGTCCGGGCTAACTCCGTTCCCTGGCCAAAACCGATAACCAAATCAACTTTTTTCTCTTCCAGGAGCTTTTTAGCCTGCTCCCTCAGCTGCTGCATAACGTCCATCATACGATATCATCCCTCATCTTTTTATTAGGACCCAGGGATTTGATTTTTTCTGTTATATCCTTAATCGTAGTTGTAAATTTTGCCCCTTCAGAACCGGATATCCAGCGCGCCGTCAGGCGGCCGGGCTCAAAACCGACATACTCCAGCAAGCGCTTTAACAGCAGGTAGCGCCTGCGAGTGAAGTAATTGCCACTAGCATAGTGGCAGTCACCCGGGTGTCACCCTGAAACCAGTACGCCGTCAGCGCCTTTCTGGAATGCTCTTAAGACAAACGACGGATTAACGCGACCGGAACAGGGGACGCGGATGACCCGTACATTGGCGGGATATTTCATCCGGCTGACCCCGGCCAGGTCAGCGCCTGCGTAACTGCACCAGTTACAGTTGAAACCAACTATTATCGGGTTAAATTCTTTTGTTTCTATCGACACAGGGTGTCCACCTCCGCAAGCACTTGTTGGTTAGTGAATCCCTTCAGGTTTGCGGCGCCGGCCCGGCAGGCTACTGTGCAGTTGCCACAACCCTGACAAAGGCCAGTATTAACACTGGCAACTACCCGCTCTACCGGCTTACCGCCAATCCTTTCGGTAATGGTTTTTTCCGAAATTGCCTTGTATGGACATACTCCTTTGCAGACCAGACAACCGGAACACATTTTTTCATCTATCTGGCTGATCATCGGGTCGGTGGCCAGCTGGTCGTTGTTCAGCAGGGCAACCACCTTGACTGCCGCGCCGCTTGCCTGGGACACCGTATCAGGTATGTCTCTCGGGCCCTGGCAGGCGCCGGCCAGGAACAAACCGCCGGTCATCGTCTCAACAGGCCTTAATTTCGGGTGGGCTTCTGCAAAGAAACCGTCTTTATCAGTTGGGCAACTGACCAGCTGGGCAATCTTGTCCGAACCTTCGCTCGGCACCATGGCCGTGGCCAGCACAACCAGATCTGCCTCTACCGTAACCGGTCTTCCTAACAGGGTGTCGGTTCCCATAACGATCAGCTTGTCGCCTGACTCGTATATTTTGGACACCCTGCCCCTGATATACTGGGCGCCCTCTTCGACAGTGCGCCGGTAAAATTCATCATAGGCTTTGCCCGGTGTGCGCACGTCCATGTAAAAGACATACGCGCTGGAGCCTTCGATTTTATCAATAACCTGGTGGGCGTGTTTGGCCGTGTACATACAGCAGGCGCGTGAACAGTATTCCTTGCCTTTGGCCTCGTCCCTTGAACCGACACACTTGATAAATACAACTGATTTAGGTTCCTTGCCGTCTGAGGGACGTATGATTTTACCTCCTGTCAGGCCGGAAGCGTTTGACATACGCTCAAAGTGCAGACCGGTTATAACATTCTTAAAGCGTCCATAACCGTACTCGCCGTATGCATCCTCCCAGTTGAAGAGGTCGAAGCCGGTAGCCATCACTATGGCGCCTACTTTTTCCGTGATGAACTCTTCTTTTTGCTCGAAATCAACCGCGCCGGTGGGGCAAATTTTCTTACAGACACCGCATTTCCCTGTTTTAAAATAACGGCAGTTTTCCGCGTCAATTACCGGCTTGTTGGGTACCGCCTGTGGGAAGTTAATGTAAATGCATTTCCTGTTGCCAATCCCGAGGTCGTATTCGCTCGGCACCTTGGTCGGACATTTTTCCGTGCAGGTGCCGCAGCCGGTACATAATTTATGATCCACATAGCGCGGTTTTTGCCTGATGGTGACCTCGAAGTTTCCGATATAACCGTTTACCTCTGTTACCTCGGAGTAGGTCATTAGCTGAATATTAGGATGCTGCGCCGCAGCAACCATCTTTGGCGTGCTTATTCAGGCGGAGCAGTCAAGTGTGGGAAAGGTCTTGTCCAGCATGGCCATTTTCCCGCCTATAGTTGGCTCCCTTTCTACCAGGATGACCTGGTGTCCCGCGTCGGCAATATCTATAGCCACCTGCATACCGGCGATGCCGCCGCCGATCACGAGCGCCTTTTTAGTGACCGGGATATATGATTCAAACAGAGGCTCCACTCTGGAGACCTTTGCAAGCGCCCTTTTAATCAGGGCAATTGCTTTTTGGGTGGCGCCTTCCTTGTCATCAGAGTGAACCCAGGTGCACTGTTCGCGGATATTGGCCATCTCAAACATGTACGGATTCAATCCGGCCTTGGCGATTGTTTTGCGGAAGGTCGGTTCATGCAGTCTCGGTGTACAAGAGGCCACGACCACCCTGTCTAGATTGTGTTCTTTGATAGCTTTAATTATCGTGTCCTGGCCCGGCTCCGAACACATATACTTATAATCGGTGGCGTAAGCAACTCCCGGGAAATTTTTTGTAATTTCAACGACTTTCGGGACGTCAATTACACCCCCGATATTGGAGCCGCACCAGCAAACGAAAAGACCAATCCTCTTTGCCATATTACATCGCTCCCGTAAGGAAATAATTAACCAAACTGGTTCATAATTTTCTGCGTCTCGGTAAAGTGTGTTTTAAGCCCCAGCTCATCCGGGCTTATGCCCATTGCCAAACCTAAAAGCTCGGTAAAATAAAATACCGGTATATCGTAGTTGGTTCCCAGTTGTTTATTGACACTCTTCTGGTGATAGTCCAGATTTAGATGGCAGAACGGACAGGCTACTACCATACAGTCAGCGCCTTTTTCAATCGCAGCCTGCAGGATCTTGTTAATTAACCTTACCGCTATATCTAGATTGGACACACCCAGAGACGCTCCGCAGCACTCGGTCTTATGGGCCCAATCCAGCGCTTCGGCGCCGGCCAGCTTCATCATGTTATCCATGAACATGGGGTTTTCCGGATCGTCAAAACCAGTGATTTCAGGCGGCCTGACCAGCAGGCAACCGTAATAGGCGGCAACTTTCAGGCCGGTTAGCGGCTTGACAATTTGGGCTTTAATATCCTCCGGATCCACTATGCCGATTGCTTCTACCAGTGATTTCACCTTAAGAGTGCCTTTATATTCTTTGCCGGTTATTTTGTTTACCTTATTTCTTATTTCTTCATTTTCGGTCATTCTTTTATTGGCATGCGCCAGCTGCTGATAACAGGCCGCGCATCCCGTAGTTACCTCTCCAATGCCCATGCCTTCGGCTATAGCCAGACTGCGCGCCGGCAGGGCAATGTTTAACAGATGACTTTTACCGTGCGACGCCGTGGCCCCGCAGCAGCTCCAGTCCGGTATCGTAACCAGTTCCATGCCCAGTTTTCTTGCTACCGCATGGGTCGAAGCCTCATATTCCTTGCCGGTGCCGTGGTAACTACATCCCGGAAAGTAAGCGTATCTCATTTCACACCACCTTCCATTTTGCGCACTTCGGCAAATATGCGGGCAACTTCCGCCGCGCCCTGTACCTTAGGCGGCATCAATTGGAGTTTGCCTCTTTGGAACATGGGCAAACCCATGTCCGCGCCATTAAATAGTTTTCCGCTTTTTAAATTGTTTTGCATAACCAACCCGACTTCATAGGTCCGCCCATATTTTTCAACTGTGCCGAGCAGCGCGTCGTACATAACCTCAACGTATTTGGCTTTCCCCGCAGGGGCGGCGCCTGCCTTTCCAGCCTTGATCCGGAGGCTTTCCATCACATGGGCGATTTCCACATTGCACGGGCAGCGGGTTGAACAGGTTGAGCAGGAAGCGCAGATCCAGATCGTATTGCTCTTCAGCAGTTCATCTTTCATGCCGAGCTGGACCATGCGAATAACCTGTTGCGGTGGATAATCCATGGCAAAGGCTACCGGGCAGCCGGCGGTGCATTTACCGCACTGGTAGCATTTTTGCACAGGTTGTCCGCTCTCAATACCTATTTCTGTGATGAAATCCGCGTTCTTTGTAATTGATTCACTTACATTAATTGTCTCCATAACAGACCCCTCTTTGCAGAAAAATCTTAACCAAAAGGGCAAATCCTCACTTGATCACTATGGCCGCATAAAAATATTTATTTTATGTTACGTGATATCACTCACCTGCCATTCACCAAAAAAACAATAATAAACCAAGTAACACAACACTGCACAGGTTAAAAAGAAACTACAAGAGCGCCACAAAAGCCTTTTTTTTAATTGACTAATAAATCAGATTAATTAAAGACCTGTTGCTATTATAAAATGTTTGAGACGATGTGTCCAGAGTAGTATTATTCCTACGAAAATGCGTGTTTTATTATATAACCTGGAGGATTGCAGCGCGGCAGTACTGCTATATATCCTTACAATTATACTGCTCATTAAAATAAATGTAAATTATTTTAAACGACAAATATTACCTTATATGTTAAAAAGGCAGACTATTGTAGCCTGCCACGAAGTATTACTTCCATATTCTCATCAGCCATGACCTCAAAAACGACGGGAGTTTCACAAAATATACACGCAAGGATAATCACATCCCTTCATTAGGTTAGCTGTTAATATATTATTTCAGAGCCTGCCTGAATGTGCTATTTTTTTAGCTGCAACCATGTTCCATATATTAACATCATAGCTCAGCGGTCCCGGTTGTTTTCCAGCCATTCGGCAATTTTTTTAGCGATAAAATCCACATCTCCCCTGAGGTGCCGCTTGACGGGGAGAGAAATCAGAAAATGCCTGCCGTAGCTTTTATTGAGTATCCTCCCGTCGAGGACGACCACGCAGCCGCGGTCGCTGCTGCTCCTGATCAGCCTGCCAAATCCCTGCTTGAAACGTATAATAGCCTGTGGTACGCTTAACAGCTTAAAACCGTCTTTACCCCGCCTGGACAGGTCCTCCAGGCGAGCTTCAATAATCGGCACGGAGGGCGAAGAAAAAGGCAATTTTACAATAATGACACAGGTCAGGGCGTCACCCGGCACATCGATTCCCTCCCAAAAACTTAATGAGCCGAATAAAGCAGACCTGCCTTTTCCTTTAAACTCCTCCAGCAGGCGCGACCTGCTGCCGTCGATGCCGTGACCCAGCAAGCAGATATCGTGAGCCTCTAAAAGTGGTTTCAACCGTCTGTAAGCCTCGCGTAGAATTCTATGTGAAGTAAACAGTGCCAACGCCCTGCCACCGGTGGCCAAAATCAATTTGTAAAGGGCATTTTCAATATTTTTCAGGTAAACATTATCGTCTACTGCGCCCTGTACCGGGAGGTCACGATTTATACAAAGCATTACCTGGTGTTCATAAGAAAAAGGAGAGTTAAAGCTGGCTTTTAACAGCTTTTCCCCGTTCAGATATTTAAGCCCGGTCCTTTCAATCATATGGCCGAAATCTTCGTTTACCGTAAGCGTTGCAGAAGTAAGAATAACTGTTTCTTTATTTTTAAATAAACGGTTAAATAAAAGCGTCCCCACATCGACGGGGGCGGCATTTAAGGAACAATTCCTATTTGTGGCGCGGGTGCTGGCTTCTATATCTGCCCAGTAAACAAACTCAGTATCAATACCTTCTAATATGAAATGCAGGTCTTGCGCCCAGGCCTCGCCCGCCAGGCTCAGGCCGGTAATATCCCGCAGTTCACCGGCCCAAGCTTCATCAGAGATTGACCAAATTTCCATAAGAACGGCGCAGGCTTTAATATCACCAGTGAATCTGTGCAATTGCTGGACGCATCTCCTGCCGTTTTCCAGAAATACTTCATAGCTGCCGTCTGCCAGGGGCAATCTTAAGGATCTGGTGCTGTAACTGTACCCTTTATCCGTTGCGCTGCCAGAGATCAGATCATAGAGGTGTTCAAAAAATTGACGCGCGCTTTCAAGCAGTTCCAACCTGGTCTCTCGAGCGGTTTTAACCAGTTCAAACCACCTCGCGCCATCAGCCGGCGGAACCTTTTCCGCAAGCTTGGCCAGGTCTCTGCCCGCTAACCACAGCCACCTGTTAAACGTTTTTTTATTGAACTGTATTCCCAGGTGGGTGGTAGCCGATTCTTCAATGTGATGCGCTTCATCGATAATCAATGGTCCGAATGAAGGCAGCACCCTGTTGTCGGCCTTAATATCAGAAAAAAGCAATGAATGATTGGTGATGATCAGGTCGGCGTTTTCAGCGTTTTTTCTAGCCCTGTTAACAAAACAATCTTTCTGGTATTGGCAGCGCGGCCCTAAACAACCGTCGGTTTCCCCGCTGATGGTTAGCCAGATATCACTCTCCGCCGGATTGATGTTTAACTCGCCTCTGTCACCAGTTTCGGTAATATTAAGCCATAACAGCACCCTGGCAAAAAATGCTGCTTCGTCAGGCTGGTGCGCGCTGTCTAATGCGCCGAACCATCTGCGCAGGCAGATGTAATTCTGCCGTCCTTTGGCCAGCGCAGCATGGAAAGGCTCTTTGATCATTTTAGCGAGCATGGGGATATCTTTAAACCATAACTGTTCCTGCAGGTTGATCGTGTGCGTGGCTACCAAAACTCTTTCTTTGTTTTTAACGCTCCACAGTATAGCCGGCAATAAATAAGCAATAGACTTACCGATACCCGTCCCAGCCTCCATCAGCAAAAATTTGCCCTCGTTCAGGGCACGGGTGACCCCACATACCATTGCTTCCTGCTGGGGGCGGTACTCGTATGCCGGAAGCGCATTCGCCAGCGGCCCGCCTTCTTTTAACAGTGAAACCATTTCATTTTGTTCAAGTATTAATTTTTCCGCAGATGGACCCCTGGCAGGCCTGAGATACTGATTATCTTTTTCCGCCACGCGGCGCAGGTAAGATATGCGGGTTATTTTACTGTCCGGAAATTTTTTTAAACACTCTTTTATAAAATCATTTAACGGCACACTCCATGCTGAATTTGCATCAAAAAGCAGTTTGTGCAAATGGATCAGAATACCGGGATCCAGGCTGTGTAATTGCTTCAGCAGCATAACCATAAGACCGGCTGTTGCCAGTGCATCCCGCAGGGCTCTGTGATTGCCTCCGGTATCTATATCCAGCCTGGAACAAAGCGATGACAGGCGGTAACTAACCGCATCGGGTACTAATAGCCTTGCCAGTTCAACCGTGTCATAATGGGGGTTGGCAAAGGGAAGCCCGCGCGCGGCTGACAGAAAATCAAGATCAAAACGAATGTTATGTCCTACTATAGCGTCATTGCCTATATAATCAACCACATCGCCGATAACCTCACCAATCGGGGGGGCGCCGGCCAGGTCGCCGTCGTCTATTCCGGTAAGCCTTTTGATCTTTAACGGCAGCGTCATACCGGGATTGACCATGGTATGGTACTTCCCCGCGATTTCACCCTGCTGAACCCTGACGAGACCTATCTCGATGATCCTGTCTGTTATGGGGTTAAGGCCTGTTGTTTCCAGGTCGCAAACAACATAATTTCTTTTCATTTTAAGCCCCGTAAAAAAATTGTTGTCGCAAGGCTGATATTCTAGAAGTTTATCCCCGTAGCCAGAGCAAGGGGCTTTACGGCGTTTTCTTTAAAACCCGCTTATGCAGGGGTGGTTCATGGTATCAGGTATCTCTTGGGAGGCCTTGAATATCAACGTTTTACTCTTCATTTGTGACAGTGACCTTGATCATTTTGTCGCCCTGTTTGATCTGGTCCACCACATCCATCCCTTTGGTAACCCGGCCAAAAACAGTATGCACACCGTCCAGGTGCGGAAAAGCGTTATAGCAGATAAAAAACTGGCTGCCTCCTGTATCCCTGCCAGCGTGCGCCATTGATAACGAGCCGCGCAGGTGTTTGTTTGGATTAATCTCGCATTTAATTGTATAACCCGGCCCGCCTGTGCCGCAGCCTTCCGGGCACCCGCCCTGCGCTACAAATCCCGGTATCACCCTGTGAAAGATGAGGCCGTCATAAAACCCTTTGTTAATTAACGATACGAAATTGGCCACTGTGTTTGGCGCGTCCTTGGCAAGAAGTTCAATTTCGATATTTCCTTTTTCAGTTTCTATAACCGCCTTTTTCAAAAAAGCACCTCATTTTTTAGAATTCCAGGCTATCGCCGGGGGCAATCACTGCAACTTTACTTGTGGTATTTGACTCTACTTCTGATTTGAATTTTAAAGGATCCTGTTCGATTAGCGGAAATGTGTTGTAGTGCATGGGTATGACCAGGCCCGGCTTGAGCATTTTTACCGCTTCCAGGGCATCCCCCGGATCCATCGTATAGTTGTCTCCAATGGGGATCATGGCCAGGTCAATACTGTTCAGCCTGCCGATTAGTTCCATATCTCCGAAAAGACCCGTATCGCCGCTGTGATAAATGGTTTTGCCGTCCAGATTAAGGAGAAAACCACACGGTGTCCCCAGGTACTCCAGCGGGCATTCCTCGCCGTAGCCGGAACCGTGCCAGGCTGGTGTGAGTTTTATTTTTACGCCGTCAAAAACATGGCTGCCGCCAATATGCATGCCATGTGCATTTGCTCCTTTATTCGAGCAAAAGACGGCCAGTTCATGAACAGAAACCACAGTTCCCCTGGACTGTTTGGCGATTGACAATGTATCGCCGAAATGGTCCCCGTGACCATGGCTGACCAGAATTAAATCTGCTATTATGTCTTCTGGTTTGTTTTTTGCCGTTGGATTTCCAGTCAAAAAAGGGTCGATAACTATCTTTTTACTACCTTCAATTAAAAAACCGGCGTGTCCCAAGAAAGTTATTTTCACAATTTCATCTCCTTCCTGTATTATTCTTAAATTATACCCAAAACTTATTAATATTTCACTCCTTTTCCAGGAATAAAATAAAATTGCGTCATTTAAGACGCAATTCATAAAAAAATAGAATTAAATAAGGCTATGCTTTTTTTAAATCCGCAATAATCCAATTGATAATATTGTCTGAAGCGGTATAAGGATCGATTTCCCTGGCCGCCACTTTTTCCAGCAGATCGCTGACACGGCCCGGCCGGTTTACTTCCTCCCATACCAACCGCTGCCACCGGTGATTTACTATGTCAAGCGTTTCATTCTTGGTCCTTTCCCTGCGCCTTTCCGCAAAAAAACCTTTTTCATTAAGATAGTTGCGGTGAGTTTCTATTGCCTCCAGAAGTTCGGTTATGCCCTCGCCTCTGTTCAAGTTGGAGGTTGGCTTCACTGGAGGGCGCCATTTTACATGGTCGTCCTGCATGTCAAGCATTAGATTAACCTCTAGAATAAGTGTGTCAGTGCCGGGCATGTCACATTTATTTATGGCAAAAATGTCAGCTATCTCCATTATGCCGGCCTTCATGGACTGGATGCTGTCACCCGCGCCCGGCGTTAGTACTACTACTGTAGTATCAGCGATGTACATGATATCCAGCTCAGATTGGCCGACACCTACTGTTTCAATAATAATCCAGTCCAGCCCAAAAGCGTCCATTACCTTAACCACTTCTTTTGTGGTTTTAGCCAAACCGCCGAGGCTGCCCCTGGTAGCCATGCTGCGGACAAAAACCCCGTTATCCATGGCATGTTCATTCATGCGAATGCGATCCCCGAGAAAGGCGCCACCCGAAAAAGGGCTTGAGGGATCAACCGCTATGACTCCCACTGTTTGATTGCGCTTCCTGATTTCACGCACAATGCTGTCAACAAGAGAACTCTTTCCCGCTCCAGGTGAACCGGTCAAGCCAAGTATATAGGCGCGCCCGGTATGTGGATGCAACTTGCGCAGAACCTCCTCCTTGCCAGGTAGACTATCTTCTACCAGAGAAATAAGTCTGGCCAGCATCCGGTGCTCCCCGTCCCAAAATCCTTGTGGTATTTCTGCCAAAAATACACCCCCCAGTACAAATAATTAAAACACTCCTAAAAGGTCAGAAAAATAAGTCTTTTTTTATATATCTTCTTCGTGAAATATTTTTTTCCTTTAAAGTAAATTGACTTTTACTAATAAAAGACATAAATAAAAATATTTATAGTTGTATAAACCAACCAAATTAAATTTGCTATTTAATCTCTTCCAGGTATTTTTCCGCAGCAAATGCGGCTGTGGCGCCGTCAGCAACAGCGGTTACTACCTGGCGGAGCAGTTTCCGGCGGACATCGCCGGCAGCGAAAATGCCTTTATGCGAGGTCTGCATATTCTCATCCGTTATTATATAACCTTTTTCATCAGTTTTCACCAGATCTTTCAGTAGAGACGAATTGGGAGTATTGCCTACATATATAAACACCCCGTCGACTTTTAATAATGTCTTGCTGTTGTCCCGCACATCTCTGACACTTATAGCCTCAACTAGATTTTTCCCCAATATCTCATCTGCCACCCCATGCCAGATAAATTCGATTTTTTGATTTTGAAATGCTCTTTGCTGTACTATTTTTGTCGCCCGCAGTTCTCCCCTGCGGTGGATTACAAATACTTTTTCTGCGAACCTGGTCAAAAAGATAGCCTCTTCTACAGCAGCGTCGCCGCCGCCGATAACAGCAACTCTCCTGTTGCGGAAGAAAGCTCCGTCACAGGTTGCGCAGTAAGAAACCCCGCGGCCGATTAATTCTTTTTCTCCCTTTACACCCAGCATCTGCGGCTGTGCGCCTGAGGCCAGTATGATCGCGCTGGTTATGATATCGCCGCGGTCAGTTTTCAAGTAAAATTCTTTGTCATTGTTTTCAATTTTTTCTACGTTAACCGATAAAATTTCACAGCCAAAACGCCTGGCCTGTTTTTCCATCTGGATCATCAAATCCGGGCCGCTTATGCCCACGCTGAAACCGGGGTAATTTTCTATCAGGTGAGTGCTGATAACAAGACCGCCGGGGACTCCACGCTCCAAAAGAACGGTATCAATAGTTGCCCTCGCCGCGTATATCCCCGCAGTGAGTCCCGCGGGACCACCTCCGATGATTACAAGATTTCTCTTATCCATATTTTTCAGCCTCCAACAAATGTATACTTTCAGCTATTTTAACAATCTTATCTTATAGTTGTTAGCTGCGTCAAACAAACCTGGATAATTTTCTGGCGCTGCATCAGCGGCATGTGATCTGATAAGAAAAAAGTTCCCTTATGGAACTTTAAAAACGGTGGGTTATGAAGGACACGAACCTACATCCTGACAATTAGGAGTCGCCAATTGAGCTAATTGCCCCGATTTTTTTAAAAATTTTGGCTGGGGCGGCTGGATTCGAACCAACGAAATACCGGAGTCAGAGTCCGGCGCCTTACCGCTTGGCCACGCCCCAATGTGAAGGCTCTATATCCTGCGCTAGAACCTTTTTTTACTGTCTATTGGACTGAACTGGCATCAGTTTGTCCAGGAAAAGATATTTAACTGCATATATTTTTTAAAATATCTTCCATAACCTTATCAATGTCCTGATCTCCATCGATATTTCGGATGAGTCCTCTTGTTGTATAATAATCGATGAGCGGCTTTGTGCTTGCTTCGTAGATATAAAGACGGTTGTTTACCGCAGTTTCGTTGTCATCGCTGCGCTGATAGAGTTCACCGCCACAATTGTCGCAGATCCCTTCCTCCCTGGGTTTCTTAAACGATACATGGTAGCTTGCCCCACAGGTACGGCAAATACGGCGTCCGGTAGCACGTTCTACCAGTTTTTCACGCGGTACTACAATATTAATAACACCATTAAGACTAAGCCCAATCGACTTCAGCGTTTCATCAAGCTCTTCAGCTTGAACGACATTCCGCGGAAAACCGTCCAGCAAAAAACCGCATACACTGTCAGACTGGAATAACCTCTCCTTAACCATGCCTACAACCACATAATCGGGGACAAGCTCGCCTTTATCCATATATTCCTTGGCTTTTAACCCCATTTCAGTGCCTTCTTTAATGGCTGATCTAAACATGTCACCCGTTGAGATATGTGTAATACCAAGTCTTTTTACAAGCTCTTCGGCCTGAGTCCCTTTTCCTGCTCCGGGGGGTCCCATAATTAAAAGATTCACAAACCATCCCTCACAAAATATTTTGATTGCTTATGGAAAACCAAACTAGCTTATTATAACATGTAAGCATTCTCCCTGATAGCAAAAGACATAGTTTTATTTGAAAAAAGCTCACATTTATGTCATTTATTATGATTCTAAAAAACCCGCGGAATAAAAAATCTCCTCCGCAGGCATTATTAGTGGTCGGGGCAACACGACTTGAACGTGCGACCTCACGGTCCCGAACCGTGCGCTCTACCAAACTGAGCTATGCCCCGTTAAATCTTTATGACGCAGAAATAATTTTGTCATAGTCCACTGAAAAAGTCAAGTAAGCAGTTGTTGTTATTTTAAAGGTTTTAAACTAAAATGTGTCGAAGGTATAATGTTACTATCGCATTAAAGGGGGAAATAATTTGCCTGAATCCCAATCAAGTGTTCTTTCAAACCTGGTTCTTGTAGTATATGTGATTATCTCGCTTGGCGCGGTAATCTGGGTGTATAAGGACACACGCCAAAAAGGACGCCCTCTATCCGAGACCATAGGTTGGGCTATCTTTATGACGCCACCCTTATTCCCGCTGGCTATTGTGACTTATCTTTTTTTCCGCAAAAAAAATTTTTTTGATTAAGAAATAAGAAAAAAATCCATCATTTTCCACCCCCGGGCATACTGCCCTGGGGTTCAATCCCCCCGTGACAGCTCTTTTAGCGGCAGCCTGCAAATCCACATCTAAAGTGGTATATAATGTCAGGCCGCCGGAATATATTAATTCTAGCGTCTGTCAAATTTTTCTGACACATTGTATTAATTTGCTCCGTTATATTAATGAACATGTATACTTTATCATAATCGTGTCATCTATGGAGCTATGAAGCCTGATTTGAATATGCTAAGATAAAAAAGGAAATAATACTAAATTAAGTAGGTGTCATGATTGCAAATCATAGCTCTGGTCGGACCAAGCGGCACTGGTAAAAGCCACAGGGCGACAGGCATTGCCCACCAGCTTGAGGCGCAGGCGATTATTGATGACGGTCTTTTGATCCAGGGAAACCGCATCCTTGCGGGATCATCAGCCAAACGGCAGCCGACAAGAATTGGAGCGATTAAATCAGCTCTCTTCCTGGAGGAAGATAAGGCTAATGAGATTAAGAAAGCCATTTCTGATCTCGCTCCTGCTAAAATACTGATATTGGGCACATCTAAGGAAATGGCTGAGAAAATAGCGTCGCGGCTCGGATTGCCGACGCCATCTAAATATTTAAGTATTGAAGATGTCGCCAGCGAAAAGGAAATAAGGAAGGCAAAGTATATCCGGTCACAGTTCAGTAAACATGTTATACCTGCCCCCACCCTGGAGGTAAAGAAAAGCTTCCCAGGCACACTTGTAGATCCATTGCAAGTGTTTTTAAGGAAAAAAGGCGTTTCCGGTAAAAAGGACTGGCTTGAACAGTCAATTATTCGTCCTACATTTACTTTTCACGGCAAGCTGTCCATCTCAAACCACGCTCTTGAATCTATCGCCGGACATGCCGCTAAATCAGTGACTGGGGTAAGTCAAGCCGGGAAAATCAATATTCGCGTCGAGCAAGAGGGTATTGTAACAATTGATATTGCTCCGGTGCTGACCTACGGCTATCCTCTTCACTTAATAGCCGGGAAAGTTCAGGAGCGTATTATAACCGCCATAGAGGAAATGACAGGATTGCAGGTGCAAATGGTTAATGTGCAGGTAAAAGGGCTGGGTTTTGAGAAAAAAAATGTTTCTAAGGCGACCGTTTAAGGCCGCCTCAGTTTTTAATAACTTGTTGCGAAAACGTGGTTCCCAATCCTGGTGATCACCGGCAATGTCCTGATCCATTTATCACTGCTGATATCTGGATTGTAAAAAAAGAGCGCTCCATTGCTGGGATCCTCCCCGGACATGGCCTGCAGCGCCGCTCGCACAGCCCTTTCATCGGGTTCCAGGTTGATGGAACCGTCACCAACGGGGGAAAACTGGTAAACACGTTTATTCTTCTGAAAAACCACATCGTGTATGGTTTTGGGGAAATGTGGGCTGGCCAGCCTGTTTAAAATCACAGCGCCTACCGCCACCTGCCCTTCAAAGCTTTCACCACGGGCTTCCGCGTGGATCAGTCTTGCTAAAAGCATTATTTCCTCCCTGGACATTCCCCCCGCTGAAACGCCTTCGCCTACGGCAGTCTTAGCCGGCAGCAACAGGGTTTCACCAGGTAAAATCAAACTGTTTTTCAGCTGGTTAACTTTCATTAGTTCGTCCAGCGCTATCCGGTATGCCGACGCAATATCATAAAGAGTATCGCCATTACGGACAGTATGTTTTTCCACAGTGGAAACGGAGCGGTTTACATATATGCTTTCTGAATCCTGTGAACACTCGCCAAACGGCGTAAAAACACCTAAAGCAAATATGGTTAATGTCAACAGCGCCAGTTTTAAAACGTTCTTTCGAACCAGTTTTTTCATTGCCTCCTCCTTTCCCGATTCCAGAGAATATTTTTGCTCGGAAAAAATTTTTATATACATACATTTTTATCCGCACAATATAGCATCCGCATATTATAGAATAAAATACCACCCCATCGACGGGGTGGTATTCTAGAAAATAATGGTATGTTAGTATTTTAAGTCCTTTTCTTTTCGGCGCACAGCGCGTATATCGATATCAACTGTTAAGCGGTAGGGGCTGCACATTTCCAGTAGTCTGGATGTGGTTCTCTCTCCCAGATATTCTGTAATTTCGTCGAGTTTAATGTTTGTGGTAACTATAACGGGCAGTCGCTGGTTCAAGCGATAATTAATAATGGAATATATTTTGTTCTTGGTCCACTCTGTGTAATTATGCGCGCCCAGATCATCAAGCACCAGCAGGGGCGCCTGCCTGGCGGTATCAAGCAGTTGAAACTCAGAGAGCTGATCCGGGCTGCGGCCCGGATCATAGGTCGAGCGAATCCTGTCCAGCAGGTCTGACACCTCTATAAAAAGCGCCAATCGTCCATGTTTTATCAACGCGTTCGCAATACTGCAGGCCAGGTAGGTTTTTCCGCTGCCGACCTTGCCAGTAAACAACAATCCGTCAGTTTTTGGATCCTTTAAAAATCTTTTAATAAAGCCCCCCGCAGCTTTATGGGCAATCTTTGCCAGCTCTAAACTAGAAAGCCCTGTTTCGGGATCAGTAAAATTTTTAGCGTAATATTTAAAATTAAATTTTTCAAGCGAACAATTAATAAAATTTTCCGGCAAGTTGGCATGCCTGAACAGGTTTTTTAAAGATGACTGTTTTACACAACTGCAAGGCGCAGCTACCTCGCCATTAAGAATAACAATGCCCCGGTCTCCGCAAAATTCACAGGTCACACCAATAATACCTGCCTTTCCCTATAATAGTTGCCGGTGAGGTTAAAACAAATATTATGCTTTATTATACAGCGATCTGATAAAGGCCTTTTCTTTTGAATCTTTCCCACCGGCTGGCGAATTCTTTGGCGTAACCTGCTGAGTTTTTTGCGGAGCCCCGGCCGAGCGGCGTTTCAGAAAATCCTGGTCGTATTCCGCTATGTCTTCGAGGGTATGCAGGTTATTCTTTTTCCATTCCATTAAAATGCTGTTAATATACTTAAAATTGTGTTTGCCTCTCAGCACAGCCCTTTTTAATGCTTCAATAACCAGGAAGGACTCCACTTCTCCAGCCCATATATGAATTTGATCCACCTCGATGGGAGACAGCAGCCTGCCAAACTCCTTTTCAAAGATAGAAATCAATCCAGTGGGCTTGTCGCGCAATTTGTTATTCAGAAATTCATTTTCCAGAGCAGCCGCTTTTATTAGATCCTCAGACTCTACAATTTCCCTGGCCCTGGCACTGGCCCATGCATCTGAAATCTTTAAAAAGAGCGGCTCAAAATCATATCCTTCAAATATCACGTTATTTTTTTTATCGTAGTATTCACTGACTGCAATGATTTCTTTTTTTAACAAGTCAGCCAGTTCTTTTTTTATCCTTTCGGAATCTGATTCCATTACCTCCGCGATAGTTTCAGGCGCCGGGTAGTAATTTTTTTCTTCTATTTTAAATCTAATTAAATGAATTAGCAGCATCATTTGAAAATCAGTAATACCAATATGGCTGTATACCTTAATAATTATACTGGGAATAGAGGTAAATCCCTCCAGTACAAGATCTGCGCCGAAAGTAGCGGTTATGTTAACTTTATGGTCACATTTAATAAAATTATTGTGTAAATTTCTGGTCATTTGACACTACCTTATCCTTTTGTCATGTTCATATTTGAAGGCGTTGTGATCACTTTATCCATTATCCCACCGGTCCAGGAAAAGATAGAAGACAAAGCCTATGATAAACAATAATTCAACTTAATCCCTCCTTCTTCCTGCCCTCGCGTGAAAAACAAAAAAGGCCTTAATGGCCAAATAATGCAGCTTATATGAGGTCTCTCTCTTGTGTATTTTTAACTTAGATCCGGTAAGTAAAGCTTAAAAAGCCAGTCAAAATGCGGCTTAAGTCGGATATTTTCTGTAAAAAATTTGACAAAAAAAGAGGAACACCAATCCTAATCGGTGAATTGGTAAAGCAACCAAACAATACCATACCGAAGGAAGGTGTCCTCACAATTATGATATCACGGTTTCTTACCAATAATCAATTGGAATCACTCAGTCGCCAACAAAAACGTGACTTGCAACGTCAATACGAAAAATCAATTAAACTGTTGCAGAGTGCAACCGGGAAAACCAATCTGCCCGTTATCTTTGACAATACGACGGTTACCGGTTTCGGCAACTTTGGGTTACTTGAATCATTAAAGCGAGCGGTTGACTTCACGGGAATCGTCAACAAACACTTTACGGTTCACCGGCATCACAACAGTACCTACAGTGCTGCAGAAATTATTGACACTATGGTTGACTGTGCTGCTCTTGGACTTCTACGTTTCGACCATATGAATCAGCTTAAATTCGACCCCGGTTACCAGAAGATCAAAGGGATAGACCGGGTTCCCGATGAGCGAACATTACGGTACTTGCTCTCTAAACTCAACATTGAGGATATTGAAAAGCTCAAAAAAGTTAACCAGGCCATGTTATCAATGAAAGCCAAAATAGATGCCCCCAGGGAAATTTGGATTGACACTGACGACACCGTAATTACTGTTTTTGGAGCACAGCAGGGTTGTGAAGTTGGCTATAACCCACGCTATCATGGCCGCAGCTCATACAAAGCAAAAGTCGCCTTTGTTTCCGGCAGTTGTGAACTGCTAAACGCCGGTTTGTATGGTGGTAAAACCTCCAGCAACGGCGATTTCCTTGAGTTTTTCCAGGAAACCCTGTCATTAGTTGGACACAATACTGTAGTCAAAGGTGTCAGAATGGATAAAGGCTTTTTTGACCAAAAGAATTTCACCTACTTAGAGGACAACAGCCTCGAATATGTCTGCAAAGCCCCGCTAAATTCAAGCGTCTGGAAAGTAATCAAATACCTTAACAGCCAGAATTCCTGGCAGGAACTTGACAACACGTATGCGGTGAATGAAATCACCGTACCGCTTCAAAGCTGGGAACGGGCCAGAAGGTTTGTTTTCATTAGAGAGAAAGTAAAAACAACCACCAAAGGTAACCAAGACGCTTTTGCATTCACTGATTTATATGATTACGAAGCCATTGTGACAAATATGGAAGATCTCTCACCTGAAGAGATCTGGCACTGGTACAATAAGCGCTGTAATGTGGAAAACAAAATCGATGAGCTGAAAACAGGCGTAGGTATCGAGCAAACCAGTCAGAACGAAATGGTAAGAAACATAGCCTTTATGTGGATTAAGATATTATCTTACAATCTCTTGAACTGGTTCAGGCTAGCGCTGTTACCGGCTGGCGCATCCAGCTATGAAATCCCAACCATAAGAAGGTTGATTCTCAATGTCCCAGGCAATGTGGTTGGCAATGGCCGCTATCGTCATGTAAGGCTGGCAGCCAATCAGTGGTTGCAGCAGGTTGTGGATAACATTAAATACAGGCTGAAGGAATTCACATGTCAAAGAGCATGGTTACTTGTCTCACCATCTGGATGATAGCACATAAGTTAAATAATAGTGATATTTTACTCCCGGAATGGCCCCGGCTTGTTTGAGGCACCCTTTTCAACAGCACTATAAGCTCAACTCTTTGCTAAGGGAAAATCAATGTTATTTGATTTAATAATTACCAGGTATAATGTGAGCTTAATTCCTTTTATTGGGTGGTTACTTCACCTCGAATAAAAAAACGGGAGTTACTTACCGGATCCAAGTTTAAGGAAGCACAGGCGTTATTTTATTGCATTGATTATCTCTTCTTTCAGTCCTTTATATTTATTCAGCCAGCAGAGCCGCTCCGCGCGTAATTTTGCAACGCGGTTCTGATAATCTATTTTATCAAAATAATTTATCGGGTTGTATCCGGCTATGTCAATTTCCGGCATCTCCACAGGTACCTGATAGTGCCAGTCCGGATCAATAGCCCACCTGATGTCACCTTTGGCGATGTGTTTCATCAAGGTGGTCGAAATTTTGATAGAGATCTTTTCACTCGGTTTTTTACCGCCTTTGCCTATGCTTCCAGTGTTCAACAGGTAGCATTCAATATCAGGGTTTTTTCTGAGAATGCTCAATAGCCTGTTCCCTTCATCTGACTCCTTGCCAATCATGAAAGGATTTGTCCCCACCTCACGCTTGGATTCTCCAGCGCGTGTCGGATCCCCGGCGGAAGTCTCAATTGACTCGCCCAGCATGAAATATGCCGCTGCTTGTTCCGGGTTTAATTTTGCTACAGTTGGAATAATATCGTCCCTTCTGGTAATAAATACGATCCGGTTTGCTTTGTCAAGGTCTATCCTGTTGTCCGTGTTGGCTACTTCAGACCTTTTAATCACCGTTCGCCCATTTGTGGTAAGCTCGGAGTTGGTGAAGTCCACACTACCGTCGTCGTGGACTTTGATGTTTTCCAGGATAGCGTTGGGGGATATGGCGGCGTCGTATAAAACCTTCTGGGTTGGATCCAATCCCTCAGTTTTAATGTAAAAGCCGTTCTCCGTGCCGTAGCAGAATCCCCTTTCATCCATCATAACCATATCATCCTGCCTGATAAAAACCTTCTCCTCACCGGTCATCCCGTGGTCGTGAATGGTCAGGGTAGTTTTGCCTGTTCCGCTCAGGCCAAACAATATAAAGCCGATATCCTCAAGGGCGCCTTTAGCGGTACGAACTCTTAAAACTTTGCTGCCTGCGTGAAAGCCCAGGCCGCCCCGTTTTTTCCACACATATAACGCCATTCTCAAAAATGATTTTTTTACTTCGCCAAAATAGTCAGTGCCAAGGATAAAGGTTATGCCTGCTTCGGGGTGCACAAAAATAACCCGCTCCGGCCATTCCGGCACATGTACGCTGATCAGATCCGGCTCAGATTTAGATGGGTCAGGATCGAAAAGCATGTCGTGCCACATAAGCGGGATGCGGGCATACTCCTTTGTTATGTATAACCTGCAATTCAGGTTAAACTGGGGGTTATTGCCCAGTTGACGGGTTAGGCTGATTACCTCTTTTTTTCTCAGATACTCATAAACCCTGGATGCTATTTCTTTTTCTTCTGAGAGGGGTATACCATGTTGGTCTACCCCCAGGTAGCTGCCGTCAAGTATGTATGTGCTTTTTGCGCTCCGGCTCCTTACTTTCGAAATGAAGCTGGCGCTGCCGTAACGTGTTGTTTTCTCTTCGGCGGCAGCCATTTCCCGCAACTGTTTTAAGCCTGGATTAACAAACATTTTTGAGGCTTGAATCGGTTGAATAAACGGATGCATAATGAGTTTTCCCCCCAATAGTAAATACAGAATAAATACAGAATTCTGGATTAAAGCATTATGAATCCAGTATACAGCAATTTTAATAAAATACAATGCTGTTTAAAACGCATAAATACCCATTCAGATGTCTTTTTTGACCGTTCAGAATACATTAAAACATAATAAATATGTTTTTTGTAAATTTAATGGCGCTTCAATTGTTATACTGGCTGAAAATTTAATCTAAATATCCATGCATTTTTTCCATATTATTTCAATGCTATATCTCAATCTCTATGGGCAGTCTAATGTATAGAGAACAGGAGGTATTTTTCTTATGGCGCTAAAAGTAGGAATTAACGGGTTTGGCCGGATAGGAAGGAATGTGTTCAGGGCGGCTATGGACAGGGACGAAATAGAAATCGTGGCTGTTAACGATCTCACCAATGCCTGCACCCTCGCCCACCTGCTGCAGTATGATTCCGTGCACGGGACTCTCAATGCGGAGATTTACGCCAATGAAGAGCGGGAATTTAAGGTAAACGGCAAAGATATAAAGGCTTTCGCCATACCGGATCCCAGCGACATACCATGGGGTGAATATGGCGTTAAAGTGGTGATCGAATCTACCGGTCGCTTTACTAACCGCGACGAAGCTCTAAAACATATGAACGGCGGCGCGAAAAAAGTGGTGATTAGCGCGCCCGCCAAAGATGAGGATATAACAATAGTCATGGGTGTTAACGAGAACAAGTACGATCCGGAAAACCACCATATTATATCAAACGCTTCGTGCACAACGAACGGCCTCGCCCCCGTCATCAAGGTCATACACGAAAAATTTGGCGTTGTCCGGGGCTTAATGACGACAGTTCACTCGTACACAAATGACCAGCAAATATTAGATCTGCCTCACAAAGACTTGCGGCGGGCCAGGGCGGCGGCGATGTCTATTATCCCGACAACTACAGGTGCGGCAAAAGCGGTAGCCCTGGTTATTCCGGAGCTGAAAGGGAAATTAAACGGGTTGTCCATACGTGTGCCGACTCCTAATGTTTCTCTTGTGGATCTGGTGGCGGAACTGGCCAGACCGGCCACGGTTGAGGAAATAAACAGCGAGCTAAGGAATGCTGCGGCAGGGCCGTTAAAGGGCATTCTGCAGTTTTGCGAAAAACCACTCGCGTCACGCGATTTTAACGGCAACCCACATTCTTCAATTGTGGACAGCCTTTCAACAATGATTGTGGACGGCGCCTTGGCTAAAGTTATGGCGTGGTACGACAATGAGTGGGGATATTCAAACAGGGTCGTGGATCTGGCCGCCTTTATCAGCAAGCGCGGACTGTAAATCATTCCGGTTTAAGAGCACGGGCAGTATTTTTTTCTTTCATTTTATTCATTTATTACAATGAGATAATTTACCGGTCTTTTACCGTATAATATGTTTCTAAATGGCGCATAATATGGGTACTCCGCTTTGGTGAGTTCTATCTCTCCCCGTCCAGCGCAAGCTGGACATTTTTTTTATAGAGCGCCCAAAGTTATAACTTGACGCGTTTTTCCCGGTAAGTTATAATTTTATTTGCATGATTTAGCGGGATGTAGCGCAGTTTGGCTAGCGCGCTTGCCTTGGGAGCAAGAGGCCGGGGGTTCGAATCCCTCCATCCCGACCACCAGGCCCCATGGTCAAGTGGTCTAAGACACCGCCCTTTCACGGCGGTAACCCGGGTTCGAATCCCGGTGGGGTCACCAACAGCATAAAACAGCATGGTTTCGATATGAAATCATGCTGTTTATTGTTTTTAGATTATATAACCGGTAATGAGGAAGTCTGTTCTAAACGCTGGGCCTGTTAATGCCCTTAATTTTGCCTTTCATTTTTTTATTGTGTGCCCGGCCGGTGTGCCACAGTTCCTGATATCCGGTTTTTGACGTGTCGTTTCCTCCGCATGATTTAACAAACCCTTTTATTTTTCTGCCCATATTCATCCTCCTTCACCCAATAATATCTCCCGTGTTAGAGTGAATTATTTTGTTGTGGTTATTTAATTTGATATGCTGCCGTTTAGACATCCCTTATTTTCCTGATGTAAAAATATTTTCGGCTGCCGGAATTATTGACAGAGGGTGTTTCGTTATGCTATATTTATTAATGCGGTTTACGGACAGGATATAAGTAATTTTGTCAAGCGGCAGTGGCGGAATTGGCAGACGCGCAAGATTCAGGTTCTTGTGCCCGCAAGGGTGTGAAGGTTCAAGTCCTTTCTGCCGCACCAATGAAATCAAGGCCTCCGGGGTTTTCGGAGGTCTTTTGCTTTTACCAGAATTCCTATTTATTGTTGCCTGCATTACCCGAAATATGCAAGGCGAAATAATAATTCACAGGGGCATGGATGTGGGTAAAAACAAGAAATATCTATCGGCCCACTGTCCATAACCATATTGTGCATTAGCAGCGAGGATTATATAAAGAGACGCGCGATAATGTATGTTGCAGCAGTCAAACAGATACTGTATCCGAAGATTTTTTCAAACTCGGTATCATCATTTTCCAGCCAACCAAGTACCCTGTCGGCAAAACTGCAATACCCGGCTGTTTTCATGAAGCCGTTATCTTTGTTCAATGTTCTATCCATAACTATACCCCCTGGCCGCACATATGTTTGCTTATATACTAGCAGCGAACAGGTGTTCAGTCAATAGCTTTTTTAGCAATTTGAACCATTCCACCCAAAATCCGATCAAACAAATGCGGACTTACAAGAAAAATGACGTGTGAGGGCAACCATAAAATTCGACTGGCTCTTTTTAACTGTAACTTTTCAATCACTCCCAAAATAACTTATATTCGGGGGTGATTAAATTGACAATACCGGCTAACGGTATATTTGAAGGCGGCGGTGTCAAAGCTTTTGCCATACTTGGCGCCCTTCATGAGGCCGAGAAAAGAGGATATGCCTGGGTAAATGTCGCCGGCACATCCGCGGGGGCCATCATTGCTTCATTCATCGCCGCAGGCTATACAGCTGATGAAATCAAGGAGCTGGTGTGGGATCTCGATTTTAAAAAATTCAAGGATAAAGATTGGCTAGGACAGATACCTTACCTGGGCCTCCCTTTTAGGCTCTGGTTTAAAAATGGTCTATACCGGGGCGTCTTTCTCGAAAACTGGATAAGACAGGTACTGGCCGACAAGGGAATTCACACCTTTAAGGACCTTGTATTGAAAGATTTCGAAAACGACAGCAAATGCCGTTACAAGCTGGTTGTAATAGCGACCGATGTTTCGCAGCGGAAGCTTTTACGGCTGCCCCACGATATTAAAGGCTATAATATCCATCCAGATGACCTTGATGTCGCTTCAGCAGTGCGGATGAGCGCAAATCTGCCGTTTTTTTTCGAGCCTTACACCCTGGCATATTTTGACACCAAAAAACTAAAGCGTTACAGTTACATCATAGATGGCGGGGTATTAAGCAATTTCCCGGTATGGATTTTTGATCGGGAAAAGGCGCCCCACTGGCCTACCCTCGGTTTTAAAATAATTGAGCCCGACAGCATTAATCCTTTACGAATTACAAACCCGTTCGACTTGTTTAAAGCAACGCTGACGACCATGCTGGAAGCGCACGACAGGCTTTTTGAAATAGACCCCAAAAGTGCTGTGCGGACAATAGCCATTCCCTCCCTGGGGATAAAGGCAACTGATTTTGACATTATTAGCGAACATAAAGAAAAACTGTTTATGTCCGGAAGACAGGCGGCTGATAGCTTCTTTAAGGGCTGGGATTTTGATACCTTCAAAGCGCATTTTTATAACCCTGGTGAAATAATTCCTGTCCCGAAAAGATAACCGCTCCTGTAGCCAGGCAATAAAACCACAACGGCAAAAAGGTTTGACTTTTCTCTTGCGCAAAGTTAATATTATTTCATGATTAAAGCCCTTTAAGGTCTTTTTCAAAAGTGAAGCTGCCGGACAGCTTTAATTTTTTTATCAGGGGGACAAACACTATGATTTCAAAAAATATAAAAGAAGACACTGAAGGAAACAGGATTATCGTTACTGTAATCGGTCCGGACAAGGTGGGCATTATCGCTGCCGTAGCCCAGGTGCTCGCTTCCAATAAGATCAACATACTTGACATCAGTCAGACCATCCTTCAGGAGTATCTGGTAATGGTCATGGTCGCCGATATGAGTGAGAGCGTTAAAGATATGATTGCCCTTAGAGACAAACTTGCCGAAAAGGGCCGGGAAATCGGCGTCAGGATTGACGCTCAGCACGAGGATGTATTTAATTTTATGCACAGGATATAACCAGGGAGGCTTTTCATGCTTACTTTACAGGAAATTATGGAAACAGTTAATATGGTCCAGGAGGAAAACCTGGATATCCGTACCATTACCATGGGCATTAGTCTACGTGATTGCTCCGATCCCGACCCACGCGCAGCCAGGCAAAAAATTTACGACAAGATCTGCCGGCTGGCGGGCAGCCTGGTCAAAACGGGAGAAAATATTGAAAGAGAATACGGCCTGCCGATTGTAAACAAAAGGATCTCCGTAACGCCGATAGCTGTTGTGGCGGAAAGCAGCCTCACTGACAACTATACCGGCTTTGCCATGACCCTTGACAAGGCTGCGGACGCGGTAGGGGTGAATTTCATCGGCGGCTTTTCAGCCCTGGTGCACAAGGGTTTTACAAACGCGGACCACAGGCTGATCGACAGCATCCCGGAGGCGCTGGCCGAGACCGGGCGGGTTTGCTCATCGGTCAACGTGGCAACAACAAAATCCGGTATAAACATGGACGCTGTTTACAAGATGGGACAGGCTGTAAAAAAGACCGCGGAACTCACATCTGACAAAGACGGCCTGGGCTGCGCCAAACTGGTGGTATTCGCCAATGTGCCTGAAGACAACCCTTTCATGGCAGGAGCTTTTCACGGCATAGGTGAGCCTGAATGCGTCATTAATGTTGGCGTAAGCGGGCCGGGTGTAGTAAAGAGGGCTGTTGAAACAGCAGGCAACGGGGATTTTGGCGTACTGGCCGAAACAATCAAAAAAACCGCCTTCAAGATAACCCGGATGGGCGAACTGGTGGGGCGCACCGCCGCCCGCAAGCTGGGTGTCCCTTTTGGCATTGTCGATTTATCGCTCGCCCCAACCCCAACCATTGGGGACAGTGTGGCTGAGATTCTGGAATCAATGGGACTAGAACGCTGTGGAACACATGGAACAACGGCCGCCCTGGCGCTCCTGAACGACGCTGTAAAAAAAGGCGGCGCTATGGCTTCATCTTATGTGGGCGGGCTGTCGGGCGCCTTTATACCAGTTAGCGAAGACGCGGGCATGATCCAGGCGGTAGAGGCCGGGGCATTAACCCTTGACAAACTGGAGGCCATGACCTGCGTGTGCTCTGTGGGTCTGGATATGATCGCGGTGCCCGGTGATACATCCGCCGAAACCATTGCGGCAATAATTGCGGACGAGGCTGCGATTGGTATGATTAACAAAAAAACGACCGCTGTACGTATAATCCCGGCAATAAATAAAAAGATCGGCGATTATGTGGAATACGGCGGCCTGCTCGGGCGGGCGCCAGTAATCCCGGTAAAACCGTTTTCATCCGCTGCCTTCATCCGCCGGGGTGGCCGTATCCCCGCGCCAATAAGCAGCTTAACCAACTAATAAGGCTATAAAACATAAGTAAAAAAACCTTTTTTGCCTGCATATTTGTGACAGAAAAGGTTTTTCTTTATACTTTTTGCTTCTGTGGCGAACAGGTTAATCTTTGACAAAATAGCTGATCAAAAAACTGAAAACCGTAATCAGCAAAGCGGCAATAAAAGCAACACCAAAGTTCTGGATATCAAATCCTTTAACGACAGCGCTGACTAACCACAGCATCAAGCCGTTAATAACCAGCGTAAACAAACCCAACGTCAGAACGTTGATAGGAAGGGTAACCAGAAGAATCACCGGACGAATCGTAGCGTTGACAAAACCAAGAAGAACGGAACCCACTATCGCCGCTAATATTGTCACATTAAACCCATTAACTATATTAGCAGTAATAATGATCCCCGTTACATTAAGGATCCATCTAATTAGCCAGCGCGACACGGCATCTATCCCTCCCCTCTATACGTAATATTACTCTAATACTACAAGGGGATTGACAATTTGTAAATATTCATCGAAATTTTTGGACCAGGCGCCTTTCTATTCTACTAATCTTCAGTAACTTTAACCAGGACCTTCCTCTGTCTGGGGCCGTCAAATTCGCAAAAATATATGCTTTGCCAGGTCCCCAAGATTATTTTGCCGCCGGTAACGAATACTGAAAGGGAAACGCCAAAAAGCGAGGACTTGATGTGCGCCGACGAGTTCCCTTCCATATGCCTGTAACCGTCGTTTAAAGGCACAATTTTGTCCAGTTCCATAAGTATGTCCTCAACCACGGTTGGATCGGCATTCTCGTTGATCGTAAGCCCGGCAGTGGTATGCAGGGTAAAGATCCGCGCCGTGCCTTCCTTAACGCCGCTTTGCGAGACAGCGCGCGCCACTTCGGACGTGATGTCCAGTAACTGCATTCTCTGCCGTGTCTGTATGTCCAGGGTAAATATCTTTCCATTCACGGCTGTCATCTCCTCGATACTAAATTCCACATTGTTTATAATACCAGTGCTGTGAACTGTCAAATGTATTTAGAAGTAAAAATCTCTTGAACCCCGGTCAATCATTTCCAGCCTTGATTCCACCTTCTTGCGGACGGCAGGGCTGTCAACCAGCTTCAAGTGTTTGGCGATAGTCTCTTCTCCGATAGCCCTGGTTTCAGGTGTGGCATAATCCATCAGGAATTCCTTGAAGGTCAGTATGGCGTTAGGCTGGCAGACGTTATGGATCTGGCCGCTCTTGGCCAGGCTCATAAAGCGGTCACCGGTCCGCCCGCTGCGGTAACAGGCCGTGCAGAAACTGGGGATATAGCCTGACTGGCAGATGCTGCTGATGATTTCGTTAATATCGCGATGGTCGTCTACCGCGAACTGGGGAGTCTCTTCCCTGTTGGCGTCACCATTCTTTTCCCTGCTGTAACCGCCGACGCCCGTACAGGACCCGGCGCTCAGCTGTGAAATGCCAACATTAATCAGTTCGTCGCGGAACTCCGCGCTTTCACGGGTGGAGAGGATCATGCCCGTATATGGTACGGCCAGGCGCAAAATTGCGATTAATTTCTTAAATTTGTCGTCGGATACCAGGTAAGGGAAGTTTTCCATGGATACGCCGTTGGCCGGGCGCAACCTGGGCACTGATATGGTGTGCGGCCCCACCCCGTAGACTTCTTCCAAATGGAGAGCGTGCAGGAGCGTGGCCAGGACTTCATATTTATAGTCATAAAGACCGTAAAGCACGCCAAACCCGACGTCGTCAATGCCGCCTTCCATGGCCCGGTCATGCGCCAGGGTATGCCAATCATAATCCCTTTTCGGCCCTGAAGGGTGCATTTTCGCGTACGTTGGCCTGTGGTAGGTTTCCTGGAATAGGATATACGTGCCGATGCCGGCTTCCTTCAGGCGCCTGTAGTTTTCCACCGTCGTCGCGGCGATGTTGACGTTTACCCGCCTGATACTGCCGTTTTTTTCTTTAACTGAGTAAATGGCTTCCAGGGAGTCAAGCACGTATTCGATCGGGCAGTTTTTCGGGTCTTCCCCGCACTCCAGGGCCAGGCGCTTGTGCCCCATGTCTTCAAGTATAGTTACCTCTTCCTTGATTTCCTCCATGGTGAGCTGGCGGCGGCTGAATTTATTATCCCGCCTGTAACCGCAGTAGACACAGTTATTAATGCAGTAGTCACTGATATAAAGGGGAGCAAAGAATACCAGACGCCTGCCGTAGATTTTTTCCTTAATACGGCTCGCTGTACGGTAAATTTTATCCAAAAGCACAGGTTCTTCAGCCTGCAGCAGCACCGCTGTTTCCTCCGTGGTCAAGCCGCCGGCGAGGGCGGCCTTCTCAATAATTCTTTCCGTGTCTTCCCTTGAGGCCGCTTTAGCCCTGTCCAACATTCCGGATATTAACTCATCATTGATAAAATCAGCCTTGGATGTCGCCACAGTAAATCACTCCTAAAAATATTAAAAAATTTAATGTTATGTTTTTCCCAAATGTCTTTTTTGTTCAGTTCTTTTTCTCACGTCTCACTATACATGTCTCAAACCGCCTTTTCATATTTGAGCGAGTGCCCGTGACCCCTGCTGATCGTCCTGCATGCGTCATTAACCGCCTTAACAGCCCTTTTATAGCTATCTTCCGGTGTGTCCTGCAAACCTAATTTGCCGGGGTAAATCATGTAACTGGCACGGTACTGGCGGGGAGTCATGTTCGGCATAATCACGTTGGCGCCGCACTGCAGGGCTTTCACCCGGCCCTGCGGGTGTATCGAGGCGATCGACGTGGTAGTGGGCAGGTGCGCGCCAGGCATCGCCAGCCTTGTCGCAGCCAGGGTTTTCATGGACAACTCCAGGCTGCCGCCGGAAGCCTTTGCCAGAGGTGTTTGTTTGCCTGGTATAAAAGGGCCTATACCCGCCATTTCGATTCCCATTTCACGCATCAAGATGATATCGCCGGCCAGTGTTTCAAGGCTCTGACCGGGCAATCCGACCATGTTGCCCGAGCCCACCTGGTAACCGGTTTCACGCAGCCAAACCTGTCTTTCCAGCCTTTCTTCAAGGCGTGTGCCCGGACGCAGGTATGAAAACAAATCCGCGTCGCAGGTTTCATGTTTTAAAAGGTAACGGTCCGCTCCTGCTTTTTTTAAAAGCCCGTAATCTTTTTTTGTCCTGTCGCCCAGTGAAAGAGTAATTGCCAGGTCAAGCTCTTCTTTAATCTTTACAATTAATTCACCCAGCATATCTGCGGAATAATAACAGTCTTCTCCGGACTGGAGAACCAGGGTGCGGCATCCCAGCCGGGCGGTTTCCCGGGCGCCCTCAATTATCTCCTCCGGCTTCAACCTGTACCTGGCCAGTTTTTGGTTATCCCTTCTTAAACCGCAGTACAGGCAGTTTTTCATACAGTGATTGGAAAATTCTATGATCCCTCTGAAATGCACTTCATCTCCCAGTGTATTTGCACGCGCCTGGTCGGCAGCTTCGAACAGCGTCCTGCTTTCATCTTTGTCAGCGTTTAACAAAGTAATCAAATCATTTTTGGTTAATTGTTCCCCATGCCCGGCGCGTTCAAGCGCATCTGCGAATTCAGGCCTCAATTATCTCACCCCTGAATATTTCGTTGCAAGCATATTAAACACACTTCTCAGATTGTCTCTCTTTTGTCCAGCATCCTGTGTAGATCGGGGAAAGGCGTTAAGGCCCTTCTCAATATACCCGTCACTTTTGCAATCAGCACTCCGTAATTGACTATCGGCACGCCTGCTTCGGCAGCCTGCATAATCCGGTGCAGCATCTCCTTGCGGTTGATCATGCACGCGCCGCAGTGTACAATCAGTTTATAGCGGCCCAGGTTGTCGGGCATCTGAATGCCGCTGGACCAGTTGAAATCAAGTTCGCCTCCGGCTTTCTGGCGCAGCAGGCGCGGTATCTTCACGGTCCCGATGTCGTCAGCCACCCGGTGGTGAGTGCAGGCCTCGGCTATCAGCACCTTGTCCCCCGGTTTCAGGTCGTCTACTGCCAGAGCGCCCTCCACCAGGGTTTCCAGGTTCCCTTTATAGCGGGCAAAAAGTATTGAAAATGAGGTCATCAAAATATCCGGGGGCGTGTCAGCATCAACTTGCAGGAAAGCCTGGGAGTCAGTAATAACGATTTTTGGCTTTTGGGCCAGGCCGGCAAGAGCTTTCTTCAGCTCTCTTTCCTTTAACACCAGGGCAATGGCGTCGTGGTCCAGGATGTCCCTGATCGTCTGTACCTGGGGCAGGATAATCCTGCCTTTAGGCGCGGCCAGGTCAATGGGGACCACGAGCACCACGATATCTCCCGGGTTAATCAGGTCGCCGACGATGGTTGGCGCTGTCCACTCTTTGGGGGCGGACTTGATCATCTCCAGTTTCAGGCTCTCTATGCCCTGCCTGGTGATTGCGCTTACCGGAACCATCTTTATGCCCAGCTTGCTTTCCAGCTCAGCCGGCTCTAGATCCGGGTTGATGTCGATCTTGTTCAGCGCTCCTACCACGGGCACGCCCTGGGCGGCAGCCTTGCTGATCAGGTTTAACTCGTAATCGCCGACTTCCTGGCCGGAGTCAATCACCAGAACAATTAAATCTGACTTATCCAGCACTGCTATCGTCTTTTTTATCCTCAATTCACCAAGTTCGCCCACATCGTCAATCCCGGCGGTGTCGATTATAACCACTGGTCCCACCGGCAGTATTTCCATTGACTTGTATACCGGGTCGGTGGTTGTGCCCGGAACACTTGAGACAATAGCGATGTCCTGGTTGGTGAGGGCGTTGATCAGGCTGGATTTTCCCGCGTTCCGCCGGCCGAAGATGGCGATATGCAGCCTGCTGCCCCTTGGTGTTTCATTCAAACTACTTGCGCTCATTTGGCGCCCCCCGCTTTTCTTCATGATTTTAGCTCAGGCCACACCCGGCCTGGTTAATTCTCCCGGTGCATAAAAAATTGTCCCGTTTACTTTGTCACCAGCGCCGCTCTTACCTTAACGCCTTTAATACCGCCCAGTTTGCCGGTCATAGCGCCAATATCGTCTGTGGAGCCGTCAACAATAAGCGATATAACAGATATACCCCTTTCACGGTAGGGCACACCCATACGCCCGATAATGGTCTCGTTGTATTCGCTGAGGATACTGTTGATTTTAGGCGCTATGACTCTATCTTCGATGACTATACCGATCACACCGACTCTATGTTCCATCTGAATACCCCCTTTAAAAGGCCTACAACGCTGCATAAGATTGGCCCCTCTTAACAATAAATAAGCCTTTTTTCGCAACGCGAAAAAAGGCACAAAAAACAGTGTCACATTCATCCTTGAGGGCAGGGCAATCCCCTTTTTCGCAGAGACGGATCAACTTGACCCTTCAGGGCGCTTCAGGCGCCGCTGTCAGGTATTTATAGATACATTATACCAGAGATTTTTTACATTACAACATAGGAATAATGAGGTAATTATAAAAAAAACCAGTGACCGGCGCCATTTAGCTTTGATAAAGACATAAATAAAATTTAAGGTCCCTTGCCAACAGGTGAAAAGGGACCTTAATTGACTGGTTATTTGTTTACACCCCGCGGTGTATACTTGGTGTGCAACAACTCGTGTGACTTGTGGCCCAGCGGCTTTTCAAGAAACTCTTCGTATAGCGCTTTGACAGCCGGATTCTCGTGAGACTTGCGCAGGGCCATGCGCTCGTCCTCGGTATAGGTGGCGTCGATCCTCTTCAGGCGGATGTCGATGTCGGTTGGGATGGGTGAACCACCGCCGCCGATGCAGCCGCCGGGGCAGCACATGACTTCAATGAAGTGGTAGTCGGCTTCGCCGGCGCGGATCTTGTCCAGCACCTTGCGAGCGTTGCCCAGCCCGTTGGTTATGGCCACCTTGACCGGCAGGTCTCCTACCTGGACGGTGGCTTCTTTTACACCGCTAATACCCCGGCATACTTCGAAATCTATGTTTTCGAGCGTTTCTCCAGTGACAACCTCATAAACAGTCCGCAGCGCCGCTTCCATTACACCGCCGGATGCGCCGAAGATTTCACCGGCGCCGGTGGAAATTCCCAGCGGCGCATCATATTCTTCTTCGGGCAGGTTGGCGGCGTCTAGGCCGGCTTGTATGAACATGCGTCCCAGTTCGCGGGTAGTAAGGACCACATCCACATCCTGATAACCGCTGCTGTTCATTTCAGGCCGCTGGCACTCGTATTTCTTGGCAGTGCAGGGCATAATCGATACACAATAAATATCCTCCGGGTCAATACCCTCTTTTTCGGCGTAATAAGTCTTTACCAGAGACCCGAACATCTGCTGCGGCGACTTGCAGGTGGACAGGTGATTCAGCAAATCCGGGTAGAAATGTTCACAGAACTTGATCCAGCCGGGGCTGCAAGAGGTGATCATCGGCAGCGTACCGCCGTTAGTCACCCGCTGCAGCAGCTCATTGCCCTCTTCCAGGATGGTCAGGTCGGCGGTAAAGTCGGTGTCAAATACCTTGTCAAAGCCCAGGCGGCGCAACCCGGCTACCATCTGACCGGTGAAGATGCTGCCGGGCTCCGCGCCCAATGCTTCACCAAGCTGCACCCTGGTGGCGGGCGCCGTTTGTACTACGACATGTTTTTTGGGATCGGCCAGGGCAGCCCAAACCTTAGCGGTATCGTCTCTTTCCACAATGGCCCCGGTCGGACACACAAGCGAACACTGTCCGCACTGGACACATTCCATATCTGCCAGTTTTTCGTTGAAGGCAGGCGAAATCAGGGTGTCAAAACCCCTGTTTACCGCACAAAGGGCCTGTACTGTCTGTACGTTGGTGCAAACCGATATACAGCGGCGGCAAAGAACGCACTTGCGTGGATCCCTGACAATGGCCGGACTGGAATCGTCAGCAGGGTATTCCGTTTTTGCCCCGTCGAAACGCACTTCAGTGATACCAAATTCTTTTGCCAGGTCCTGCAGCTCGCAGTTCTGGTTCCGCAGACAGGTGAGGCATTCCATCGGATGATCAGAAAGAATCAACTCAAGCACCAATTTGCGGGCCTTGAGGACCGCCGGTGTGTTGGTCCTGACAACCATACCTTCAGCAACCGGCGCCACGCACGATGGTATAAACGTCTTCGCCCCCTGCACCTCTACCAGGCAGATACGGCAGGCGCCGATGACATTTATGTCTTTTAAATAACAAAGTGTAGGAATCCTCGCACCAACCTTTTGAGCGGCTTCAAGAATTGAGGTCCCCGGCTCAACTGCTACTTGCTGATTATCAATTGTTAAATTTATCATTTTTATTTTTTCCCTCCAAACTCCCGTATTATTCCATATTCTCATATAAAAAAGCTGCGGGAGCGGCTTTTATTCCTTTAACTCGCATACGTTGCATGAGCACTTCTGATCCCTGATATGCTCCTCGTATTCGTTCCGGAAGTACCTGATCGTACTCAGGACGGGGTTGGGAGCAGTCTGGCCGAGCCCGCATAACGCGGTAGCTTTAATCATGAGGGCCAGTTCTTCCAGGAGCTCGATGTCGCCTTCTTTCCCTTTGCCTTTGCTGATGTTATCGAGGATCTCATACATCCGCTTAGTGCCGATCCGGCAAGGGGAGCATTTGCCGCAGGACTCGTCAACGACAAAATCAAGGAAAAATTTAGCGATATCCACCATGCAGGTATCCTCGTCCAGGACAATCATGCCACCGGAGCCCATGATGGCGCCCAGAGCTCCGAGAGAGTCATAATCGACCGGGGTGTCAAGGTGCTCTGCGGGAATGCAACCTCCCGAGGGACCACCGGTTTGTACAGCCTTAAAGGCTTTCTTTCTAGGAATGCCGCCGCCAATTTCAAAGACGATTTCCCTCAAGGTTGTGCCCATCGGGACTTCGATAATGCCGGTGTTGTTAATTCTGCCGGCCAGGGCAAATACCTTGGTGCCTTTGCTCTTCTCCGTACCGACGGAGGCATAGGCGTCAGCGCCTTTTAGGATAATCTCGGGAATGTTTGCCCAGGTCTCAACGTTGTTCAGGACCGTCGGTTTGCCCCATACACCGGCGTTGGCCGGGAATGGAGGTCTCGGTCTTGGCTCACCGCGCCTGCCTTCAATAGAGGTCAGCAGGGCGGTTTCTTCGCCGCACACAAATGCGCCGGCGCCAATTCTAATCTCGATGTCAAAATTGAAGCCGGAGCCAAAAATATCTTTGCCCAGCAGGCCGTTTTCGCGGGCCTTCTGGAGAGCAAGGTCCAACCTCTCGATGGCCAGCGGGTATTCCGCCCTAACATATACATAACCCTGCTCAGCGCCGATAGCGCGGCCGCAGATGGCCATGCCCTCAATGACGCTGTGGGGGTCGCCTTCCAGGACAGATCTGTCCATGAATGCGCCCGGGTCGCCTTCGTCACCGTTACAGACCACATATTTTGGCGCCCCGCTTGCCGCGGCTGTGAATGCCCATTTCATGCCCGTGGAGAAACCAGCGCCGCCACGCCCGCGCAGGCCTGATTTTTTGACTTCTTCGATGATTTCCTCAGGCTGCATTTTAGTCAGCGCTTTACCCAGCGCGGCATAACCATCGTTGGCAATATAGTCTTCAATCGATGTCGGATCAATATAGAAGTTATTGCGGAGCACGATCTTTTTCTGCTTGGCGAACAGATCAATATCCTTAACATTGGGTGTGGGTTCTTTCGCACCGGGCGCCCTGTACATCAGACGCGGGATTTTATTGCCCTTCATAATATGTTCTTCCACAATCGCCCCGGCGTCTTTTGGCTTTAACCTGCGGTAAAAGGTCGCGTCCGGATAGATGATTGCGACAGGTCCCATATCACAGGGACCCATACAACCGGTGAGAATAATCTGCACCTGATCCGCTATGCCGTTTTTGCTAAGGGCTTCTTTCATGGCGTCTACAACTTCCAGGCATTTGGAAGATATGCATCCAGCGCCGCCGCACATCATTACGTGGGCCTTTTCAGTCGCGGACGGAAAACCCTCGCGAATTTTAAGGGCTTCCCTCCTGTTTTCCTTTATCTTTGCCAGTTCGTCCAAAGACTTCACTTAATTACACCTCCGTTTAATCCTCCAGCCATTTTTGAAGATATCCCTATTTAGTGCTTTTCAAAACAAGAAATTGTCCGTATGCAAACAATATATTACGAATCTGGTTTTAAATAATCCTAGGCGTATTGTTCAAGCACTGCGGGGATAAGTTCCGGCTCAAGACGACCGTGGACGTCTTTGCCGTCTATAATCATTGCCGGAGCGAGACCGCATGCCCCAATACAGCGCACAATCTCCAGCGTGAACCGGCTGTCGGGAGTAGTCTGGCCTGGTTTAAGATCAAGCAGGTCCTTGAGTGTTTTAGTAACCATTTTTGTTCCCTTGACGTAGCAGGCTGTTCCGGCGCATACGCTGATTTTATGTCTGCCCCTGGGAATCAGGGAGAAGAACGCATAGAAAGTAACAACCCCGTAAACCTCCTGGAGAGACACTCCCAGCCCCTCCGCGATCTGTACCTGAACCCGCCTGGGCAGATATCCAACAAGATTCTGGGCTTTGGTCAAAACCTGGATTAATCCGCCGGGATTACCTCTGTACGGATCGATAATCCTATCTAATTGTTTGGTTAATTCGTCGTTACTGGCATTACAAGCACACGTTACCACAAACTGTACCCCCCTTGGTTAATTCCATAAAGACTTATAAACTTAAAGCCGCATTCCAATAAGTTCTTACCTTGTTACAATTCACCTCCGCACATTTAAGAATCAGGGTCATAAAATGATCTATATATAAAATATTAACCAGAAGGATTCTGTGTCGATGTCAATATTCCTTCTGGTAAATAGTATTTATTAATAAAAATAATTAATAAAATAATTAATAAAACTAAGGTTTTTAAATAAGCTGTTTTATAGCGGTTAATTATCAAATAATTGCAAGTATTTAGTCCATTCTTATATTTTAAATGATAAAGAAAATTGGGAAATCTATTTATTAATACTTTTTGATTAAGTGCAATGATTTCCTGGCTGATGCCAATGTGTATGCAATATCACTATCACTATGGGCAGTTGAAACAAAAGCAGCCTCATACTGAGAAGGAGCGATATAAACACCGTTTTCCAGCATAGACTGAAAAAAAGAACTAAACACATTAGTGTTAGACGTGCATGCGGTAGCGTAGTCTGTAACTTTCGCGTTTGTAAAGAAAGCGCTGAACATGGACCCCACCCTGTTTACGCTTAACTCGACACCCGCCTGCCGGGCGGATTCTAATAGCCCGTCCGCCAGCGCCGCCGATTTCCTGTCCAAATCATCGTATATGCCCGGTTGTTTTAAAATTTCCAGCGTGGCTATACCGGCTGTAACCGCCAGGGGGTTGCCCGACAAAGTCCCCGCCTGGTACACAGGCCCTGCCGGAGAGATGTGCGCCATTATTTCTTTTTTGCCGCCGTAAGCCCCTACCGGCAGACCACCGCCAATCACTTTGCCCAGGCATGTTAGATCGGGGGTGACGCCATATAGCCCTTGCGCCCCGCCATAAGATACCCGGAATCCGGTCATGACTTCGTCGAAAATCAACAGGCTGCCATAACTATCAGTAATATCTCTAAGACCGGCCAGAAAACCCGGCTCAGGAGGTACAACGCCCATATTGCCGGCTACAGGTTCAACAATAACCGCCGCTATATCTTCTCCGGCCTTTTCAAATATCTCCTTTAGCTTTCCTAAGTCGTTATAGTCAGCTATGAGCGTGTTTACGGCTGTTTCCCCAGGCACTCCCGGACTGGTGGGCACTCCCAGCGTAAGCGCGCCTGAGCCGGCTTTAATTAATAAAAAATCGGCATGACCGTGATAGCAGCCGGCAAACTTGACTATTTTATTTCTTCCGGTGTAACCGCGGGCCAGCCGCAGTGCGCTCATTGTCGCCTCGGTGCCGGAGTTCACCAGCCTGAGCATTTCCACCGACGGCACAGCTTCGACAACCATAGAGGCTAAAATAGTTTCCAGTTCCGTGGGCGCCCCGAAACTGGTGCCAATATCCTTTAAACACAACTCCAGCGCTTCAATAACACGCGGGTGGCGGTGTCCGGCAATCAGGGGACCCCAGGACCCTACGTAGTCAATATACTCATTGCCGTCTTCATCAAATATTTTCGACCCTTTACCTTTTTTGATGAAAATGGGGTTTAACCCCACAGATTTAAAAGCTCTCACCGGGCTGTTGACACCGCCCGGTATATATTTCAGCGCTTCATTATATAGAGAAATGGACCTGGCAAAACCCTTATGCACCTAACTCTTCCCCCCTATTTAGGCTGTATTTCATTCAAAATACCGCATGCTGATTTTTTTCAACTCGCCGGCGCTGAACAGCAGATTGTATTGATTTATTCCAACAGCCCGTGCAATCTTTTCGGCAATCTTAACACATTCCTCATTGGAATGGCTATGTACCATGGTAAAAAGGTTATATGGCCAGCCAGTTTGCCGGGGGCGCTGGTAGCAGTGGGTAACCTCTTTAAATTCGGCCATAAGGTTGCCGGCTGCGCATATCTTATCGTCGGGAACATCCCAGACCACCATGGCGTTAGCCTTAAAACCGAGGTCCTGATGCCGAACAGCGGCGCCTAACCGCCTGACAATACCGTTTTCTTTTAAATACCTGATACGGTTTATTAACTCTTCCTCCGGCATTTTCAACCTGGCGGCCATTATCTGATAAGGACGGCTGGCCAGGGGCAGCCCGTTTTGCAGTTCTTTAATGATCCGTTTGTCCTGAGCTGAAAGCATACAGTCACCTCAATCAAAGATCAAAGTTTACCTTGATTTTAAAAAGCTTTTGCGCTGGAAGGATTAAAACATCATTGATGCCGGTATCTATTTTTATCCGGGTTATGCATTGATCAAGTTCTTCCTTGGACGGGGCTGTTAATGTAAACCACATGTTGAATTCATGTTCTCTTAGATAATTATGGGTGACACCCGGATATGCGTTAACTACAGCTGCTACCTCATCTATCCGTTTTTCATCAACACGCATAGCGCAGAGCGTACTGTGGTAACCCAGCATCTTAGAATCGAAAATGCCGCCGAGGCGGCGTATCAGCCCGCTGTCTATCATATTTTTAAGCCTGGCCAGCACTTCCTCCTCATTTATACCGAGCGTCTCGCCAATTTCCCGGTATGGTTCCGGCGACAGAGGGAAATCTGCTTGAATCAGGTTCAGTAGTTTTCTGTCAATCTGGTCTATTTTCATTGCTCAATAACCCTTTCGCCCATGGTACAGGCACCAAGGCTCTTCCGCCATGTAGTCATTGTGGTAGAAATACGCCCTGGCCCGGCAACCGCCGCAGATTTTTTTAAAATTGCATGTGCCGCAGCCGCCGCTGTATTTCTCAGTGCGCAGGTTTATAAATATTTCAGAATCTCTCCAGATATCTGCAAAAGACGTTTCGCGTACATTTCCAGCGATTACGTTCAAATAAGCGCAGGGTTGGACGATTCCTTTCGGGCTGATAATACAGTAAGATACCCCGGCCAGGCAACCCTTGCTGAAACGGGTTTTTATTCCCATTTGAGCCGCTATCCGCATAAATTGGGGCGCGCAGGTGGGCTTTAATTCTATTTTAGTATCCGCTTGTTTTTTCATAATCCTGCGCAGCAATACCTCGTACTGCTCAGCCCTGAGCGATTCCGCTTCGATATCCACAGCGCGCCCCGTGGGTACCAGAAAAAAAATATGATGACCGATGGCGCCGATGTCAACAGCAAAGTCGGTCAGTTTTTCCACTTCGTCCATGTTCCAGTCCATCACTGTTGTATGGACCTGAAAAGGCAGGCCAGCCTTCCGGCACGCGCTCATGCCGTCAATCGCTCCCTGCCAGGCGCCGGGTGTCGCCCTGAACTGATCGTGTTTTTCCGGATCGATGCTGTCCAGGCTGATACCCATAGCCATCGCTCCTGACTCCTTCAGTTTGACGGCAACTTTGTCAGTAATCAGAACGCCGTTTGTGCCGAATACAGGCCTTAGCCCTCTTTCCCTGGCGTGGCGTACCAGCGTAAAGATGTCGTCACGCATAAGCGGCTCACCGCCGCTGAAAATCATTATCTTGAAGCCGGCTGCGGCAATCTGGTTGATCAGCGCTTTCCCTTCGGCAGTGTTCAGTTCATCCTCTGCCCTGGCGCCCGCATCGCGATAGCAGTGCTTGCAGTACATATTGCAAGCGTTGGTTGTATTCCAGGAAACAATCAAACTTATCCCCCCTGTGGTCAGACTTGCACTTTTGCATCAAACAATTACGCTGCATTAGCGCAAGATACAAGTCTGCTGACATATCTCAAGTTTCACATCCCATCCCGCAGCCACCTGGCTGCTTCCCTGGCATGGTAGGTAATCACAACATCGGCGCCGGCGCGCTTGATACCGGTGAGGATCTCCATCACGACACGTTTTTCATCAATCCAGCCGTTTTGCGCAGCCGCCTTAACCATGCTGTATTCACCGCTCACATTATAAGCGGCCACCGGGCAGCCGAATTCATCTTTGACCCGCCTGATCACATCCATATAGGCAAGGGCCGGTTTGACCATCACAATGTCGGCCCCTTCTTCCAAGTCAAGCCGCACTTCGCGTATCGCCTCATCTGCATTGGCCGGGTCCATCTGGTACGATCTCCTGTCGCCGAATTTGGGCGCGGAGTCCGCCGCATCCCGAAATGGCCCGTAAAAGGCCGAGCAGTATTTGGCTGAATAAGCCATAACCGGCGTGTTTACATAGCCATTTTTATCAAGCGCCGAGCGGATAGCGCCCACCCTGCCGTCCATCATATCGGAAGGAGCGATCATATCGGCGCCTGCCGCCGCGTGCGACACTGCCGTCTTCGCCAGCAACTCCAGGCTGGGATCGTTCACAACATAATTATCCTGGATAACGCCGCAGTGGCCGTGATCTGTGTACTCGCAGAGGCAGAGATCCGTGATCACCATCAGTTCAGGGTACTCTTTTTTTATCGCCCGCACTGCTTGCTGGATAACGCCGTCCGCAGCGTAAGCCCCGGAACCGGCAGCGTCTTTTTTAGCCGGCAGGCCAAAGGTAAGTATGGCTGGTATCCTTAATTTTACTATCTCTTCCAGATTTTTAAGCAGTATATCTATAGAATAGCGGTAGACACCCGGCATTGAATCAACAGGAGTAGCCAGACCACTGCCATGGCAGACAAACACCGGGTAGACAAGATCGTTTACAGACAGGCTGTTTTCACGCACCATACGGCGGATATTTTCATTAACCCTGAGCCGCCGCGGCCTTTGCTCCGGAAATGGCATTTCCATACCCCCCAAGTTTTTTAATAAATTTTAACAGGATTAACATGATTAATAAGGATTTAAACGATTTATGTTTAAAATCCCTGGCCCAAACCAATCTCTTCGTCGGTCAGGTAGCAGGCTGGGTCCGATTCCCAGAAATCACCAGTTACCGCCTCGGCTCGGGCTCTAAAATTGCCGTTGCAGACATCCAGCCACCGGCAAGCGGCACAACGGCCTTTCAGCAGGGGTTTGCGGTTTTTCAGACCGGCCAGTACCGGGTGAGAGGTATCTGTCCAGATATCACCGAACTTCCTTTCCCGGACATTGCCAAAGGTGTGGTTTTGGGTAAACTGGTCGGGGTGCACGTTGCCGCGCCAGTCTACAGCGCCGATAGCTATGCCGGTCCGGTTGCCTCCGTTCAGCCGCAGCAGCTCTAAAACCTGCTGTGCCCTTGCCGGGTCTTTATCCTTTAGCTTCAGGTAAATATAAACCCCGTCAGCATGGTTATCGACCGTCAGTATTTCTTTGGTAACGCCGCGCCTGTGAAAATCCAGGGTGCGTTCCATAATCAGGTCCAAAGCCTGGCGGGCCTCTTCCCTGCTAATATCCTCATCCACCATCTTGCTGCCCCTGCCGGAATAAACCAGGTGATAAAAACATACCCGGGGAATATCCTCTTTCTCAATAAGATCGAAGATGGCATTCAATTCGCTATAATTATGCCTGTTTATGGTAAAACGCAGACCGACGCGCTGATCAACTTCCTTGCAGCTTCTAATCCCGGTAAGGGCAGCTGTATAGGCCCCCTTCCGGCCGCGAAAGCGGTCGTTGTTTTCAGCAATTCCATCCAGGCTGACGCCGATATAGCCTACCCCCAATTTTTTCAGGGAAGCAGCCAGCTCACGGTTCAACAAGGTCCCATTGGTGGAGATGGTCGGCCTGATCCCCTTGCTTTTGGCGTAAGCCGCCAGGGTCATCAGGTCTTTCCGCAAAAGCGGCTCCCCGCCGGAAAAAAGGATAACCGGCGCCTTGAATTCAGCCAGGTGGTCGATAAAACGCAGCGCTTCCCGGGTGTCAAGCTCACCGTCGTATTTTTTTGACTCGGAGTTGGAATAACAGTGGATGCAGTTCAGGTTGCAGGTGCGGGTGCTGTTCCAGACAACCACCGGTCCATGTCCCACGGACGCGCCGTGGACCTGTCCCATTGATCCCTGGCTGTAGCGCAGCGAATCGCCAAAATATTCTGTGTCACATAACAGCTTGGTCACGCTGATCATTCCATCTCACACCTTCACTTAAGTATTTATTATTCCGTAAAATATTTCAATATGGCATTGACCAGACCTTCAATCGTGTACTCTTCCGCCACCAGGCCGGGCTCTATGCCCAATCCCCTGGCGGTATCCGCCGTGACGGGCCCGATACACGCTACGGCCACATCCGCAAGCAGGTTATTTATATCGGGTACGCCGAGCATATTGACAAAATTCCGCACGGTGGAGGAACTGGTAAAAGTTATAACGTCGATTTCCCCGTTTTTCAGCATTTCCACAACCCGGCCGCTCTGTCCTTCCCCTGCTACAGTGCGGTACGCTGTTACTTCATCCACCACCGCGCCCATTCCCGCCAGGGCCTCCGGCAGCGCCTTTCTGGCTATGTCCGCCCGCGGCAGCAGCACCCTGTCTTCTGCCGCAATTTTGTACTGTAATACTTTCACTATTTCTTCGGCGCGGAATTCCTCGGGCACATAGTCAACAATAAGGCCGTATTCCTCCAGCGCTTCCTTTGTTTTGGGCCCGATAGCGCATATTTTTGCGCCGTATAGTTCACGCAGATCCTTGCGGTGATAACGCAGCCTTTGGAAAAATGAGTATACCCCGTTGACGCTTGTGAAAATTACCCACTTGTACCTGCCGAGGTTTTTCACAGACCGGTCCAGAGGCGCAAAATCCTCTGGTTCCGCCACGCTGATAGTCGGAAACTCCAGGGGTTCCGCGCCCAGCGCCTCCAGAGCCGCCGATAAAACACTGGCCTGTTCCCGGGCGCGCGTTACTAATATCCTTTGGCCAAAAAGGGGTCTCTTCTCAAACCAGTTCAGTTTTTCCCGCAGCGAGACAACCTCGCCGACAATGATCAGTGCGGGATTTTTAAAGCCTTCATTTGCTGCCTTCGCGCTTATGTCCGCCAGAGTGCCCACCAGTGTGCGCTGTTCAGGTCTGGTACCCCACCTAACTAGCGCCGCCGGAGTTTGGGGGGACCTGCCGTTTTCGATCAAGAGTCTTGTGATGTGCGGCAAATTCGCCATACCCATCAGGAATACCAGGGTGCCGGCGCCTGTAGATATTTTAGCCCAATCTATGTTCGAATCCTTTTTCAACGGATCTTCATTGCCTGTAATAACCGCGAAGGTTGAGGTAAAATCACGGTGCGTTACCGGGATCCCCGCGTATGCCGCCGCCGCAATGGCTGAAGTAACCCCCGGCACAATTTCAAATGGCACACCTGCCTCCGCCAGCGCTTCGGCTTCTTCACCACCCCGGCCGAAGACAAATGGGTCCCCTCCTTTTAACCTGGTTACCGTCTTGCCGCTTGAAGCTTTTTCCACCAGCAGCCTGTTTATGCCCTCTTGTCCAAGGGTATGGCGCTCAGGCGACTTACCGGCATAAATAAGCTCTGCGTCAGGCCTGGCAAAGGAGAGCATTCTGTCACCAACCAGGCGGTCGTATATGATTGTGTCTGATTTTTGTATGCACTCCAGTCCTTTTACCGTAATCAGTTTAGGATCACCCGGCCCGGCGCCTACAAGATATACGATACCTTTATCCATCTCACCTGTTCTCCTGTCGCATTTTGCTTAATAATTCCCCCGCGCCCGACGCCAACAGCTTTTCTGCCAGCTTTACCCCGAGCAGCTCTGCCTCCGTGATATCCCCGATAATCGAAGCGCGGACCATGTCGGCGCCGTCCAGGCTGAAAACTGCGCCTTCCAGGCGCATACAATCCCCTTCAACAGCGGCATGGGCGCCGATCGGCACCTGACAGCCGCCTTCAAGTTTTTTTAAAAATGCCCTTTCAGCGCTCACAGCCAGGCGTGAATCAGTGTGATCAATATTTTTAACCAGAGCGAGAATTTCATCATCTTCAGAGGCTGCTTCTACCCCAACCGATCCCTGACCTGCCGCAGGCAGTAGTATCTCAAAAGGTAAAACCTGGGATATCCTGTGGTCAAGGCCCATGCGGTGTACCCCGGCGTAGGCCAGAATGGTCGCGTCAAAATTTTTTTGATCTAGTTTTTTTATGCGTGTCTGCACATTTCCCCGCAGGTTTACCATTTTTAAATCCTTACGGTAACGGAGGATCTGGGCTGAGCGCCGGAGACTGCTGGTGCCGATCACAGCGCCTGCCGGCAATTCTGCCAGAGACCTGCCGCCGTGCGCTATTAATACGTCACCTGGATATTCCCTCTCACAAACAGCCCCAATAGTAAGACCGTCCGGTAGTACTGTGGGCATATCTTTGATGCTGTGCACAGCCATATCAATTTTCCCGCGCAGTATCGCATAGTCCAGTTCTTTGGTGAAAAGACCCTTATCGCCTATTTTGGCTAAAGCGACATCCAGGATGTTATCCCCCTGGGTGCGGATGCCTTTAATCCGGTAGTTGTATTCAGGTTTAAATTTTTTCAATTGTTTGATAACCCAGCGGGCTTGCCACATGGCCAGCCTGCTTTCTCTTGTCCCCACAATAATTTCACGTCTCAACAGAAAATCCCCTAATATGATTTGCTTTTTTATGTTATTTAATCATCTGATGTTTTTCGATTTCACTATGTTCCGGCTGTTTTTTCGGTTTTTGGCCCGGCACGTCCAGGTCAAATAAATTTTGCATGATCTCTGTGTAAAGGTGCCCCTCCACAGTCAGGGCATATTTTTTTAGTTGAGTGATGGGAACATGCAGCATCTGGTTGACAATTGAGTTAGCCAGGGATGAGACGACTTTCCGATCATGTTCCGATAATTCACCAAGGCGGTTTAAGGCGCGCTGCAGTTCCTTTTGCTTTATTTCTTCTCCCCAGTTTTTAAGGGTAGCGATAGTAGGGATGACAAATTGCGTGCTGTGCCACTTCATGAACTTTTCCAACTCTTCTTCAATAATTGATTCGGCCTTGTTGGCGGCGTTTTTGCGCTCAGTCAGGTTATGGTCAACCACGGTTTTCAGGTCATCTATGTCATAAAGGGTTACCCCCTGCAGTTTGCCGACTTCAGTTTCAATATCCCGGGGCACTGCTATATCAACCATAAATATTTTTTTTCCGTTTCTTTTTTCCATGACGCGACGCATCTCTTCAGTTTTGACAACGGTGTGGGACGCTGCGGTACAACTGATTACTATATCAGTGTCTTCCATGTATTTATACAGTTCGTTAAAATTGACCGCTTTGCCGTTAAACCGGGCAGCAAGGGCTACTGCGCGGTCAAAGGAGCGGTTTGAGACTATCACGCCGGTAATACCATTGTCGACAAGATGCCTGGCTGTTAACTCACTCATTTTGCCTGCGCCGATGATCAGCACCTGGTGTTTGTTCAAATCGCCCAGATACCGCTTGGCCAATTCCACAGCGGCATAACTTATGGAAACAGCGTTGCGGTCAATGCCTGTTTCTGTACGGACCCTTTTACCGACGGTTAGAGCCAGCTGGAAAAGGGTATTGATCACACGGTTGGTCGCCTCATATTCAACGGCATCCATGTATGCGGTCTTTAACTGGCCGAGGATCTGGGTTTCACCCAGCAGCATCGAATCCAGGCCTGACGCGACGCGAAAAGTATGGCGGATCATATCATACAGGGTATGACAATAAGTAAAATTCTTGATTTCAGATATGTTAACGCCCGACCAGCGGGACAGAAAATCCCAGATGGCATTGATCCCTTCGTCCATCTCAAGGGTGGCGGCATATATTTCAGTCCTGTTACAGGTGGATAAAATAACGCATCCTTCTATAACAGGATAAGATTTCAACCGTCTCAGAGCATCTTTAAGCGTATAAGCGGGGAAGGACAGTTTTTCCCTGACTTCAACGGGCGCGGTCCTGTGGTTAAGACCCACTACCGTGATAAGCACTTAATAACATCTCCTTTGCCAGTTCAAGCCGGCCTTTTTTCAATATGCTCAAAATTTCATCGCTTACAAGGCTTTCCAGCTTCTTTTTTTTCTTTTCGGGATCAGGGACATTTTTAATAATTTCTTCTCGCAGGCTTCCTAGCATTTCCAAGAAATCTTCATACTGCGGCCCGTAAAGCAGTTCTAATTCTTCTCTGATCTTCCTGGCCAGCAGCGGGCTTTTCCCGCCAGTTGATACCGCTATGGCTAGTGAGCCCCTCCTGACAGTGGCAGGGACATAGAAATTACATTTAGCCGGATCGTCTACAATATTGACTATCAGGTTACGGACTGCGCAATCATCAGCAATTTGCCTGTTTACTTCTTCCCTGCCGGTAGCGCCGATAACCAGAAACACATCTTCCAGGTCCGAGGATTTATAGTATCCCCGCCTATGGATAAGCAAGCCTTCCGCAGCCATGGATGACAGCGCGGGAACTGCCTCGGGGCTGACCACGTAAACCAGCGCCCCGCACTCCAACAGGGTGCGCGCCTTGCGTTCCGCAACTTTTCCACCGCCTACGACCAGGCATTTTTTATTTTTCAAATCCAGGGATATCATGTAACGCGCAGCCATATACACCGCCTGCAAGATTTAATCTATTACTATTGTATCAAAACTTCCTGGCGCACACAAAATCTGCTGCCATGCCCAGAGTCATGCGGGTTGGGATATCAGGCAGTTTTTTTAATTCCATTTTTGCTTTCATGACATATTTTTGCGCAATATCAAAAGAATAATCTACAGCCCCGGAATTTTTGACAATTTCTAATGCTTCATTAACTTCATCGTCGTTTTTTTCCACCTTGGTTATCAATTCAATAAGACGTTTCTTATCCTTGCAGCATTGCAAAGCGTATATTACCGGCAGCGTGATGATCCCCTGCCTTAAATCACCGCCTATTGGCTTGCCCAATTGACGCTGCTCCGCAATCATATCCAGAATGTCGTCGGTAATCTGAAAGGCCATACCGATATTGTACCCGTACCTCCTGAGCGCTAAATGTATGTCCCTGCCGGCGCCGCAGGCAACCGCACCCAGTTGGGCGCTGGCGGCGATCAGCAGCGCAGTTTTGCATTTGATGCGGTACAAATAGTCCTTTATACTCTGGTTAATATCGAATGAAGAAGATATTTGAATAATTTCCCCCTGAGACATCTGCACGCTGGTATTTGATAATACATCGAATATTAGCGGAGTGTCTTCATACCGGGATAAAAGAATCAGTGATTTTGCGAAAAGAAATGAGCCGATATGAGTCGATACACTGTTCCCCCACACGGCTTTTACCGTAGGCTTGCCCCTGCGGGTCATGGAGGCGTCGACAACATCATCGTGCACCAGGGACGCCATATGAATGAGTTCCATGGTGGCTGCCAGAGGTACAACCTTTTCCATGTCGAAGTTACAAAATTTTGCCCCGTATAATGTCAGCGCAGGCCGCAATCGCTTACCGCCCGCATTTAGGAGGTGTGTGGAAGTTTCCGTCAATATTTGATACCTTTCCTGTACTATTTGCCTTAATTCATTTTCAACAGCTTGAAGTTCATCTTTGATATCAACGAAAAGTTCCAGCATTTTTCCACCTGCTTATTTAATTTTTCCCATAAATTATGGCAAGGCTGTATTAATACGAAATACTAATTAATTTCTCGAAACTTATGGGATAATCCTTTTTAACATACTATATATTTTTATGTTATTGATCAAACAGGAAGCCGTTGCTACTTGAAAACTTGATTTTTGGCCGGAATACTAATATAATATGATATCGTTAAGGGATTAATATGGGGGTGGATGGCGCCTGGTGGCGCTCCTGGTCTTCAAAACCAGTCGCGGGGCAGCGCTCCTGTCCTGGGTGGGTTCGATTCCCACGCACTCCCGCCAGTAGTTTAGACAGATTTATTCTTCCGGACAGGTTTTGGGAACCTGTCCTTTTTGCTTTTAGGAAACAGGCCGCCTTGTGCCAGAACCGAACGAATACTGGAAGCCAGCTTCGGATTCGGATCTAAAATCACTGTAAATCTTTTAGATTTTCATTAAGCTATGCGCCTTGAAGACCGATATAAATAAAGGGAGCGATAGTTTAATCGCCAAAAATTATATTTGTTGGCTATACTGCCAGGAGATGAAATAAATGTGCCGAAAAATATTTATATCTTTTTTGACCGTGTTTTTTTTACTGGCCGCCGCAGCGAGCCGCGCCGATGGGTACGGCGAAACTCGCCCTGTGGTAGTCTGGCAAACTGCGCGCCTGGGCAAAGCGACCGATCTTATTCTGGGACCCAATGGGCTGTTTTACCTGCCGTCGGGGAACAAACTGATAGCGTTGGATGGCCAGGGCCGGAAATTATGGGAGGCTGCCATTCCGGCCGGCGGTAAAACGGGCCAGCCGGTTTTTGACGGGCGGGGGTCCATTTTCTTTCCAGGCGGCTCGTCTATCCAGGAGGTCAAGTTAAACGGAAGCAGCGGTTGGAATTTTGCTGTGTATGGGGATAAGAGCAATAGCGCCATGATTACTTTCGGCCCCGGCAACCTGTTGTACCTGCCTTTGCCATCGGGCCTGTACGCCCTTGACACGGAAGGTGGCTACCAGTGGCTGATGCAGCAGTATGATAGCCAGGACGCGAACCGCACCCAGATAGCGGATAAACGGGAAATCCTGGCCTGCGCCGGCAACAGCCAGGCTGTCTTTGTGGTCACCGGCAAAAAGGGCCAGGGCTATAGCCTCCTGGCGGTAAGCGGGGAAGGGAAAATCCTCTGGCGCTACTGGCTGGGGGATATAAAAACAGTAAACCTGGCGACCGGCCTTGACGGGCGGCTTTATGTCACCGTGAATCCCGGCAAAATTGAACGTTTAACCCGGGGAATAGTCTACTCCTTTGACAGTACGGGGGACGGCAACCCCCGCTGGAGTTATTCTATCAATCGCAATGATCTGACGGCGCCCACGCTCTCCGGGCACGGACAGCTTTATTTTTGCGCCGGCAATGAGCTGTTTGCGCTGGATTTGGCCAACGGATCCAAGATATGGAGTACACCGCTTTATAAAGCGGTGTCATGTCCGGCTGTCGATGAAAACAGCCGGCGGGTTTACCTGGGCGCCGATGACAGTCGCTTGCTGGCGGTGACCCCCCAGGGGCGGCTGGATTGGGACCTGCCCCTGGACGGTAAAGTGACGGGGCGGCCCCTGCCGGGACCGGGCGGGGTCCTCTATGTGGCAACAGATAAGGGAAGCTTGTATAAGATTAAAACAGGGGCTACTTCAGGAGGATAATAGAATGAATAAAAAAGCAGCGCGACAAATAATATTTTTTAGAACGCGGCTACTTCCGGCGCTGTTTTTACTGGCGCTGCCGACGATTGTTTTTTTGCGTCCTTTTTTTGTAGCGGCGGCGGCGCCGTCCGCGAATACGGTTTTTTTTAACGATCTGCAGGGACACTGGGCACGCAGCCACATTATAAGGCTGGCTGCCCTGGACGCGGTTAAAGGTCACCCGGACCACACTTTTAAGCCCGATCAACAGATTAGCCGGCTGGAAACCCTGGCTTTGTTTATGAGGTCGGGCGGTTTTGAGGCGGAGGCGGAACAGTTGGCCAAGGCGCGTTCTTCTTCCGGCCGCCCGGCGACCGGCGCCAGGGCGGACCTCTCAGCCACACCCGGGGCGCCATGGGGTCAGCAGTATCTTGACCTGGCTGTGGATAAAGGGTTTTTGCGGTTTGACAATGCGAACACTTATGATTTTGACGCCCCCGCAACCCGGCTTGAGGCGGCCAGGCTGCTGGCCCATGTGCTTTATCTGCTGCCGCCGTTGCCCGCGCCCGGAGGGGAGGCGGATAGAAATGTGGAAACCGCCGCCGGCTTCTCCGCTGATAAAGCTTTTACTGATGAAGCCCAGGCGCCGCCGGCTGACAGGGCATGTCTCAGGGCTTTGGCCGCTGCCGGCGTTATGTCCGGCTATCCGGACGGTTCTTTCCGCCCGCTGGACTGCCTTACCCGGGCCGAAGCGGCGGTGATCATCAGCGGGCTGGCTGACCGGGGCTGGATAAAGATGGCTGAAGGGCGACGTTATATAGGGTTGATTTCCGGCATAAACACCTCAAAGGGGGTCGGGGAACTTGAATTAATTACTCCGGCCGGGACGCAGAAATTCAAGGTGGCCCCAAATGTTTATTGTTGCGGAAGCGGCGGCGAGCGGTCCCTTGAGCAGGCGGCGGGCTGGCGTGCGGAAATTATTCTGGACAAAAGCAAACATGTCCTCTGGGTAAACCTGCTTCAGCGCAAGGAAACCGCTCTGGCTACGGAAACAATCAGGGGCTCGGTGAAATCGCTGGCCTTGGGCAAAGAAAATTTACTGGCGCTCAGCGACTTGAACTGCAAAGACAGGCTCCTGCCCCTGAGCTGGGAGGCGGTTTTGTATAAAAATGATGTTTTGCAGAGTTTTACCTCCCTCAAGCCCGGCGCTTTTTTGGACGTGCATCTAGCTAACGGTCAAATCATAAAAGCCACTGTGCTTGAGGTGAAAAACATTTCCGGGAAAATAGAAAGGTTTGACGAAAGGCGCCTGTATTTGGAAGGCAAGTCCTCCGGTGACAAGCCTGGCTGGTTCAACTATTACGACCGCGCCCGGGTGGTTGATAAAGAAGGTTTTAGCAGAGGGGACGCGCAGGCTGGCGACAAAGTGCAAATTAGCTATCTGGATCCTTATCCGGGGGAAATTGATGATGAAATACCGCTGGAAATAAAAGTCCAGTAGTATTACATATCCTTATTAATCGCCTTAAACTCACTGCCAATATCCTCCAGGGGTTCCCCCTGGACTTGTTCCGTTTGTTGTTCAATCTGCTGTAGCCGCATAAAGAGTTTTTTGTCGGACGTTACATAGACGTTATAGTCTCTGTCAATTTCTTTTACCGCATCATGGACCTGTTCTCTAATGGGTTTCAAGCGCAGCCTGGCAAAGCCGCTCACTTTTATCGCCACAGACAAATCCCTGTTTATAGCTGCGGCTGTCACCCCTTTAACGCCTTTTACGGCTCCAGCCTTCTGTTTTGCTGTTTCTGCAATTTCACGATTGATCACTATTTCTTCCTGGCTTACCTGCTGCTGCGACTGTTTTTTAACAGGAGAGAACTGCGCGTCGCAGCCCGCCATCAAAAAGAAAATTAGCATGACAAGAACTGACACTTTGAATCTCACTTAATCACCTTCTATCCTTTTGGCTTAAACAGAAGCGCTGCGATAAATCCAAAAATAATAGCGGCAGATATACCGGCGCTGGTAACCTCAAATATTCCCGTCAATATGCCGATTATACCTGTTGTTTCCGCCTCCTTCAGGGCGCCGTGCACCAGGGAGTTGCCAAAACTGGTTATCGGGACGGTGGCGCCGGCGCCAGCGAAGTCTATGAGGGGTTCATAAAGACCCAGGCCGTCTAAAATGGCGCCGCTCACGACGAGGATACTCATGGTATGAGCGGGGGTAAATTTCCCCACATCCATTAATAACTGTCCAATAACACAGATAAGCCCCCCGACAACAAAAGCCCAAAAAAATGCTTCCACTTGCCAAATCACTCCTAACAGTCGTACTCTATTGATACCGCATGAGCTATGCCGGGTATACTTTCCTTCTGCTGGTACGATAAGGGTGAAAGAAGCGCCCCGGTAGCTACCAGCAAAACCTTCTTTAATTCTCCCTTTTTCATCCTGTTCAATATATGCCCGTAGGCAACGGTGGCCGAACATCCGCAACCGCTGCCTCCGGCCAGTACCGCAGGTTGATTTTCATGGTATATAAGCACGCCGCAGTCTGTGAATATACCCTCTGGTATGCCCAGGCCGCAATTTTTTAACAAATCGGAGGCAATTCTGTGCCCTACCCGCCCCAGGTCCCCGGTAGCAATAAGATCGTAATCCCGGGGTGAAATCCGCAAGTCTCTGAAATGAGCAGTAATAGTATCCACAGCGGCCGGCGCCATGGCGCTCCCCATATTAAAAGGGTCGGTCACCCCCATATCCACCACCCTGCCGATAGTAGCGGAAGTGACCTTTGGGCCGCTTCCTTTTGCGCCTAGCAGGGCAACACCGGCGCCTGTCACCGTCCACTGGGCGGTGGGGGGTTTTTGTGATCCATATTCGGTCGGGTACCTGTATTGCCTTTCAGCTGTCGCATTGTGGCTGGAGGCGCCGCAGAGGACATAATTGCCGGATCCGCTGTCTACTATCAGACTGCCCAGGCTAAGACTCTCCATGGAACTTGAACAGGCGCCGTATAAACCTATAAAAGGCACGTTTAAAGTCCTGGCGGTAAAGCTGCTGGTAATAATCTGGTCCAACAGGTCGCCGCTCAGAAAAAACTGGACGTCCTGTTTTTGCAGGCCGGCCTTTTTGACGGCTGTTTCACAAGCTTCTTCCAACATCTTTTTTTCTGCTTTTTCGTAGCTGTCCTGACCAAGCCACAGGTCTTCGTGCAGAAGATCGAAATCTTCCGCCAGCGGGCCCTTTGCCTCAAAGGGCCCGCCGACGGCCGCCGTGGAGATAATCGCCGGTTTATTGGGGAAAACCCAGGTCTGGTGTCCTTGCAGCATACTAAGGCCCCCCCGGCAGAGCCAAAGTTGTTTTAATCAGGGCAATCACAAAAGCGGCAAAAACACCAAAAACAATTACCGAACCGGCCAGCTTGAACATATTGGCGCCTACGCCGAGCACAAGTCCTTCACTGCGGTGTTCGATGGCCGCCGCCGCAATGGAATTCGCAAACCCGGTCACAGGCACCGCGGTGCCGGCCCCCGCCCACTGGGCAATATGATCATATACACCCAGGGCTGTGAGCGTTACTGCCAGAAAAATCATTACCGCCACAGTAGGCTCTCCTGCAGTTTTTTCTGTAAAATTAAAATTCCAAAGAAAAAATTCCTGGACGAACTGGCCAATGAGGCATATTGTGCCGCCTACTAAAAAGGCCTTTATCACATTTAGCAGCACTGGCCTGCGGGGTTCTCTCGTTTTGGCAAAAGAGTGGTATTCCTGTTGTATGGGAGTCATCTTTTTCTTTTTCTGATTTGACACTTCCTGCTTCACCCCTTATTTTTTCAGCAAAGGTTCCAAATCCTGAATTACTTCCAACAGCTTTACAGAAGAGTTCGCATACATTTTTTTAACATCCGCTCTTTTCGTTCCCAAAGCGTACAGTTCACAGTCCGCCTGGCATTTTTTCAAGGTCGCGCACACAAGTTCTTTTGTCTTGGGTTTAGGTACCTGGATAGAATCATCGAATAAATCCAGGTAGAGTTGCCCCAATGAATCCACCTGGGCGATGAAAACGTTTTCAGGCGCCACACCTACCTTTTCCAGTTCGGTATGCAGCCATTTTCTGTTCAGTCCCATAGCCGTGAGGGGCTCATCCATGATTATCCCGTCAAGCATAACCGTCTGGGGCACGCTCTCTTGTCCGGCATCAAGACCAAGAGTCCTGGGAGTAACAGCCTGCCTGTTTTTCTTGAGCAGCGCGCTTACCTCGCCAGTAGGTTCAAGCACAGCAAATTCTACATCAGCAAAATTGAATACATTTTTCTTGCGCAGCTGGCTTAACAAATCTTCGGACGTGAGACGGGCTTTCATTAATTTATCTTCCAGCACCTTACCGTGGTTGATCAGGACCGTTTCCTTACCCTGGACAATGTCTCTGACTGCCTTATACTTTATAGCCAGAAGATAAATCAAAGCCGGGAACGCGGTCCAAACCGCCAGGGCGATAAGGCCATTGGCCGGACTGACGACAAGGTTCAAAGAAATAGCGGCGGCTGTTACCCCGATTACAATGCTGGTAACCAGGTCGAAAAAGGTCAACCGGGAAGTTTGCCTTATACCTATGAGACGCGCCAGAAGCAAGGTGAGTACAAATAAACCCGCAGAACGCATTAAGACATTTAACCATTCAGGCATTGGCATTTACCCTTTCAAAATATTGCTAGAAACCTTTGTACTGCGGCTCCTCAAACTCTAAAACTGCGATTCTCTTCTCCATGTCCTTGATCACGGCTGCAATCTTTTGCGCATTACGGCTCAGTATCTCTTTTCCTGCGGAGTTTTCCTCGGTCACAGCATAGGTCTCTAATGTGGCCTGAACGCCCTTTAGACTGGCCAGAGTCTGCTTGACCTGCGCGCTGATTGTCATATTCACTAATCCTTTCACGTTCTCGCTTACAATATTCTTTATATCTAAATGAATTTATATACAGGAAAAACCAAAACCGGATCTAGTGATCCGGTTTCCGGGCGGAGCCTCGCGGCAAATTAAAAACCTTTATACTGAGGCTCTTCACCTTCAATCTGACTGACTCTTTGTTCAAGAGAGTCAACAATTGCCTTAGCCTGCTGGGCCGAGTTAGTGAAAAGTTGTTTTGCCTGCTGGTTTTGTGTCTGCAAAGCAAATGCCTCTAAATTTCCCTGGGCGCTTTTCAAGCTGGCTACTGTTTGTTTTAACTGAGTCGAAACTGTCATTTCCCGGGTTCCTCCTTAATAATGATGAACATAAGTATATAGTACCCCGGGAACGGAGCTTTATCCCTTTGTTTTACACACCCTGACATACATAAAATGTCAAGGCGGCGAACACCAACGCATTATTTAGGAAGTACATCAGGCGAACATAACCGATCACCCATATTAAATTGGGAGTTACCGTGTCAGCGGAACCGTCCCCTTGGCACGCTTGGCACGCCGGCGTCTTGGTAGATTATTTATCCCAGCCCTCATCGCCAATTAGAGGCACAAAGCGGACCGCCCCCAGATTTCGCTTCTTAATATCGCCATGCTTATCCTTGCTAATCAACAGCAATTCTTGCGAATTCCTTGTTCCCACCGGAATGACCAGCCTCCCTCCAATTTTGAGCTGTTCCAGCAAAGATTTCGGCATAACCGGAGCGCCGGCTGAAACAAGGATCCCGTCAAAAGGCGCTTTGTCAGGCAACCCTCTGGTCCCGTCTCCGGTAATCACCTCAATGTTTTTGTAATTCAGTTTTTTTAACAGGTCATCGGCGCGTTTTGCCTGTGACGACAGGCGTTCGATGGTGTAAACCATGGCTACCAGCCTGGATAGGACAGCCGCCGCATATCCGGAGCCGGTCCCGATTTCCAGGACAACATCGTCCTTTCCGGGCGCCAGTGCTTCAATCATATAGGCGACAATATATGGCTGGCTGATAGTTTGTCCATCCCCAATGGACAAAGGGCCATCACAATATGCATAATCCCGCAATGCTTCCGGCACAAACAGGTGCCTCGGCACGGCAAGCATGCTGTTTCGCACAGCTTCATTCCATATTCCCCTGAAAACAAGCTGTTCTTTTACCATTTCCTCACGTTCTGAAATTCTATTGTCGTCGTTTCCTAAACCTGCCAGATATAATCACCTGCCCTTAATATTTTATATCAGAGATATCTTAACCTTATAACATTACCCTCAGCAAGTATAAAACCATCAAATATGGAAAATATAATTAAAACTATCGCGGGAGGTGATATGTTTGCCCCATATTAAATGTTCGGTTACTGAATGCCAGTGGAATAACGCTATTGAGTGTCACGCGCCTATGATCCAGGTGGATCACAACAACACCGGCACAGCTAATACTTCCGATCAGACTAAATGTGAAACCTTTAAAATGAAATCATAAAAAGTGTGTTTTTTATTCGGGGAAGGTTGAAAAACTGAAAGGGCTGGTTGAAAAACCAGCCTTTATCTAATATGATTGTAAGGAATGTTTTACTAATGGAGGAACTGTGATGATAAACCCGGTGGCGATCCAGATCGGATCCGTATCTATACACTGGTACGGTATTCTCATCGATGTCGCTTTTATTCTCGGCGCGGCGCTTGCCTATCGCCATGCGAAAACAACTGGATTAAGTACGGAGCATCTGTTAAATCTAATTATCCTAATAATCCCTGCGGCCATGATCGGGGCCAGGCTTTATTATGTGATATTTAATTGGCAGAGCTACGCCCATAACCCGCTAGAAGCGCTGGCGATCTGGCACGGCGGCCTGGCAATACACGGAGGGCTGATCGCAGGCGTTCTCGTTGGCTACTTTTATATAAGAAAGCATAAATTAAATTTCTGGGGATACGCCGATGTTGTTGCTCCAAGTATTATCCTGGGCCAGGCTATTGGCAGGTGGGGAAATTTTATAAACCAGGAGGCCTACGGCTATCCCGTAAGCAGTAAATTTATAAGCTATTTTCCTGCTTTTATCCAGAAGCAAATGTATATAGAAAACCAGTATCACCATCCGGCGTTTCTGTACGAGTCACTCTGGGACCTGGGTGTATTCGCTTTTCTTATCTATATTTTTAAACGAAAACAATTTGACGGGCAGGTTATGCTCCTTTATCTGGCGCTATATTCAGTCGGCCGGTTTTTTGTCGAATCACTGCGCATGGACAGCGAAATGCTGGGCCCGTTCAGGCTGGCCCAGGTTATGAGCATTTTATTAATCGGCTTGGCGGTTTATTTTTATATGAGACTTAGCCGAAAAAACTGTAAATAAATTGAAGACCTATCAGCGGATCATTACCGGTAATATTAGCAATTGTTGTTATTAATAGACTGATATGTGTAACACCACTGACGAAATCCTCATATTATACAAAAAAAGTATATTGAGGAGGTACGTATATTATGGCATTTGGCGCTGGCAGTGGCGGAGTTGTTTCAGGATCCTTTAGTTTTTCCTTCTTTTTTACATTCTTTTTCTTTATAATAATAGTTTTTTTCTTATTATTCTTTATCTAGGTTTCAAACCCACAGAGGACGGGGATCTAAAACCCGTCCTCCTCGTACTTTTGTCAGGTAATACTGACTGCTCGCTAAGCGCTTGTCTTGGAGCTAAAAATTGCCGATGAGGGAGAATTAACTTTATTAGTTGAATTGCAAGGCAGGTCGGGCGGCGCAAGAATTGTATTTGAACGCAGTAATGGCAAAAATATTTTGTCTTCGTTTAATGTCCCTATTTCGCAGTTGTAGGACATACCCGGCTGGACATTTTCAAAGTAATGATTTTTTTCATTCTGGTCAAAGTCATATACCTGACAGAAACTGCTTACCCCTGTGTTCAACCTGATCTGTACGCTCTCTTTTTCGTTCAGCGCGCTTATTAACCCTGGTGACAACTCCCAGTATGCATACAGGATCCTGGGACCCTGGATCAATAATAAAAGTGTGTTCTCGAAGTACCCCTCCGGCAGGACTTTTTTGAATTCTTGATTTCTCACCTATACTCTCCTTCCTTTTTTTAGATCATTTGGACACAGGGCATAGAATATCCTTCCAGTTATGGATATTGTTATTGCTCTTATAAGACATTAACCTTGCCCCGAGTCCAAATAATTTACCGAGCTGAGTGCCGCTATCTGACCCTCCCCAACTGATTTAGCCAGCTGGTACGGTTTTCCGGTGCAGTCACCGGCCGCAAAAACACCTGCGATATTTGTTCTATATTCACGGTCGACCAGGATGTGGTTTTCCTGAACAGCCAGACCGGGCAGGAGGGTATCCGGCAAATATGTTTCCCTGTAGATAAACACACCCTGCACAACCAGTTGGCGCCCGTCAATTCTTAATCCGGTGACGCTGCCGCCGCCGGTTATGGCCAGTATTTTATCAGTTTCAATCACTTCAATGCCATCTTTAAGACCGTTAAACACTTTTTTATCACCGGCAATGAAATACACCCTGCGGCAAAATTCCTTTAGAAAATTAGCATCCTCAACACCTTCGCCGGTATAGGCGATTACTGCCACATCTTTCCCCGCGAATAACGGTCCATCGCAGGTGGCGCAGTATCCCACACCTTTTCCTGTGAATTCCTTTTCTCCTTCGATTAATCTATCCACAGTGACTCCGGTGGCAATTATGACTGCCCGCGCGTTATAATCCGCATCCCCCGCTTTCAGCGTAAAGACGCCGTGGCTGTTTGGCATGACTGAATTAATTATGTTCCGCCGGATGGAAATATTCATCTCTCTGGCATGTTCCAAAAATTTCTCCCTTAATATTTCTCCGGATATGTTCGGCGAACCAAGATAGTTGTTGACGACTGAAGATTTTTGCAGTTTTGGAACACACAGCTCCCCGCCAAACAAATCAACAGTTTTCCTCCTGATGCTGGCGTTTACTGCCGCGGACAAACCGGCCGGCCCGCAGCCGATAATGGCTATATCGGCAATCTCCTTTTCCATTTGCGTCCCTCTTTTCTTTTTCAAACATTATGCCCATGACACAAACAGGTCTTGCATTAAATATTTTTTCTGCACACTGCTAATCTGCTGGAATATGCTAAAGCGAAGGGGGGCCCGGGCGTTTAAAATGAGGTTCAGAATTAATCCCCTTGCCATGAGGTGGAAAACAGCGCGTCTGGTAAAACTGATCAGGGCGCTGTACATGACGCGGTTTTTCATAGCGATAGTGAACCGGTATCTAAGAAGAATTTAAAAAGCGCTGTACCGGGTACAGCGCTTACAACTGGTCTATGGTATTACTTTCGTCAGGGGGTATTCGATGATATCTTGCGCTCCTGCCCTTTTCAAAGCAGGTATCAAATCTCTAACCTGTTTTTCCTCAAGTATAACCTCGATCGCAACCCAGTTGCTGTGTACCAGTTGTGAAACAGTGGGCTGTTTCATTGCGGGCAGCACATCCAGGATAGCATCCAGCTTTTCGCCGGGCACGTTCATTTTCAGGCCGACTTTTGACCTGGCCCGCAGCGCGCCCTGAAGTAAGACAGCCAGGCTCTGCAATTTTTCCTTCTTCCAGGGATCTTCCCAGGCGGCGGTATTGGCATGCAGTTTTGTTGTGGATTCCAGAATGGTTGTTAAAATGCGCAGGTTATTTGCTTTGATAGAACTGCCTGTTTCCGTTATATCTGCAATAGCGTCGACTAAATGCGGCACCTTCACTTCCGTCGCGCCATAAGAAAACTCGACGGAGGCGCTAACTCCGTTATCTCTCAAATAATTCTCGGTGACTCTAACCAGTTCGGTGGCAATTCTCTTTCCGTTCAGATCAGATATTTTTACTATGTCGCTGTCTTTAGCGACTGCAATTACAAGGCGTATCGGGTTTGGAGTGCTCTTGGCATAAATCAGATCAGCTACTTCAACCACGTCAGCTTCATTTTCCAGGATCCAGTCCAGCCCGCTTATACCCGCATCAAGCACACCTTCAGTCACATACCTGGGAATCTCCTGGGCCCTCATTAGAATTATCTCCAGCTCCGGGTCATTTACCACGGGGAAATAGGAGCGTGATCGCACATTAATCGCGAAACCGGCCTGTTTAAAAAGATCAAAGGTAGCTTCCTGCAGGCTCCCCTTGGGCAAGCCTAATCTCAATTTCAACTTTCTTTTCCTCCTCCGTAATTACCGCTATTGATTACATTGTAAAAGTATACCTTTAGGAAATTAAGGTGTCAAGAGCGGCGCCACAGTAAAAATTCATGGGATAATTAATGTCTGACCCGGGTAGATTAGGCCGGCAACAGGAATCCTGTTTAACTCAGCAATAGCTGTCTCAGTTGTACCGTATTGCAAAGCCAGCCCGTATAGTGTTTCACCCGGTCTTACTACATGTATAGTCCTGCCTGCGGGAGTCAACAGCCATACCTGGACCGCGCCGTCGGATGTGCCCAGCCCCAGCAGCCCTTCACTGTTTAAAGCCAGGTCATATACCGGCCTGCCGGTCCTTACAGCCCAGTCCGGCGCAGCGCTTGCTACCGGCGCCGTAAAACCGAAAAGAAAACCTTCTGGAGTCCCGGCAATAAGTGTATCCCTTTTTTCTCCGGCAATCATCCCGGCAGTCAAAGCAGGCACAAGACTGCCCAGGTTGTCTGAAGTCAGAATGTTGGTCAGCTGATCGTTAACTCCAACTATTCTTAGCGCGCCGTCCCCACCGCCCCAGGCAATCTCTTCGGCGCCCTGTACTCTTAATTCGCCTGTCGCAAGTGATGTAACCAACGACGGCAAATTTGGCTCCGCCGGTCCTTCCGCAAAACCTCTTTCGGTAAAGAACAAAGTTAAAAGACCTGAAGCGCTGTTATTTTTATAAGCCGCCACAATCAGCGGCAAGTTTCCTGCCCCTCTGTCGAGGACCGTTACTTTTTGAGACGGACCCGGCAATAACCTTATTGCCAGTAATTCCAGCCTGATTTCTGTTGCCGTTTCTTCTGCCAGCCTGTATATATAAAGCGCCTGCTTCCCTTCAGACGCCGCGATAACTTCTTCCCTGCCGTCACCGTCAATGTCGGCGATCGTAAGATCGATAAAAATCGCGCCTGGTTCGGGTTCTGTTTCAAATATCCTGCTCAGGGTCCCATCCCGGATACCGAAAACAACAACCCTGTCCGCCAGGCCAGCCACTATATACTGCGGCGGGGTAATTGCCAGTCCCACCGCTATGCTTAACACCGGCGCGCCCACATCTGTAGCGCTAATAAGCATGTATTCCGTGCTTGCGGCAGGGACAAAAAGATAAATCACGTTACCCGCCGCTGCGACAAGATCAGGCCGGCTACTGATGATATTTCCCCAGGCAACCATTACTGGATTATTAAGATCCGTCCGGGACCATATTTGACTTGCTTTTATAATAGACACACAAACCATCCCTCTATAGTTTTAATTTAAATCTATGCGCTACATTTTAAATTGACCTGAATTCTGTTATTAAAAAAATAAAAAACCGGTCCTTGGACCGGCAGGAAGGGTTTATATCTGGACTAATCTGCCAAATCAAACAGCTTTATAGATCAAATTCTCTGCTGTTACCTGGTCTATTTTTTCTGTCTTTTTCATGATCAACATCCCGCCTTGAATTTCAAATATAATATCATTTCCTCCCTTGATATTAAGATATTTCATTATCGAACGCGGTATGGTGATCTTACCGTCGGGAGTCAAATGGGATAACTTAGTCATTTTTCACTTCCTTTTTAGCTATGATAACCGCCGGCCTTTTTATTATAATTTACCCTGCAGGTTATAACCAGAGTGTATTAATGTCGAGATATGTCGCCCTTTGCTCGCGCCTTATAACATAATAACTTTTACTTGATATTTTTTTTAGATAGTATAAGATACCAAGAAAAGGGGTTTAATCAAAAGGGGGATCCCAATGGCCATATCCAAGAAAGTAGAAAAAGCAATTACCGGCGCCTCCTGGATTCGCAAAATGTTCGAAGAAGGCGAAAGGCTCAGAAATATTTATGGCAGTGAGAAAGTTTACGACTTTACCCTTGGCAATCCTGAACTTGAACCACCGGCGGCATTTAAGGAAGCTTTAAAAGAGATTGCCTTAAAGCCTGTACCGGGAATGCACCGTTATATGAGCAACGCCGGCTACCAGGAAACACGCCAATCAGTGGCGGATATGCTGGCGGATCGGACCGGTCTCCTTTTTACAGCAAACCAGATAATAATGACCTGCGGCGCCGGCGCCGCGCTGAATGTAGTCTTAAAATCAATACTTGACCCCGGCGATGAGGTAATTATTTTATCTCCCTTCTTTGTCGAATACAAATTCTACATAGACAACCACGGCGGCATATCTAAAGTAGCGTCCACAAAGAAAGATTTCACACTTGACATAGACGCCATACGCAGCGCCATAACCTCCCGGACCAAAGGGATTATTATTAACTCGCCCAATAACCCTACCGGGGTCGTTTATAGCGAGGAATCCCTTAAGGAACTGGGCCGGATGCTCGCAGATATGGAAAACCAATTTGGCAGCCAGATATTTGTCATATCTGATGAGCCATACGCCAAAATCATATATGACGGCCTGGTCCTGCCCAGCATATTTAACTGCGTCAAAAACAGCATAGTTGTTACTTCACACAGCAAAGACCTGGCGCTGCCGGGAGAGCGTATCGGTTATGCGGCTTTATCACCGCTTATGGAGAACGCCGGGTTGTTGATGGAAGCGCTGGTCTTCTGTAACCGCACCCTTGGTTTTGTCAATGCTCCGGCGTTGATGCAGCGCCTCGTGGCCGGCCTGCAGCATGAAAGCGTGGATATTGCAGAGTACCAGGAAAAGAGGGACATATTATATAATTACTTAACAGCTCTTGGTTTTAAAATGGTTAAGCCCCAGGGCGCCTTTTACCTTTTCCCTGAATCCCCCCTGCCGGACGATGTTGAATTTGTCATGGCAGCGCAAAAACACAACATCCTGCTTGTACCCGGCAGCGGTTTTGGCGCGCCGGGCTATTTCCGCATCGCCTACTGCATAGATAAGCAGGTTATCCTTAATTCACTGCCGGCTCTTAAAACGCTGGCCGCTGAACTGGGCATGACCGGGTAAGATCAAACAAAAAGTTTACGTTCTAAAACTGACAGACCCGGGCTAAAGCCCGGGTTCTGTGTGCTTTTATTCCGCCTATTATATTGAACCCTTTAGAATACCGCCATAAAAAACCACACGATCATCACTATCTCTATCGCCAGCTTTAATACTAATCCGCCAAAAAAACCAATCAGCGTGCCCACACCAACCCTGAAAGCTTTTTCCAAAGTATTTTTCAAATACAGTTCCCCGGCCACAGCTCCCAGAAAAGGGCCGAATATAAGGCCAAATGGTCCCATCAGAATTAATCCCAGCAAAGCGCCGATGACGCTTCCCCAGACAGCTTCTTTCGAACCGCCGTAACGGCGGACACCCCATGCCCCGGCAAAATAATCAACGAAAAATATTAACGCTACCGCCAGGCCCTGTCCAAGAAAGAATGTCCAGGACAGATTATGGAAACCCGCTATCAGACCGTACAATAACATGCCCAGCCAGATCAATGGCGCACCCGGCAATACCGGCAGCACGGCGCCTGCTATACCCGCGATAAAGAACAAAACCGCTATGATCATTCCAATAATGGACATGTTTTTACACCTCTCACTAATATTCTAATATATTATACGATAAAAAAGACCACTTAAAGTGGCCTTTTTAATATTTATCTTACTATATTACATCACCGGTTAAATCATTATCCATTATCTTCCGCCTCCGTATAATGCCTTTCACCCTGCCGGCTACCTTATCGGCGCATTCAGCGGAAGATTTGCCTTTGCAATGCCTGCTGATTTTTGAAAGAGCAACAAACGCCAGCGCAGCCGCGCCAATTTTGGCTAGAGTGCGATACGAGAACATAACGGCGCCCCCTTATAAGCTTGATGTATCTATTATTACCGGAAGCGGTGTTTGTATTCACTTCGATTCAAACATAGACCTGGCGCTTTACGCAAAAAGTATTTGTTTATTTTTTACTGAATCAAGATTGACTTCATACTCATACTCATCGCAAGTCCTATATTCAGAGTCCGGTCATGGCCTGTTTCAGCGCTGGCCTGGCGTCAACCAGGTAGCGGGCTGTACCGGCGTATATAGACCAGGCTATTTTGTTCTGGTAGGCGGGATCCAGCATAAGTTTTTCTTCACCGGGGTTTGTAATAAAACCTATTTCAACAATAACGCTGGGCATTTTAGTCATCCTGTTAGCGAAATAATCTACCTGTTTGGCTTGACGGCCGGGGTTTTTCAAAAAATTGTTAAATTCCTTCTGAATGGACACGGCCAGTTTTTTACTCTCTTCCGACCCCGGCTGCGAAAAAGTCTGTGCCCCGCATTCCCGCCTGTCTGGAAAACTGTTAACATGTACACTCAAAAAAATATCCGCATTATTTTGATTGGCCAGCTCTACCCGCCTGGTCAAATCCTGCACCTTAATTTCATGAAGGTTGCTCAGCTCCTGATCGCTCAGGTCATGGTCACTTTCCCTTGTCATTAGAACTTGCGCGCCGGATTGGCGCATCATGTCAGCCAGTTTCATTGAAACTTCAAGCACAATATTCTTTTCGAGCACGCCACCGCTACCCAGGGCGCCCGGATCCACCCCCCCGTGACCCGGGTCTATAACGATCAGTTTATTTGCCATTACCCAGGACAGCGTTGAAATATATTGTTCCTCATATCTTTTTGAGACAGACTTATAATAGCTAAGAAAAATTATCAGAAGCAGCATTAAAATCAAAACGCTGCTTTTTTTCAATTTGATTGCGCGCAGCATTACAGTCAATTGCCATTCCTGCCCTTCTAATAATCCGGCACAAACCTTTTCCCAACCCGGGCTGTGTATTCGCTATTCTAGAAGGTATGCCGGTTTTTTTTGAAATATGTTTGCCGGCTAAAAACAGGTTCATTTGCATAGGTTATTAGTTTTTGGCGCAATATAAATACTATGATTAAGGAGATAGAATCTGCAAACAAACTATCTGATAGAAACCGTACGCATCTGGAACACTTATACAAGCCTGTGCAAAAGGAAATAAATGATGTTGAGGATATCCTTTGGCGGGTCTGTCGTCTCCCTGCGCTGAAAACCTTGTTAAAGGGCGGAAAAAAGCTGCGCCCGGCGCTGGTTTTACTTTCCTCTCTCTACGGACGCGGCCCCTGTCCTGATGTAACCAGACTGGCCGCAGCAGTAGAAATACTGCACCTGGCTTCTTTAGTCCACGATGATATAATCGATTGCTCCTTAAATCGCCGCGGCAAGCCTACAATGAACAAGCTCTTTGGGGACAAAAGCGCCGTCCTGGCTGGTGACTATCTCTACTTTCTTTTTTTAGAGCAAGCGGCAGGACTCGGTGAATACGTTCTGACTTCTCTTTCCGCCACTTTAAAAAATATGATCAGAGCAGAGTTTGATCAGCAGCGGGAGCTTTTTAACTGTGAGATTTATGAAAAAATATATTTAAAAAGAATAGCGCAAAAGGCGGGAACATTTCTTTCCTGCTGCTGCAAATTAGGCGCTATGCTGGCCGGCGCCCCTCCTAAAACAATATCTTCTTTAGAAAAATTCGGTCTTTTTTTGGGAGTATCTTTTCAGATTAAAGATGATCTGCTTGACTTTCAGGGAAACCCCGCTGTCACTGGCAAGCCGGTTTCAAACGATATAAACCGGGGTGTATTCACGCTTCCTTTAATACATGCGCTAAAATACAGCCCCAATAAAAATATCCTGCGTGACGTAATCAGCAGAAGGAAGCTGCCGCTCACAGCGCTTGAGTATATCATCAATGATATGCGTGAAAACGGCTCCTTAGATTACGCCGCGGGAGTGGCAAAACGCTATGCCCTGCTGGCGGACCGCGCGCTGTCCACACTGCCCGAAAACCCTGCCAGGGATAGTTTTTACTATTTGGCTGAATTTGTAATGAAAAGGGATTTCTAAAACTGCTATTACAGGTCTAAATTGAGTCCTATAAACTCTAATAATTCTATAAAACCCAGGGAAGGAAATATTTATGGCCATTTTTAACGAGGCAACACTCCGGCCCGGGATAATAGGTTTTTTTAGAATAACAAGATTTCTGCCGGTAGCGGCTTCAACTTTTGGGGCCTTTGCTCTTGGCATTCTGCCCGCCATAGCAGCAAACGGAATCAATTTCCTGACTGTCTGGCACATTTTATTGATCGTTTTTGCCGGAACAACATTGCACTGCGTCACCGGCCATGCCTACAATGATTTTGCCGACTGGCGCTCAGGTACGGACGGGCGCAGCCCCGGCATACTATCAGGCGGTTCCGGCGTAATAGAGGAAGGTTTATTGCATGAATACAGCCTTTTGATTATCGGCCTGGCCGGAATGGCGCTGCCGTTATTAATAGGCCTGTACTTTTTCAGTTTGCTGGGCGCAGGTATTATATATATTCTTTTGACAGGGGTCTGGGCGGGAGCGGCCTATTCCCTGCCGCCTTTCAGGCTGGCTTACCGCCCGCTGGCTGGTGAATGGCTTGCTTTGTTTCCCGCTTTTATCACTCTCACAACTGGTTCCTATTTTATTTTGACAGGGGGTGTCAGCCGGCAGGTAATCACCGCCGGTATTATCCATGGTCTAATCACGCTGGGGTGGATAATGCAACACCACCTTACCGACATAAAATCAGACTTGAACGCTGTCCCGGTTAAAACCACAACTCCCGCTTATGTTTATAAAATGTGGGGTTTGGGCGCCACCAGGTTTGTCCCGGCAGTATATTTTTTTTTCGCGGTAACCGCCGGCCTCGCAGGCTGCATCCTGGTCAATCCGGTGTTAGCCCTGTCTGTCATTCCTTCCTGCCTGTGTATATACATTGCCGTTAAAACTGATCCATCCGATGTTCGTTCAATTACCAGCGCAGAAATAAAAATGCTCGCGATTGCTACAGGTAACGCATCAGTTTTGTCTCTACTGCTGGCTTTTAGTATTTAATCTGCTGATCTTGCCTTTTAACCTGACGGGTACGCTTTCCCAAACAGCATCGATAGGGTTAAAAAAACCTTACCAGTAATAAATGGTAAGGTTTATCAGAAGCTTCTGGCAGGAAGACTATGCGCTTGTCACTGGTTATTCAATGCTTTGCCCGGCAGGCGTTTGTCGCCGATCCGCCTGGTCAGCTTTTCCCGGTCAAAATACTCCAGCAGCGGCAGGGCATATTTGCGGGAGGTTTTAAGCAGGTCCCTTAGTTCACCAACTGTAATTTCCCCGTGCTTACTGAGGTAAGAGGTGACCTTACTGATCGCTTCCCGCATAACGTCTCTTTGAAAGTAAAGGTCTTCGGCCACTTTGACCATTTCCCCCGTCCTTAATAGATATTGCAGCAGTTCTGTTCCCATCGTTTCACTAAAGCCTATAGTATTGCTGATTTCAGCCCATGATGGAGGCAGAAAAGCCGATTCACCCATAATCCGGCTGATCTGCTGAATCTGCTCTTTTAGCCGCTGATCGGGGCCGGTTGCAAAACCTTTCACCGCCACTACCTTCGGTAGTACCTCGAGAGCGCCTTCCTTTTCCATTTCCAATAACACCAGTTGAAAAACTTTTGCGCTAAGTTGCGGAAATTTCCGTGAGCGGATTTCTTCCTTCGGATAGCCGTCCCTTAACGGAAACTCCCGGTGGTAAGAAATCGCCAGCGTTTTTATGTCCTCCAGCCAGCGGGTGTAAACAGCTGTCGACACAGGGTATTGTTTGCCGTCACCGCTGATTAGCTTAACCTCTTTTTTCTCAGCCAAAGCAGCGGCCGCTTCCATCACCTCTTTTTCCTGCAGGCCTGTACCAGCTGCTACCTCCGCCGGCAAATGCACATTGCTGTTAGCGTCCAGATACAGTTTTACTATTTCTTCAGGATTGCCTTTTTCCCTGGTGGACAGGGCCTCCAGCACCTCCTCGCGAAAGCGCTTGTGCTTGCGTTTGGGCGCCGGGTCTATGACGACGCCGCCGCCAATTGTCCGCATCGGCGAATATGATCTGATTACAAAGCGGTCACCCTTTACCGGTACCGTCCTATCCTCCAGCACGACCTGGGCGTAAACTACGGAACCGGGCGCCAATTCCTCCCTGTCCAGCAGTATTACTCGCCCCAGTGTCTCTCTGGTACCCAAATAAAAACGCACCCTTGTCCTGTTCTTCAGGGGCCTGACTGCGCTTTTCAGCAATTGCAGGCGCACATCCAGGCGATGTGACGGTTTGATCATCCCGGGTCCGGCCACAATGCTGCCACGATCAATTTGTTCGGCCTCAAGCCCTGCCAGGTTGACCGCCACCCTCTGGCCTGCTTCTGCGGCTTCAACCCTTTCACCATGCACCTGCACTGTGCGGACCCTGGCGGACAAACCTTCGGGTTGGACTTCAACCATCTCCCCAACTTTTATAACACCGGACAGCAGTGTCCCCGTAACCACAGTACCGAAACCAGTTATAGTAAAAACCCTGTCCACAGGCAGCCTGGGCTGGCCCTGACCGGCCTTGGGAACGACTTTCTCCACCGCCTGGCCGATCAATTTCAATAATTCAGGAATTCCTTTTTTAGTAACTGCTGAGACCAGCGCCACAGGAGCGTCCTCCAGCACAGTCCCCTGCAAAAAATCTTTCACGTCCTCTTTAACCAGGTCAAGCCATTCATCATCCACCAGATCGCACTTTGTTAATACCACTATCCCTTTTTTGACCTGTAGGAGCTGAATAATGTCCATATGTTCCCTGGTCTGGGGCATGACACCTTCATCAGCGGCTATCACCAGCAGCACCAGGTCGAATCCGCCGGCTCCCGCCAGCATGTTTTTGATAAACCGTTCGTGTCCCGGCACATCGACTATACCGGCCCTGCGACCGCCTGGAAGGTTAAGGCAGGTAAAGCCAAGTTCAATAGAAATGCCGCGTTCTTTTTCTTCCTTCAGGCGGTCTGTGTCCACCCCGGTCATAACCTTTACCAGCGCGGTTTTTCCATGGTCCACGTGTCCCGCGGTGCCGATAATCAGGTGCTTCAAATTATCCACTTCCAGTCATTGTTTTAAAGCTTGCGCCACAGCCTCCGCCAGAGGCTGTAACTCCGAATCGTTGATGGTTCTGAGATCCAGAATTAGCCTGTCTTCCTGTACCCTGCCCATAACAGCGGGCTCCCCGCGCCGCAGCGCGGCCTGCAGTTCACCGGCGCTTATGTTATGGGGGCTCACAGCCACCACTGCCGTAAGCAGTTCCGCGGTCGGCATGGCCCCGCCGCCGACCGCCGACACACCCTTTTCAACCGTCAACTGAGCTAGGGTTTTATCTAAGACACTCTGCAAAAGGTTCTCCAGGCAATAGGCTCTTTTTTCAAGAATCTCCTGGTTAACGGTGAGCATTTGCAGGGTGGGGATTTCCCTGATTGCTTTCTCTTCATCCTGGTATTCCCTCAGGGTCGCCTCCAGGGCTGCCACAGTCATCTTATCAATCCGCACCGCCCTGGTTAGAGGGTTCTTTTTCATCTTTTCTATGTAAAGGCGCCTGCCGAGGATAATTCCTGCCTGCGGGCCCCCCAGGAGTTTATCACCGCTGAAAGTAACTATGTCCGGCCCGGCTTTCAGCACTTCCTGCACAGTTGGTTCCTGCGGCAGGCCGAAACGGCTCAAATCAAGCAAAGAACCGCTGCCCAGGTCAGACATTACCGGCAAGTTATATTCCCTGCCGATCTCAACCAGTTCACTGACAGTGGTTTCCCTGGTAAAACCAATAATGCGGTAATTGCTGGTATGCACATGGAGCAGCATGGCAGTATCGCCGCCAATAGCCTTCCTGTAATCCTCCGGGTGAGTTTTGTTGGTAGCGCCTACTTCGACCAGTTTGGCGCCGCTCTGGGCCATTACTTCGGGTATCCGGAAAGAACCGCCGATTTCAACCAGTTGTCCCCGCGAAACGATAACTTCCCTTCCCCTGGCGGCAGTGCTCAATGCCAGCAAAACCGCCGCCGCATTGTTATTAACAACAAGGGCGTCTTCCGCTCCGGTCAGCGAGGTAAGCAAGTTTTCCAGCGCGGCGTATCTTGATCCCCTGCGCCCTATTTTCAGGTCGAGTTCGAGATTGGAATAATTTGAGGCCACAATGCTAACGGCTTCTCTGGCCCGTTCGCTAAGAATGGCGCGTCCGAGGTTTGTGTGCAGTATCACCCCGGTAGCGTTAATTACCCGGCGCAGGTATGGCCGTATTGAGCATTTTACCGCTGCTGCTGTTTTTTCAACTACCATTTCCAGATATTCTTCTTTTTTTATATCCTGCCGCGTCTTTACGGCGCCTGATAATATTCCCTTCCTCGCATCAGCCAATACGGCCCGGGCAGCCTCAAGGACTACAATACGCGGGTGGTCTTCCAGCATTTTTGTTACCCTGGCATCCCTTAGCACCTCGTCAACAGACGGCAGCAGTCTGAGGCTAATTCTCATGTAATTCTCGCTCATACAGCCTCCAGTAAGCAAAATAGTATTATTCCCTTAACTTTTTTAAATTATATGGCAGTAAACCAGCAAAAGCAAGCATTTAAGGAATTTGGCCTTTTAGCCATTTTATTTTTACAAACACAACTAGGCAAAGGTCCTCGCGCTATATATAATAGAAGAGGGTAAGGCGGAAAAAATCTTCTTAAAACGCATAACCGCAAATAAAAGCGGTTTCTTTTGATTTTATTGACATTATTGAGGCAGGGAATATAATATCACTGTCTAATCTATTTGATCTGATGTAAATGTGTACCCTGCCGCAACTATTGGAAAGGAGGAAAGATATGATCCAGGAAGTGCTGGTGATGACCAAAGACGGCATACCGGACAACAAAGGAGACGAGGTCCTGTACGAGATCCGTCAAGCCCTGGGTATCAACAGTGTAGAAAAAGTCAGGACAGCAAAGGTTTTTCGCTTTGAAGGCATTGATGAAGACGCTGCCTATTTTCTTGCTGTAAGATTGCTGGCTGAAGAAATATTTCAGTCCTTCCGGGTAAACGGCGCAGTAATTAACGACGCCGCTTTCGTCATCGAGGTGGCCTACAGGCCCGGGGTTATGAATCCCGAGGCGGCCTCACTAATGAAATCAGCCTCTGACCTGGGAGTAGACGGCTTAATCGCGGCTGACTCATCCTGGCAGTATGGTTTTTACGGAGAAAAAATTACCGGGGCTGATATCGAACGCATCGTTAACAACCTGCTGGTTAACGCTACAGTGGAATATGTGGTAAAAGAAAAACCTGAGACACTTGTCATACAGGGCAACCCCGGTCGAACGGAGATTGTGCCCATCCGCGGCATGAATGATCAACAGCTTATCGAGTTAAGCCGGGACAAGCTTTTCTTAAATTTAGAAGAAATGAAAGTCATCCAGAATTATTTTAGTTCTCTCGGTAGGGACCCCACCGATTGTGAAATTGAAATTATCGCCCAAACCTGGTCCGAGCACTGTGGCCACAAAACTTTTAAAGCCAGACTGATAGTAGACGGGAAAGAAAAAAAGCCCCTGCTGAAGAGGCTGCGTGACGCTACAGAGGAAAGCAAGCACCCGCTAGTGCTATCAGCTTTCGTTGACAACTCGGGTGTAATGGATTTTTATGACGGTATGGCTATTTGCGGTAAGGTTGAAACCCATAACTCCCCATCGGCGATTGAACCGTACGGCGGGGCTATGACTGGCAGCGGCGGCGTTTTCCGCGATATTGTGGGTACCGGACTCGGCGCCAAAGTTATCGCTTCAACAGATATGTTTTGTTTTGCGCCCCCCGACTTGCCCGCTGAAGAAATACCGCCCGGCTGTCTGCACCCGCACTATCTTTTAAGGCGTGCAATAGCGGGTATTAGAGATTACGGGAACCGCATCGGCATACCCACAAATAACGGGTCCCTGCATTTCCACCGTGATTTCCGCGCCAAACCCACAGTTATCGCGGGATCGTACGGTATTCTCCCGGCCGCCGCCTGCCAAAAAGGCCAACCGAAGCCGGGAGACCGGGTTATAGCCATGGGCGGCCGGACCGGCCGGGACGGCATCCACGGCGCCACCTTTTCCAGCGGCGAAATGACCGACCGTACCATAGACGTTAATGCCAGCGCCGTGCAGATTGGCCACCCGATTGAAGAAAAGCGCATGTTTGACGCCATATTAACCGCCAGGGACGAAGGTTTGATACGGGCTATTACCGATTGCGGCGCAGGGGGATTTGCTTCAGCGGTAGGTGAAATGGGCGCGGAAACCGGCGCGCGCATAGCTCTTGATCTGGCTCCTTTAAAATACCCGGGACTTTCACCCTGGGAAATACTGCTTTCCGAGAGCCAGGAAAGAATGGTCCTGTCCGTAGCGCCTGAACACGTTGAGCGCCTGTTTGAAATCTGCCGCGATAATAATGTTGAAATCACTGTGCTTGGTGAATTTACCAGTGACGGACATTTCTCAGCCACCTACGAGGGACGCGAAGTAATGAATCTGGATATGAGTTTTCTACATGGCGGCCTGCCCCAGCGGGTACTGAACGCCGCCTGGAAAAGACCCTCTCTGGACGCGCATCAAATAGAAACGCCCGCTGACTGGCCCGGCCTGTATAAAAAGGTCATGGGGCATTTAAATATATGCTCCAAAGACCCCATTGTCAGGATGTACGACCATGGGGTCCAGGGAACCTGCGCCCTGCCGCCGTTCACCGGCGTGCACGGCGATGGGCCCAACGATGCGGCAATCATCACGCCAATACTTGGCATGCCTTATGGCATGGTAATTGCACACGGACTCAACCCTGTTTTAAACCTGATTGACCCTTATTACGGCAGTATCTGGGCGGCGGCGGAGGCGGTCTCCAATGCAGTAGCCTGCGGCGCCAATCCAGCTGAGATAACGTTAATCGACAACTTTATCTGGCCTTTCCCCGATGAAGAACAACTGGGCGCCCTGGACATGGCCGTTGACGCCTGTGTTGATTTCGTCAGGGCTACCGGTATGCCTTTCATATCCGGTAAAGACAGTCTTTCCAGCACATACCGGGGCAAAGACGGTACGGTAATCAGAATCCCGCCCGTCCTTTGTGTTTCTGCATTCGGCCGCATTCCAGACGCCGCAAAAACTGTTTCGGCAGATTTTAAAGCAACGGGCAGCCATATTGTCCTTTTTGGCTACCGCGACACAAAAGAAATGGCTGGTTCAGTCTACTGCCAGATCCATGGCGCCCTGGGCAGTAACCTGCCCAGGATAAATCCAGACAACTTAATGCGAGTTTTAAAAACGCTTTATCGCGCTGTCGGCTCCGGCAAACTGCAGGCCTGCCATGATATCAGCGAAGGCGGCCTGGCTGTCGCTCTGGCGGAAATGTGTTTTGGCGGCGACACAGGCGCGGTTATAAATATCCCCGAAGATGAGGACGCGGTAAATTTCCTGTTCAACGAAACCGCGGGCTGCTTCCTGGCTGAGGTTTCTGCCGGCCTGAATCCGGCGGCAATTTTTGGCGATATTCCATGTAGAATAATTGGTGTAACCTCAACAGATAAAAGTATAACAGTAAAGCAATCGGAAGAGGAATTATTCACTCTGGAACTCGGTGAATTAAAAACAGCCTGGCAGCAGCCAATGAAGGAGGTTTTCCGCTGATGAAAAAACCGGGCGTTTGTGTTTTAAGGGCCGACGGTATTAACTGTGATGAGGAAACCTACCATGCCTTTGAAAACGCCGGGGCCGAATGCGCCATGGTGCATATTAACCAGCTGAGACGCGGCGAAAAAAAGCTTTCCGGCTACCAAATCCTTGCCCTGCCCGGCGGTTTTTCCTATGGTGACGATGTCCATTCAGGCAAAATCCTGGCCGTGGAGCTGATTTCTTTTTTAAAAGAGCAGTTAATGGAGTTTGTTAACAAAGGCAAGCTGATTATCGGCATCTGCAACGGTTTTCAGGTGTTGGCCAGGACCGGACTGCTGCCGTACCGCAGGCTTGGTGAAATCAAAACGACTCTGATGGTCAATAGCAGCAACCATTTCGAATGCCGCTGGGTTAACCTTTTGGTGGAAAGCACCCGCTGTGTTTTTACACGCGGTATGGCAGGAAGGGTTATAAGCGTGCAGGTTGCCAACGGTGGGGGTAAATTCTACACTACCCCGGATACTTTGCAGGATATTGAGGACCAGGGCCTGGTTGTATTCCGCTATGCTGGAAACGATGGCAGCCCCACTCTATCATATCCCGCCAACCCGAACGGCTCTCTTAACGCTATAGCGGGAATATGTGACAGCACGGGCCGCATCATGGGTATGATGCCCCACCCCGAACGCTGTGTGGGCAAAACTCAGCACCCTAACTGGCGCAGGTTGCCGGACGATATTTCGTTATGTTGCCGGGAAATATTTAACAACGCTGTGGAATATGCGCGCCAGATGTAACAATTTTTGGCGGGCTAAAGACCGTCCTGTATAATGATCCGCAACTGAACTAAATAAACATCAGGTCGTTTTTAAAGACATGCCAGGAGACCTGTCAATGAAATTGACAGGTCTCCTGATATTTAAGAAGCATGGTGCAAAAACAATAAACAGACAGCGGAATGATAACACATTCTACAACCTAAAGCATAAATTCGACTGCCTGAGAAAGAATATAGACATAAATAATTTAGGAGGAAACGACTTGAGAATACCTGCCTTAACAGCCGCTGTTCTTTCTTTTGCCTTGCTATATACTTTATCATGCGCCCCATTAGGGGACGCCGCTGAGATAATACCTGAAAACATAAGCATAATTATTGATATGGACAACCTCACCCTGACACTCTTTAACAAGGGGGAATTTTACAAAAAATACCCCGTAGCCATGGGAAGATATGAAACCCCAACGCCGGTAGGAAACTGGAAAATTATATCGATGAGCAACAACCCGCCGGATGTCATGGGCACCCGCTGGATGGGACTGAATATACCCTACGGCCAATATGGCATTCACGGCACCAACAACCCGCACAGCATCGGCAGTTTTGCCAGCCATGGCTGTATCAGGATGTTTAACAATGACGCCGAAGAAATCTACCATATAGTAACTGCCGGTACGCCTGTCATAATAATTGGCACTCCTTTCGGCGCGCCGGGCGCCAATCCGGCGCCGTTAAAATTTGGAGATACCGGACCTGATATCCTGGAAGTACAGCGAGCCCTGAAAAGGTTGGGTTATCTTAAATGGACACCAGACGGGTTATGGGGTCAGGGTACTGACAAAGCCGTGAAAGAGTTCCGTGCGGAAAACGGCCTCACGGGAACTAATATTGTAGATGATCAAACATACAAATTACTGGGGTTTTAAATACCCCCGTTTATGCATGCAAAATAAGCGCATGATTAGCTTTTTTGAAAACCCGCTCGCATTTTCGGTAAAGTCCCTGGATATTAATAGGATCAGAAAACTGTTTATTACAAATGAACCTGCGTATCTAAATAACCATGCGCTGTTTAAAAATATTATGGCTGATAAGATTTCTAATTATTTGTTCCAGTATGTATCTCTCTTCTGAGTTAGGAATATCCTGCAAGACAGCCATGGCTTCCTCCAGATAAACCACCGCAAATTTTGCCGTAGCGCCCTTTTCCATCATACCGGACGCCATGCCGATATTTATCCCCAAGCGTCTCATGTTTTCCTGTTGCCCCGCAGACGCGCCGGCAAGCCGTGCGCCCATGACGGCGCACCCGGCGAAAAGTTCCGCTGTTTCCTTGCGTACAACCTCGCGGTAAACTTCTGATGCAGGGTTATTTCCCTTTATTCTGTTTTTTAAAATACCGCCTTCATGGATCTTGCAAACAATTTCAGCTATCGGCCCCATAAAATAGCTAATGCCGGCATTATAAAGAAATGAAAAACTTTTACCGTAAAGATAGTCGCCTACCAGGATCGGGAATTGCGAACCGTCTCTAGGGTCTGAATCCTCCTTAATGTAATCAGTATCTTTTTCCGGTATAAATCTATGCACCATGGAGGCCATATGCGTGAACTGAAAAACGCAGGCCAGGTACAGGGCTTTTTCCCCAGTATAGCCATAAATGCGTGATGATAGTATAACCAGGGCCGGCCTGATCACCTGGTCATTATATGAAAATCTCAGGTGAGCATATCTGCCGATATGGGCTGATCTGATAAACATCTCCTTTTCTACAATATTGTTTACAGCTTGCAGTTCTTTTTCTATGGGTTTTATGATTTCCCGCAGCATAAAATACACCCCTCCACACCAAAAAAACATAACAAATCATAGCGATAATATTCGGTATAATACTTTTAAATCCTCCCGTTCTTTAATTTTTACAACATATAACTGCCGCCTAAAAATTAGCGAGCCCTGCAACCGATCTTGTTGCAAGGCTCGCTAACCTGGTATTCGCTTGGTACTAATATATATCCCCCCTAAATATTAACGGCTTCCTGCAAAATTGCCTCCGGCGTCATGCCACGTTTCAGCTCTTTAGCTGTCATGTGTTTCGCGCAAAAACGATTATTAAGGTAGTTGCATGCGTCCCAGGGATTAACCTTCTCACCGCAGGTAAAAACGTCTACTGCCGCATAGCCCAGTTCCGGCCAAGTATGGATAGCCAGGTGCGATTCTGATATAACAACCACACCGCTCACCCCTTGAGGACTGAATTTGTGGAACACACATTCTCTAACTTCAGCGCCGGCTTCGAGCGCGGCGTTGACCATAATCTCCTCTACTTTTTTAATGTCATTGAGAATGTTAAAGTCGCAACCACAAACCTCAGCCAATACATGGCGGCCCAAATGTTTCATTTATCTGCCTCCCTTATTAATACATTTTAACCCTGCAAACCTCCAATACATTTGCCATATTGATGTATTTTCAACCAAATTAAATTTTAGCATATTATTCAATCTTGTCAACAAAATTTTGAGGCTTAAGGTCCTAATCTTCGATTTTCCAGCATATTATGTAAATTTGCCTGATAACGCCATGTTTGCGCCTTTCGGCTTGAACGCCTTTTAAGCTAACAGGTAATATTCAATCCCTTACAATATACGAGCGGAGTATAAAAAACGTGTCATTCCCTTTTCTCTCCTATCAGATTAAAGGCGCCATAAATCAACGGCAAAGAAACACCCCTGGCAGAAAAAACAGGGGCAACAGGTTCCATCGCATTATTTTTTTTTCTTGTTCTTCAAAACAACATCCTTGCGATGCTGAGCCATTCTGTTTTTAAACTCCTCTATTTCCAGAGTGCCCGTAGGGTTCGCGTTAATGCTGATGTTACTTTTATCCTTCCCCGGCAAACTATCACCGCCCATATTTAGATTTTAATCCTCGCTAATAGCTTCGGTAGGACAGCTTTCCAGCGCTTCGTTGGCCTGATCCTCCATCTCCGCCGGCACCTCATCGACTATGCTGTGCGCTTTATCGTCTTCATTCCAATCAAAGACCTCCGGGCATGTATCGATACATGCGCCGCAGCTAATACACAATTCCTGATCAACTTTTACACGCAATAGCTACCACCCCTTTATATTATTAAGGCAGTTATAGTTTGGCTAAAGAGGCACAAATTATGTAAGCCAAATAAAAATCACAGAGCCGGGGTCGCCAGTAATATTTATTCGACTTTCAATATTTTTGCCGTTTAATTATATAAACCACCCTCTATCAGGTGGCTTAATTTTCAAAATTCATTTTATTAATGTTAACCTTCCATATTGTTATTCTATTAACAATAAACCATAACAATTTTGTTCAGCATTTAAATCCGGGGTAAAACTAATTGGAAACCCGTTTATTCTTGCAGTTTCAAATACCTCAATGCCGCAGGCTTCCATGGAAGGCCTTGCTTCCTGTGGTTTAACGCATTTTACCATGTTACACGGCTCACATGATTTACATGGCCCGCAACCAAAACCAAAGACCTTGTAATAGCCTGACAGAAGGATTTCCTTTTCCAGTTTGGCCACAATCGGCGTTACAATATCCCATGATTTACAATGAATCAGCAGAGCTGTTTTATAACAGTCAATTACCTCCTGCGTCTCTTTGAAGGTTGGCGTATGTGGCGGGCAGCAAAGGAGCGTGTTATAACTGCCGCAGCCATATCTGCATTTCATGACGATCCAGGGCGCTGTTTTAATTGTGCCCGGGTGAATAAATTTCGCATCGTGGGCGCCCAGTTCTTTTGCTGTTTCAATAAACTTTTCCAACTTACTATCCATTATAATAATCCCCAATAAATTAATAACACGGGTAGCGGGTACCCGAGTTATTTCTGGTCGGAGCGACACGACTCGAACGTAACAACCACCTGAATTAACCCTGATATATCGGCATTTATTAATTTCTGTCCGACTTTTTGTCCGACAATGTAATTATACTGTGCCTTCCGCAGAAAAACAACTATCCAAAAAGCCTTATGTTTTCGGGGTCAGGCCCCTTCCCCCTCTGACGGGATGGGCATAAGTTTTAACTGTCGTCGAAGGGTTAGCGTGGCCAAGCAGACCGGCGACAGAAATTAAAGATTCACCGGCGTTAAGCTTGATCGTGGCAACCGAATGCCTGAGATCGTGCAGTCTGATATGCCTAAGCCCCGACTTTTTGAGAATCCTGTTTTTTGTAATACGTATGGCCCCTTCGCGCAGCGGTCTACCGTCCTGTGAATGGAACACCAGGCCGTCACGTTTGCGAAAAGGCACGGCTTTTTCTTTCTTTTGAGTTTCCCTATGCGCGGCAAGGACGGATAGCGTCTCCTGGTCTAATTCGATAGTCCTTCTGCTGCTCTCCGTTTTAGTTTCTTCCTTCAGGATACGGCGGCGGCAGTCGGCGGCACGCTTAACAGTTAAGGTGCATTTATCAAAGTTTATATCGCCCCACTTCAGACCAAGGACCTCGCCCAGGCGCAGACCGGTTACCGCCAACACCCTAATCACGGGATAGTGCTTATATGCTTTGGCGGCCTCCAAAAATTGTTCGACCTCAGCGAGGTTGAGCACATTCATTTCTTTTTTTTGCATTCTTGGTGTCTTTAATCCGGCTAATGGATTGATTAACAGGATGCCCCAATCCACAGCCTGGCGCATTGCCGATCTTAGTGTGCAGTATAGGTCTTTCCTGGTGCGCGGCGCCACGTCACTATTCAGAGGTTTTAGACGCTCTTTTACATCTAAAACATCTAGTTTGCTCAGCTGCAAATCTCCAACTAATGGCTTTAACCGCTTGACGTGCCAGGAGTATTTTTCGTGGGTGCGGGGTGTTACATTGTCCTGTATTCCATCCAGCCATTTGTCGAGGTAGTCTCCCAACGTCATTGCCGCCTTTTTTGGCCCTCTGCGCCTCTTAAACTGGATCTCCAGTTCTGCCGCCCTCATATTGGCTTCGCGGCGCTCGCCGTAAAATGTTTCGCTATAGCAATCTTTTTTACCGTTTTCTTTGCGTCCCAGGTAAACTATGATAGTATAATTGTTCGGTCCCCTCCTTCTTACTTGCGCCATTTTTGCTATCATGCCTCCCTAAAAGGAAGCCAGGCAGAGAGTTAGTTCTCTGCCCGCCCCTGTGTTTCCTGCTCCAAATATTGCATGAGTTGATCGTTAGTTATTCTGATCCGCCGCTCACTTAACTTTATCGCTTGCAAGCGACCGGTGTAAATGAGCTCGTATACATATCCCTTTTTCACGCGAAGCATGCCGGCAACTTCCGGCACGGTGTACAGGCGCAACCCTTCTACGCCAGGCTTAAATGCCATTATTATCACCCCGGATCAAAATCGTAAAATCTAGATATTCTTTCACCAGCCTAACCGGCGCATAGAGTCTATCTGCTTTTACTTCAGGACGCGGCTCGCCGTCCCTGAAGTGATAAACGATCTGCCCTGGACTACTTGTTATGCTGCTTCCATCAACGGGAATAATTATCGTTTTATCGGGTGTTTGAATTGTCGCTTCTCTTTTGATTGAGTCCCAGTCCACCTGGTACCCCAGGCCCTCGGCGACGTCCCTAACCGGCAACATGAGAGATTCGCTGATGCTGCTATCAGAGAAAAACACCCTGAGATACATATCTTCCACTGATAAATTTCTATCGCTTATATTTAATGTGGTACCATCGAACTCGGCAACATTATTGTTAGCGGTAGCATTTGTACATGAAATCAAAAACGCCCCAAACAAAGCAAATATAACAATTATTTTTTTCATTTTGATATTCCTCCCTTTTTTAGTAAGTCAATCGTGTCGTGACCGGTCTTAACGGTACTTCCGCGACTAAAACCTTTTTAACGTCCCTGCGGTCTTATCTTCCATTCTTGCCATAGCTTCTATAGTAAAATGGTGTTCCTGGCCTTTTATCCCTAAACCGGGCTGGGTAAAACTTAAAGTCACTGTAGACCATCCAACCGAAGGAGCCGCATAGCTTCTGTGTTCGCTGATGGTGTTTTCGACATTATTCATGGAACCGTCTACAGTGTTATAAAGTGTTGTAACATAACCGCCTGAAGTATTTACATCGAGGCTAACGGGTACGGTGTAGTGATATCCACCTGGCGGCGGCGGTGGTACAAATGTTTTTACCACTACTGTAAAGTCGATGTTTTTCCAGTAATCCACTGAGGCCGGCGCTTGAATACCTACTTCCAAACAACTGTCTTCAAAGGGAGCGTTGGGTTCGGCCAGGCGGCTAATTGAGCAGCTGTCAATATTGTTTTCCCAGCTCGCCTCATCAGGCGGCGCGTTATGGTCGGGGTTTACTTCAACGGTCACATTCGCTGTCGAGTTGGGCATGTTGAAGGTCACAGCGGATTCGTACTCGGAGATGATGTCGAAGTTGGGTATTTCCTTGATTACGCTGCCGTTAACCTTCCAGACCAGTTTGGTAACCACCATCTTGCCGGTGCTGTTGAATACTTTTGCTTTAACCGTTACAGGATTGCCGGCGTAGGCTTCTTGAGGGTAATCTAATATCTGCACGCTCAGGTCCTGCAACTCTACTACGGTTTCCGCGCTTACAATGTTATCCGCATAGGTTGTTTCCTGGTGTACTTTGCCGATTTCGTCACGGTTGATTATACCGGTCAAACCGTCTTTGGCCTGGTTGAACGGGTGCCAGAACAAGTGAATTTTCTGCTTTCTCCCGCCTCAAAATCGGCTACTTGTACTTCTTTGCCGTTAATTGATACCCAGGGCAGCGTCTGGCCTTTTTCGTCTTTTAAAGTAGCTTTATATTCGCCGTGTAGTACGGCTACCGGGACGCCTGTGAGTTTTTTATCGAATTCGTTTTTAAATACCACTGTGGCCATGTATTTAGTATCGGGTTCGGCTAGTTGGCCAGGCGGTACGCCGAGGTCGATGGACACGGCTTTGAGGTTGCCGAGTTCGGGCAGCAGGGCGTTCGGCATGATCGGAACGGTTACATACCAGAGTCCTCCGCTTGCGTCTTTGTGCCACATTCTACCTATCCCAAAGCTATAGGCTGTAGCGGGGGATAGTATATGAACATATTTTTCGATTTCATTCCAAAATGCCGGGTTACTGGCCTCGGTGATAGTATAACCGTTGTTGGCGTTTGTTGCGCCGTAGGCCATAATTCCGGCAAGTATCGCGGTGTGGTACGCGGGGTCGCCGTCACCGGGAAGGCCGTCGGGATTGAACATGGTAAACATTGGGTCAGTTGCCTGAATATCTGTAAGACCGGGTTCGTTCCACGGCTCTATTATCCAGTTTCTGCTTGTGAAGTCGGCGCCGCCGGCGTTTTTGTCTGCGGGAAAGTCCATATTTGTGTAATCTTCGCCATAATAAGTGTAGCCGATATAGCGGGATTCGCCGCTTTTTTGATCTCCGTGGGGCTGGCCGTAGGTCAAAAATCCGTAGCTGTAGCCTTTTCCGTCGGTTAGGTTGCTCAGGCCGGTACTGGTGACGTAGTTGATAGGATCGCCACTTTCATTAGTAGCACTATAACCGTAATTTTCCTTAGCATCATTTATAGCTTTTGCAGAGTCATAAGGTGTACCAGCTAAGGCCGGTGTTAAAAAAGCGACGGTCAAAAGAAAAAAGACCGCCGCTATTACGGACAATCTTTTAAGCATAAATATCATTCTCCCTTTTAAGTTGTTTAGTTTGCTTGCCAGACGCTGAATTGTATTGATGTTCCACCCCATCCTGCACCTACTCTTACAGTCATTCCATTGGGGGATCTGAAATCTTTAATATCCCACGGTTTACCAGAAAGTAAAGCTTCTTGCGTTACCTTTGCAAATTCTATAGCCTTGGCGGTCGTATCAGCGTCAAGGGTCTGCAGGAGTATGCTTTCCGCGTCCGCGTACTTCTGCTCCAGGTTGCCTTTTTTAATGTCAATATTGAAAACAATATGTTTGTCACCTTTAACCATATTAGGGTCAGCAAGACGTAGTTCCGTTTTCGCCGGCACGACATAACCGTTCACCGTATTGCCCTGCACAGGCAGCTGCCCGCTGGTCAGGTACTCCACCGCCGCGCTCACGTCCGGCTTCTCCTGCCCGGCCGGCCAGCAAACCACGGTCTGTGTCGCTTCGTCCCAGTCCACCTGATAGCCCAGGCCCTCGGCCACAAACCGGGCCGGCAGGAAGGTCCGGTCGCTTCTCAGCAGCGGCGCCACGTCG
>JAHDOA010000024.1 GCA_018435055.1 Pelotomaculum sp. | reverse complement strand
TTTGGCAGTCCTGCATTAATAGGCTCACCAATTCCATTTCCTTGTCTGTAAGAATATTTTTTTGCTTTCTCATTTGGATAACCTCCATTTTGTTTTATATGGAGGATTATTGCCATTTACACGGGTTCTTAATCAGCCTCGCCGAGCGCAATAATTCTCCTGACCCAGCCTTTGCGCTGCAATAAAAAAAGCTGGTCTCCTTCTTCCATAAAAGTCCTGATCCTCCCCGACCAGGTAAATAAATACAGGGCTATTAACAGCCAACTAAATGAAAGTCCCTCCATCCAGCCGTATTGGTTTTTCCACAACAGGGCATAGCCGTTCAGGCCAATCAGCACGGCGGGGATCACAATGTATAATGCCACCGTCCAGTCAACCGCAGTTTTCCATACGCCATATTGGTATTTCCAATCTGAACCGACTCGCCTGAAGAACAACTGTGTTGGCGTAATCATTCTAAAATCTCCAGGATTTTATTAAAGCAGTCAAAAAGGGACGCCCCCGGCAGACGGCAAACTTCACGGATCTGAGCCAGATTTCCCCGCGCCACCAGCTTTCCGTCAGCAAGCAGCACGAAGGAGTCGCAAATTTTTTCCGCTGTGTCCAGAGCATGCGTTGACATCAGCACCCCGGCGCCACGCTTTCTTTCGGTATCCAACAGGTTCAGGAAATCTCTGATTGCCCTTGGATCAAGCCCGATAAAAGGCTCGTCCACAATATAAATGTCAGCCTTGATCAGAAAGCCTATAATCAGCATCACCTTCTGCTGCATGCCTTTGGAAAAGCTGCCCGGCAAATGGTGCCTTTCCTTTTGCAGACGGAATGTTTCAAGTAATTTCTCACCCTCATCCAGGAAGTCGCGTCTGCCTATATCGTATGCCGCCGCCGCCAATTCCAGGTGCTCCCACAAGGTCAGCTCATCATAAAAAACGGGTTGCTCAGGTATATAAGCATATCTGGTATTCTGTCCCTTTGGATGAATCTCCCCGTCCACCTCCGGCAGCAAGCCCAAAATAGCTTTAATGGTGGTGCTTTTCCCGGCTCCGTTAGGTCCGATTAACCCTGTCAGCTCGCCCTTTTTCAAAGAAAAGCCGATGTTCTCAATGGCTTTTTTGTTGTTTACGTAACCGGCGCTTTTGATTTGAACTTGTAAAATATCCATCGTCAGCTTCCTCTTTTTTACCAGGGACAAAAAATGGATGTGGTTCGTCATCCCTCATCTTTAACAACACTCCAGTTGTATTTCACCATTATATCAATTTAATGGATTAAAAGAAAACAAAAAGCAGCAAAATGAACGTCCCTCTGACCGGCACGATGACATTGACAAATATTGCCGGAGGTGATATGGTAAGTATAATAAGAAATGCAAGGCAGGTAAGTATATATGTATAAAATTATTGTCTCATCCAGGGGGCAGGTAGTAATACCTTCTGAAATTAGAAAAAGGTTAAACATTAAAGAAGGGGATATTCTTTCAGCAGACGTTGAGGGAGGCGGCAGGCTGGTATTCAAGGTCGCCCGGAAGGATAGGATAAAAAAAGGTGTGGTGGCGCAGACGGCCGGCCTGCTGTCAGACATGGAAATGAGCGGGTTGGAGTACGTGGAAAGCATTCGCAAAGGTTCCGGCAGGAGGTTGGACGAGCTTGAAAATTGTTAGCGATACCAACATTATTATCGACCACTTGCGTAATATTCCCCGTGCTACCAGCTTGTTGGAAGAAATTGAAAACGGCAGTTTCGAAGGATACATATCAACGATCACCATACTGGAGCTTATGGCGGCGCCGAAAATGACGGAACAACGCTTTGAGACCATTAAGGCACTGGTTGAGATGTTTGAGCACGTTCCGGTAGATGAGCGGATAGCGACTGTTGCCGGGAGGTATCTGGCAAAATACCGCGCATCACACGGATTGGAACCCATGGACGCAATAATCGCGGCGACAGCTTCAGTAAACGAAGCTGTTTTATTCACACTGAATACCAAACACTTTAAATTTATTGAAGGGCTGGTTATTATTAACCCGTATCTTGTTGATGAATAAAATGAATACAGTTAAAAGCAACCCTGCGGTTTAGTGCCAATGGGATTATTGGGGCTGTTGATTATCGGCTGCATGTTTAACGTAATACAGTTATATAGAAAAGAAGTGCAATAGAAAAATTAAAGGAGAAGGAGATTAATGAGTATTCGTTCAAAAAATTTAGTTATAATATTATGCTTGCTGATTTTAGTTTCCTTCCCAATGTCTGGTCTTGCAGAGCAAGCCGGATTAGATATTAAATCTATTTATTTTAGTGTTTCTGAGCAATATCAGCTTTATGAACCCAAACCAACGGCCGGAGAAACAATTTCACTGAGGCCGGGCGGAAACGTTTTATTATACCCTCGTGCAATTTATACCAACGGGGAAGATAAACTGATTTCTGATGTCGTATGGAAAATAAGTGATCCACAAGTTGTTAGTATTGATCAGGACTTCATGCTGAAAGGGATTAAAGAGGGTACAGCAACTGTGGCTGCAAGTTATGGAAGTCATACGGTTTCTGTTGAGGTGGCTGTCAATCCTGTTGTTCAATTCCTGGCAGATCTTTACCCTACTGATGCTGATATAATTAAGGAGGACGGAACCGTAACAGTAACAATGAATAAAGATATTGGCATGAGTCTAACGCTAAATGCATTCCATGCCAGCGGTGTAAAAGAAAATGTGTCCCGAGTCGCAAAGTGGGAATCGAAAAATCCGGATGTCGCTTATATCGCTGCAACCGGCAACCCGTTAAAAGGGGATGTTACGTTACTCAGTTTCAATGAAGGAGAAACGGAAATCACTGCCAGCCTTAACGGACTAACGCAAAAATTCGAGGTTAGAGTAGGTCCGAATGAAAACCGGCCAACAGAAAATGTTGCGGATCAGATAACAGTCAAAATTAACGGGGTAGCCCAAGTATATGACCAACCTCCGGTAATTATGAACGGAAGGACACTGGTTCCTCTGCGTGGCATTTTTGAAGCCTTGGGAGCCAATGTGAGTTGGGATGGACAAACGCAGACAGTGACGGCTACGAAGGGCGGAACAACGATTCAGCTGAAAATTGGCTCCGCAATAGCATATAAAAATGACGCAGTTATATACCTGGACCAATCTTCGATGCTAATAAATGACAGAACTATGGCGCCGGTCAGATTTGTCAGTGAAGCATTGGGGGCCAATGTAGACTGGGACGAAATAATAAGAACGGTGAGCATTACCAAATAGTTGCGGACGGGATTAGCAATGCTTGAGAAAATGCCGAATTTAATGAGGCCGGCCAGCAAGGAGGCCATTAACAGCGCCCCGCCCACGAAAAAAGGCTCTATGTTTAGGGCCTTTTCCCTTAAAGAAGTTCTTTAACGAGCAAAATACTTTTTAACAAAAGAAAGGGCATCGGTTTCAAAAAAGAACCCGGAAAAAGTTCCGCCGCTATTTAGCAGGAAAACCACCGGCCTTGAAAATAGGATTTTTGGTTCAAAATTTTTAAGTGTAAATCTTTTTTGCCAAATGATTATTGGATAATAGAATTAATTATCAGTTCTTTGTAACCTTTTCAAGTTTCATAAACGCCGGAACCTGTACCGGGGAAGACAATGGCCTGCTGACCTGGCCTTCCCCTTTGACACACCACTTCCGCTGCCCTAAGATAAAAAGTGAATAATTCAAGCCTGACCCCAAATTTGTTATTAGGGAAATGTAAGATATTTTTAAGAAATCTATCCGTTTTTTTGTCAGCCGGGCCATTTATAGTATTACTAAGGTTCACGGGTTTACGGGTTTCAGGGTGAAAGGTGGTGATATGCTTGGAAAAACAACGGGTCCTGGTAGTGGATGATGACCGGGAAATAGTGAATGCCATCGCTATCAACCTGCAAAATGAGGGTTATGAGGTGCTGAAGGCCTATGACGGGCTGCAGGCCCTCGATATGATTAGCGCTCAGAGCGTTCATTTGATTATTCTGGATGTGATGATGCCAAAACTGGACGGGCTGTCGACTATGCTGAAGATCCGGGCGGAAAAAAATATCCCCATCATTATTCTGTCGGCCAAATCTGAGGATACGGATAAAGTGCTGGGTCTTTCGATGGGCGCTGATGATTATGTCACCAAGCCGTTTAACAGACTGGAGTTGATGGCCCGGGTAAAGTCTCAGCTAAGGCGTTATCTAAGCCTGGGGGATGTCAACGTGCAGTCCAGGCCGAACCTCCTGCAATCGGGCGGGCTGTGTTTCGATCCGGAAAGCCACACGTTAATGCTTGATGGCGAGTTGGTAAAGCTGACCGCCAAGGAAACCAGGATCATGGAGTTGTTAATGCGTTCACCGGGGCGGATATTTCCCGCCGAGGAGATTTATGAGCGGGTCTGGGGAGAAACAGCTTATGGAGTGGAAAACACGGTCATGGTACATATCCGGAGGATCCGGGAAAAAATCGAGATAAACCCGAGGGAGCCTAAATACTTAAAGGTGGTATGGGGCATTGGATATAAAATTGAAAAAATCTGAACCGTTTACAGCCTGGCTGTGCTTTTTTCTGGCCGCAAGTATAATTGGCGGCCTTTTGATAACTGGTTTGTCTGCTTTAGCACGATTTGATGGCAGTGTACAGGCTTTGAAAACTACTTTTACAGATTATAAAAGAAGTATCGCCTTCAAAGAGCAAACCGGTAACTATTATCGCGAACTTTTCAACCTGGTGGCCGACCCTGCCGCAGATCCCAGCAGCAAAGAATGGACTGTAAAGTATTTAGATAATGAAGGGGAAAATCTGATTTATTATGCGGTTAACAAAGACAGCGGTTTGTTGGTGAAAAATATCGAAGGTGACTTGCCTCAAATTTCAGGCGCGGAAATCATGCCGGACTTGCCGGCCGGCTATAATTATTATTGGTATTTTGACGGGAGAAAGGTATGGGTGGTTGAAGACGGGCAGCCGGTCGATGTGGAGCGGCTGGACAGCGGCTACCGGGGCATTATTCCAGGGATATATACCGATAACAATTCCGGGTTGGCCAATAGTGAGATCTTCCTGGCCGTCAAAGACACCCTGGGCAAAAACCCGTACGGACATTCCCAGTATTATATGGAACAGCAATTCATGAGGGTCCTCGGTTGGATTTATATTGCTCTTCTGGCAATTGGAATTTCATTACTGGTTTATGCGGTCATCAGGCGCCGGGAGAAACGGGAATTTGACCGGGTATTGGCCTCCTGGTCAGGGAAAATGTGGCTGGAGGTTAAGGCAGCGCTTTCCCTGCTGGTTTTAAGCCTGGCCGTGGCATGTTCCCCTAGTTTTTCAGGTGGGTATGTGTTTACATTTGAGTGGGTGCTGGGCAATGTCGTGGTTAGCGGTTTTGTGCTGTTCGGCTTTTGGTGGTTTTACCTGATGCTGGTTGATCTAATCTTCAACGGCAAAAGCTTTTTTACCCACAATTCAATCAATTCCCTTTTTGCCTGGTACCGTAAATATGAAAGCAGGTATCCCTGGCAGAAGTCGATGCTGAACCGGGCGTATTTGCTGGTGGCAGCAGAGGCGGTACTGGCGTTGATGTCGGTCTTGTTTTTATTGACAGGCATAAGTGCTGGCGGTCTGTCGTTATTGGCGGCATTTTTAATAGCAGGCGCGGGTATATACCTTATCTACCGGTATCTGAAGCTTTACGACGAGACATTGAGCGATCTGGGCAGGCTGATGGACCACATTAAAATTGTCAAGAATGGTGATATGAAAACCAGGCTGGAGGTTCCGGCGGATTCCAATGTCTACCCTGCCGCCCAGAACTTAAACTCTATCCAGGCAGGCATAGGTATAGCCGTTGCCGAAAAGATGAAATCCGAACGCCTGAAAATAGACCTTATCACCAATGTATCCCATGATTTAAAAACTCCGCTCACTTCTATCATCAGCTACGTGGAACTTTTAAACCGGGAAGAAGGGCTGCCCGAACATATCAACGATTACGTAAAAATTCTGTCGCAGAAGTCGGAACGGCTGAAGAATATCATCCAGGATTTATTCGACCTTTCTAAAGCGAACAGTGAGAATATCACCCTGGATATGGAGCAAATTGATTTAGCCCGGTTGATCAAACAAACCCTGGCGGATATGGAGGAACCCATTAGCGACTCCGGCCTCGCTTTTCGGCTCAACATCCCTGACGAACCTGTGTATATACTGAGTGACGGCAAAAAGCTGTACCGGGTCTGGGAGAACCTGATTACAAACGCTCTGAAATATTCTCTGCCCGGCACAAGGGTATATATAGACCTGATCGCCGACGGGGGAACCGCCCATGCCGGCATTAAAAACACCGCCAACTATGAAATGAACTTCAGCGCGGACGAAATACTGCAGCGCTTTGTGAGAGGAGACGCTTCCAGAACCAGCGAAGGTTCCGGGCTGGGGCTGCCCATCGCCCGGAGCTTCACCCAGATCTGCGGCGGCCTGTTCAACGTCAAAATTGATGGAGACCTGTTCAAAGTTGAACTGCGTTTTAAACAGTATTTTAGGGAGCGCAAAGATGATTAAACACCTGGGGAAGAGATCCTTTTTCCAGCAGCCATTGAAAGAGGTTGCGGAGTTGTTGCATAGTTTAGATGAATGTTTATAGTATAAATATTCACCGGTGAGAAGGTGATTATTACCATGTCAGGGCGGTACTCTACTTGTGTCTCTGGTTGCCGTGGTCAATATCCTTGCTTCTAATGGCTGCAGCGGTGCTGAATTTGGCTGAGAAAGCCAGATCCTGACCGTTACCCTGATTCTTGATTCCAAGTGTCACCATAATGCGTTCAGGGAAATGGATAATCCCGCAAACTCTGGATGTTCAACCACTTCTTCGTCCAGGCCGGCGGCAACCAGGGTGTAGGCGCCATTCCGGAGGGAAAAGCATTCCAGAGTTTTTTCTTCGGGATTGACAAGCCAGTAATGCCGGACCTTGGCTTCCCGGTAAATCCGCAGCTTTTGAAGCCGGTCTTTGCGGCTGCTGGACGGGGACAGTATTTCTACTACCAGCGCCGGCGGACCGTCAACCCGGGCGTCCTTCACAATCAATTTTTGTTCTCCCGACACATAGAACAGGTCCGGCTGGACTACGGTAACATCATGGAAGGTCACATCCAACGGCGCATTGAATATTTCCCCTTCAGGATCACAGGCGTCAAAATAATCTTCCAGGATCCGCTGGAGCCGGCGGGAAACCCGCTGGTGTATAACACTGGGCGAGGGTTCTTTGATCAACATGCCCTCAAGGACCTCGAAACGATAGCCCGGTTCTTCCGGCAGCAGCAGATAGTCCTGGTACGTGAAGCTTTTAGACGGTTCGCTTTGGTAGCCGGCTGTTTTTTCCTGAACAGTTGAACCGGTCAGCGCGCCGATCACATCAGCGAGCCTGTAGCGGTACTGTTTGCTCCCCAACTCAACGTGGGGTATTCTTTTTTCTCTTGTGTACCTCCAGATGGTTTCAACGGAAAGATCCAGGGCTTCAGCCAAAACCTGGGCGGTTACCAGTCCCTTATCTCCGGCCATAAGATCACCTCCACTATGATTATATAATGCCTGAAAACGAAGATCAATAAAAATCAACTAAAATCAATTTAAATCAATCGTATAGTAATGGCCGTTTTCTCAAGGAAGCGCCATTGGGAACCAGCTCTGTTTTCTTCTTATAGCGCACTGCCCCCGTGCCACCAACCTGCCCGCAGGTGAACTCAATATAATCAAGAGATGTCGCCATAAAATCACTCCTTAAAATTCAACACATTATGTTTATAATTAATTGAGTGATGGCCATTTTCATGTAAGTAAATTGCAGAATAATTGTTTCTGCTTGACATAAGTAAAACGAATTTCTATTATGGAATAAAAAATTACCGATAGATGAAAAAGACATGGGGTTGACCTCTGAGGCAATGAGCCTATCGCTCCAGGCCCTCGGCTACAGGGTAATAGATCAAGTTAAAGTGTTCAACCTTTACAAAGCAGGTGAAGCTTTAAACGATAATGATGCGCTACGGCGTTCCGGAAAGGCTGGGGAGAGATTAGTAAAAACAATACAGCTGAGAAAATATCTTGAGGTTAAAATTAAAAATATGAATATAAAAATATCGAGGTCCTGAATCATGAAAGTTAAGCTCAATAAGTCAAGGAATACCCTATGCTTCGTATGTTTTCAAAGTCCTCCATGATTAGTCCCGCTTTAAATTGGTATGTGGTTACAGTTAAAGACAGCAAGAAATATTGGAGGCAAAAATGGTAAGATTGTTGAAGAGCAAGAATATTGTTTTGATTGCCATACTGCTTGTGCCGGTGGTGATAGCAATTGCCACCGGGTTTGAGTCGATGAAAGGGACTGTTACCTACAGCTGGGGCAACAGTACTATTACCAGTGAGGTTAAGAGTTTTACCGTTAACCCTCCTCTAATATTATTTTTAGGAGCGCTGGTCTACGGGCTTTACCGGAACAACCTGTCGTTTCTCGCAGCGCCCGCGATATCATTCCTGTACTCCTTCCTCATGCTCTGGCTGGTCTGGAGCGGGGCGCGGGGGGAATTATACGGGGCTTTATATTATGCAGTAATGTTTGCCTTTATCGGACTGTTAGGAGCAGTTATCGCTTATTTAATTTACAGCATATTTTCAAGTATATTTATTAGGAAAAGGAGACCGGACAGCTAACTCAAAGGGAATCATTAGGTACGTCCCCGTGATTCACTTCAGACCTGGAACAAGCCGGCCGGGACGTCTGGGACGGCGTAAAGAATTTTGCCGCTCTTAAAAACATAAAGAATATGCAGCCCGGGGACCTGGCGTTCATTTACCACACCGGCAAGGAGAAATCTGTCGCCGGGGTGGCCCTTGTCGCATCTGGACCCTATCCCGACCCGCGGCAGGAGGACCTTTACCTGGTAGACTTATCCGCGGGTTATCGCCTGAACCGTCCGGTTTCGCTGGCCCGGATCAAGAGCGACCCCGCTTTTGCAAACTGGGAGCTGGTGCGTTTGCCGTGCCTGTCGGTGATGCTGGTGCCTGCGGAGCTCTGGGCCAAAGTCCACCACATGGTGGACACCCCGCAGTTTAATGCTGTTCAAAAATAAACCCCGCAGAATATTCTTCGGTAAATAGATCCCCATCATATCCGCATTGTTCAGCAGAACACCGCTTTCCCCCGTGTCAAAGAGGATTTTCATTCCGCCTGCTTCAATATAGATGGACAGGCCACATCCACCCATTATGCCGCGTGAAGTCCCGACTGTATTTTCACTAATTACCGCAAGCTTCAACCAAACATCTTTCATGGCGTCTTCCCCCGGACCGTGTCATGGGGACGGTTCGTGCGCCACGAGGGGCGCATCATATAGCGGGTGGGAAGCCCGCTGAGCAAGATTTAGCAAATCACTCATAGTGAGTCTTGAGCATCACCGGGTAACTTGTGATGTTAAGCGTAGACAGCGAG
>JAHDOA010000045.1 GCA_018435055.1 Pelotomaculum sp. | reverse complement strand
TTACATCATTTCAGATGCATGGATACATTATAAAGGATTATATGATAATGGCTCACTTTATCCGGAATAGTGGCTCATTCGAAAACGGAAAGCTGGCTCACTTTGGCCGGACTGGTGGCTCAAAATGGACAAGATTACCCACGATTCATATAAAAAGGCTGAAGAATATCTAAAATTAGGAAAAAGGGTTTTATTCACAGGCACTCCGTGTCAAATAGCAGGTCTTAGATTGTACCTGAAGAAAGAATATGAACATTTATTTTGTGTTGATTTGGTGTGCCATGGAGTACCTAGTCAGAAGATTTTTGATAAATATATACAATATTTAGAAAATAGGTATAAAGGGAAAGTCACAGATTTTACTTTTAGACACAAAATAATTAATAAGCAAGATAAGTGGAGTTCTAAAAATGTGAAAATTAGAATATCTGAAAGAGAGCTAATAATGAATGCAAATGAAGACAAGTATTTAAGGGGTTTCCGCACTGAACTATTTTACCGCCCTTCTTGCTATAAATGTAAATATGCTAATCCTAAGCGAATATCGGATCTAACCTTGGCTGACTTTTGGGGTGTTAGGAAGTTATTTCCTGAAAAAGATGTACATAAAGGAATATCGGTACTCATTGTAAATTCATTTAAAGGCAATAAACTTTTAAAGGATCTTAATCAAATTATGGAGCTAAACGAAGTGGATCTTAACTATGTCATTCAAAGCAATGCTCAATTAAATCGACCTGCTGAAATAAATCCTAAGAGGGAACAATTTTTCGATTTGTTAAATAAAAGCCGATTTGATTTGGCGGTTGATTACTGTATACCAAAACCTACTATAATAAGACGAATTGCTTCAAAAGTGTTGCCTCCAAGTATAAAAGGTTTCATTATAAAGCTAGTATTTAAAGAGAAAGGAGAATAATTTCTGTGTTGAGAGATTTCCAAGAGAAATTCAAAATCTATGAGAACATAATTTATGAATCTAAATATTGGAGTTGGTCGTTGAGACCGCATCAAGCAACTTTGGGTGCTGGTATACTTTCTTTAAAAAGAGAATGTCATTCTTTTTCTAAATTAAATGAAGATGAGTTTAAAGATCTTAATAAGATTATTAAAGTGATCGAGCCAGCTTTGAAAAAATCATTTAATTATGACGTTATTAATTACTTAATGCTGATGATGTTTGATAAGCATGTTCATTATCATATACTACCTAGATATGAAAACCCTGTTGATTTTCTAGAAGTTACATGGAAAGATGATAATTGGCCAGGAGTTCCCAAACTGATTGGTAAGCCGCTTGCGCAAGAAAGATTGGATGAAATAACTTCGTTTATTAGAAATAACATTTAATTGAGGAGGACTTGTTTATGAAGAAATTTAAAGTAGGATATACAACAGGTGTGTTTGATCTGTTTCATATAGGGCATTTAAATATACTGAAAAAAGCAAAAGAGCAATGCGATTATTTAATTGTTGGCGTTAGTACTGATGAAGTTGTTCAAGGATATAAAAAGAAAACACCAATTATTCCATTTGAAGAAAGAATTGCTATTGTAGAAGCAGTTAAATATGTCGATGAAGTTGTTCCACAGAAATCTATGGATAAGTTTGAAGCTTGGGAAAAATTAAAATTTGATGCGATTTTTCATGGAGATGATTGGAAGGGTTCTAAAATGTACGAGGAAATCGAGAAGAAATTTAGTGCTGTTGGAGTAGAGATGGTTTACTTCCCATATACAAAAGGAACTTCATCAACTATCCTTGGGGATGTATTAACAAGAGTTCTAAATGAACAAAAACTTGCCAAGTAAAATTATTAGATTCTTTCAATAAGATTAAGGGGAGGTGCGTAACCAAAAATGAACTTACTAGTAACCGGTGGTGCAGGATATATAGGTTCACATACTTGTGTGGCTTTGCTGGAAGCAGGGCATACAGTGATTGTTGCCGATAATCTTTGCAACAGTAAAGCTGAGACTATAGATCGAATTGAACAGATTACCAATGAGAAAGTTACTTTCTATCAGATAGATGTAACAGATGATAAAGCTGTGGACACCATCTTTTCCAATCATTCTATAGATGGCATTATTCACTTTGCAGGATTAAAGGCGGTAGGTGAATCAGTGGAAAAGCCGCTGGCCTATTATTATAACAACACCGTCAGTACCATGGTTCTTTGCCAGGCCTGTCAGACATATGGAGTGAAGCGGTTTGTGTTCAGTTCCTCGGCAACAGTGACATGGCGGTGCCTGACACCAACTTATCAACTTATTGAATATTCAGACAAATTTGATGCTGTTCGAAAACGACCTTTGGACCTCTGAAAAAGATATATTGCCTGACGGTGCCTGACGACAACGCATTATTATTTAAGTAATTAAACATTACTGCCCGATAGTTGAGTAACCACAGTCGCGCCCCATGAGGCAGCATGGATTGAAATACCTTTTGCCGCGTTTTGGATGTGAGCCACTCAGTGTCGTGCCCCATACGGGCGCGGGCACATAGGTTGAAATTTAGTTATCGCATTTTCGATAGTTCAATAATCCCCATTTTACTATTAGCTATATTAGCTATAAAATAATTGGCATTTTGCTGACACCAACTTATCAACTTATTTATTATTCAGGCCAATTGCCTGACAGTGCCTGTCACCAACGTATCAATTATGGTTTTTTTTTTAAATAATGATAGCAAAATATTAACAAATTTGCTAAAGTATAATATATATTTAGTTTTAATGTAAACGAGGGCAGTGATGGGTAGAAAACCGAGAGTGGAATTTAAGGGAGCAATCTATCACGTCATTAAGCGGGGTAATAATCGGGAATACATCTTTCAGGGACGGGAAGATAAAGAATCTTTGCTGAGATATATCGCATATGCCAAAGAAGACGGCGGGTTTAACCTGATGGGCTATGTGATCATGGATAACCACTATCATATGATCATACAGACAAAAGACAAGCTTCTAAATAAAATCATGCAAGTCGTCAATAATCGCTTCAGCAAGGACTACAACAAAAGGCATAACCGATCGGATCATGTCTTTGGGGGAAGATACAAAGCTATTCTGGTGCTTGACGACAAATATCTCTTTTCGTTACTTCGCTATATTCACCATAATCCGGTGCGGGCAAAAGTTTGCAAAAAAATTGATCAATATAAATGGAGCAGTGACCATTATTACCGGAAAAACATCAGCGGGCTGGTGAGTGTGGATAAGATTCTCAATATGTTTTCGGATGATCGGATAATTGCGTTGGAAGAATATGTGCGATTCATGGATGGGGATGAACCTATAGTCAACAAAAATGCTTACGATGAATATGAAGCTGTAGGTGTTATCGGTGCATTGGAAGACGACGGCGAACCTGTCCTAAATCTGGAATACGAGGATAACACCCTGGATAGAATCTTGAGACGAGCGGTACCCACTGTGGAGGAATTTGAGAGGATTAAGGCAGGATCGCGGCAACGGTCACTTAAGGAGTATAAGGTCTGTTATGTAAAACTAGCGGCTGAGCAGGGATATACATTTAAGGAAATCGGTGCGAACATTGGAGTATCAGGTGAAGCGGTAAATAAGATTATTCAGTAAAACAGCGAATGTATCGCCGGGGAGGACATCCTGTGGCTTCAATAGTAAAAAGCTTTGCCATCTGGGGCGTAGACGGTTATCCGGTTGATGTAGAAACAAAAACCATAGAGGGACAGCCGTTAATTTCGATTGTGGGGTTGGGGGATACGGCGGTAAAAGAGGCCCGGGAACGGGTGGAGGCTGCTTTGCGGGATGGACATTTTCGTTTTCCGGAAATGAAGGTTGTAATCAACCTGGCGCCCGGTGATTTGAAAAAAAGCGGTTCTCATTTTGATTTGCCAATTGCCCTGGGGCTTTTAATGGAATCGGATCAGCTGCATGTCAATCGCTGGCAGGACTTTGGATGTATTGGAGAATTATCCTTGAATGCGCGGCTGCGGTCTTGCACCGGCGTTCTTCCCATGGTGATTGCGGCCAAGCAGGCCGGGATCAAAAATATTATTGTACCCCGGGATAATATTCATGAAGCTTCGCTGGTACAGGGGATAAATGTGGTTGGGTTTGATTATTTAAGAGAGGTAGTCCAATTCCTGGAAGGGGAGAAAGAGTACACTATTCAACCGGAAATAAATTTTCATGCCCCCGCAGAGGATCCCTATTCGCTGGATTTTAATGAGGTTCAAGGCCAGGAGGCCATACTTGAATATATCGTTGTGGCGGCGGCAGGGGGACATAATCTGTTGATGATTGGCTCTCCGGGCTGCGGCAAATCCATGATTGCGAAACGCATTCCTACGATTCTTCCCAGCTTGACAGAGCAAGAGGCCCTGGAAACAACAAAAATTTACAGCGTAGCAGGTATGCTGAAGGGAAAAGGATATTTAATCAAGGAACGTCCCTTTCGTGCGCCTCATCATAATGCTTCAACTAATGCCCTAATTGGCGGAGGGAAAAATGCCATTCCCGGGGAGATATCCCTGGCCCATAACGGGGTATTGTTTCTGGATGAAATTGCTGAGTTCAGCAAGAAAACCTTGGATGCATTAAGGCAGCCTATGGAAGATCAGGAGGTTACAATTTCCAGGGTGAAGTACAGCAACACTTATCCGGCCAGTTTCATGCTGGTGGCAGCCATGAATCCCTGTCCATGTGGTTATTATGGAAGTGAAAAATGCCGGTGCAGCGATTATGAGGTAATCAAATACAGACAACGGCTATCAGGCCCCATAATGGATCGGATGGATATACAAAAATATGTCCAGCCGGTTAACTTTATAAATCTATCTGAGTACGCTTGGGGGAAAAGTTCTAAAGAGCTTCGGGAACGGGTTGAATTTGCCAGAGGCATTCAGAAGAAGAGGTTTAAAAAGATTGAAGGAATTAACTGCAATGCCCAGATGGGATTTGCCTTGATTAAGGAATTTTGTCAACTGGATGCAGAAGGCCAACGCTTGCTGCAGGTCGCGCATGATCGATTCAAATACAGCGCCAGAACGTATTATAAATATCTGAAGGTGGCAAGAACGCTTGCTGATTTGGACGATGCCGCCGGTATTCGCAAAAAGGATGTGGTGTTAGCCCTGATGGCCCGGGATCTGGAGAAGGAAAAGGCGGGCATGATGGTCATTTAGGAGGAATCATGGAGTATTGGATCTGGTTAAAACAGATTAGCGGGATCGGGACTATCTTGGAAAAAAGATTATTAGATCGTTTCCAATCTCCGCAAGCTGTTTATGAAGCATGTGAAGAAGAGTTGTTGTCGGTGGAGGGAATAGGCCCTGCATTAGCTAAAGTGATACGACAGCATCGTTCTTTAGATAAGGCCCGCAACCTCTTAGAAGAGACCTTGAGACAGGATATAAAGTTATTGAGCTACCATGATCCTTTATATCCCGCTCTTGCTAAAAAATTTTCCCAGGCTCCAATTCTCTTATATTATAAAGGAATCATTAGAGAAAATAGCGCCGGTGTGGCGATTGTTGGTTCCCGCCGGTGTACGGATTATGGGAAACAGGCGGCCGTGGAAGCAGCATACTATCTGGGCCAAAACAATATTCCTGTAATCAGTGGGATGGCGAGGGGCATTGATGGCTATGCCCATACTGCGTGTTTAAAAGCTGGAGGATATACCATTGCCTTTCTGGGTAATGGTGTTGACATTTGTTATCCCAAGGAACATGATGGGTTATTGGCCGGCATAATCGAAAACGGCGCTGTTATTTCCGGGTACCCGCCAAGGACCAGACCCCGTCCTGAATACTTTCCGGAGAGGAATGAGCTCATCAGCAGCTGGAGCCATAAAGTATTTGTGGTTGAGGCGGGTGAAAACGGCGGAGCCTTGATTACCGCAGGCTTTGCCATGGCCCAGGGAAAAGAAGTCCACGTTTTACCCCATGAAATATTTAATCCAACAGGAAAAGGAAGCAACCGGCTGATTGCACAAGGCGCCCATATCTATTTGCATCCGTCACAATTAATGCCAAATCTTGATTTAGAGCATGCAGGTGTGGCTTCAATAAATAGCCGTCCTGCTGAAAATGAAGAAATACATAGCTGGGACAGGTTGGACTTGAGTAGTGAAAACCTCCGGAAGAGTGATAGACAACTAAGCAATATGGAGGAAAAAATTCTCTTTAGCCTCTCTTTTGCTCCTAAGACTATCGAAAAATTAGGTGCGGACACCCAGATAGACCAACTACAATTAATCCAGGTTCTTTCCATGATGGAACTAGAAGGTTTGATACGGACTTGTCCTGGAGGCAGGTTTGTGGCTGTTGCCTGACACCAACTTATCAACACCAACTTATCATCTTATTGATTATTCAAACAATTTGATGCTGTTATTGCTGTTATAAATAAAAATAGCATTCCTGTAATTTTTGAAATTGACCTTTGAAAAAAAGACCCTGCGAATAGACTTTGCGCGTGGCCGGCCAGTCGTTTAATATCGCTTACTGGGGCAGAGAGTATATAATCGACATCTACTATAAATTGTGTCAGGCACTGAATAAAGAGAGCGAGCCAATATTTGGACCTGAACGCTCGGGGGATATCAAGCATAGTAATGCCGATATTAGTAAGGCCAGAGAACTGCTGGGGTATGAGCCGGAATGGAGCTTCGAGCGGGGGATCAAGGCCGCGATAGAGTGGTATCGGGAGAACTTATACTAAAAGCTTTTTATTACCATAGCCATTATTCTGGCTGTTTTATTACTGACCATTTTATCCACTTCTAAATCACATTCCGGGCGGGCGAAGAAGATTTTTGTCAAGGCTGCGAGCTCTATGGGCAGGAAAGTCCGGATCATATCCTGTCCTACTCAGTATGACGATTTTAACGCCGGGCTTTGGTGGCAGAGCCGGGAAGACCTGAAGCAGGGGGCTTTAGAGTATTTGAAACTGGTTTATCTGCGGGAGCAGTTTGAGGTGTAGGTGGAGCCTCTCATGCATATTCGGGATGCCCTGAAAATAGTATGTAACTTTGATTTCGATGAAAGAAATTTTTCTATTGGTATCGGCAAAGCAGTTTAGGCTAAATTTATTGCATCGGGGGGCTCCCTTTTTTATGGACTACATGGTTCACTTTTTGATTGACAAACACAGGTGGATCTCGTCATGACCAAAGTGGTTCTATTTGAGTAACAAATGGCTCTATCAGGAAATCATTGTACTATTATGGGGTTAGTGGTATAATGTTCCTAGAAAATTAACGAAAGAAAGGTAGATAGGATGAAAAAGATTACTTTAAAGTGGAAAGTGACAAAGGTTAAAGACAGTGCCAGAACAAGCGCAATGTATTGCTTTAAAAGCTGCGAGAAGAACCAAAATTAGTTTTAGTACAGTATAAGATGTAATATGAAATACGATTTATTTGTCGCTTGGAGAGCTGATGAATAAATCGTATATTTTTATAGATCCGTTTATTTTAGGGGAGTATACATGCGTGATGAATGAACGTGAGATACAAGTAGATGTTACAAAAAAATACAACATGCCGAGTAATATAAGCCGCGAATATTTACCGAACGGTATTTTAATTATTGCTGTTGATTCGGCCAATTGGATACTTCTGCATAATCACGAGCAAGAAAAGATATTTGATCTTTTGACGGTTTTCTCTATTGAAGATGTTCTGGCACAACTTAAAGATTCCGACATGAGTTTGGACGACCTTTTGTATGTAATGACTGAATTGGAAGCAAAGCAGTTTGAGTCCTGCAAATATAAGGCTCAAGGATTAAAAAGTCTGTATTTATATTTGACGAATAGTGCAATCTTTACTGTAGACACTGCTATATGTTTGCCGGCAAATCGCTGGAGAATGAACTGCAATTAAGCGAAGTACTTGCTTTACTGAGAGCATTTAAACAGCACGGTGGATGTAATCTTACCTTATCTGGTGGTGAAATAACGGTGCATAAAGATTTAAGAGAAATTATCTCAGTCGCAAATGAGCTCCATCTAACAACCACTTTGCTTACCAATGGAACTGAGTGGACCGATGACTTAATAGAATATACAGCAAATAAAGTTGCCGAAGTGCAAGTAAGTATTGATGGTTATGATGAACTGAGCAATGCGAAAATTAGAGGAACCGGACACTTACTAAGTAGGTGGAAATGTTGATTGAGTACAAAAACGGTAACTTATTAGAAGCAGATGTTGAAGCCATTGTAAATACCGTTAATTGTGTCGGGGTAATGGGAAAGGGTATTGCACTTCAATTTAAACAGGCTTTTCCCGAAAATTTCAAAGAATATCAGAAAGCTTGCCGTTCTAAAGAAGTCAAAGTTGGTAATATGTTTACTTATTTAAGGGGTATAATCAACCCTAAATATATCATTAACTTTCCAACTAAGGTTCATTGGAAAAGCAAGTCAAAGATGGAATATATAGAAATAGGGTTAAAGGCTCTTGTCGACGAAGTCAAAAATTTAAAAATCAAATCGATAGCTATTCCCCCTCTTGGATGTGGTAATGGTGGTTTAGAGTGGGATAAAGTCCGCCCACATATAGAAAAGGCTTTTGCAGAATTACCGGATGTGCGAGTTCTTGTTTATCCTCCCGGTGGTGCACCTGCGCCAGATTCAATAAGGATTGCCACCGAAAAACCCGGGCTTACAAGATCCCGTGCGCTATTTTTAGCATTGATGGATGATTATACTGCGCCTGGTTATAAACTATCATTATTAGAAATTCAAAAACTTGCTTATTTCTTGCAAGAAACCGGTGAACCATTGCGTCTTAATTTTACTAAGCATTTCTATGGACCTTACGCTGAAAACCTTAATCATGTACTGCAAAGAATGGATGGACACTATATTCATGGATATGGCGATCGCAGCAGAGAGGCCCGGATTAGGCTGCAGCCAAAAGCAGCTGAGGAAGCTCATAATTACTTGGCGAGTAAAAAGGATTCATTAGAACATCTCAGTAAAGTATCGAATATTATCAGGGGATTTGAAACTCCATATGGCTTAGAATTATTGGCCACTACACATTGGGTTATTAAGGATAACTCAGAAATTAACCACGACCATAATAAAGTAGTAGAAGCAGTACAAAAATGGAGCATATGTAAGAAAAGGCTATTTAAAGAAAATCACATCATATCTGCCTGGAAACATCTGAATAATCAAGGTCTTTTTAATTAAAATTTATCTTTTTGTCCCTTGGGTTTTGCGCTATGGCAGATCAACGTGTTAATCTTCTTCATAACCTTTTGGTCTTAAACGTTTCCGGTAGTGGGCACCTTGGTATTGCTGGGGTTTTTGTCTATTCAGCAAGCCCTAATTACGGTCGCGTCTTACCTTATAATACCCCAATACCTCGTCCACAGCCGGATCGCCCGTTGCTGTAGTCTCATAAAACTGATTCAATGCCACGATTTCCTTGAGTCTGTTCAGCTGTACCTCATTAAGGCGATCGTATTTCTCCCACCACTCGGCAGTCAGGTTCTCTTTGTACTTAAAGCGATGTATAATGAACGCTTCTGGCATCCACAGGATTTTATGGAACTCGTCAATGTCTTTTCCGAAGGCCTCTTCAAAGAAGGATTTTCCGCGGCCGATTTTTCCTTTCGTCGAGTTGAGAACTGCCTGAACAGAACGGATAAACTTACGGTTCCAATGCTTGCCTGTTTTTGCATATTAGAGCGTAAGACAATCCCTGGAGGAGCCGGGATGTTTGAACCATGGATGCAATTAGAATATGAAGATTCTCCGGGTGCTGTAGATTATGAACCAAGAAAAATGATAGGCTGTTCAAATCTTTGGACAAGGGATTATATGAATATCCTGGCTTCCATTAAGTATGCGAAACTTCCTGATTACATTTAAATTAAGAAGAAAGGAATTTTATCGATGAACAAACTATCCTTCAAAGGCGCCATCACATCAATCCAACCACGAATAAGGCTAATCCGTTCATTTGATGAAGCCTCTCATACATATTTGGGTTATGCCATTAAAATCGCCGGAACTATTGAAGCCGAAGAAACCACCTTTTCGATAGGTATCGGGAAAGCAGCCCAAGCTAAATTCAACTTCAAAGTCAACGATGTTATCTCAGGCGAATGCCTTCCTGTTCCGGATCCGGACATGGAGCCGGTGGATTATTATAAGGTATCGAAGTTAGCTAAGGTAGCGCAAGGGGAGCAGGGAAGCATATCAACACCCTGGGAATTGGAACCTCCGGAGCTGGAGGTTTATCGGGAAAGGGGACACCGGAGACTGGCTGCCAGGACTTATGATGTTAAATGCAGCAGCTGCATGTGGGGAGCCAGGATGCCGGTGGAGATAATAGTTGATAACTGGAACCCCGGGGGCCGGAGGAAGTACCGGTTTGAAACATTCTGTTATGGTCCTTTGAGCTGCAAATTATATAAGGCTGGCCCTAATCGAAAAGTCGAAGGCCGGAACGGTATGGTGTACGTTGAGGAAGATTGGGTGGACGAGGAAATGACGGGACATAGAGATAGTGAAGAATAATAGGTACCCCCGATTCAAGATAGAAAATAGGTGTAAACATGTTAGGGGAAAAGATTATGAAGAAAGCCTTGCTCATTTAGATGACGAGGCTATGTTGGATACTGTCAATGATTGGATGGATATCTTGGATGTAATGGGTCAATTTGATGATGATTTTTCAGCAGCTGAGTTTTTCATGACCGCAGAGACGGCTACTGGACCAGCGCAAACGATCATAAGAGAGCTGCCGGGGAATTAGATGGATGGAGTGTTGGTGAACGGATTGGAGAGGAGAAGATCGGTAATTTATTATTTGTTTACAGAGTAGTCAATGTGTATTTGATGGACCGGATGCTATCTTCCGGCTTCTGATGTTCTTAATGATTAGATAAGCGATTACTACACCTGCGGTATCTTTCAAAAGGTCGGTGATTGTGGCTGACCGGCAGGGAATAAAGTATTGATGGAGTTCGTCCGCAAAAGCATACAGCACAGATATCGCCGCAGACAGCTTGTTGGTCTGCCGGCTGAACCTTCCCACCGCTGTGAAAGCAATAACCCACAGTAAGTACAGTACCGCAAACTCAATTAAGTGAAGGCACTCTTTTAATAATCTATCAAAAGGCAGGCCGGTATTGATGACAGCATCGCTGGGTTTGCTTGACAGGTACCAAATGAAACCCATGTAAGCCAGGGGCAGGATCATGATGATAATGCTTATGATTTTGATATTTCTTAATGCCTTCATGCCTTATATTCGGGTAGCGGTGCCTGACACCAACTTATCAACTTATTGATTATTCAAGCAATTTGATGCTGTTTGAAAACGACCTTTGAAAAAGATATTGCCTGACGGTCCTGACACCAACGTATCAATTATTGTTTTTTTTATAATAATGATAGCAAAACATTAACATATTTGCTAGAGTGTAATATATATTGTGCAGTTATGTTTTTTGAATATGGGGTTGTGTCCTATGTCTTTGCTGGTATTTTCCATCCGAAACTCATTTCGCAAGAAAACTGTGGCCGCCCTGGCGGTGCTCGGGGTGGCCTTTGGCTGTGCTCTGGTAACTTTCCTTTTTTCCGTTACGGTAGGGATGGAGAGACGTGCGGAGAGCACGTTCAACAACCTGTCCGGCCAGATCACGATCACGCAAAAAGGTTCGATGTTTGGCGGCCTGTTCCAGGGTGTTGGTTCATCTTCCATTCCCGAATCTTATATCGATATTATTAAGGATGTGCCGCATGTAAAAAATGTGGCCGGACAGTGCACAGCGATCCTGCGCCCTGCGGGGGCAACGCTGGTGGCGCCGCTGTTTGGTTACGAGACAAGCGGAACAGGGGCTAATAAATTTCCTTCTCAAAATATCATTGAGGGCGCCGCGCCTGTAAATGATGATGAAATAGTCATTGGCAAGAGCCTGTGGGAATACCTTGCTGCTACCGGCATTTCTTATGAAATTGGCGGCGCCTATACCTTCGAGGTCCCCGGCGGCGCATCAGAAGCGCGGATTCTCAAGGTTACGGGGATTTACCGTACAGGTAATGAACTACAGGATGGGAGCGCCGTCGCTACGGAAAGGCTGGTGCGGGATATTGGACACTTGCAGCCGGGAAGGTTGTCCGCTATCAGTGCCCAGGCCAGTAGTATGGAGTACATCGAGGAGGCCGTCCAGGAAATTGAGCGGCGGCTGGAGAGACGGACGCCCGGGGTACAGGTGGTGGTACCACGGGAGTTGCTGCTCCCGTTAAAAAACATCCTGCACATATTGGAACAATTTTTTGCGGCGATCTCGCTGGCGGCGGTGGCAGCCGGCAGCCTTTTGATTATGGTAGTGATGCTTTTGTCGGTTATTGAACGCCAATGTGAATTCGGTATCCTTAAAGCCCTGGGATGGACGCCGTACAATATAGCCTTTATGGTCATGGTGGAGTCCATTACTTTGAGCATAATCGGAGCGGTGATTGGAGTAGCTTTGGGTTATGGTGGCCTGACTGCGGTAAAGAGTTATCTCTCCATTGATATTGGAACACTGGGTTTAACTGTAGTCGCGATGGTAGTCGCCTGCGGGGCGTTAGCCGGTATGGCAGGGGGCGTTTACCCGGCCTGGCGGGCCAACCGGGCTACACCGGCTGAAGTCATGCGTGGCGTATAACCCCCCAAAGAAGGACATACCCCAATTGAGATTAATCTTACGCTATTGAAAGGAGTATCTGGTTTTTAGAAATGCTAATTTCTTTTGACAACGTAGTGCGCGTTTACGGGCGAGGTTCTTCCTCGGTAAAGGCGCTGGATATTAAAAAGCTCCGTATTGATCGGGGGGAATTTGTAGCAGTGACCGGGCCATCCGGGAGCGGCAAATCGACTTTTTTAAATTTGCTGGGGGCCCTGGACAAGCCCAGCAGCGGTTGCATCCTGGTTGACGGAAGGGAATTAACCGCTCTCGGTGAGGGAGCGCTTTGCCGTTACCGGCGGGAAAAGGTGGGCTTCATATTTCAAGCTTACTGCCTGCTGCCCACCCTGAGCGCTCTGCAGAACGTGCTGACGCCGGCTTTACCACAAGGCGCAGGGCGGCGCACAAATGACCGCGCGAGGCACTTGTTGCGCCGGGTGGGCTTATCCGGGGCGGAAAAACGCCTGCCTGGTGAACTCTCCGGCGGCGAGCAGCAGCGGGTGGCCATTGCCCGGGCGTTGCTGTTGGATCCCGATCTCATCCTGGCGGATGAACCCACAGGAAACCTGGATTCAGTCAACGGTGAAGGCATCATCGAACTACTAAAGGATTTGCATGGGATGGGGAAAACGGTGCTGGTAGCCGGGCATGACCAGCGGGTGACGGAAACTTGCGGCAGGGTGTTACACCTTGTGGACGGGAGAGCACAGGGGGACAGTTGTCTGCCACGAGCACACTTTTAAATAGAATCTGAAAGTGTGGTTCTGTACGGAAGGTGTCAGGGGGACGGGGTTGTTGACAACTTTTTCGGCAAAACTGCTGCCGGTGGACTGGTGAAGCCCAAAGCATGTCAATACTAGTACAACCGGTCCTGCAGCGATACCTTGCGCAAATTCATTGAATCCGAAGGAATTGAAGTATGAACAGAGGAACTGACAAGGTGTTAATATGATCGATACCTGTCCTAACACCGGTGAACTTTATAATTGGCTGGAAATCGCCGTCAGCACTTTTAAGGGGAGGTTTATTCTTCTGGAACAGCTGCATGAACGGGCGAAGGAGCTGAACAGCGGTATGCCGGCTTACCTGCAAAGCCCGCCGGGGATGGCTGCCTTCCAGCAGGCCGTAAGGCAGCTTGTTGCGGAACAAATCCTGGCGCCCGTAGGGAAAAAGCCGGCCACGCCGCAGGGACTGCACCTGAAATACAGGGTCATAAAAAGCCCGGTTATTTTTGATGCCGGCTGCGCTGCTGATATTATTCGCAGCATCGCCCCTCCGGCGGGGCTGGACTATTATTTCAAGAACCCGCAGGATTTCAAGCGTGATCAGCCAATTATTGACATAATCAGCAATTTTCTGCGCCAGCCGCAGCACGGTATGCTTACGGTAAATGAGCGGGCCTACCAGTTGTTTGGCGATGAAAAGTTTTTTAAAGGAGCAGGTAAAAACAGAAGCCGGGGTGAAACAGTCCTCAGGCGGCTGGGCCTGGTTTATGCCGACATCGGCTGCCGGGAGACGGTTGAGCCTTTTTTTAGTTTTCAGAGCAAGGTCTTCCACGCTCTGGCGAACAGGGATATTTATATCATTGAAAACAAAGATACCTTCTGGTCTTTCAAAGAGCAGACCATGGACAAACCAGCGAGAATTAAAGCGGACCTCATCATTTACGGGGAAGGAAAGAAAATTATCAGCAGTTTCCGGTTCGTGGAAGAATACGCGGTAAATTTGCAAAGAGACCGGTTTTACTACTTCGGCGATCTGGATCCGGAAGGCATCAATATTTACTGCCTGCTATCAGCGGAATATCCCCAATACGACATCCAGCCTTTTGTAGCCGGGTACCAGGCCGTTCTCGAGATTGGCCTGAATAAGGCGCCGGTCAAAACACCTAAAGAACAAAGATTAATAAAAGAAAATGTGGAACAGTTCCTGCACACTTTTTCGCCGCCCTGGGCGGCAAAAATCAAAGAACACCTGGAACAAGGCTTTTATATTCCCCAGGAGGCCCTTTCGGCTGAGGAAATGAGAGAAAGGTTTGGCGTCAAATGATGGAACGGGACGACCTTCTGGCCAGGGAAATAATCCGGGAAAACACCGCCGGCAAAGACCCGGAGCTGGCATTGGTCGATGACTTTCTGGCAGAGCTTGACTTGCGTCTGGATCAGGTCAAAGTGTACTGCCCAATTATGGAACTGCTCAGGAAACGAAAAAACGAAGGTGATCTTTCCAGGCTGGTACCTGAGCTGTGTTTTCTAATACTATCTTATCTGATTTTTGAAGGAAAGCTGAAATACAGGGGAATTACTTTTAAGGAACTGCAGTCCTTTTTGGGCAAGGCTTTAAACCGCATCCTGGCCCGCGGCATAGAACCTCAGGAGGCAAGTGATCTAACTGCGGAAATCCTGGACGGGCTGCAAAACGGCGGACGTAATTTCACGCTTCATGCCTTCAGCTTTAAAGGTGGCGGCTTGCGGGAAAAATACGTCAAATTGCTGGAGATTAAGCAAGCCGGTGAGGGCGCTCTGCAGTACTATGTCACGGAGCAGGGCGTTGACTTTTATCTGCGGACCAAGGAGTTTCCCGAGGAAACCAAAATCACCGTGAACCTATTGCTTTTCCAAAAACAAATGGAAAAGGGCGCCTTTGGTTTTGCCTATGAAACAGTGCGCAGGCTGAATATGGAGGTGCAGAAGAAGAAGGACCGCAAATATTCCCTGCTGGAGGCTCTGATGTATGGCCGCCTGGATTTGGGCGAGGCTTACAACAGTTACCACCGGAGCATTGCCCTGCAGTTTCAGGAGGAAGCCGGGTTGTTTAATACGGCGCTGAAAAACGTCAGAAGCGCCTTTGCCGAATATGTGGAGAGAATTAACAGCGGTCAGGCGACCGGGAAGGATAGACGCGTTTTTACCTTAATAAAAATTATCGAGAAAGAAATCGGCCGCGCCCAGACCCTGCACACTGAACTATTAAGGGACGCCGCCGGCTTTACCAAGGAGTACGACCGGACGCTTGGCCTGCGTAGAAAAGCTATCTTTACAGAAAGGTTTAATTTTCAGGGTGAACTGGAAAAGCTGGTTAATAAAAATGGGAAACCGGGGGTCCTTAAATTTTTGTTTGAGCCGTTGCTCAATCCCCATCTCAAGAAGAGTTTCAATATCCTGCGGGCCTTTGAGCCTCAGCGGCTGTTGAAAAGCCGCCGGGAGGAGGAAGAGGGCGGTGCGACTGAGGCGCCGGTCGAGCGGGAAACCATTGACCAACTTACCAGCGGCCGGGTTAGAAGGAACTTCCTGTTCTATGCGGCCAGGTTGCTGGAAACGCTGGACACGGGCGGGGGGCGGGTCACGCTGCAGGACTTTTGCCGCAGCCTGATTGACAGCTATAAGGAAGACAGTGTCTATAACGGGGATTTCCTGAGCTTTCTTTTGGAAATGAACCGGGACAAGCCCCCGGGCGAGCGCGTCAGGACCATCTCCTTTGCCGATGGCCGGATCCGGGTGGAGGAAGAATTAAAAACTATGGAAGAGGTTTTTATCCGGGCAGCCCTGGCCGCCCGCCTGGAAGGAAGGATCAACCAGGTCCGGGTGCAAAGCTTCCCTGAACGGGAAGTGGAGCTGTTGCCGGGTTTGAAAATAACCGACATGCTGTTCAAAGGCGCGCGTGTCTAACGTGTCAAGAGAACCGTCCCCGTGGCACACTCTAGAGGGGGTGCGTATGATGAGACAAGGAATAACCGATGTTTTAGATGAGGCGCTGGATATTCTGAAGGCGCTTTTGCAGGGGGAAGAGGTCAGTAAAAGCAAAAATACCCTGTTGTATGAAAAATATCATTATCGCAGCGACGTGGAAGAAATGCTGCAGCATATCGCCGGCAAACTGGAACTCAAGGTATATGCGGGACATGACCGGTTGTTTGTCTGCCCGGAGGCCGGCAGCCTGCTGTTCGGGTGGACCAACGAGGAACTGCGGGGCAGGATCAGTTACATATCCAACAACAGCGAGTTGTTTACCGGCTACTTTATCATCATGACGCTGGTGACCATGTTTTACCGGGAGGCTTATCCGGACACGCCGGTAGCCTACATCAAAATAAACGACCTGGTGGAAAATGTCACCAGGCGCCTGGCGGCCCTGTGGCAAATGGAGGACCTGGAAGCAGCCGGCCGTGAGAACCAGTTTGACTTCGTGGAAATCTGCCGGGTCTGGCAAAGGCTCCCCGACGCGCGGGAAGGGGTGGCCGGGGGCAAGAACGATAAGGTGGCCTTTGTGGAAAATATCTGCAGGTTCTTAAGCAGCGAAAAACTGATCGTCCTGGACATGGACCGGCGGATCATTTATCCCACGGACCGTTTGAAGACGATTATCTGGAATTATTATGAGGACAGGGACAACAGGAAGGACCTGCTTTCCTTTGTCCAAAGCCTGGAGGTAGGCGCCTGATGCCCCACATCAAGAGTATAAGGCTGGTCAACGTCCAATTTAATAACGCCACCCAGCTCTTTGATGATTTTTACCTGGAGCCGGCGGGCAGGAATACCACTTACGACCTGGAGAACGGCGGCGGCAAGTCCCTGTTGTTGATGATGCTCCTGCAGGTTGTCCTGCCGAAGACGTATTTAAGAAAGGAAAAACCTTTGAGCCTTTTGTTCCAGGGCGGCAAGGACAGGACTTCCCACGTGGCTGTGGAGTGGATTTTAGAAGAGGGATACGGGTACAAATATTTGCTGACCGGTTTTTCCGCCAGGAAACGCAGAGGCTTGAACAAAGCGGCGGATTCCGATTCTGAAGAAGAGGAAGGTTTGCAGTCAGCCGACATTGAGCACCGCAACTGGCTCGTATTTTATAACGACAACCGTATTACCGGTTGCCGCGCTGTGCCCCTGGCGCGATTGGAGGGCGGGCATAAAAGGTATGCCGGTTTTGACGACGTTAGAAGGTATATCCAGCAAATGCAGCAGAAAGGGTTGCCCGCGGAAATTTTCGATAGAATTGACCAGTACCAGCATTATATCGCCGCCCACCACCTTCTTGCCGCCGAATGGAACATCATCAGGGGCATAAACAGCGGTGAAAATAATATTGAATCGTATTTCAGGCAGAACGCCACCTCCAGGAAGCTCATTGAGAACTTGTTTGTGAAAATAGTGGAGGATGTCGAGGCTTTAAATAGAGGGGAAAAGGACAGGAATGAAAGCCTGCTGCTGGCTGACACCCTGATTGAGATCCGCGGCAGGCTTAATGAGTACCTGAAGCTAAAAAGCCACCTGAATGAATTCACTCGAATCAAGACCTACTACAGTGAATTCGGCGGCAGGAATGAGGAGCTGCTGGCGGCTTTTCAACAGTTCGAGTCAGGCAAACGGCAGGCCGCAGCCATATACAACCTGATTGTCTGCAAGCGGCAAACGCTGGGGCGGGAAATGGCGGAAATTCAGACTAGACTGGCGGAGCACGCCGCCGGCAGGGAGCAGGCCAGACAGTTAGAAAAATTGCTGGCGGCGGGTCTGGTAAACCTGCAAAAAGAGAATCTGCAGGCCGAAGAACAACGGCAGGAAGATGTAAGGAGCCAACTGGCGGAAAGACATAGAGAACTGGAGCGAGAACTCAACCACCAGCTGACGCTGGAGGAATACGGAGAGTACCGTGATGTAAAGGAAAGGGTATCTGAGTTGAGCCGGCGCCTGGAGTTACTGGCGGCGGGTGCGGACAGCCTGCAGGCTGAATACAATGAAGCCGGGGGACAGCTGAGGTTTTTGTTGGAAAGGCGTCTGGCGGATTTGCGCCTGTCGCTGACGGAGGCGCAAAAGGTCAAAAACAGTTTGGAAGGGCAACGGGAAGGTGTGCAGCAGGACCTGATTGCCGCAGAGAAAAATGCCGCCGTCCTGAAGGTAGTTGTGGATGATCTTGAACAGCAAGAAAAGGTTTTGGCGGGAAGGCTGCGGGAACTGAGCGGTTTCTTCCAGCAATTAGGTGAGCTTGATGCTGTGCTTTCACCTGACATATATGCGGAGCGGCTGCAGGCAGATTTAGACGGCTGCCAGGCAGAAACCACTGCCCTGAACGGGCGGTTGGGCGAGTTGGCAGCCGGACTGCAAGATGCCGCGCTTGAATATATACATATCGAAAACGAAATCAAACAGCGCCGCGCTGCCCGGGAGCGGGTTGAGGCTTGCTTAACGGGCTACCGGCAGGAGCAGACGGCCCTGGAAAATAAAGCCCGCGCCTGGGGGCAAGACGGTATTGAAACGTATCGGGACGCGCTGCAACAGGCGCAGCGCCGGGAAAGCCTGCACAAGCTGGAGACAGAAATTGAAGCCGGACGCATGCGGCAGAAAAAGCAGCTTTCCGCAGACAAGGGTTTTTATGTGCCCAACGAAGAGATATTTGCCCTGGCCGGGCAATTGAAGGCCAAATGCCCCTTTGTGCAGACAGGTATTGAATGGATTGACAGCGCGGAAGCCCGGGAAAAGGAAAAAATTTTGTGGGAGGCGCCCTACCTGCCATTTTCTGTAATTGTGGATGGGGAATCCTTTACCAGGCTGCAGAACGGCCGGATCAAGCCGGATTTTGCCTCGGACTACCCGGTACCGGTGGTTAATCTGGAGTCGCTGCGGGGCGGTCCAGGGGAGGCGGGAGAAGGAAAAAACCCCTATTATATTTGCAGCTTTGCCGGCTTGCTGTTGAACAGGGGGGAGTACGACCGGTATATAAGGGGTTTGGAGGAGAAAATACAGGCCCGGGACAGGGATATCCTTGCCGCGGAGGCCAGGATTGCAGAATTGGACACTGATTTAGCCGAAGTGGCTCTTTTTATTGATAAATACCCGCAGGCTGCGGTTGCCGAATGGGAAAAAGAGGTTGCAGTCCTGGCTAAAGAGATCGAGGAATGGCAAGAACGCCGGCGGGAACTGGAAGCCGGGCAAGAGCGGCTTGAAAAGGAAAGGGAGCTTTGCCGCCGCAGGTTGGAGGAACTGGCCGGGCTGGCGGCGCTGAGCCGGGAAAAAATAGAAAAGTTTGCGGAGAAAAGGCAAACAGAAACAGAATTAACCGGGATCAGGGGACAGGCGCAGGTCAAAAAGCGGGAGAAAGCGGATGTGGGCAGAGGTATTGCCGGTCTTATTGCTGCAGCTGCTGAATTGAAACAAAAGTACCGCGAGGAGGAAGAGCGGCTGGCCGGCCTGATTCAGGAGAGCTTTGCGGCCAAACAGGAAGCTGAGCAGGTGGCCGGTTTTGCGATGATTGAAAATGATCTGCCCCTGGCGCAGGCGCGCGCTTCTTTTAAAGCTCTGCAGGATGCTGTCGGCGGGAGAATCGCCGAGGAGAGTGACCTGAGAAATCGACTGCGGGAAAACGAAGACCAGCTTGTTAAACTGCATGCCAAAACCCTGAGGGATTATGGGGAAGATTTGGCGGAAATTGAAAAAAGCGAGCTGGCCGGCCTGCTGGTGATTATCCCTGCGCAAAACCAGATCATAGAGGCCAGGCAGGCGAAGGAAGCTAACGGGCAGCGCCTGGCGGAGGTCGGCCGTAAAATTATCGAAATTTCAGGACGGATTAAAAGCCTGGAGGGCAAGCTGGAAGAAATTTTAAAGGATTTTACTGTTGATCAGCAGTCAACGATGCCCCGCTATGAGGATGAAAACCGTTACCGGCAGGAAATTGGCCGGGTCGAACAGTTGTTCAAAAGCTATACTCAGAAAATTAACAGCGCCAACGTTGAACTGGCCGGGAAGGAAAAAGAAAACAACAGGTTGAGCCATCAGCAGGAGGCTTACCAGGCTTTTCTGGAACGGCAGTCAATCGATAATGATGGAGAGACGGCTGTTGCGGTTAAGGATTACTGGCAATTTGAAAAAGAATACAGCCGCAGCCGGGATGCCATCCAGGGTTTGTATGCTAAATGGGACGAGCGCCTCCAGACCATTCAGGTAGAGACTGCGGCTTATGTTATCCGCGAGCCGCTGGAGGAGCTGGCGAAAATCTCCAGGCCGGTGAGCGCCGCCCAATGCCGGGATAGGAAAGCGGCCTTTCATGAATACCAGGTCAATATCGAAGAACAAATGCAGAAGATCACGAATGATATCAGCCGGCTGGAAAGCTACCAGGAGGATTTCACGCGCCGCTGCACCCAGCGGGCCGAACTGGCGCTGGGTCATATTAGAAAGCTGGAGGCGCTGTCACGCATTGAGGTCTATGGCCGGAGGACCAATATGATTGAGCTGAGGCTGCATGAGTTTGAGGAAAAGGACAAGCAAATGCGCATGAGGGAACACATTAACGGGATTGTCAGGGAAATCAGCGAGGAAGGGCAATTCGACCGCAAGCGGGTTGCGGCCAGGCTCTCCACCAAAGAACTGCTGGCCCGGATAGTTGACATGGATAAGGCGGCCGTGCGCCTGTACAAGGTAGAAAGCATTCCGGAAAACTCCCGGTTCTACCGCTGGGAACAAGCCATCGGCTCCGAGGGTCAGAACAATTCCCTTTATTTCATTTTTGCCGCCTGCCTGATTTCCTTCATCCGCATGCTGTCTATAACAAACAGCGCGGTGCGCACCAGGAAGGTAATTATTGCCGACAACCCCTTTGGCGCCACTTCGGCGGTATATCTCTGGGAGCCCATGTTTAAAATTCTACAGCAAAATGACATCCAGCTCATCGCTCCGGGACACCGCATCCCGCGGGAAATCACCTCCAGGTTCGCTGTCAGCTACCTCCTGAACCAGGACATCCTCCAGGACGGCCGCCGCCGGGTGGTCGTCAAGGACGTGCGCGGCGAAGAAGACGAAGACGTCCTGCGCTACGTGGAACCAGAACAGATGACCATATTTTAACCGTCGAGGGGAGGATGAGGGGGGACAGTCCACCCTGACATAATATGCCAAAAAGGGGACAGTATCCTGATTACTGTCCCCTTAAAAATTAACTTACTAATGCCTGCGGATATCTAATAAATGCAGCAGTTTCATATTTTGATTCCTCAAATCCATATTTCCTATAAAAAGTTGTTAACCGATCATAATCCAAATCGCCGGTAGGGTAAATCCCACCCATAAGTGTGATTTTGTTATCATCAAGTATCTTAATTAATTCATCCATTAATAAAGAAGCAATCCCTTGATTCCTTATACTCTTTGGCACAAATAGTCTTGGGAAAAACCATGTACCGTCATCACATATTTTCTCTATAGTTGCAGAAGCTAGTCCGGAATGGCCTGGAACACAATAAACCAAAGTTATGCAGTCTTTCGTAATCCTTTTTGTTAATTCACCTTCCATTGTTAACATGCTAGCCATTTGAATCATCCTTTCATGATAAGACTAGACTATGTTATTTTTCCCTGCAGCAGGTTCCGAACCCGCTGGAACTCCGGAGGCGCCTGGCAGAAACCAGGGCTTCTTCCAATTCCAATATAAATCTTAATGCAAGCTGGTGTCAATGGCGAATATAGCTGTTGCAAAACAAGGATAAGCAGAACCCCGTCAGAATCCAGTACTGACGGGGTTTTTTTGGTGGACCTAAGGGGATTCGAACCCCTGACCTCTTGAATGCGAACCAAGCGCTCTCCCAGCTGAGCTATAGGCCCATGAGTGTTTATTTCTAAAGCGCCTTTAATCTTATCATAACAATGCCGGGGATGCAAGGGAGAAGCTATCAAAGAAGCTATCAAATTAAAAGGAAAGAAAAACCGCCGTTTCCGGAATAATAGCGGTAGGATTTTGGCCGGGAAGCGGTGAATCCTACATCTTACATGGACTACATCTTAGGAGCTGAAGCGGTGTTAATTTTTAACCCGTTCGACCATGTGAACAAGGAAGATATTAAAAAGCGGGTCGAGAAATTAAGAAGAAAAAAAAGCCGCCTCACCAATGAGGAATTATCCCGGCTGTTGATTAGAAAAAAAAGCCGGTGGTGTGCCGCGGCGGGGGCCTTGACTGCTATGCCCGGCGCCGTTCCGGTGCTGGGGACTGTGATTGCAGTCATATTCGGTACCCTCCTTGACATTACCGCTATGGGTTTCTTTATTACCGAAATGATCCTGGAGGTAGCGGTAGCGCACAACCGCGACCTGGGAAAGGAAGGCGCCAGGCGGGAGGCTGTCTGGGTGCTGGTATCAGCGGTGGGGGCAGGCGTAGCCAGCAAAGGCCTTACCGGTATGACAGCCAGGCGGCTCTCCGGACAGGCGTTCAACCGCCTGATTGAGCAGGCGTTGCTGGCTCTGGGTATACGTGCGTCACAGCGCTCGTTACTCCGTATTATACCTGTTATCGGCATGTTTATCGCCGGCGCTGTGAACAAATATGTCTGCAATAAGGTTGGGGATTATGTGATCAGCTATTACGCTGAAAACCCGTATGTGGACAAATGGGACGGTGAAACAATAGAGGCGGAGGTTATTTCCAGGGGCGAGTAAAAAAGTCTGCGTATAAAATCAAACTCGATACAGCTGATTGTCAACCAGGCGGTAAGCAGGCTAATAAGCAATTGTTCTGCGCCTGAAATCAAACCCCGCGGTACGGCCACGGGGTTTATGTCATGATATGTTTTTTTGCATTTGTTCATGGAGCTTGAGCCTTTTACCGGTGACCTCCTCCGCATAATCGTTTGATATCAAATAAACATTTACCCACAGCTCGTGTTCATTTGCCTTGCCTTCCAGTTCTCTGGACAAATCTTTGAATTTTTTTATAACCCTGTCTTTAAATGCGGAGAATTCGCTCAAAATATCAACTATGTCCCGCTGGGTATAAGAAGCGCCCTCCCGTAAGATTTTTGCCAAAATGCTGACCCCCCTCAAACACCATTATATAGGTTAATTATAGACAATATGTTAATATTTGTTAAGGGGTGGTAAATGTTTTTTTATTAGAAAAATAATCGAATAGTAATGGGGAAAGGAAAACCCCGCCAGAGCCGGACCCTGGCGGGGTTTTGCCGATCTTGCCCAGGAGGGACAAACCTCTTTTAGAAGCTGCTGCTGAATGACATATTCTGAGGAGTCGACAGTGGTACCTGGCTGCTCAGAAGACTTGTGCTGGGCATCGAACTAATCTGGCTTGACACGTATGGCATATAAGAGCTGCTGGTCAGGCCGCTGGATAAACCGCTTGCTCCAAAATGCTGCTGGCTGGTATATGACGGCGTCACGCTGCCGTAGCCTGTCATCGGGCTGATGTTGGTCTTCAGTGTGTTCATGTTACCGGCAGGCATCGTACTGGCAGGCATCATGCCGGAGGCAAAAGGAGTCGTGTACTTTTGCGCTAAGTTAAAGTCCTGTGCGTAGTTTTGCCCCATATGGCTGGCGGTGCTCATGTAAGGTGAAAACTGCGCGCCATACGTCCCAAACTGAGTGGGGCTGTGCAAACTGGTTACATTCGGTGTAAATGACCCATATTGTCCAGTCATGGGCTGGCTGAAGGTTTGCGTGTTAAACTGGCCACTGGACAAAGGCCTGTTAAACATTTGTGGGGTAACCTGCTGGGTTGCGTTGCTGATAGCATTTACATCCTGGCTCAGGTGTTGGCACAGCTGCTGGATGGTGTTAAGCTGCTGGGTGGCAACCGACTCGTTCTGCTGCAACCTCTGTAGCTGGGCGGCGTTGTTTGCCTCCGCGCGCTGCAGTTGGCCGGCAACCTGGCTGATGGTGTTAATTTCGTTTCGTAATTCCTGGATCTGTCTCTGGAGCTGGTAAATTTGATCCATTATCTTTCCTCCTTGCTAGTTTTAGGCTTTGTTGAGCCTTTTGCAAATATTATTCTACAGATCCTGGCAGGTTATTAGTGGGAAATATTGGAATTAGAAATATATAACGATAATCTCAGATTTTTAATACTCCTGGTCGTTTTTTATTGTGTGCAGCGGGGCAAAGCCCGCGAAATGGGGAGTGAAGCCGGTAGTTTTTGTTGAGGTGGCGTAAATCCCCAGGCTGTGGTTCAAAAAAACCCAGGGCGCATCCTGCGTGATGATCTCAACAGCGTCGCGGTAGATTTGCTCCCGCAGGGCGGGTTCAGTTTCCAGCTGTGCTTTTACCAGCAGGCGATCCACCTCGTTATTCCGGTAACGGGCGGTATTTAGCCCGTTTTCGATCTGTGATGTTGAGAACAAGGTATAAAGGAAGTTGTCCGGATCGCCGTTGTCGCTGATCCAGCCGTAAAGGAAGGCGTTTCCTTCCTTATTTAACAGGGCCTCCTTGTACTGGTCCCAGGTGTACGATTTTATTACCGTTTCCACACCTGCATCAGCCAGTTCCTTCTGGATGGCTGCGGCCAGTGTGTCACCGCCTGCGGGGTTGTATGGCCTTGGATTGGCGTAGGTGATCATTTCAAACTGCAGGCCTTCAGCATAGCCGGCGCCGGCCAGCAGTTCTTTGGCTCCCTGCGGATCGTAGGGAATGGGATTTAAACCGGCGTCATATCCCAATACGCCGGGCGGCAGCGGGCCGTTGGCTTCTATTGCCGCGCCCTTGTATAGTTCGGTAATATGCTTCCTGTCAATCAGCATGCTGACGGCCCTTCTGACAGCGGGATCGTCAAAAGGATCTTTGTCGGTAAAAAAACCAAGGTAATTAAGGTCCAGGCCTGGCGTCCGCATCACCGGGAACCCTTTTTGTTCAAGATACCTTGCGTCAGCAGGGGTCAGACCGTCGACAATGTCGACAAATCCCAGTTTCAGGGCCAGCGCGCGCAGCCTGTTGTTCTTGATTACGCTGAAGACCAGCGTTGGGCATTCCGGCAGCTTACTCCAGTAATCACGGTTTTCTTTCAGGATTATTTTTTTACCCTTTTGCCAGCTGCTGAAGCGATAAGGTCCCGTGCCGACTGGTTTGTCGCCAAACTCCCCGCCCAGGGCGGTGGCGGCGGCGGGACTTACTATCGGCGCGGCTGCGGGCATGGCCAGATTATTTAAAAAAGGCGCATAGGGATATTTTAATATAAATTGCACGGTGTACAGATCAGGTGTCTTGATGCTTTCCAGCATGCCAAATGTAAAAGAAGCATAACCGGCGCTTTCATCGCGCTGTGGAGGCAACTGTCTTTCTATGCTGAAACGGACTGCATCGGAATTAAACGGTGTCCCGTCATGAAATTTTACACCCTTTCTTAAAAAAAATGTCCATTCCCGGCCATTGGGAGACACGCGCCAGCCTTCTGCCAGGCAGGGTTCAATCGTACCGGCGCCGGGTTTAAAACGGACCAGTCCTTCAAAAATATTGGCGATTACTTTGTTGGATTCGTCGTCCTGGGAAAAAGCCGGATCAAGCGTCACCGCGTCCTGCCCCCGGCCATAAATCAATTGGCCGCTCACTATGCCGGCAAACCGGCCGGCAGCCGGCACGAAACCAGTATGGCTCATGAGGAAAAACGGCATGATCAGCAGGAGGAATATCGTAATTAGTTTTAGTGTGCGCAAAATAATCACTCCATATTGTATGTGCTATATCTTTTATTCTGGAAAAAACTGTTATTTCCTTTTAATGCAGGCAATAAATTGTTGAAATGTTAAAAACAGGGGGGGTAACAGGGAAGGGGACTGTCCTCTTTTATGATCAGAAGGTAGACGGACAGTCCCCTTATGGGAATTAAGGTAAGATTTTAGTGGATTTCTACGTCGCGGGCGCCGTTGCGGCGCAGGATATCTGCAGCGCTGTTTATTTTATTTTCATCTGTGCGGACTGATGCCAGCACTTTCCCTTCCTTTACTTTATCCTCGTAGAACCGGCCCCGATCAGCAGGGATACCCCAGTCTACCAGGCCCCCCGCCACGCCGCCCGTAAGGGCGCCGGATACAATGCCGGCAATGGGACCGGCGGCGATAATAGGTCCGATACCGGGGATAGCCAGTGCGCCGGCGCCCAATCCCAGGCCGGCCAGTCCGCCCAGCACCCCGCCGGTGGTTACCCCGGACGTAAGATTCATGCCATCATCTTCACGGGCTTTGTTTCCGGCATTATCCTTATCTGCTGCAAGAATGGATACTTCATCTTTGAATCCACTGCCGCGCAGTTCCGACGCGGCCTTTTCTGCTTGATCCCGCGAGTCAAAAAGACCAATTACAGTTTTTAGCAAGGTTCAATCCTCCTCGTAATTTTTTGGTTCTTTTTTATATTGTCCCCGCTGCATATTTCTTATTCTGACCGTTATTAAAAGATAAATTATTTGAAAGGATAATAAGTATTAATTTATGTTTTAGTTTTGGTATAATATTGTATGTTGCCCACTCAGGTAGTAAAAATAAGTTTAAATATGGAGGTTTTGAAGATTGGATCCGAAGACGACTTTATGGTTTGCAGAGCAGCAGAAGAAAGACCTTGATTTATGGTTTACAGAGCGGCAGACAAAAGACATGAAAATCTCCGTCCGGGTCAAAAAGACTCTCCACCAGGAACTAACGCCGTTTCAGAGCCTGGCTGTCCTGGATACGGAGCAGTTCGGCCGCATGCTGACCCTGGACAATATTATTCAGACAACAGTAAAAGATGAGTTTGTTTACCACGAGATGATTACCCATGTAGCCCTGAATACCCATGCCGCGCCGAAAAAAGTGCTAGTAATCGGCGGCGGTGACGGGGGCGCGGTGCGGGAGATCATCAAACACCAGTCCGTGGAAAAAGCGGTCCACTGTGAAATTGACGGAGCGGTGATCGAGGCTTCGCGCCGGTTCCTGCCGGAAATCAGCTGCGCCATGGACGACCCCAGGGTGGAGATTATTGTGGATGACGGTATCAAGCATGTCCAGGAAAACAAAAATACCTATGATGTAATCATGGTGGATTCACCCGACCCCATCGGTCCGGCCGTAGGGCTTTTCAGCGTCTCTTTTTACAAGGATATTTTTGCTTCATTAAAAGAGGACGGCATTTTTGTGGCGCAGACCGAGTCGCCTTTTTTTAACCGGGACCTGATCCCCGGGCTATACCGGGACATATCGGGGATATTTCCCGTGACACGCCTCTATCTGGCAGTGGTGCCCACCTACCCGGGAGGCTTGTGGACCTTTACTATGGGCTCGAAAAAGTATGACCCTCTGGAAGTGGATATCTCCGGGATACCGCAGCTGGATACAAAGTATTATAGCCCGGACATGCACAGGGCTTGCTTTGTCCTGCCCCCATTTGTAAAGGAACTGCTGGTGCAGCAAGGTTAAAAAAATAAAAATGATAGCAGTGTAATTGTGCGACTAAAGTAGCGCCTGCAATATTCAGGCAGCCCGGAACGTTTTTCAGGATTGAAAGCAATGTTTTTAAGGGGTGGCGCGGATGATTGAGTATACGGAGAGATGCCCGGGGTTTATCGGCAGCGCCGAAAATTATGAACAATCCGAGATAGTGATTATCGGCGCGCCGATGGACCTTACAGTCAGCTACCGGCCGGGAACGCGGCAGGGGCCGCACGCTATACGCCAGGCTTCGCACGGCCTGGAGGAATACAGTGTTGATCTGGACCGGGATCTGGCGCATTACAGCTACTACGATGCCGGGGACGTGCTGCTCCCCTTCGGGGCGGTCAAAGAAAACCTGCGCCGTATCAGCGCTGTCACCGCTACTATCCTTAGCGGCGGCAAGACGCCTTTTGTTCTCGGGGGCGAGCATTTAATTTCCTGCGCTGTAATTCAAGAGGTAGCGAAAAATTACCCCGGGCTGACGGTGGTCCACTTCGACGCCCACGCCGATTTGCGGGAAGAGTTTCTTGGCGAGCGTTTTTCCCATGCCACCGTTATGCGCCGGGTTGTAGAAACGGTTGGCGGTAAAAATCTGTACCAGTTCGGGATCAGGTCGGGTACGCGGGAGGAATTTGTTTTCGCCCGCGCCAACACCAACACCTTTATTGACAGGGTTGTGGAGCCGCTCATGGAAAACCTGCCGCGCCTAAAGGGGCTGCCGGTATATGTTTCCCTGGATATTGACGTGGCCGACCCGTCTTTCGCCCCCGGCACAGGCACGCCTGAGCCGGGCGGGTGTTCAGCCAGGGAGATAATAATGGCTGTTCATTTGCTCGGGGAACTGGATATTGTGGGCTTTGATCTGGTGGAGGTAAGCCCCCTTTATGATCCCTCCGATAGGACGGCGCTGCTGGCGGCAAAACTTATCCGCGAGGCGATCATGTCATTCGGCAGGGTAAAGTCGTAGTATGGCAAAGCCGCAGTATAATGAAGGCTATTACGTTACTTGGCGGGTAAAATCATTATATAAAGACCTCTTGACCGCTAAGGTTCTATAATTTTTAATCGAAGACAAAGATTCCATTTGACTTCATCCGCCGGATTAGTTATACTTATAAATGTCCGCTAAGGATGCCTGGCAATAGACGGTATTGCGGATAATGAATACGGAGCTGTGGTGTAGTGGCCTAACATGCCTGCCTGTCACGCAGGAGAACGCGGGTTCGACTCCCGTCAGCTCCGCCATTTTTATGCCACGGTAGCTCAGTTGGTAGAGCAGCGGACTGAAAATCCGCGTGTCGCTGGTTCGATTCCGGCCCGTGGCACCAGCTTTAGGGCTGACCCCGCAAGGATTTGCGGGTTTTTTGTTTTTTTACTTTAGAATCTATAATGACGTTTTTTTCTCCTGAACAATGAGACGGTTGTCCAACCTTAATATATCATCCCAAACGGCATGGATTTCTTTCTTAATGGTAGACACATCCTGCTGAAGCTTTCTTTGGCCCTTCTCCAGTTTATAAAGACGCGTATTAACCTGCTGTAATTCCTGGTGGACAGGCTTTAATTCTTCCTGGACAATGATCCGGACCTCTTTCCCGACCGTTTGCATTTCCTCTTGGATGACGGCGCGGAGCATATTCTTTAACTCACTGCTTGGCATAAACATTCCTCCCTCTTCAGATATATTGCCATAAAACAAAAGCAAAATAAATGGGCAAATATCAGATGGGTCCACTGTAAACAAACGATCGTTATCTTCCCACTTTCAATACCGTGGACTTGACCCGGAGGTCCTTATTAATTCTATTTTTAAATTAAATTGTACCAATGCATAGTAGAACACTCCATACACCGGCCTACGCCATACATCTGATCAAATTCGTATAAATCTATTTTCCCCTTACCAAACCCTGCGCATTTACATACTATTTCTTTTGGTTTTACTATATTCATCAAATCCCCGTGGTATATCCACTCCTCTTTCGGCTTCACAATCAGCCAGACCTGACGTGCAAAATCATAAACAACAGAAGGTGGCGCTTTTTTTATCATTAGATGAAACCCCCTACTTACTTCTTTCTCTTTTGATATTATTCGGTCAGGCAGGAATTTTTCCTTCAATAAGTATGCCAATAAAATAGATATGCTTTTGCCGTCACCAGCGGCCTTTTGAATGATGGTTAATATTTGGCTTATGACTGTCACCTATTTATATGTAATCAGCCATCAGCTATAATATTAGATAAAGCCATGTAATATTTTCTATAGGGAGTGTTGTATTTGCGGGATTATACGGTAGTTGCGGCTATTACAGAATACCTGGATATCGTCAAATATACAGCGGGGGATAATTTATACGGCTTGTTGTTTGCCGCCGGCTCAGCCGGCACGGAACAGGTTATGCGATATGAAGCAAAAAACGATGATGAGGCGATTTTTAAGGGCGCTATGATGGCCAAGGAAAAGGGTTTCTTTTAGGATAAGAAAATCGCTGAAACGCCTTTTTGCGGGAACAATTGAGCAGGTGGAAGGCAGGTGCGCTCTTGAAAATAGAAAAATGCTTTAAAATTTTTTGCCATAACATCAGGCAGGATGTTGATGTAAAGATTTTAGTCCATCTGGCGGAAAGATGGTGTGGTTATAACATTATAGAACTCAGTGAGTGTACCGGACAAAAGGCATGCGGCGTTGAGCGCTGTGAAATAATTCATGCCGAGGAAGAAAAGGCAGCTGACCAGTTAATTGCTGATTATCTTGAGCAACAAAAAATCAGGGACCAGATCAGGGAGAACCTTAAGTATTCAAATCAATAGGTTCGCCCGGGGAATGTAGCGCGGCCCAGCGCTAACAGTTTTTCCTTGTTACTCATCCTCCGGTCCTTTGATGCCCGGCCTGCTGCCAACCTTGATCGTGCCGCCGAACCGCCTTTTCGCCAGGAAATAGTATAAAAACAGGACTACTGACACAATGATTACAAAAAACAGCCCCGCAATGGCAAAACCGGTGTATTGTTCGAAAAACAAAATAAGCGCCTCCTGTGTGCGAAAATCTATAGTAATTATTCCCTGACGATGTGTTCAATATACTGCTATCGCCATTCAGCCGGACGGCCCGGAATTAAGGTTTAAAAAAAGGGATATGTTAACTTTTAACGAATATATCTATGTAGATTTTTGAGAGGAGTGTTTTTATGGACTGGCGTTTTGTGCTGTCAGTTATTCTGGTTATAGCATCATTGGCCGGGTTGTTTTTTTCTGTAAAAAACAAAAAACCCAAAGCTGGATGGATTGCTACCCTTATAGCTGGTATCTACGGGGCTATAGTTTTTTCAATCCAATAAAATCGAGGTTGACAGGTAGCCACCAAATGTGCTAATCTATAACTCGCCAAGACAAACTTAATATAATACAATAACAATATGCGGAAGTGGCTCAGTGGTAGAGCATCGCCTTGCCAAGGCGAGGGTCGCGGGTTCGAATCCCGTCTTCCGCTCCATTTTATGTGGCGACATAGCCAAGTGGTAAGGCAGAGGACTGCAAATCCTCCATTCCCCGGTTCAAATCCGGGTGTCGCCTCCACGTAAAGCCGGGGAAGCCTGGGGCCTAGAATCCTGGGCTTTTTTCTTTAATGCCGCCTATCCATGGCCTGCAGAAACAGGTTGACTAACCCTCGTGGTGTCCATTGTAAACTTGGCGGTTAAATAGCGTTTCCCGGGTTGCTTGCGACAACCCGGGAAACCTTGAAGCCCCGGTTGAAGTGAGGCACACACGCCGTTCCTTAGTTTCAGTATTCCCACTAACAAAGGGGTGATAACTCTTTAAGTAAATAATATATCCAGCTTGTGAAATTGTCAAGATTAGGAAGACATGCCCGGCCAGGTATTTCCCGTCAAACCCTGACGCGCTTATTTGCCTTCTGCGGGGAGAATAAGGTTTGTGAGCCATCAAAAGCACACGGCTAATTGTCCAACCTTACGGATTGTATCTTGTATTTACGTTTACCAGCCGGTGTGTTAACCATCACCTCATCGCCAACCTTTTTCAGCAGCAGTGATTTCCCCAACGGTGAAAATATTGACACATCGCCGGTTTCCTTGTTGTTCTCAGGTGTCACTATCCGGCGGCAAAAGATATCGTTTGTATTCATGTCAAGGATATCAACGACGCTGTTGATGACCACAAAAGGTAATTTATTATCCGCATTTTCACTAACATTTAGATGGTTCCCGATTAAAAAATCTATTTTTTCAATGTAGTTGTCCAACATGTTTTTGAACCTGTGGCGTTCTTTTGTTTTTTCAGGGAAATACTCGTCAACCAGGTTGTTTTTATCGTGTTCAATATTTACTATGTGCATTAATAAATTTTCAAACACAGGTTTCGACAATGTGAATTTATACATTAAATGTCAAACCCCCCGTATAACAACATTGGACACCCCGCCGGCAAAGGCGAAATGTCCTTATTTGTTGATACTATAATATAATAGTTAATCAATGTCAATCGAGGGTTATGATGCCAAATCCAAATTTACGAGACCTATATTTTCATGCTGCTAAGCCGTTTAACCCTTTCTTCAATGGGCGGGTGTGTGCTGAAAAGCCTGGCCACGGATGCGCCGGACAACGGGTTTACTATAAAAAGGTGTGACGTTGCCGGGTTAACTTGCATTGGTACACGCCGGGCGGCGTTCTCTAATTTCAGGAGTGCGTTTGCCAGGCCGCCGGCACTGCCGGCAAATTGCGCTCCACTAGCATCCGCCTGGTATTCGCGCGAGCGGGAAATAGACATTTGGATAATCATGGCCGCGAGTGGGGCGATGATGGCCAGGGCAATTGCCCCGATAAAGTTGCCGCCGCCTTCATTGTCGTCCCGTCCCATGCCGAAGATAGCCCCCCACTTAATGATATTGGCAATCATCGCAATTGCGCCGGCGAAAGTAGCGGCGATGGTACCCAGCAGGACGTCCCGGTTTTTTATGTGGGCCAGTTCGTGGGCCAGCACACCTTCCAGCTCACTGCGGTTTAATATCTGCAGGAGTCCTTTAGTTACAGCCACAGCTGCATGCTCCGGGTTTCTGCCGGTGGCGAAGGCGTTCGGCTGCGTTGAGGGAGTGATATAGAGGCGCGGCATGGGCAGGCCGGCCCTCTTCGCCAATCCCCCCACAATATTATATAACTCCGGCGCTTCCTCCTTAGATACCGGCTGGGAACCCGTCATTTTGATGGCAATCTTGTCGCTGAAATAGTAGCTGAAGAAGTTCATGGCCAGTGATATTAGGAAGAACAGGGCTGCCCCGTTGTTTCCTCCTACCGCTCCGCCGATCAGCACCAGGATTACGGAAAGTATGCCCATTAACAAAAATATTTTAAAATTGTTCATTGTTTATCCTCCGTATAATATAAACATTTAAACATTTTTAGCTCTTGCCGGTTTGGTACTACACAGAATCACCCCGCATTTATGCTTATTATTATAATGCAATAATTAGGAAAAATGTCAAGTGGCGAATTGCCGCCTTTAACCTAAAAATTACTGCAGACGCGCGCGCAGTCATTTTCAGCGCCACGCATTAGTTGTCCCGCTTTCTAAACCACCAGACAGGGTTAAGATACCTTTTGTATTTTGATACTAATTCTTTCCCCAGTATCAGGGCGCCCAGCCAGAAGGAGGCTTCTCCGGATACAACCAGCGCTGATGATATCACAGCTTTTGTGCCTGCCGCATAGGGGGTAAAGGGCACAAGTAAAAGCCCGCCGTAAAATACAAATGATAGTATAATCAAGAGGAGGCCGATTTTTCTTAGCCGGGGGCTGCCGGTTGGTTTTTCGTTTTTTAAGGTTTGTTCTTCCTGGATGTGGTCATCATTCATAGCGGATGTTCACACCATTTAAAAAAGCTTTGTCCACCTACTATTATATAGTTTAAACATGAAGAATATCATACAATTAAAGATACAGCCCATATTTATGGAAAACAAATTGTGGTATGTTAGTATAATAAAAGTGTGTGTGGTGATGACATTATCGCGCCGGATAAAAAGGAATTTAGCAGTGAAGATGATGATTTAAAAGCCCCAACTGGTTGCGAATATGCTGATGACGATGACAGCGGGCAGCAGGATGAATTTGAGGAAATACCGGCTTCCCGCCCGGCGCTGTTGCGCGTGGTGGCTTTGATCACCGCCCTGGCATTCCTGGGCCTGGCTGTTGTAACCGCGTTTCCGCGTGACAGGCTGTCACTGATCGAACTGATACAAAATTCATTCCAACTAAAGAAAAACATTGATAGCAAACTCACTGCGGCAGTTGTCCTGATCGATGTGGTAACCCGCCGGCCGGGCGCCATCGCGGCGGAAAGAAAGCTGGGTACAGGTTTTAATGTCGATCCCGGCGGGTTGATTATCACAAATTATCACGTCATCGAGGATGCTTTGAACATGTCCATAACCTTCCCGGATGGGAAGGTATGCCGGGCTGTATATTGGTCCAGCCGGCCGGAAGCCGACCTGGCGGTGATCGCCCTGCAAGCGGAGGACCTGCCGGCGGCGCCCGTTGATTTTTCAATTTTGCCGGCGCCCGGGGATAAAATCAGGGTGGTGGGAAACCCGCTGGAATTGAATAACATTCTGGTCAGTGGGAGAGTTGAGCAGTATCTGAAAATTAGGGACAAGCAGGGCCGGATCTTCAGCATCGACGCGCCAATCTATCCGGGTAACAGCGGCAGCCCGGTGTATAATATGAGCGGACAGGCTGTCGGTGTAATTTTTGGCGTCCTGCGGGGAGGAGAAGACGACAGCGACAAGGGCAGGGGCCTTGCTGTAGCCATAGTCGAAGCGCAGGAATTAATAAATACCGTAATTGCGGAAAAGCGGGCAGGCAGGGAACAATAATTTTAAGAGCTGCCTTCCTTGTGTTTTTGTTAATATTGCTAACATAATAATGTTTCCTGGTTGAAAGAATAAAAAAAAGTTTAGAAAACCAGGCAGCCAGATGATCAAGGATTTGACAGTAATAAAAAATGACGCTCCCGATCTGATGAAAAATATATCTACCGGTATGATTCCAAAAGAACTTGAACCATATGTGTCACCGGCTATGGAAGAGTTTAGAAATGAGATGGCCGCCGAACTGGGCATGCCTGATTATGAATATATAGATAAGGGTGATTTGCCTTCCAGGGCGAATGGTAACGTAGGCGGTAATATGACCAGCAAAATGGTCAAATTTGCTGAAGCGGTCCTGGCCTGGAATTATAAAAACCGGCTGCTGCTGGACGATAAAACCGGACAAAACTAATCCCAAGCTCAAAATAAACCGTTTTTATGCAGCAATGCATAGAGACGGTCTTTTATTTTTATTAAAATAAATTTTTGATAGAAATGTCAATATTCGACAAATTGTCTGAAGGTAAATGGCCAAGGTCTATTGAACGATATAAACCAGAATTTTGTAGGTTGGTGGTTAATTATGGAAATACTGAGTAATGCCGAACAGCTGACTATTGATACAATATTAGATGGGATAGCGCCTGAGCCGGCGCAGCCTGTGGATGGGAGGAATGATAACCGGCTGAAGTCGGACCGCGATATGCGGATGCTGAATAAAAAAATTACTTCTATTCTTGAGAATATGTCTGACGGCTTTTTTATCATTGATCAAAAATGTCGCTTTATTTATCTGAATGCGGCAGCAGAGAGGTTCTGCTCCGAAAAAAAGGAAAGCCTGTTGGGAACGTCAATATGGGGAAAATTCCCGAGATCTGTCTATCCGCCGTTTTATAAATACTTCCAAAAGGCCGTGCTGAACCAGTCGTCCGAAAATTTTGAGATGTATTATCCGGAAAAGCATAAATGGCTTGAAATAAACATTAATCCTTTTAAAGTAGGCGTGTCTTTTTACTTCCGTGACATCAGCGAGCGGAAGCAGTTTGAAGCGGAAATGTTCCGCCAGGATCGTTTGAACCTGATCGGGCAGATGGCGGCCGGACTCGGACACGAAATAAGGAACCCGCTCACTACCGTGAGAGGTTTTCTGCAGCTGTTGTCTGAGAAGAGTAGTTGCCTGCAGTACAAAGAGTTTTTTAGCTTAATGATCGGTGAACTGGACAGGGCAAATACCATAATAACCGAATTCCTTTCACTGGATAAAGACAGAGTTATTAAGCTGAAAATGAATAATATCAACCGCATCATTGAGGCGATTTTGCCTTTAATCAGCGCGGACGCCGATGAAAACCGGATCAATATAAATATTAATTTGGCCGAAGTCCCGGATATTCTGGTTGACGAAAAAGAAATCTGCCAGCTCATTTTGAACCTGGCCCGGAACGGTTTTGAAGCGATGGCTGCGGGAGGCGAGCTTTCCATCGGGACTTATGCGGAAAATGACGAGGTCATCCTCTCGGTGCGGGATCAGGGGGGCGGTATAGCAGACGACATACTGGAAAAACTGGGCACTCCTTTTTTTACAACCAAAGATAACGGCACGGGTCTCGGGCTGGCCGTATGCTACAGTATTGCTATAAGGCACGGAGCTAAAATTAATGTAGAAACCGGCGCTGCGGGCACAACTTTTTTTGTCCGGTTTAAGCAGAAAATTTAAGTTATTTTTTGCATTTTTCCCAAATGCAGATGCCGATTTGGTTTAAAACACTTTTCAGCCCCTTGATGTCGTCAAGGGTGTAGCCCTTTACCCAGTAATCTGCCAGCAATTCGGTAAATTTTGTGAACCCCGTTACCCCGGTAACAATCCAGAGGTGAATATATCCCACATACCGCGGATCGCAGTTGTGGTCCTGATCGGATTTATGGGTTATCTTAAAATCCCGCAGGGAATTTCCTTCGTCCACCCAGGACAGCGTTCCCTCTTCCGGGGTTACTTCTTTTCCACAGGTTTCACATATAAATTGCATCTTTTTACACACTCCCGAATTGAAAAATTTATTGCACATTATTAATATCATATAAGTTGTAATAATGCCATAGATATGTCAGTAAAATTAGATCAATGGTTATCACGGAATAATTATTGAAAAATTTTTATAAAAAGTTGTTTTAAATTATTACTTTGAAAAGGATTTTTTGAAGGGGTGTCGAAAATCTACTTACAGAGCAAAACCGTATTTTTTATGTTAATAATTGTGTGGGGAGTAAATTATTGAGTAATACTCCCTGCCAGTTATCCTTTTGCATTAAAGATAAGGGCTGTTTTACTTATTTTTTTTGAAGGAGGGGATGTGAACATACAACTTTTTAGCTGCTATCTTGTATGGGAAGATAGCTTATTTTTTAGTAAGCCCGGTACACATTAATGAACAAAAAAATACCGGCCTTACCGGAGGGAGGGAAAGTAGGGGGGTTAGGGTTATTAGCGCTAGTCGCAAAGATTTTTCTATTTAATGGTTGTTGTTTTTCATCGACCGGTGTAAGGGGGTTTTAGGTTTTTAAAGTCCCTCAGGAAAGGAGAGTAATATGGAACTAGCAAAGAATTTGCAGACGACAATAAACAGGTCATATGGCAAAACCGACCTTTACGTCGATCTCGCACAATCGATTAGTGGAGTTTTACTTATTGGTTTTCTATGGATGCATATGCTTTTTGTGGCTACCATTGTGGTTAGCCCGGAACTTTTTAACACATTATCTGAAGGCCTGGATAGGTATTATCTTGCACAGGTTGGCATTCCCGCGACGATCCTGCTGATCATTGTCCATATATTTTTGGCGTTGCGCAGGGCGCCGGTACGGTTGCGTGATATGCGGATTACGTACCGGATGGCAAAAATGATGAACCACTACGACACCTGGGTATGGGTCGGACAGGTTGTATCAGCTTTATTCGTCGGTGTTATGGCGAGTATCCACCTCTGGATTATTTTAGGCGCCTGGCCCCTCAGGGCGGCGACAAGCGCCGCGCGTGTAGCTTCTACCGGACCAGCCGACGCAACATGGGGCGCCTTCACTTTCCCATTTTTCATTGTGTTTTACGTGATATTCCTCATTGCCGGAGAATACCACGGCGGTTTTGGCCTCTATCGTATCCTTGTTAAATGGGGCTGGTGGGAGCGTCACACAATGGGCTGGGTACTGAAAGGTATAACTGTTATCATTGTTGGTCTTGGCATTGCAGCTTTATATACATTTACCCAAATTGCTGCTAGTCTGCCGGCGGGAGGTGTCATACATTGAGCGCAAAAAATACTCACATTTCTGATGTCTTAGTAATCGGCGCAGGTCTTGCCGCAGAGCGTTCCGCTATTGAATGCGCCTCGGCTGGTTTGAACGTGATCATCCTGAGCCTGGTGCCGCCGCGCCGTTCGCACAGTACTGCCGCCCAGGGGGGCATGCAGGCCTCTCTGGGGAACATTGCGATGGGCAAAGGCGACAACCCCGAGATCCACTTCGCGGATACCGTAAAGGGTTCGGACTGGGGCTGCGACCAGGAGGTTGCCAAGCTGTTCTGTGAAACCGTTCCTTCGATGATCAGACAGCTTGATTTCTGGGGCGTGCCCTGGAACCGGGTTACCGCCGGCAAAAAGAAATACGCCAGCGGTATTGAAACTGAAGATACCAAGGACAAAGAAGGACTAATTACCGCCCGTGACTTCGGTGGCGTGGCCAAATGGCGCTGCTGCTATACCTCGGACGGTACCGGTCACACGGTGCAGTTCGTTGTTGACACTCAGGTGTGCAAGCTGGGGATTCCTGTCCACGACAGGATGGAAGCCATCGCCCTGATCCATGACGGCGAAACCTGCTACGGCTGCGTGGCCAGGGACCTGCGTAACGGCGAACTGAACGTTTACCTGGCTAAGTCAACCATTATCGGTACCGGCGGCGCGGGCCGTATTTACGCGGCATCCACCAACGCCGTTATTAATGAAGGCACAGGCGGCGCGATCGCGCTTGCTACCGGTGTTGTCCCCCTGGGCAATATGGAAGCGATCCAGTTCCACCCGACAGGGATGCCCCCGGTATATATCCTGATGACTGAAGGAGCCCGTGGTGACGGCGGCTACCTGCTGGACAAGAACATGCACAGGTTTATGCCCGACTATGAGCCCAAGAAAAAAGAACTGGCCTCGCGTGACGTTGTTTCCCGCCGTATGGTCCAGCATATCCGGGCCGGCTACGGCGTAACGAGCAAATATTCGACACAGCAGCACCTGTGGCTGGACATCCGCCACCTAGGCCGCCAGTGGGTCTGGAAAAACCTGCGTGAGATTGCCACTATCGCCACCAACTTCAACGGCATCGACCCGGCCAAGGAACTGGTGCCGGTTATCCCGACCCAGCACTATACCATGGGCGGCATCCGCACCAACAAGGACGGCGCCGCGTATGGCCTGAAAGGGTTATTTGCTATGGGCGAAGCAGCCTGCTGGGACCTGCACGGATTTAACCGTCTGGGCGGCAACTCACTCGCTGAGACCGTCACAGCCGGCTATATTTGCGGCAAGCAAGTGGCCAAATACACACTTGGCGCGACGCAGAATTTCAACATGAAAATGGTTGAAGGATTTGTCAAGAAAGAAGAAGAGCGCATTAAAAACCTTATTTCCGGCAAAAACGGCAGGGAAAACGTGTATGAAATCAGAGATGCTATGGGAACAGCCATGATGGATCACGTCCACATTTTCCGGACCGGCAAATCGCTGGAGCAGGGTGTGGCAAAACTGCAAGAACTGTATCGGCGTTCACTGAAAATCGGCCTCCGTTCCTCCGGGCAGGGCGCTAACCCGGAACTGGCCCAGGCGCTCAGGATGCCTGGTATGGTCCGCACGGCGCTGTGCGTAGCATATGGCGCGTTAACGCGTACTGAGAGCCGCGGCAGCCACTTCCGGGAGGACTATCCGAAACGGGATGACGTGAACTGGCTCAAACGAACACTGGCCTACTGGAAAGAAGGGGCCGACCTGCCCACGCTGGATTACGAGCCTGTCGCATGTCCAATATTGCCTCCGGGCGACCGCGGATATGGTGAAGCGAGCGCGGGACCCAAAGGCAAATAACATAGTATAAGGAGGAGGGTGAAGAAGAGTATGGGACGCCAGTTAACAATATCTTGTTTTCGCTATAACCCGAACATCCCGGGCGACAAGCCCCGGATGCAGGATTACAAACTAGAAGAATACGAAGGCATGACCTTATTTGTGGCGCTAAATGATATTCGCGAAAAGCTTGATCCCACATTAATGTTTGACTTCGTTTGCCGGGCGGCTATCTGCGGTTCCTGCGCCATGCTGATCAACGGCAGGCCCAGGCTGGCCTGCAAGACCATGACCAGGACGCTGCCGAGCAGATTTACAGTAATGCCGCTGCCGGTGTTTAAACTGATCGGGGATCTCTCAGTCGATACCGGCACCTGGTTCAGGGATTTACAAGTTAGGGCTGAAGCCTGGATCCATACTAATAAGAAATTTGATTTCAACGCTCTGGAAGTCAGGATGGATAATAAGATTGCTGAGGATATTTACGATCCTGAGCAGTGCATTGAGTGTGGTTGCTGCGTGGCTAACTGCATCACTGCCAACATCCGGCCGGATTTCATAGGCTCTACCGGGATCAACAGGCTGTACCGCTTCCTTATTGACCCGCGGGATGAGCGCACGGATGCCGAGTACTACGAAGTAATCGGCAATGAAGACGGCACATTCGGTTGCGTCGGCCTGATGGCCTGCGACGACATGTGCCCGAAGGAAATTCCGCTGCAGGAAAACCTGGCTTATGTACGCCGCAAGATGGCGGCTGCCGGCCTGAAGCTGACATTCCAGGGAGTGAAGATCTCGTAACCTGAACATAATTTAAACCCGTGGAGGTGTAGACCTCTGCGGGTTTTTCTTTTTTACCGGCTCTGCCAATCATGGTATTTTTTTAAAGGTAACAGTATATTCCTTTGTAGGGGGGATTTATATATGTTTAAGGTTTTTATTGCTGCTGACATAGAGGGTACCTGTGGTTATGTTGATTGGGCAGAAAATCAGCCGGAGGACGCCCTGCGCAGGGAAGAAATGACTGCCGAGGTAAACGCGGCTATTGCGGGGGCGCTGGCTGGGGGCGCCACAGACATCGTGGTGTCGGATATGCACATGCTGAAACAAAATATTTATCATGGCCGGCTGCCTGACCAGGCGTCGTTGATCAGCGGCACAAAGAGAAGATGGATGTGGATGGATACTGTGCAGGCATGCGATCTGGTTTTTCTCATCGGCCTTCATGCCCGGTGCGGTTCACCGTGTGCGGTTTTGCCCCACACTATGAATACGTTGATCACCGGCTTGCAATTAAATGGCGTCGACGCGGGCGAAGCTTTGATCAGCGCCGTTTGCGCCGGCCATTTCGGTGTGCCTGTGGGTATGGCTTCGGGAGACCGGGCTTTTATAGATGAGATCCGGTCCTGTTTGCCAGGTTTGGAGACGGTAGTGGTAAAAGAAGCCGTAGGCAGCTGCGCCGCGCTTAATTTCCACCCCGAAATATGCAAATCAAAAATAACTGAGGCGGCTGAAAATGCCGCCAGGCGGGGGATAAAGGGCGAGTTTAAGCCTTATTGCCTGCAGGAGCCTGTGGTATTGCGCCTGGAAGTGACCTGGCCGGGCTATGCGGAGGCGCTCAGCCTTATTCCGGGCGTACGCCGGAACGGCGGCAGGGAAATCTATTATACAGGCGCCCTGCCGGAGGTCATCAGTGTAATATCGCTTTTTGTTAACTGGGTAAGTAAAGCAACCTGAGGCAGATACCGGGTATCCAGGTTAGTGGCCCGTGATAGTTGATCTGGCAAGCGCATTGCTGGTATAATTAATGGGATTTTTACAGCAGCGTTATGAAAGGGGTACTGGCATGGCCGGTTTGGAACAGCAGTTGGAGCAGCAGATGGAAATTATAAGAAGGGGCACAATTGAAATTATTCCCGGGAACGAGTTGGCGGACAAGCTAAGGTCTTCTATTAAGAACGGCAGGCCGCTCACAGTAAAGCTAGGCCTTGACCCTACCGCCCCGGATATTCACCTCGGCCATACGGTAGTACTGCAAAAACTCAGGCAGTTCCAGGATCTCGGGCACAAGGTGGTATTAATCCTCGGCGATTTCACAGCCCGGATTGGTGATCCCACCGGCAAATCGGAAACACGCAAACAGCTCACCGCAGAGCAGGTATTGGAAAATGCCCGCACTTATGAAAGGCAGATATTCAAGATCCTCGATCCCGAAAAAACCAGTGTGGTGTTTAATAGCCGGTGGCTTTCCGCATTGAGTTTCACACAGGTTATTGAGCTCGCCGCTAAATATACTTTAGCCAGGATGATGGAACGCGATGATTTCGCCAGGCGTTATAAGGAAGGCCTGCCGATCAGCATTCATGAACTGTTCTATCCCTTGATGCAGGGTTATGATTCGGTAGAGCTTGAGTCTGACATAGAGATTGGCGGCACTGACCAGAAGTTCAATCTTTTAATGGGCCGCACATTGCAAAAGGAATACGGCCAGGCGCCCCAGATTGCCATCACGATGCCTATTTTGGAGGGGCTGGACGGGGTCAATAAAATGAGTAAAAGCCTCGGCAACTATATCGGTATTGATGAACCACCGCGTGAAATGTACGGTAAAACGATGTCTCTGCCGGACGACATGATGCTCAGGTATTTTGAGCTGGTCACGGCGGTGCCTTTGGCGGATCTGCGCGCTATTGAAACTGGGCTGAATAACGGCGACCTGCACCCGCGGGATGTGAAGATGAGGCTGGCCAGGGAAATAGTGACCCAGTACTACGGCAGTGAACAGGCCAGGGCTGCGGAAGAAGAGTTTGTCAGGATGTTCCAGCGGAAGGATCTGCCGGATGAAATTCCCGCATTCAAGCCGGCGGCAGACATGGGGGATAATGTCTGGCTGCCGAAACTGATGACCGCTGCCGGCAGCGCCGGCAGCACTAGCGAGGCCAGGCGTTTAATCCAGCAGGGCGCGGTAAAGGTGGACGGAATCAAAGTTGACGATCCCAATATCAACATTAAGCTGTCCGCCGGTATGATCATCCAGGTGGGCAAGAGAAAATTCTTTCAAATAGCTATATAACTATTAGGATACAAAAAAGCGCTGCGGCGCTTTTTTTGTTTTTAGCGGCTATCATTTGCCCGGACGCAACATAAATTATAAACGGGTACATTTGCCTGGATGGTACTCTGGTGCTCTGCTTATTAAAGGGGGTGGCAGATTTGTTTAAAAGCAGGCGCAGGAAAAAAAGAAAAACTGCATATGGTATTGCTTTCATAAATATAATAGTTATCGGCTTAATATTGCTTGCCGATCTGACCTTGCGGGACACCTTTTTCAATATCGCCGAAATCAGGGCGGTGCAGCTGGCTACCGAGGCGGCTAATACAGCCCTGCAGCAGGAGGTCACGGATGAAAACCTGCAATACCAGGACTTTGTATTGATTCATAAAGACAGCGACGGGCATATTGTGCTGATGCAGGCAAACACAGTAAAGGTGAATCAGTTTGCCGCCGCTACCACTCTGGCGGTACAGAAGGCGTTGGAGGATTTGCGCTGGCAGTCATTCGGCATACCGCTCGGGCAGATTCTGGGGGTACCCCTGCTGGCCAACCTGGGACCCAGATTAAAATATAACATTATGCCGGCCGGGGCAGTCAGGGTTAATGTAGTCGATAAATTTGAAGCGGCCGGGATCAATCAAACCCGCCATTCGATCTATTTGAATTTTGATACCAATATCCGCATTGTTATTCCTTCCAAGGGAGGTGAGGCAGTAGTGGGGATGCAGGTGCCGCTGGTAGAGAGTATAATAGTAGGCGGCGTTCCCAGTACTTTTGTTAGTGTGCAGGGCGGCATTTTAAGCAGTGGTTTGTTGAAATAATCTATTTTTCTATTGTAAGCTAATGAATAATATCCCCGGCAAGCAGTAAACAATATAAAATAATTTTAATATTTTATAATATTTTACGCGAGGATGCTTGACAAAATATAACCATATATGATAGTTTAAATATCGTTGTTGTCTTACCTGAAAGATAACAAAACCAAAAATTACCGGTTGACCGGGGCAGCAAAAAGAGATAAGATAGTTATTGTCGCCGCCAAAAAGCGGCCGGTAAAAAAAGATTATATCAGCCCATCGGCTTATATAATAGGGTCTTTGAAAACTAAACAGTGGAATGGATGTATAAAGAACACATGACTCGTCAAGTCTTAAACGAGACCGAAGCGAGCAGTAAATTCCGAGCAAGCGAAAAGAAGAGCTAGAAAATTAAACTTTTCAGATATTAACGGAG
>JAHDOA010000068.1 GCA_018435055.1 Pelotomaculum sp. | reverse complement strand
TGGTCATGCCGGGAGACCATGTGGAGATAGACATCGCCCTGATCACCCCGATCGCCATAGAAGAGGGGTTGAACTTCGCCATTCGTGAAGGCGGCCGTACTGTAGGCGCCGGCGTTGTGACCGGAATTAATGAGTAAATAAATAAACTCTGGCTTTTGCAGGCAGCCCGGCGTGCGACTTTACGCTGTGGCTGCCATGTTGTATAAAAAGGCGATGACAATGTATAAAATAGAAATGATATGCCTGAATAATATTGTTTTAATGTTTGCATAGGGAACAGTTTGGCCCGCGCAATGGGTAACTATTGACATCCCCTTTTAATTGTGTTAAATTTGATAAGTAAATTTTTCATAAAAAACGATGGACCTAATTTTTTTTTGGCTTAGGGGAGGTGGCTCAGGTGAGGGTGGGAGTTACATTGGCCTGCACGGAATGTAAAAGAAGGAACTATACCACTGAGAAAAATAAGAAAAATGACACCAACAGGATTGAAATGAAGAAGTACTGTAGATTCTGCCATACCCATACCCTGCACAAAGAAACCAGATAACACAGGGTTTGTCCTCATAGAAGATAGCCGCATCTGCCTATGTTATAAATGAAGGTAAATTGTGCGCGGAATTACATTATTAAATTTAAGGATGTGGCGTTTAATGGCTGTTACCAGGAAGCAGGACGACGGGGGAAATAAAAAAGAACAGGGTAAAAAAGAAACCGGTCAAAAAAGAAACACCGGGAAAAACCCTGTCCTGAATAAGGTCTTGAATAAAGATAGTCAGGACGGCAAAAATATCCTCAGGCAAAAAACGGATAAAAAGAGTACTGTCAAAAAAGATATCACTCTAGTTAAAGATAAAAGAGAAGTGGCCAGGAAAGAAACCAAAAAAGATTATCCGGCAAAGAAAGAAAAGGTTAACTATATTGAACTCGTCCAGAAATTTGTCAAGGGGGCATACGGCGAGCTCAAGAAGGTTAACTGGCCGGGCCGCAGGGAATTAATTATTTACACCATTGTGGTAGTGGTGGCGGTGTTGTTTGTAGGGGCGTTGCTCTGGATTTTTGATTCGGCGCTGAGCACGGTTTTTGGCCTTATTATTAAAAGATAAATTCCTGAGGGGGTGGGGGACCTTACTTGCAGGAGGGTCCCTTGTATTTTATGGAAAAGAGCTGGTATGTTGTACATACCTATTCCGGTTACGAAAACAAGGTAAAGGCTAATCTCGAAAAACGTATAGAATCAATGAATATGGAAGAAAAAATCTTTCGTATTCTTGTGCCCATGGAAGATGAGGTAGAAATTAAGGACGGGAAAAAAAGAATATCAAAACGCAAGATATTCCCTGGTTATGTGCTGGTGGAAATGTTTATGACCGATGATTCCTGGTACGTGGTGCGGAATACACCCGGAGTGACAGGCTTTGTTGGCACCGGATCAAAACCAATCCCGCTTAATGAGGCTGAGGCGAAACAGATTATCAGACAGATGGGTGTTGAGGAGCCGCGGGCGCGGGTTGATTTTTCTATCGGCGAAAGTGTCCGTGTGGTAGCCGGACCGTTTGAGAACTTTATTGGTCAGATTGAGGAAATAAATCTTGAAAAAGGCAAGGTAAGGGTTGTTATCTCAATGTTTGGCAGAGAAACCCCTATTGACCTTGATTTTATACAAGTTGAAAAAATTTCTTAAGATCCGCAAGTCGAACGATGCAAGAAGGAGGTGTAGCGCAGGTGGCAAAAAGAGTATCAGCAATAGTTAAATTGCAGGTTCCGGCCGGTAAAGCAACCCCGGCTCCTCCAGTAGGGCCGGCTTTAGGCCAGCATGGGGTTAACATTATGTCTTTTGTGAAGGAATACAACGAAAGAACGGCAGCTCAGGCGGGGCTGATTATCCCGGTTGAGATTACTGTTTACGAAGACCGTTCCTTTACCTTTATAACCAAGACCCCGCCCGCGGCTGTTCTGTTGAAGAAGGCGGCAGGCATCGAAAAAGCTTCCGGGGAGCCAAATATAAAGAAAGTCGCGAAAATTCCCCGTTCCAAAGTGCGGGAAATTGCAGAGTTGAAAATGCCCGATTTAAACGCGGCCAGTGTGGAGACAGCCATGCTGATGGTTGAAGGCACGGCCCGGAGTATGGGGATTGAGATCGTAGAAGGATAGCAGTGGGAGGATTATTTTCCGTTAATACCACAGGGAGGTTGAAAATATGCCGAAGCACGGTAAGAAATTTACAGACGCTGCAAAACAGATTGACCGGAATGCCCTTTATGAGCCGGACGAAGCTTTTACACTGCTCAAGAAGGTGGCTCCGGCCAAGTTTGATGAAACAATAGAAGTAGCCGTCCGTTTGGGTGTAGACCCACGACACGCTGATCAGCAGGTTCGCGGCGCGGTAGTACTGCCGTATGGCACCGGCAAGACACGCACTGTCCTGGTTTTTGCTAAAGGCGATAAGGCAAAAGAGGCAAGCGATGCCGGCGCCGATTTTGTCGGGGCGGAAGACATGGTTGAAAGGATCCAGAAGGAAGGCTGGCTGGCATTTGATGTGGCTATTGCTACCCCGGATATGATGGGTACAGTCGGCAAGCTGGGCCGTATCCTGGGTCCGCGCGGCCTGATGCCCAACCCCAAGACCGGCACTGTCACCTTTGATGTGGACAGGGCGGTAAAGGAGGTAAAGGCTGGTAAGATTGAATACCGGGTGGATAAAGCCGGTAATATCCACGCCCCGATTGGCAGGGTTTCTTTTGATAACGAAAAACTGCTTGAAAACCTGCGCACATTGATCGACACCCTGGTGCGGGCAAAACCCGCCGCGGCCAAGGGGCAATATTTGAAAAATATTTCTTTGAGTTCTACTATGGGTCCCGGTATCAAGGTCAATACCCAAAAGGTAACCGCCTGACACGACAGGCGCTTGTTTGCCGGCACATACCGATCGGGGGACATTTCTCGACCCTAAAGGAATACCCATTTGAAAGGTGTGTCCCCGTTCAGTTTTGAGGTGTTTCCCCGTTCACTTTGCTGTAGACCGCTGGTGCTTTGCATAATGGCTGTACGTACAAGTACACGCCGCCAGCCGAGGCTTAAAAGTACCCTGCGATGAATGTCGTACGGCCTCTGCAGCATTTCTGCGGAGGCCTTTTTAGTTGTTGGTGGTGTGTGGTAAGTCGTTAGGTTCTATCCGGGGACATAACCTGACCCTGTAGGGCGGGATTTATCCCGCCATCCCAATCGGGGAAATCCGCTGTAAGAGTACCAGTTAATTTTTATATCGTTAGTGGTGGCCGGTAGCTGTTGGATCTTAGGGAACCTAATGTTTTATTGTCTTTTCCCAACCACCAACCACTAACCAACCTGAAGGGAGGTGTTTGAAGAAAAATGCCTAGAAGCAAAGCGGAAAAAGAGAGCATAGTCCAGGAGATGAAAGGAAAGTTTGTCAGTTCTCAGGCTGCCGTCCTTGCCGATTACCGGGGGCTGAATGTGGCTGAAGCGACAAAGCTTCGCCGGAGGCTGCGTGAAGCAGGCTGTGAAATTAAAGTTGCCAAAAACACCCTTTTCAGCCTGGCTGCCGAACAGGCGGGATTAGACGGGCTGAAGCCCTTTTTAGAAGGGCAGACGGCTATTGCCTTTGGCACGGATCCCGTAGCGCCGGCGAGGATCCTTTCTGAATTCATCCGGGAGACAAAAAAGATGGAGATTAAGGCCGGCGTACTGGAAGGCCAGGTAATCGACGTCAGAGGAGTGAAGGAACTTGCCGATCTGCCTTCGCGGGAGGTACTCCTGACCAAAGTCCTGGGCGGGATGCAGGCCCCGCTGTATGGTTTTGCGAGTGTACTGCAAGGAACCCTGCGTAATTTTGTCTATGCCCTGGAAGAGGTGCGAAAATTGCGCGCTGGGGAAGCGTAGGCCCGGACGCGGAACCCAATCCCTGACGTCTAAGGCCGTGTGTATTGTCCGCAAAAAGAGTCTAAATTATGGTTATAAACAAAATATCAGGAGGTTGAATTAAATGTCTAAAGTCCAGGAAATACTTGAAGCTGTAAAAGGCATGACCGTATTAGAATTATCCGAGCTGGTTAAAGCGTTTGAAACCGAGTTTGGCGTGAGCGCGGCTGCCCCGGTAGCCGTCGCCGCCGCTCCTGGCGCGGCTGCCGCTGCCACGGCGGAGGTTGAGGAGCAGACGGAATTTGATGTCATCCTTACCGCCATCGGCGAAAAGAAAGTCAACGTAATTAAGGTTGTTAGAGAGATTACCGCCCTCGGTTTAAAAGAAGCAAAAGAGCTGGTTGACAGCTTCCCCAAACCGGTTAAGGAGAAAATCTCCAAGGAAGAGGCGGAGGCAATTAAAGCCAAGCTTACCGATGTTGGCGCGTCCGTTGATATTAAATAAGATTTATCTATATTAATGAATAGATTTAATACAAAAAGGGCTGACAGCCCTTTTTGTATTATGAGAAAATATTCCGTAAGACGCCTTGACAGAGCGTTCCTGTTATGCTAAAATTTTAGAATGTCCCTGGCGTATAAGCTAACTTTGCTATTTTTTTGTGGTATAATATGTATCTTATTCCTGATATCAGGCAATAATATTTTAGATAGCCAACATTTAAAAAAAGCGAGGTATTGTACAGAACAATCCTTGCTTTTAACTTGTTTATCATGAAAGAAATAATCCGCGGCGCTTTTTTTGCATATTTTATTTTATCATTCTTTCTTTATAATATCACATGTTTAATAAATTAGACTAATTTTTGTTTTATTTTATGACGGGGGTGTGATGCGCCAGATGGCTTATCCGGAAAGGGTAGGGACGGGGACCAGGTATCGCTATGACTTCAGCAGATTAAAAGAAGTGTTGGAACTGCCCAACCTGATCGAGGTTCAGCGTAATTCATACGATTGGTTTTTAAGAACAGGTCTAAAAGAAGTATTCCGTGACATTTCCCCTATTCAGGATTTTACCGGCAACCTTGTATTAGAGTTCCTGGATTATACCCTGGGAGACACCAAATATTCGGTGGAGGAGTGCAAGGAAAGGGATTTTACTTATGCGGCGCCGCTGCGGGTTAAAGTAAGGCTGATTAATAAGGAAACCGGTGAGGTAAAAGAACAGGAGGTCTTCATGGGTGATTTTCCCTTGATGACCGAAAAAGGTACTTTTATTATCAACGGCGCCGAACGGGTTATTGTCAGTCAGCTTGTCCGTTCACCCGGTGTTTATTTTGCGAAGACTATCGATCCCACCGGGAAAAATCTCTTTACCGCTACAATCATTCCCAACCGGGGCGCCTGGTTGGAATTTGAGACAGATGTGAACGACCATATTTTTGTCCGGATTGACCGCACCAGGAAGATACCCGCTACTGTACTGGTACGGGCTCTGGGGCGTGGTTCGAACGCCAAGATTGCGGAGCTTTTTAATGAGGATAAAAACATTCAGGAAACCCTGAGCCGTGACAATACCGACAGCGAAGAGGAAGCGCTTGTGGAAATTTATAAGCGCCTGCGGCCGGGGGAACCGCCTACTGTCGACAGCGCCCGCTCCCTCTTGGAAGCGTTGTTTTTTGAACCGAAGCGCTATGACCTGGCCAATGTAGGACGTTATAAGATCCAAAAAAAGCTCAAGCACGGTGTTCTTTATCGGCCCGTACAGGGCGCTGCCGGCGAGGCTGAGGCTGATAGCCCGAAGAAGGATTTGCCGCACCAGTTTGTCAGGGAGTTGACCAGGGAAGACATATTTGAAACCCTCCGTTATCTCCTTGGTTTGATGAACGGTGAGGGGCAGGTGGATGATATCGACCACCTGGGCAACCGCAGGCTGCGCTCTGTGGGTGAACTCCTGCAAAACCAGTTCCGCATCGGACTTTCCAGGATGGAAAGAGTTGTCCGGGAAAGAATGACTATTCAGGATGTTGATGTAATTACGCCCCAGGTTTTAATAAATATACGTCCGGTGGTGGCGTCTATCAAGGAGTTTTTTGGTTCTAGCCAGCTTTCGCAGTTTATGGATCAGACAAACCCCCTGGCTGAACTAACGCATAAAAGGCGGCTTTCGGCGCTTGGCCCGGGGGGCCTTTCCAGGGAAAGGGCCGGTTTTGAGGTCCGTGACGTGCACCATTCCCACTACGGCAGGATGTGCCCCATTGAAACGCCTGAGGGCCCAAATATCGGATTGATCGGGTCGCTGAGCACATATGCCCGGATCAACGAATTTGGTTTTATAGAAACCCCTTACCGCAAAGTTGATAGAGAAAACAGGCGGGTTACAGATGAAATTGTTTACCTTACCGCTGATGAAGAAGAAAATTTCGTTATTGCCCAGGCTAACGCCCCGCTTGATGAGGAGGGGCATTTCACAGAAAACAAGATCAATGCGCGTTCTCCAGATATTGTTGTGGTTCCGGCGGATAGGGTCGACTACATGGATGTGTCTCCCAAACAAGTATTTAGTATAGCCACAGCTTTAATCCCATTCTTAGAGCATAACGACGCCAACCGTGCCCTGATGGGAGCAAACATGCAACGACAGGCTGTGCCTCTCTTGAAAACGCAGGCGCCGCTGGTGGGGACCGGTGTGGAATTTAAGGCGGCGCGCGACTCCGGGGTGGTTGTGCTGGCCAAAGAGCCGGGTACGGTAGAGAAGGTAACAGCAAATGAAATTGAAATCAGAAATGACAATGGCAATCTTGACCGGTATAAACTCTTAAAATTTACCCGTTCAAACCAGGGTACTTGTATTAACCAGAAGCCTGTGGTTAAAAAGGGCGATCGGGTTGAAAAAGACCAGGTTATAGCGGACGGCCCGTCGACCGACATGGGAGAACTGGCGCTGGGCCGCAACGTCCTTGTCGCTTTTATGCCCTGGGAAGGTTACAACTATGAAGATGCCATCCTGGTCAGTGAAAAAGCAGTAAAAGATGAGTATTTTACTTCCATTCATATAGAGGAATACGAGTGCGACGCCAGGGATACCAAGCTGGGCCCGGAGGAAATCACCAGGGATATCCCCAATGTAGGCGAGGAAATTTTAAAAGACCTTAACGACAGGGGCATTATCCGGACGGGGGCTGAAGTCAGGTCCGGGGACATTCTTGTCGGCAAGGTAACTCCCAAAGGGGAGACAGAGTTAACAGCAGAGGAGCGCCTGCTCAGGGCTATTTTCGGCGAAAAGGCCAGGGAGGTTAGAGATACTTCCCTGCGCGTGCCCCACGGTGAGTCAGGTAAAATTGTGGATGTCAAGGTGTTTTCCAGGGAGGCCGGCGATGAACTGCCGCCGGGTGTAAATCAGCTGGTGCGGGTATATATTGCCCAGAAGCGGAAAATATCTGAAGGGGATAAAATGGCCGGCCGCCACGGCAACAAGGGTGTTATTGCCCGCATCCTGCCCGAGGAGGATATGCCGTTTTTGCCTGACGGTACGCCTATAGAAATTGTACTGAACCCCCTGGGTGTTCCTTCCCGGATGAATTTGGGACAGGTTCTGGAAGCCCACCTGGGGTGGGCGGCCAAGGCTCTTGGCTACTGTGTTTCCACTCCCGTTTTTAACGGGGCGGTGGAAGGTGACATCCTGGATAAACTAAAAGAAGCGGGAATCCCCGCCGGCGGCAAGGTAACCTTGTATGACGGGCGTACCGGCCAGCCATTCGACAACCCGATTACAGTAGGGTACGTATACATGCTCAAGCTGGCGCACCTGGTGGATGACAAGATCCACGCCCGTTCCACCGGGCCATACTCGCTGGTGACCCAGCAACCCCTTGGCGGCAAAGCGCAGTTTGGCGGCCAGCGCTTCGGGGAAATGGAGGTCTGGGCGCTGGAAGCCTACGGCGCCGCGTATACTTTGCAGGAAATACTGACTGTCAAATCAGATGACGTAGTCGGCCGGGTTAAAACATATGAGGCCATAGTCAAAGGAGAGAACGTGCCCGAGCCGGGCGTCCCCGAGTCTTTTAAGGTCTTGATTAAGGAATTGCAAAGCCTCGCTCTGGATGTAAAGGCTTTGTCCGAAGATGACCGGGAAATAGAGATTAAAGAAGCCGAGGAGGATATAGCAGAGACAGCCAAAGAACTCGGCATTGATATCCTGGAGGATGATGCGCCTGTGGAAGAGGAAGAGGGCAGCGAAAGCGATGACGAAGCCGGGGAAGAAGACGCTTTTGCCGAGGACTTCCTGGAGGATAAATTTATAGTGGATGACGAGTAGGATCATAAATTGGAAATAGACCCTGAAGGAATACCTGTAACCTGACGTCTGATTGCTGACGACTGAAAAGGGGGCGTTCTTTTGCTTGATTTAAACAATTTTGATCGCATCAGGATCGGTTTGGCGTCGCCGGATCAGATCCGCGCCTGGTCCAGCGGCGAGGTCAAAAAACCTGAAACCATCAATTACCGCACCTTAAAACCAGAAAGGGACGGACTTTTTTGCGAACGCATTTTTGGGCCGACTCGCGACTGGGAATGTCACTGTGGTAAATATAAGCGTGTGCGTTACAAGGGAGTCATTTGTGACAGGTGCGGCGTCGAAGTAACCCGTTCCAAGGTGCGACGGGAAAGAATGGGGCATATTGAGCTGGCCGCGCCAGTTTCCCATATATGGTATTTCAAAGGTATTCCCAGCCGTATGGGGCTCCTGCTGGACATGTCTCCGCGGGCGTTGGAAAAGGTGTTGTACTTTGTTTCCTATATAGTAACCGACCCCGGTGATACCGGTTTGATTAAAAAACAGCTCCTGAGTGAGGCCGAGTACCGCGAGAACCGGGAAAAATACGAATGGTCCTTCAAGGCCAGCATGGGCGCGGAGGCGATTAAAAAGCTGCTTGAAGAGATCAATCTGGAGGAACTCACCGGGGAACTGCGCCAGGAACTGAAGGATGTTTCCGGCCAGCGTAAGATCAGGGCGATTCGCCGCCTGGAAGTGGCGGAGTCTTTCCGCAAGTCCGGCAACCTGCCCGAGTGCATGATACTGGAAGTGATCCCGGTAATACCTCCCGAACTGCGGCCAATGGTGCAGCTTGACGGCGGCCGTTTTGCCACATCGGATTTAAACGACCTCTACCGCCGGGTGATTAACCGTAATAACCGCCTTAAAAGGCTTTTGGACCTTGGCGCCCCGGACATTATTGTCCGGAATGAAAAAAGAATGCTCCAGGAGGCCGTAGACGCCTTAATAGATAACGGCCGCCGCGGACGTCCGGTTACAGGACCCGGCAACCGTCCGCTCAAGTCTCTTTCGGATATGCTGAAAGGGAAACAGGGCCGCTTTCGCCAGAACCTTCTCGGTAAAAGGGTCGACTACTCAGGCCGCTCGGTAATTGTTGTCGGTCCGGACCTGCATATGCACCAGTGCGGCCTGCCCAAGGAAATGGCGCTGGAATTATTTAAACCGTTCGTGATGAAACGCCTGGTTAACGACGGTCACGCCCATAACATCAAGAGCGCCAAAAGGATGGTGGAGAGGATACGGCCGGAAGTTTGGGATGTCCTGGAAGAAGTAATCAGCGAACACCCTGTTCTGCTAAACCGCGCTCCTACCCTGCACCGTTTGGGCATTCAGGCTTTTGAGCCGGTGCTGGTAAGCGGCAAGGCCATCCAGATTCACCCGATGGTCTGCACCGCCTATAACGCTGACTTTGACGGAGACCAAATGGCCGTGCACGTGCCTCTTTCAGCTGAGGCGCAGGCGGAGGCCAGGCTTTTAATGATGTCGTCCAACAACATATTGAATCCGAAAGACGGGCGGCCGGTGGCCATTCCCACCCAGGACATGGTACTGGGCTGCTACTACCTGACCACGGAAAAGAATGATGCGCCGGGCCAGGGCAAATGTTTTAAAGATCCGGAAGAAGCCGTTATGGCATATAACAACGACGCCATCAGCCTGCACGCCAGGATTAAAGTCCGCATTCCCGGATTGGGCCTGGTGGAAACTACTGTGGGCAGGGTTATATTTAATGAAGAGCTGCCTGAAAAATTGAGATATATGGAATGGAACGGGTTTTATAATCATGTCGCAGACAAGAAAGCCCTGAGCATGATAGTGGATAAATGTTACCGCAAACTTGGTTTCTCTGCTACGACAAGGCTGCTGGACGGGGTCAAAAGGCTCGGTTTCACTTACGCCAGCAAGGCGGGTGTGACGATCGGGATTAATGACATCACCATTCCGGAAGAAAAAGCAGACATCTTAAAAGATGCCGGGACGCAGGTAGAAAAGGTTGAAACGCAATTCCGGCGCGGCCTGATTACCGAAGAAGAGCGCTACCAAACAGTAATAGGGATCTGGAACGAAGCTACCAAAAAGGTAACGGACGCGTTGATTGAATCCCTCGACCGCTTTAACCCGGTCTATATGATGGCCAACTCCGGCGCCCGCGGTAATATTCAACAGATTCGTCAGCTTGCCGGTATGCGCGGCCTGATGGCGGACCCATCCGGACAGATTATCGACCTGCCGATCAAAGCCAATTTCCGGGAAGGCCTGACCGTTCTTGAATATTTTATTTCAACGCACGGCGCCAGGAAAGGCCTGGCCGACACTGCGCTGCGGACGGCTGATTCGGGCTACCTTACCCGCCGGCTGGTTGACGTTGCCCAGGATGTAATCGTCCGGGAGAAGGATTGTTTTACAACACAGGGCATAGAAGTAGCGGAAATAAAAGACGGTACCGAAGTTATTGAGAAAATTGAAGACCGCATCAACGGGCGGATAACTCTGGAAGATATAATTCACCCGGTAACGGGCGAGGTGCTGGCAAAAGCCGACACAGAAATTACCGAAGAGGAAGCCAGGGCTATTATAGCAGCCGGCATTACAAAAGTAAAAATCCGCTCGGTGTTAACCTGCCGCACCCGCTATGGGGTTTGTGTTAAATGTTACGGCCGCAACCTGGCCACCGGCCACATGGTCGATATCGGTGAGGCGGTGGGCATTATTGCCGCCCAGAGTATTGGTGAGCCCGGTACCCAGCTGACCATGCGTACTTTCCACACCGGCGGCGTCGCCGGAGATGACATCACCCAGGGCCTGCCCCGTGTCGAAGAGCTTTTCGAGGCCAGAAAGCCCAAAGGTCAGGCCATCGTGGCCGAGGCTGACGGCACTGCTGAAGTGCGGGAGGCAAAAGGGCGCCGGGAAATCGATGTGATCACTGAAGATGGTGAGAAGGAAACCTACCCGGTCCCTTATGGAGCCCGTCTGAAAATTAAGGACGGCGACCGGATCTATGCCGGCGATGAGCTGACCGAAGGCTCGGTGAACCCGCATGACTTGTTGAAGATTAAAGGTATCCAAGGTGTGCAGGTCTATCTCTTACAAGAGGTCCAGCGGGTCTACCGCCTGCAGGGTGTGGATATTAACGACAAGCATATAGAAGTGATGATCCGCCAGATGCTGCGCAGGGTTAAGGTGGAGGAACCCGGCGACACCGACCTGCTGCCGGGCGGTCTGATCGATATATTTGAGTTCGAGGACGAAAACAACCGGATAACAATGAACGGCGGTGAGCCCGCCACCGCTAAAACGCTTTTGATGGGCATTACCAAGGCTTCCCTGGCCACCGACTCCTTCCTTTCGGCCGCCTCCTTTCAGGAGACCACCAGGGTGCTCACAGACGCGGCGATCAAAGGCAAGCTTGACCCGCTGCTGGGTTTGAAAGAAAACGTGATCATCGGTAAATTGGTCCCGGCCGGTACCGGCATGTCCCGCTACCGGAACATAGAAATAGATGCTGTGGAGGATGACCCGGGAGAAGAAAATATAATCGGAGGAGAAGAAATGGCCAGCCAGGGAATTGACAACGTATTATAGTAGTGATACGATATCAAAGTGTCTGAATTTAGGAGGTTGTTATCGCCATGGCTGATGAGCGTCTGCTGTCTTCCCGAAAAAAAACCGTGGGCGCAAAGCAAACCTTAAAAGCCTTGGAGCGGGGCCAGGCTAAAGTAGTATTTGTGGCAAAAGACGCCGACCGTTTTGTAGTAGACCCGATTCTTCAGTTGGGTTTGCAAAAAGGAATACCTATAATTCAGGTTGAAACCATGCAGTCTCTCGGCAAAGCCTGCCGTATTGAAGTGGGCTGCGCCGTCGCTGCCATTCTTGAGTAAATATGATTTTGCATTTTTATTTATCGGAAGGAGGTGTATTTTGAGAAATGCCAACTATCAGCCAGCTTATTCGCAAGGGCAGGGAAGAGATCACGAGGAAAATAAATGCCCCGGCGCTGAAGGAATGCCCGCAAAAGCGCGGTGTGTGCACCAGGGTATATACCACGACCCCCAAGAAGCCGAATTCAGCCTTGCGCAAAATAGCGAGGGTAAGGCTTATTAACGGCATCGAGGTAACCTCCTATATACCAGGTATCGGACACAACCTGCAGGAACACTCGGTTGTCCTGGTCCGTGGCGGGAGAGTGAAAGACATCCCGGGTGTCAGGTATCATATAGTGCGTGGCGCCCTTGATTCCGCCGGTGTGCAAAACAGGAAAAAGGGACGTTCCAAATACGGCGCCAAACGGCCGAAAAAATAAACATTATTACATGTGATATTTTAAGAATTCATTTCCTTAGCAAAGGGGGGAAAAGCATTGCCAAGAAGAGGATCTGTTCCCAAGCGTGAGATTTTACCTGATCCCGTATACCGGAGTAAGGTTTTAACCAAATTGATCAACCAGGTCATGCTGGACGGCAAAAAGAGCCTGGCTGAAACCCTTGTATATAGAGCGATGGACATTATTAAAGAAAAATCGGGCAAAAATCCCCTGGAGGTATTTGAGGCGGCGATGAAAAACATCATGCCGATCCTCGAAGTCAAGGCTCGCCGGGTAGGCGGCGCCAACTACCAGGTGCCTATAGAGGTGCGGCATGACCGCAGACAGACCCTGGCCATTCGCTGGCTGACCAAATATTCCAGGGAACGTGCCGGGCGGACAATGGAAGAAAGGCTGGCCAGTGAAATTATGGACGCTGCCGCCGGCGCCGGCGCTTCCGCAAAGAAAAGAGAAGATACCCATAAGATGGCTGAAGCCAATAAGGCGTTTGCGCACTACAGGTGGTAAAGGAGTGATCTTGAATGCGTCAGCTACCGCTGGATAAGACTAGAAATATCGGAATAATGGCTCACATTGACGCTGGCAAGACAACTACCACCGAAAGGATCTTGTACTATACGGGCAAGGTCTATAAAATCGGGGAAGTTCATGACGGGACGGCTACAATGGATTGGATGGCCCAGGAGCAGGAGCGCGGTATAACAATAACATCAGCTGCTACCAGCTGCCTGTGGCGCAACTGCGTGATAAATATCATCGACACGCCAGGCCACGTGGACTTCACAGTTGAAGTAGAGCGCTCCTTGCGCGTGCTGGACGGAGCGGTTGCAGTATTTTGTTCAGTTGGCGGTGTCGAACCCCAGTCGGAGACTGTCTGGCGGCAGGCAGATAAATATGGTGTGCCGCGTATAGCCTATATCAATAAGATGGACCGGGTCGGCGCTGATTTTTATGAAGACATTAAAATGATCAGAGGGCGTCTCGGCGCCAACCCTGTGGCCATACAAATGCCCATCGGCATGGAGGACAGCTTTACCGGCATTGTTGACCTGGTCAGGCAAAAAGCAATCATATATCATGACGACCTGGGTCAAGAAATCGAGGAAACTGATATCCCCCCTGAATTGGCGGAAGAAGCCAAAAAAATGCTGAACGACTTGATTGAAGCGATTGCAGAGACTGACGAAGATCTGATGGAGAAGTACCTTGAAAACGAAGACCTGTCCGTGGAGGATATCAAAGCAGGGCTGCGCAGAGCTACCCTGGCGGTGAAAATTGTGCCGGTACTGTGCGGGTCATCTTTCAAGAACAAAGGTGTGCAGCAGTTGCTTGACGCCATTGTGGATTACTTGCCGGCTCCTACAGACCTGCCGGGGGTGCAGGGGATAAATCCCGATACCGGCCAGGAGGAGACTCGCCTGCCTATAGATAAGGAACCATTTTCCGCCCTGGCTTTCAAGGTCATGGCAGACCCTTATGTTGGCAAGCTGACATTTTTCAGGGTTTATTCAGGGCAGTTGAAATCCGGTTCTTATGTGTTCAACCCCGCCAAAAGACGCAAGGAAAGGATCGGACGGATACTGCGGATGCATGCCAATCACCGGGAGGATATTCAGGAGGTAGTCACAGGGGATATAGTGGCCGCGGTTGGTTTGAAAATGACTGGCACCGGTGACACGCTTTGCGAAGAGAAATCACCGGTCATGCTGGAGTCGATGGTATTTCCGGAGCCGGTGATCCAGGTGGCTATCGAGCCCAAAACCAAGGTTGACCAGGAAAAAATGGGGGTGGCCCTGCTGAAATTGGCTGAAGAGGACCCCACCTTCCGGATCAATACTGATCCGGAAACCGGCCAGACCTTGATCTCGGGCATGGGTGAGTTGCACCTGGAGATTATTGTAGACAGGATGCTTCGGGAATTCAAGGTTGAAGCAAATGTAGGACGCCCCCAGGTGGCATATAAGGAAACAATCCGGCAAAAGGCCAGGGCTGAAGGTAAGTTTATACGCCAATCAGGCGGGCGGGGTCAATACGGCCACGCGGTGCTGGAGATCGAGCCCGGACAGCCCGGCAGCGGCCTGTTGTTTACCAATAAAATTATCGGCGGCGCAATTCCTAAAGAATATATACCTGCTATTGAGGCAGGAATTAGGGAAGCCATGGAAAACGGCGTCGTGGCAGGTTTTCCTGTTATTGATATTGCTGTCACTCTCATTGACGGGTCTTACCACGAGGTGGACTCCTCCGAAATGGCTTTTAAAATAGCCGGTTCGATGGGATTCAAGAACGCTGCTGTAAAGGCGGGCCCGGTGCTGCTTGAGCCGATCATGAAAGTGGAAGTAACTGTAAATGATGAATACATGGGTGATGTGATCGGGGACCTCAATGCCAAGCGCGGCAGGATAGAAGAAATGGGTCCGCGCTACGGATTACAGGTAATCAGCGCCAGTGTCCCGCTTGCGGAAATGTTCGGTTATGCCACTGACCTGCGTTCCCGCACACAGGGACGGGGTACGTATACAATGCAGTTTGGCCAATACGCCCAGATACCGGATAATATAGCGGAAGGAATTATTGCCAGAAGACATGGGTAAAATATGGAACGTAAAGCGTATAAATTATTAATCATTTATTAATCCAGAATTAAGGAGGAAGAACCAAAATGGCAAAACGGAAATTTGAGCGGACCAAACCGCACGTCAACATCGGCACCATCGGCCACGTAGACCACGGCAAGACGACACTGACGGCGGCGATTACCCTGACCCTGAATACAGTAGGCGG
>JAHDOA010000050.1 GCA_018435055.1 Pelotomaculum sp. | reverse complement strand
GTAAGAATATTTGACCCAGGCGCCGGAGGCAGTTACGCCTTGTGAATGATGAAGTGAAGAGCCGGATGCGTTAATAGCGCACGTCCGGTTCTGTGAGGGATTGGGGCCGTGAGGCCCCGTCTACTCGATTCGTGACACGCTTGAGTATAATGTTGCGGAGTAGTCCTTGGATTAATATTGGGGCGAAGAGGATGGTTTTAATCAGGCTTCTGAAGTTCATTGTATTATCTTAATGATGAGATAATAGCAAGCATAGCGGTATTAGAAAAAGTGCAATTGGGCTGAACTGAGCATTAGACTTTACTTTCTATAAAATGTTCACTCTATAACACTGTTAAATCTTGCTTAAGCTCTTTTAACGCATAGGTTAATAGTACAAGAATGCTCTTTAGATAATCAATTCGTTCCTGTGATGCACCAGCTTCTAGCTGAAGTTGCTCACGCAGTGATTTCTCTTTGGCTATAGCTTGAGCATACAAATTCTGTTCTTTTTGTTTAATTTTCTTTCTCCGAAAGACCAGAAAGAAAATAGATCCAACTAGAGCTAATAGCCCCTCAATAGGACCTGATGCCAAATATGGCAAGTGCGAACCCACAAAGGTGCTACCAACATCCTCAGGCGGTATGTATTCTTCGGGATTGCTTGATTTGCCTGTACCGTAGGCATAAATAGACCGAAAAGAAATATCCGCTTCAGCAGTTATTTGACGGGTTGCCCTGAGCACATTAGCAATTTCGCTGCTGCTAATGACCCGATGTTGATCTTTTAAGGCCCTGGAAGCCTCGGCAATAACTATCTCAACCGGTTTTAGTGCGTTCAGTGTCGGAAAATTCAAATCAGACAATAACATTTTCCTTTCTCTTCCTTCCCTGGCTGTATTAATGGTTGCTATGGTTAAAAAACCTGCATGGTCTCCTTATGAATTTGGCGCTCCGGTTGGTAGCTGCAGGGGATTTTTACCATCCCATTGGCGAAAATCAGGCATAAAAATCTGCCCAACTTTTTCTTCCAGACCCATTCCTTTTACTATCGCTGGTAGTTATGCCGCTGCATTCGGGTTTGCAACCACCCGTGCCGTTTCCGCCCAATCATGCAGAAGATATGGTAGTTGATTGGCCTGTTATATTTGCATTATATAACCTAAGGACTAACAAAACGGCTAACAAAACCAGTCTAATCTGAAAAATGAGTAGTCATAGCTTTGCGGTTGAGATTAAGCCTTAAACAAGGCGTCGCTTCCCTCCATGAGACCTCAGAACCTGCGCAGTCTGCAATATTCTCCGCTCCATATCCATCTGGGATTCCATACCTTGCAGCATGAAATGATCGATCAAGGCTTTAGCATTGGATTGGCATAGGCTTTGGTGGGGCCGCAGTTTGGCGGCTGAGACACAGGGGGATGTTTCCCTGTGTATGGCATGTCTGCAAACTAAGCTAGCGGCCTGCTGTAAACCGCCTGGCTAACGATAAACGAAAATAATATATTGAATAACGATAAATATATGTTGTATTGCAGTAATCTCCTTGCTATACTACAAATAATTAAGGGTACATCCCCGGTTAAGAAAGGAAGAAATCTATGTGGAATGGAGAGAAATCCATCATCTTGAGTAAGCTGTGCGTTCTGCTTTTTATGGGCTTGCTTTTAGCTGCAGTGGTGACGGCGCCCTGGCTGACCCATTGGTTTGTGGAGTTTTCGCAGGCCGGGCTTAAGGGAGAAGAAGCAGTGTATTTTATGACAACCATCTATGTGGGATTTGTTCCTGCTGCTTTTCTGCTCTATAGTCTGTTCAAACTGCTGCGCCGGATCGAGACCGGTCAAGTATTTACCGCCGAAAACGTAGAATTATTGAGACGGATCTCCTGGAGTTGTTTTGTGGGTGCGGGAGTAGCTTTGATTTCCCTGTTTTACTATTATCCATGGTTCTTTATAGCAGTGGCTGCTGCTTTTATGGGCTTGATCGTGCGGGTGGTGAAGAATGTAGTCGCCCAGGCAGTGGAACTGAAAAATGAAGCCGATTACACAGTATAGGGGAGGGGGAGCGGGATCATGCCAATCGTAGTAAATTTGGATGTAATGATGGCCAAACGAAAAATGTCCTCCGGAGAACTGGCTGAAAAGATAGGCATCAGTCCAGCCAATCTCTCCATCCTTAAAACCGGCAAGGCTAAAGCTATTCGTTTCTCGACCATGGAGAAGATCTGCAAAGCACTGGATTGTCAGCCTGGAGATATACTTGAATACAAAACGGACCAAGACTGAGGAGGGCTGGATAAATGGATGAAATTTCGATCGATAAAAATGAGGCAGCTTTGAGCTCGGGATCCTTAGTTTTTGGCGGGTCCGGGGAAAGCGCATCCGAAGTCCCCATACTGAAAAAGGGAAAAGCGCCTTTTGCCGCCGACCGCAGGGACAGCTATTTTGCCCTGTTTGCCTTTGTCCTGGGCTTTCTTTTTGTCCGCTGGGTATTGTTCTCCTGGCAGGGCTGGGGAGTGACCTTGTTCACCCTGTTATTCTGCGGCTCAGTGATCGTGTATATGCGGAAAAAAGGAGCTCAGATCCCCAAGGCGGGCTGGTTCTGGCTGGCGGTGGTGATGCTGATCGGGCTAAGCTTCAGCCTGTGGACCAACAATGGGCTGGCTCCGTGGCACGGCCTGCTGTTATTCTGCAGCGCCGTGTACTGGATCCTGTGTGCCGCCGGACTGCTCATCCTGGGCAAAACCAGTGATTTACTTTTATTGGACAGCTATAATGCCTTGCTGGTTATTCCCTTCAGCAATTTCGGTTGCCAGTATAAGGGCCTGGCCCTTCTGGGCGCCAATAAACTTGCCCGGGGAAGACAAATTTCCTCTATAGCATTAGGTTTATTCTTATCCTTTATTGTGGCGGCCATGGTTTTACCCCTGCTGATGGAAGCGGACAGCGGCGGTTTTGCTAAACTCATCAATGGGATATTAGACGGATTTCGGGGGTTGGGCAATAAATTTTGGGAAACATTCTGGCAGCTCATTCTGGCTGTTCCCATTGCAGCCTATATCTTCGGTCTGGTTGCCGGCAGCACTCATAAAAGAGGAGCCGGTTCGTTTGAAAAGGACAGCACCCTTGAGAAGATTTCGGGCTTGCGGATACTTCCCATGACTACGGTCTACATTCTGATGGGCTTGTTATGTATGCTTTATATAGTATTCATTGGGAGCCAGGCGCCTTATTTCTTCTCTGCCTTTGCCGGCCAACGGCCGGAGGGGTGGCAGATTTATTCGGAATATGCCCGCAGCGGATTCTTTGAGCTGTGCCGCATCGCAGTCATAAACCTGTTCGTATTGACAGCAGCCAATATCATGAGTCAAAAGCATAGCAGGGATAGTATGTTCCTGAAGATACTCAACGCGTTGTTGGCCATGCTCACACTAGTGCTTATCGCCACTGCCTTCAGCAAAATGGCCTTGTATATTGGGGCATACGGATTATCTATGCGCCGGCTGCTGCCCTGTGTTTTTATGATCTTTATGGCCGTCATATGCGGGGGAGTTATAGCGCTGCAAAAATGGCCATTCTCCATTACCCGCCTGGCAGTTGGGGTGGGGGTGGTTATGTTCTGTATGCTGTGTATAGTAAATCCCGACAGCTTGGTGGCCAGATACAATGCGGACCGTTATCTATCTGGAACGCTGGAGAACTTTGATGTGGAGATATTATACCGGTCCGGGCCGGCCGGTGTCGATCCGGCCTTGAGGGTATATGAACAAACCAATGACCCGGCGCTGCAGTTTAAGCTGAAGGAATATCTGCTGGCCCAGCAGCAGGCTGATAAAGTGGCTGGTGAGCCCGGTGACAGTTTGGAAAAAGCCCGGGCGCGGTACAGAATTACTGAAAACATCAATGCAAATCCGTAGCAAAATCAGCTGGTGTCAGGGGTGTCAAGGGGACGGGGTTGTTGACACCTTTTGAACGTGTCACGTGTCATGGGGACGGTTCGTGCGCCACGAGGGGCGCATCATATAGCGGGTGGGAAGCCCGCTGAGCAAGATTTAGCAAATCACTCATAGTGAGTCTTGAGCATCACCGGGTAACTTGTGATGTTAAGCGTAGACAGCGAG
>JAHDOA010000009.1 GCA_018435055.1 Pelotomaculum sp. | reverse complement strand
TTCCCGCCTGGGCGAAGGGATACGTAGCCACGGCGGTAGATGAAGGAATTATCGCGGGGCGGCCCGACAATACCTTTGGCGCCGGAGACAACGCCACAAGAGCGGAAGCGGCGACAATGGCGGTCAAGATGCTGGAAGCGCTGGATATCTAAATCAGCAGGAGTATTAAAGAGGTCCCTCCTTAAAGGGAGTTCAACTTAGGGATTTACGAGAACAAGTAAATTTTTGACCGACTCTCTTCAAGCGGAGAATCAGAGTAAAGACTTAAAGACTGCCCCAAAGGTATTATCATTGGGGCAGTCTTTTTTTATGCAGAGAGATCCCATTACTAAAAGGTAAAATCTATGACATCACTTTAGTTTATCCTGGGTTTGATATCTCCGCCTCCACTGGCGAATCTACTACAAAATGATACAATGCACACCCCTTTGCTAAAGCTCAACGATTTACCGGTTAGAGGTGTGAAAATTATTCAGGGTGTGCATTTTCGCTAAGTCATTCAGAAAACCCTATTTCTTCATTTTCTCAATTTCTTCTTCAACTTCTGCTGCGCCTTCAGCATAGAATTTCTCTTCATCAGGATCGAGCTCCTTAAGTAATCTTAAAAACTCGCCGGCGTGAACTCTTTCTTCGTCAGCAATATCCTTCAGTACTTCTTTCGCTAATTTGTTGTCAGTTGATTCAGCCAATTGCATATAAAGCTGGATTGCTTCATATTCTGCAGATATCATGAATCGAATTGCCCTGATTAGTTCGGCGTCAGTGAGCTTTTTATCTTTAGCAAGTCCTGAAAATGGATGTCCAAAATCTGGCATAGTAATTACCTCCTTAAATTTCCTTTATTGTATCAATGATATTAGTATTTAATAAATTTATCACCCGAAACACCGCAAATGCTGCATTTTTCAGGGACGAATTTCTCTATGTTTCCACAAACAGGACAGAGATAATAGAAGATTTCTTCCGTTTGATCAAGGTTTTCCAACGCGTCCTTATAAAGCCCCGCATGGACCTCTTCAGCTTTCATCGCAAAGGTAAAGGATAAAAGGGCGGCTTTATTTCCAACCGCTTCAGCTTCTTTAACAAAGTCTGGATACATTTCCTTGTACTCATGGGTTTCGCCTGCAATACCATCCTTTAAATTTTCAGCTGTTGATCCAACTTTTCCAGCAACTTCAAAGTGTTTTAAAGCATGGATGGTTTCAGCATCAGATGCAGCCTTGAATAGTTTCGCGGCATTAATCTTGCCGTCTTTCTCAGCTTTCTTGGAATAAGCCAGATACTTTCTGTTTGCCTGAGCTTCACCGGCAAAAGCCTCCATCAGGTTATCAAGTGTTTTGTTTTCACTCATTTTTTTGTCCTCCTTAATATTATTGAAAGCTTCTAATAATTTTTCAACAGCTGCTTTTGGAAAACCTTCCGGTTGCTTATCATCAAGAAGTGATTGCAGAAAAGCCTTTGCGTTTTCACTTTGCGGAAGCATATATCCTGCTTCACGGATGATATCCTCCGCCATTATATGGTTCGATTTTTCAATAGCGGCAGCTAACTTTCCAGGTAATCCGGCAGCAATATTCTCCTGTTCCGACTTGCTGCGCAGAAGTGTTCTCAATACGCTGACAACTGTTTCCGCTTTAGACTGCTGCTGCGGATACTCTGCAGGCACCATTGAGATAGCACCGGATGGACAGGCATCAGCACAATCACCGCAACCAATGCACTTAGCAACATCAATGATGCTGTTCTCTGTGTCTGTTGCTCCGGTAGGGCAGACATAGAGGCATAAGCAGTCTTTTGTGCACAAGCGTATATTTCTTACTGCATATTTCTTAGACATTCTCATGACCTCCCTTCGATCTTTTCAAACTTCCAATTTGGCACCTTGCAAACAGGACAAACTTCCAGTGGAGCATCTCCAATGTAGACAAACCCACAGATGGTGCAAACATAGACACCAGTATTCTCCAGCATGGCATCGCCATCTTTCTGATAACGAGTCAAGAGCGATTTTAATATACGGGTAACCTTCTCGCTCCAAACCAGAGCACGAAGAGCACCTCTATCCTTGGCATCTGATGCTACGGCATTGGCGTTCGGAAAGCCTTCCTCAAGGTCTTTTTCGATAAGTGCTATCAGCTGGCCAAAATCTGGAGTCGTGACAGGTACGGTTGCCCTCTTGAAATACCCGGCCAGATCATTAAATAGAGCTGCTTCCTCGGACTTATATTGCTTTTCACAGCCGCGTGCAAGATTAGAACAGAGTGCACTAATCTCCAACGGGGACAATTCCTTCATATCCGAGGACGCCTCAATCACTGATATTGGTATCCTCTCTACAGTTTCAGCATCCTCTCCCTGTTTACTAAATTCCTCTTTTACAGCACCACAGAGAGGGCAGACCCAATCCTCAGGCAGATCCTCCCATACTGTGCCCGGTGCGGTTCCTGCTTCTGGACTCCCCATTTCTTCATCATAAACATACCCACAAATTGAACATATGTACTTATTCAAAGCATAACCCTCCTTTTTCTTCTGTTTATATTTTAATACAAATTAATCGTTTGTAATGAACTGTTTACATAGTCTAATTGTTTAATTCTCATGACATTAATCCTCTTCTGATATTGCTTCTGCTTTGGTTTTACTAAGATGCAAAACATCAAGCTTTTTCAGGTCTTCATTACTCAGCGTTTTCAACATCAAAAGATGAGCGGTTACAGCTACTCCAACAACAAGCAGAAATATTCTGATATGCAGAGACTCTACCAGTATCATGGAAACAATCAAGGTTGCCAAAGAAAAATCATGGTACCGACCTTTGTTTTCTTTGGAATGGCCTTATAAGTCAGATAGCAATAAATGTATGCTCCAAAGATTTTGTGATTTATCAACCAATTATACATCCGTTCGGAGCTTCGCAAGTATAAGTAGGAGGCAAGCAACAAAAATGGAGTGGTCGGAAGCACAGGTATAAAAATTCCTGCAATCCCTAAAATTAAAGATAATGATCCTATTGTGATATATACATACTTCTTTAAAGATCGCAATCTACTGTGTGCCTCCTTCCATCCCAGAAAGTTCTTTTCAAAGAACTAGAGGGCATTACGGCTGCCCTCTAGGCTTTGTTAAGATTGTTTTATTGTTAGGGATTAAACAAGATCAAACCGATCCGCATTCATGACCTTATTCCAAGCAGATACGAAATCCTGGATAAATTTCTGCTGAGCATCATCGCTTGCGTAGACTTCCGCAATAGCCCGAAGTTCAGAATTTGATCCGAAGATAAGGTCGACTCTCGTACCAGTCCATTTGAGTTCTCCTGTCGCTCTGTCGCGACCTTCAAACACATCTCCAGATTCAGAGGTTGGCTTCCATACGGTACTCATATCAACCAGATTGACAAAGAAGTCATTCGTTAACGTTTCTGGCTGCTTGGTAAATACACCATGCTGAGACTGTCCATAATTAGCATTGAGGACACGCATACCACCAAGCAGAACTGTCATTTCAGGAGCGGTCAAGGTTAATAGTTGCGCGCGATCAACCAGCATTTCCTCTACTGATACAGAATATTTTGCTTTCTGGTAGTTGCGGAATCCATCCGCTTTTGGCTCAAGCACGGAGAACGAAGCAGCATCCGTCTGCTCCTGGGATGCATCCATACGGCCAGGCTTGAACGGTACAGTTATCTTATGACCTGCATTCCTAGCTGCCTGTTCAACACCTGCACATCCGCCAAGAACAATCAAGTCGGCTAAGGAAACATTTTTGTTGCCTGACTGAGTACTGTTGAACTCAGTCTGAACTTTTTCAAGAGCCTGAAGCACTGTGTTAAGCTGTACCGGCTGGTTGACTTCCCAATTTCTCTGAGGTTCAAGGCGAATCCGCGCCCCATTCGCTCCGCCACGCTTATCCGAACCACGGAAGGTGGAGGCAGATGCCCATGCCGTTGATACAAGCTGGGAAACAGACAGCCCGGATGCCAGTATTTGAGCCTTTAGGGCTGCGATGTCTTGTTCATTAATCAATTCATGATCGACCGCGGGCACGGGGTCCTGCCAGATCAGGTCTTCTGAAGGAACTTCAGGGCCAAGATAGCGCGAACGCGGACCCATGTCACGATGCGTCAGTTTGAACCATGCACGAGCAAAAGCATCCGCAAACTCTTCAGGGTTATCGCGGTATCGCATTGCAATCGGTTTGTATATTGGGTCCATCCTTAATGAAAGGTCTGCTGTGGTCATCATTGGAGCGTGTCGCTTGTTGGGGTCGTGAGCATCCTGAACAGTATTTGCAGCAGCAGGATCAGTTGGAACCCACTGATTAGCCCCGGCAGGACTTTTAACTAAATTCCAATCATATTGAAACAGCGTATTTAAGTAGCCCATATCAAATTTAGTCGGATTCGGCTTCCACGCGCCTTCAATGCCGCTGCTGATGGTATCTCCTCCTTTGCCTTTGCCAAAATCGCTCTTCCAACCGAGTCCCATTTGCTCAATTGGGGCTGCCTCGGGTTCAGGACCGACATGTGTTGCAGGACCAGCGCCGTGGCATTTTCCGAAGGTGTGCCCGCCTGCAACAAGTGCAACAGTCTCTTCATCATTCATGGCCATACGAGCAAAGGTCTCCCGAACATCTCGACCGGAAGCAACTGCATCAGGCATCCCATTAGGACCTTCCGGATTTACATAAATCAAGCCCATCTGAACGGCAGCCAGTGGATTCTCTAGGTCACGTTCACCTGAGTAACGCTTATCACCAAGCCACTCGGCCTCAGAGCCCCAGTAAACGTCCTCCTGAGGCTCCCAAACGTCCTCACGTCCACCGCCGAAACCAAACGTCTGAAATCCCATTGATTCCAGTGCACAATTACCTGCAAGGATCATTAGATCGGCCCAGGATATTTTCTTGCCATATTTCTTCTTGATCGGCCAAAGTAAACGGCGCGCTTTATCTAGATTCACATTGTCTGGCCAGCTATTGAGTGGAGCAAAGCGTTGTGTACCATCTCCGGCACCGCCACGTCCATCACCCAATCGATAGGTTCCTGCACTATGCCATGCCATTCGGATGAAAAGCGGTCCATAATGACCGTAGTCGGCAGGCCACCAATCCTGCGAGTCGGTCATTAACGCATATAGGTCTTTCTTTATCGCATCAAGGTCAAGTTTCTTAAATTCTTCAGAATATTTGAAGTCTGCACCCATCGGATTGCTCAAGCTTGAGTTCTGATGTAGAATCTTCAGGTTCAATTGATTCGGCCACCAGTCTTTGTTAGAGGTACCGCCGCCAGATATGGCTTTTCTTGTATGACCTGTGACTGGGCATTTCATTTCTTCCATAATTTATTCCTCCTTCACTTGTTTTCCTTTATTTGAAAGGCATCTCGGACAGATACCTTTGAAATACACGTTTTTATCATTAATTTTGAAATCAGTTAGATCTCTGGAAGCCAAAGAATTTATATCAATCTCAAAATTGTATATTGTTCCACAGGACTCACATTTAAAGTGCCCATGGTTTTCAAGTTCAATATCGTATCTGGTTTCATTATCTTCGATAGTAATTACCCTAACAAACCCTGCTTCTACCAAAATTCGCAACGTATTATATACTGTTGTTTTAGAAAGTGTTGGAATCTCCCTCTGTAGATCGGTGAAAATTTGATCAACAGTTGGATGACATTGATTTAAGGTAAGATAATCTAGAACCTTCAACCGTTGATGGGAAAGATAAATATTTCTTTGCCTTAATTCTTCCTTTAATTCATCAAATGATGGTTTCATGAAATTCACCACCTATGCTATTAGTAAAAAATGATTTTATAATCGTTATACGGCTGTAATCATTACGAATTAATTATACACCTTGAACAATCCCAACGCAATGAAATATTGGTTATTTGTTCATCCCCACACTTTCATAAATATTGGAGATCCTTGACACCAAAAAGACCGGTGACCAAGAGAACTTCTTCTTTTAATCAACGGTCTTAATAACTTTTTATGATCTGCTCAGAATTTTAAATATTAAGCAATTTTACAACCTCAGTGCCATCTTTAAATCTGAACCTCAGTTGGCTCTCTGGAGCTCAGTGACACGCTCCGAGACCTTACGATGTCGTTCCAGATAGCCGTTATTCCGTTCGTACCACTCAGCCTGATTAATTGGAGTATGAGCGTTTTTATAAATAGCCTTCCTTGAAAGCTCGGCGACTACCTCGATTTCTCGGTGCAGCTCGTTTATCTCGGCATCAATATTGGCACAGTCACAAAGCACCTCTTGAGCAAGTCGGCAATTGGCAACAAGCTCGTCCCGATACAGTAGTATAGGGTTGAAGGCTTCTAAAAATTTATATTTAAGATGATCCTTTAAAAAAATAATATTTAATATCACATTATTTTTACTGCATATTCGTGTTTTTATTAGTGTCACTTTGTAGGCTTTTAAATAAATACTTTTAGACAAAAATGTCGGAAAGTCAATTTGCACATAAAAGCAACAACAACAGGACTACTTTAACTTAATAGTGCTTTCGCTCAAATTTGATCATAACCATTGCAACCGTCTTCTCTAACAGAAGGACAGGTTGTTATTTATTCTTTATTTTCCGCTTCATCAGCCTTCTTCCGAGCATAGCTGGCTCGTCTGTTCCTACGATTGCGCTCTGCTTGGCAATCCCAACTATCGCAATATAACTGACGGCTTGATCGCCTTACAAAATACTTCCCGCAGGCAAGACAGGACAGTATCGAGCCTTGCGATTCAAAATAATCAAGGTCCTCATCAACTGGTGGTGCAACATCCGCCACTATTCTTGAAAAGGTGTACCAACATATATCAAAGACTGACTGCACATCTGCGCCGAACATCACTTTTCCGGTTTTCTTATCTAATTTCAACCTCATTCGAAAGTCCGGGAACATATCAATGACCTTGAAGATCAGATCATTGTAATCTTCTAAAACATGGTCCCTATATTCCTTATCGTCCTCATATTTACTATATCTTTCTAAAAAGGCAAGGCTGTCACGAAGCCTGCCTTCGTAATATAGATTTCTTGCATTATTAACATTACCTTCATACTTCAAGTTATCAAGGATGTAAAACAGCTCGAAGACAGTACCAAGATCGCACAAATCCTTGATAAACCATTTTATGCTGAAAGTAGCATCCTTCTCAATGATATCCCTGTAAGTGATATGTGCGAACTTCTCACTTTCGAGCATTTCACAAAGAAGGTCAATATCATATGGATGAATATTGTTTCTACACCAATCCCAGACGGCATCTGAAATCGATTCAGTACTGTCTGGGTTATTTAATTTGCCATAAAGATTGCACAGGCTGACCAACAGGTCTTGCCCGGTCAAGGAATAGTCAGTTCCGCTTACCGGAGCATGACCGCCTGTGAAAAGAGGCTTGATTATTTCGCCGTCATCATCATAGTCCGGGATATACTCAGGAAACCGCACAGCCCTATAAACCATTTCACCTACGCCGCCAATCTCGACAAAACTGAGATTTATTACCGGTAATTGTTTCATCATATCCACCCTTTGAATGTAATCGAATGTGTAAGCGTTGAGAATTATACTTCGCTTACATTCTATTATACAATGGCATTGAAAACAAGAGCAAATTGTAAAACCCCTTGTTTCAGAGTTCCTTGACAACTGAATAGTCCACCCGCAAGAGATACTTTTGCAGTGTTGCCGCCACGATGGTGAAACCCGGAGCGCCTCTACTGCAATCGGATACGAGGAGACCACGAACAGGTGGCTGCCTTAGGAACGGTAGCGAATGGTGGATGTAGAAACCAAAACAACAATTAAGATAAGGAGGAAAGAGCAAATGGAGAAAACGACCATGAGTGTGCAAGAGCTGTCAGCACAGATGGGCATAAGCCTACCGAAAGCCTACGAACTTGTAAAATCGCCGGGATTCCCCACCATACGAATCGGCACGAGAATTTTAATCCCGGTTGATGCTTATAAGGAATGGCTACTCAAAAACTCGGCGCACAGATAATGAATACGCAAATTTTACGGAGAGGAGGTGAACGAGATGGTGAATGCAATGCAGGAACTGATGGATATGAAGATATGGATGCTGTGGCGATGGGCAACAGATCAAAATGGCAAACCGACAAAGAAACCTTTTGCGGCTAATGGCGGTGCGACTGGAACTGATAATAAATGGACTCACACATGGGTCACATACAATGAGGCAGTAAAAGCAAAGGAGCATAATTCTGTCGCCGCCGGTGTCGGTTTCAAGATACCGAAAGGCTATTACTTCATAGACATCGACCATAAAGCGCTCTCAGATCCGCTTGTGCAGACGATTTTAGCAAGGCATGATTCTTATGCGGAATACTCAGTCAGCGGCACAGGCATCCATCAATATGGCAAGTGTGATTTTACAAAAATCCCAACCTATATTGACAAAGACGGAAAATTAAAACTTGATCGTCAGTTCTATATGAAGAATCCCCATAACGATTTGGAACTGTATATCGGTGGCATCACAAATCGTTTCGCCGCCTATACCGGCAATATCATTGAGGATAAGCCCTTGCGAGAATGTACTGCAGCAGTCCTTACAACACTGGACAAGAATATGCGACGCAAGGAGAAAACCAAGTACAGTGCCAAGCGTGACGGTGAACGTGCCGACTTCGACATCGTCTGCAATCTGCGTAAGCAGAAAAATAGAGAGAAATTCAAAAAGCTATATGACGAGGGCGATTTCAGCGATTATGGCTCCCAGTCAGAAGCAGATGCAGCACTCTGCGCTATTATTGCTTTTCGCACCGGCCCCGATCCCGATGCTATTGATGCAATATTTCGGGATTCCGCGCTGTACCGCGACAAGTGGGAGCGTGACGATTACCGCGAAGCCACAATCAACATCGGAATCGAAGCCTGCCATGGAGTCTTTCACCGTTCCCGGATGGAGCACCCGTACTTTATAAAATTTGATGAAAAAGGAGCACCCTTCGTGTTTCCGCCACTACTGGCAAAGTGGACGCGAGAGCAACTGCATTATATCCTTGTCCGGGACAACGGCAGACAGGCGCTTCTCATCTATGTATATGAAGACGGTTATTACCGACTATATGCTCCGGATATGCTCAAAGGTGTCATGAAAGGCTACATTGCCGAATATGACGAAGAGCTTGTATCCATGGGTAAAGTGGCTGAGGCATACAACCAAGTTACTACTGACCTTAACTATGTCAGCCAGGATGATCTAAACGCCAATGAGGATTTAATCAATTTCAGCAATGGTTTACTCCGCATAACCGAAAGTGATGCCATTCTTGTTCCACACTCCCCGGATATCCTCTCCACAATACAAATCCCATGTAGCTGGACAGGCGAAGAAACACCCACACCAGTGTTTGACAGATATATGCACACGCTTACCAACAGTGATAAAGCCATCGAGCAACTGCTTCTTGAGTTTATCGGAGTATGCATCTCGAACGTCAAGGGATGGCGAATGAAAAAGGCGCTCTTCCTTGTAGGTGATGGTGACACCGGCAAATCTCAGCTTAAGAGCCTTGTAGAGCGTTTGCTTGGTAAAGGAAACTTTATCGGCATTGATCTGAGGGAAATCGAATCCAGATTTGGTACTGGTGCAATTTACAATACGCGCCTTGCCGGCAGCTCAGATATGAGCTTTCTCGCCGTAGTTGAAATGAAAATCTTTAAGAAAACGATTGGTGGGGATAGCCTTTTTGCTGAGTTCAAAGGACAACAAGCCTTTGAGTTCACCTATAACGGTCTACTTTGGTTTTGCATGAACAGGCTTCCCAAGTTCGGCGGCGATGATGGCAAGTGGGTCTATGACCGGATTATGGTTGTCCGCTGCCCTAACGTAATACCAAAAGACAAGCAAGACAAAAAACTCCAAGACAAAATGTATGCCGAGCGTGATGGCATCGTCTTCAAAGCTGTCAAAGCCCTACAGACAGTCATCGCCAATGGCTACAGGTTCTCTGAGCCCGACAGCGTAAGCCTTGCGAGAGAAAAATATATGGCCGAGAACAACACAGTGATCTCCTTCTTTGAGGAGTGTATGTGTGAATGGCCAGATGGGAAAATCAACAAGCACTGCACCACAGGCCGCATCTTCAAGGTTTATCAAGGTTGGTGCCGGGAAAACAATAACGGTTTTGCTAAAACGGCAAAGGAATTTAGGGAAACTCTCGCTTCACACCTTGGAGCAGACTTTACAGCCATCACCACCCGGCAGAACGGTAATACCTACTATAAGAATTATTCGATTACAAATGAGGCAAAAGATCAGTTTTCAAGGGAATATGGCTATGACGGAAGTGAGTTCTTATAAAAATGGTAGCAGTAGTAGCAGTGCCGGTAGCAGTAATGATCACAACTGCTACCACCTCAAATGCCCACAGTGCAAGGCTTTTAGTGCTATCGGTAGCAGTTGTAGCAGTTCTTTCAACTTCTCAGCAGAATTTCAAAAATGTTTGTAAGAAGGAAATAAAGAATACAAAGATTATGCGGAGTGTGAATATCAACACGCTCTGTACTGCTACTACTGCTACTAAACAGCCTACAAGCCTTGATATACCTAACTTTTCTGCAGTAGCAGTTCCGAAAAGTTCTGCTACCAGTACTGCTACTACTGCTACTAAAAATTGCAATGCGAAGGGAGGAGTATAAAAGACGATACGTAAAAGCACTTCAGGGAAATACCCCACAACAATAATTTTAGGAGGAATTTAAAATGGCAAACTATCCACTTAAAAAAATGAACAAGGAAGGTACGCTCCTTCGCCCGCAACACTCATACTACTCTGATGAATATGCAGAGAGCGCGTGTGATTTATTCCTGTCAGATTCCATTGTTGAAGACGAGCATGGAAAACTGCACAAATATTATCTTCTCCACGCAAAGCAGGATCACAATATGGAAATGGCATTCGCCTATAATATCCATTGCCCAGATTGCAATGTCGGTATGCTTAAGCAAATCACCAGACCACTCAGTTACAACGAACTGGGACTTTACAGATGCCCTGTTTGTGACAAGAAATAAGGAGGGAAAAATGATGAGCACTTACACTGAAAGATTACCTTATACCGGATCTCCAGAATATGATAAGCATTTCTGGAACGCCATGCGCGGCCATGACAGCAGTTTTGATGAGCTTTCAAAAGGCTACAGCACCGGAACCGGTCTTTATGCAATGCCAAATTCATCGGATAACAAGTACATGACCGCTCTTGAAAAAGAAAGCTTATTCCGTAGTATTGGGACAGTCATAAAGGCTTACGGCTCTGGCTACCGTATTTTCGCCAAGGACAGTAACGACCTGGCCCAGTGGGTAACAGAAAATGATGCCATCCCCATTTACGAAGGTATCGAAGATTTCACCATTAATACTGTAGACAGTTGGAAGCTGGCTGCTTTGGTAAAGATGGACGAAGCCTTCATACATGATGCCAGCTTTGACATAGAGAATTATCTTATCAAACGATTTGCCAAGAACTTCGGTAGAGCCGAGGATAATGCCTTCATCAATGGCAACGGAACTGAGATGCCCACAGGTATTTTGAATGCCACCAATGGATCAGATGTGGGTATTAACACTGCTCAAATAACCTATGACGATGTTCTCGGCTTGTACTTCTCTGTAAAACCAGAGTATCGCAAAAATGCCGTATGGCTCATGAATGACAAGACCGCTCTTGGCCTACGCGCCCTTAAGGACAGCGCTGGGAATTACCTCTGGCGTGACAGTGACGATACCATTCTGGGCAAGAAGGTCATTATGTCAGAGTTCATGCCGGATGCAGAGTCCGGCTCCAAGCCTATCGCCTTCGGTGACTTTAGTTATTACTGGGTTGTCGGCAGAAGGCCCATCGGTGTTCGCACCCTATCCGAGAAGTTTGCAGCACTCGACCAGCTTGGGTACTTAGCCTATGAGTTCTTTGATGGCAAACTCATCCGCCCGGAGGCAGTAAAGGTTATTCAAATTACTGAAGCCCTCGGCTAAAAGATCTATTAGGAAAGGCACAGTGGAATCATCTGCTGTGCCTTTTTCTTTGAAAAATGTACTCTTTCAAGATGAAATACACATCATATTTACCGCAATTATGTGCAGTTTATCTCGGTTGTGGCTTTAATACCCCCTTTGAAAGCGCGTTTTTCAACACGAAGCCTCACGCCGCTGTCCGAGATGAAAAGTTATAAAGATCAGACCACCCCTACCGGTCAATAAACACTTTTAGGGAGTAACGATTCGTTACGCCATATCGAAAGGAGGAATCCCTATGGACGAAAAAACCATCAGCGTTACCGAAAAAGCAATCGGTGACACGCTCTACATTATAGAATCAGCAGTCAGCAGCACTGCCAAAGAGACGGCTTATGACAAGCTGAAACGCATGATACTAAGTGACATAAAAAGCCTTGAAATGAGGGTTTCTTAGCCCATATCAACTTGACTTCTTCACAGTAGTACGGGAACATAGAGTACCGCTTGAAGACTGTCGGAAAGGAGGAAAACATGAATAATAGACAGTCTAACACTACTGTGAAGAATAACAATAAAATCACAGCTCTCTACTGCCGCCTCTCTCGTGATGACGAGTCGCAAGGTGACAGCAACAGCATTAAAAACCAGAAAGCTATTTTACAGAAATACGCAGATGACAACGGTTTTGGTAACACAGAGTTCTTTGTTGATGATGGATACAGCGGCACAAACTTTGAACGTCCGGACTGGCAGCGCCTTATTGCACAAACGGAAGAAGGCAACATCAGCACCATCATTGTTAAGGATATGAGCCGTCTTGGTAGAGACTACCTCAAAGTAGGTTATTACACTGAAGTGCTTTTCCCCGGCTCCGACATACGCTTCATCGCCATAAACAACAATGTGGACAGTGCTAATCAGCAGGACAGCGATTTTACACCGTTCCTCAACATCATCAACGAATGGTATGCCAAGGATACGAGTAAGAAAATCCGCTCCGTCTTTAAGTCAAAAGGACAGTCCGGCAAGCCGCTCTGCACCAATCCACCATACGGCTACACTAAGGACCCGGAAGATAAGATGCATTGGGTAGTTGATGAAGATGCTGCCTATGTAGTCAAAGAGGCATTTCGCCTGTGTATGCAAGGTTATGGCCCTACACAGATTGCTAAAGAATTCAGCGAAAGGAAGATAATGAATCCAACGGCTCATGCAAAGGCAAGCGGAATCAATATCCCAGACAACCGAGGCCATGACGATGATTATATTTGGCGAGGCAGTACAATTGTTCATATGCTTTCAAGGCAGGAGTATTTAGGGCATACGGTGAATTTCAAGACCTATCGCAAGTCCTACAAAAATAAGAAGCAGCTGAAGAATAACCCGTCGGAGTGGCAGATTTTCGAGGATACTCACGAAGCAATCATCGAGGAGCCAGTGTTCGAAGTAGTGCAGAAAATCAGAGATGGCAGACGTAGGCTTACACCGATGGGTGAAATGCCAATCCTCTCCGGTATGCTCTTCTGCGCTGATTGTGGAGCCAAGCTATATCAAGTACGCCACAGAGGTTGGGAGCATGACAAAGAGCATTTTGTGTGTGCTACCTACCGTAAAATTAAAGGCGGCTGCAGTTCTCACCAGATACGCAATGTGGTCGTTGAAGAATTGCTCCTTGATGGCATTCGCCGGGTAACGGCCTTTGCCAGAGACCATGAGGATGAATTTGTGGAGATGGTTACTAAGAAAACAAGGATAGACCTTGACAGAAGTATGCGTGAAGGTAAACGAGAATTGGAGCAGTCACAGGCCCGAATCAATAAGCTGGATGACATTATCCAGAGACTTTATGAGGACAATATTGAGGGCAAGATTTCTGATGAGCGTTTTGCCAAGATGACCGCTAATTACGAAGCCGAGCAGCATACCCTTGAAAGCCGAGTGGCAGAACTGAAATCCACTATGACCACAGAAAAGGAAAGCGCACTCGGTGTTGACCACTTCCTCACCTTGGTACGGAAGTACACTGATATAAAAGAACTCACAGCGGAGATTATCCGTGAGTTCGTTGGTAAAATTTATGTTTACAAGGCAGAGCGCATTGAGGGCAGACGAGTACAGCGCATCAAAATCGTTTATAACTGCATTGGAGAATTTGACACATCGGTTTCTACATCCACTACAGAACAAGAAAAATCGGCATAGCCGGTAAATACATACCAAACTATGCCGATATTTTTCCGAGATAAGAAATCCCTAAGACGCACCCTCTAAGGGGGGACTTCTTTTATGAAATACTATAAAAAAATAAGACCCTGCCTTAATAAAATATGGTACAATTAGGACACTGGGCCTGTCCTTATTTTCCTGGTGGGGGGCGGGGAAACCAACCAACTAACGGAGGAAGGAAAATGAAAAGTATTTCTTTTAAAATTTTAACAGTCGGCGTAATAGCATTCCTAATGTCTTTTTGTTATTATTTCACTTCAGCGCCAGCCGGAGCCGGGGTGCTTGACAACAGCTATGACGAATTGGCCGCGCAGTTCCCCGATTATATTTCAACCCTTACAGCTAACGGGGCAACCGAGGGACAAATTCGCGCCTTCGTTGGCGACCTGGACGCAGCCCTGCAGGGGAAACAACTGACCGAAGATAATTTTTTCAGAAATTTGCGCGCAACGGCTATTCAAACGGCCTTAAAACCGGGACACTCTGATGTGGCAAGCGCCATTTTAAAAGCCTACGGCAGCGATATACTCAGGGTGGATGACGAAAACGAAATGCCGGCTTTTTTTGAGCCCCTTTACACTGTTTTAAAAGAAAAATTGCTAAACAGCCCAGCGTCCCCATCCCCCGGCGGACCCAGCGCGGGTGGTCCGGCAGCGCCGCCTGATCCGGAGCCTTCTGCGGATATAACGGTGCCTGTCAGCGGCGGCACATTTACCATAGCCGACGGACAGGCTGGGATAATCGTTCCAGCGGGGGCGCTATCGCAGGAAGCCACGATAAAAATTGTTTTGGTGACAAATCCGATACCCGACCCGAAAATGTCTTTTGCCAGCAACGTGTACGAGTTTACCTCCAGCGAGGCCTTTAACAGCGCGGTGACGGTGGTGCTTAAATACGACCCGGCCAAAGTCACCGACCCCGGCAAGCTGGGCGTCTACTACTATAACGAAAAGCTGGGCCAATGGATCTATCTGGGCGGCGCAGTTGACCCGGATGCCGGCACAGTCTCGGTACAGGTGGATCACTTCACCCAATTTGCCGTTCTGATCAATCTGGAAAAAGTCAAACTTACGGACATCAGCCTGCACTGGGGATACAAGTACATCGATCGCCTGGTGAGAATGGGGATCATCAGCGGCTACGAAGACAGCACCTTCCGGCCTGACCGGACAATCAGCAGGGCGGAATTTGCCACAATCATTACCAAAGCTGGAGGACTTGCCCCGGACTCCCAGACTGCCCTGACCTTCAGCGACGCCG
>JAHDOA010000019.1 GCA_018435055.1 Pelotomaculum sp. | reverse complement strand
GGCAGGGATAGCCATAAAAGAATAAGGGGATGACTACTATTAACAGTCACCCTCTTTATCCCCGGCAGAACCCCGTCAGGCGCTCGGGTTGCTCTCCAGCATTGCCCTATCCTCCTGGCGGGTAAGAGCCATCTATAGCTTAATCAAAACCTTGATAAAGAATTCCATTTACACGAAATTATTTACACTTCCTGGCGATACCCTTGGCGAGAATGGCCGCAAGTAAATCAGAGGCATTTAATGAGCATCATAAAGCTTGTCCGCATCATTGCAGCATCTCATTGTATCAACCATCTATATTCCTGCCTGCAATCCACAATAAAGTCAACATACACTGATTGATCCTTAATCTGATACAAAACCAAATACCATTTTTCTACGAACATCTTGTGATACTTATTAGGCGGAATAAACTCGGCTTCCAGAAACGGAAAACGCTCCGGCATTTGATATAGGGAACGGATAGCATCCATCAGGTCATTTTTTATTTTGCGGGCAGCAGCGGGGCTTTTCTGAGCCAGAAACCGAACATGACCCGCCAACATTTGACGGGCACGGTCAGAAACAAAAACTTTATATTGAGGCTTCTTTTCCATGTTCCACCCCATCTATAATGCTTTCCAGGTATCTGTCCAGTTCATCTGGTGTACTTCCCATACGTCCGGCCATACGATCTTCCTCAACAGCCAGCAGTTCTTCCCTTAGCTTCAGCATTTTTTCTCGACGGGTAAAAGCCTCTATATCCATAACCACGAGATCACCCTCGCCGTTCTTGGTGAGAAAAACAGGTTCTCCGGTGGACTTGCACAAAGCCGCTATTTCATTGTAGTTCTGTCGGATGCTTGCGGACGGTTTAATCTGCACGGTATCATCTCCTTGTAGTAATATTCTAGTCATATTATACTGCTTTCATACTATATAATCAACCGACAATATGCTTGTATGCTATATGGGCCTGCGGTTGTTTGAGTTGCAAGCTGTCCAGCAGCCGAAATTACCGATAGTTAATGCTGATTACATCGCCCTGATCTGCCGGCCATTTAAATTTACCTCGCTCCAGACGACGGTAACGAAGCCAAAATCCGTTATGTTGCCATTGTAAAATCTTTAGCTTGTCCCGTTTGCGATTGCAGAAGACAAACAGGCACTGGCTGAAGGGGTCTAATGCGAAGGCTTCCGGATTGACCCCCTATTATTGGACAAAAACTCTTTTTCACCCGAAACATGAAGCGGTGTATTATATGTATATAAGAAGCTAAAAAAGGAAGCAAAATATGAAGGAATGAATTCCAAGAAGATTGAAAAAGAAAAAATAATTGAAATGTTTTCTGAATTTGGCGGCATGAAAAATACGAGAGATTATATTAAATCGAAAAAAAAGAATAAGTGAGACCCGCGGTAAAATGTCAAGATGTTAAATTGGAAATTTTATATACTGTGATTTAAAAAAAGCAATAAGTAACCCTGCCAGTAATCGTCAGAGACCACCAGTTATGTAAAGAAACGAGAATTGTCAAGTAAATGTTAATTCCTCCTCCTTTGCTTATAGATTTGGTCTTTACTCAGCAGCGTGAAGACCATGCGAATGAGTTTGCGGGCCGTAAGGACTAAAGCGCGTTTATGGTTATGGTGCCTGGCCTCGGTAAACTTCCTGCGGTAGAACTCACCATACTCCGGCTCCCACACCCGGACGGAGTTGGCCGCTTCTACAAGATAGTACCGCAAGTAATAATTACCGGATCTGGTCAGGGGAATATCCTGAGCGTTGAACTTACTAGACTGGTTCTTCCGCCAGGTTAAGCCCGCGAATTTGGCAAGGGCGTTGTGATTGTCAAACCTTGATATGCCGCCGATTTCGGCTACTATGCCGGCAGCGTAAACCGGCCCGATGCCTGGAATGGTTTCCAACGTGTGTGGAATCGCTTTTATCTCTTTAGCGATAGCCTGGTCAATTTTCTTTTGCTGACTCTCAAAGAACCGTATGGTTTCAAGAGACATGGCTAGTGTAATATCCACAGACTCCTGCATTTTCGGGTTTAAGCGGTAGGAGTTGCGGGCGGCCCTTTTAATGGTCTTAGCCATTTCAGGAATATCCTTTAGCCGCTTGTTTCCATGTTGCAGCATCATATCTACGAGTTCTTCCACAGGCATCGCAGCGATCTGGTCAGGTGTTAGGTTTTCTACCACTGCTGAAGAAGCCTGACCAAATAGGTTCGAGAATGGACAGTCCTTATTGTACGAGGAGAACTTAAGGAAAATCAGGTTCAAGGCCCTGTTCTTCTCCCTGGTTAGGTTGCCCACCATGTGATAGCGAAACCTGGTTAGCCGTTGCAAAGGTGCATACCTCATGTCAGGAGGTGGTGTTGGACGGACTCGTCCAAACCGCAAGCAATCAGCAATAACCCTGGCGTCTAGGGTATCTGTTTTGGCCATATCCGTGTAGATACTCTTAAACCCGTCAATGATCTTGGGGTTAATCACAGCAATTTCTGTTCCCAGGATCGTTAATTGGGGATCATCATAAAGGGCCTGGGACAGGTGCCACCAGTAAAGGTTGGTGGCTTCCATGCCAATCTTGACCTTATCGGCAGATAAGGAATTAGCTGCATCAACCACTTTCTCAACAAGTCTTTCTGTTCCAGGGAGGTCGTTGGAGACCGAGAATCCACAGACGTCTTCACCGGTGTCATCAAGGATTCTAATAACATTGGATTCGGCTCCTATGTCAATACCGATGAAAAGAGTACGGCCCATGTTATACACCTCCTTCCGATTAAGGCTTAAGAAACCAAAACTTTGGGGTATCCCTGGGAACCTGGTGTAACAGCAACCTTGCTGATGAGCACTCACCCAAAGAGATTGGTGCGAAGCTCCTTGCTGAAGGGAGGACCTCTTTTGGCGTGCAACCCGCGAGTAAGCGGTTGCCACCAGGCCCGGGGAGCAGTCTCAAAAAGAACTTTAAAGTGCAGGAGTGTAAAAACTGCCCCGCCATCGGTTCTACCGTGATTGTCCCAAGGGATAATCCAAAGATCAATGTTTTATTAAAAATAAATATGACCAACTGGAAATTGTACCGTTGGTCATATCATACAAGGAGTAAGGAAAATGAAAAAAGTATCACCATCCATCGATCAATGGCTCAAAGAAGCAAAAGCAGATCCAGCGGCGTTACAGGAAGGAATGTTTTTAGTCCATAACGGCGTTGTGCGCCAAACGCCCAAGGCCAAGGTCCGCCAGGGGATTAATGATGGTTCGCTGGTAAAAGGATTGGAATTTGCTTATGATGCAGAAAAAGTTGAGGCGGCCATTGCTGAGACCTATAAAATGGACGGCATCTTCCATGTCAGAGTATGGCTTAATGAAGGCCGGCTTGAACTTGGCGATGACATAATGTATGTACTGATAGGCGGCGATATCAGGCCGCATGTTATCGATGCCCTGCAATTCCTGGTAGGGAAAATCAAAACCGAATGTGTTACGGAAATAGAACACAAGATGTAATAGTAGTACGGCATATTTGCAGTCCATAGGATGTCAAGGGGACGGGGTTGTTGACAACACTTCCAATCCGAGGTAATTTGTGATTGGAGGGATTCTTGAAAAAGGAAGAGGAAAAGTGGCGCTGCCCGGAGTGTGGCGGCGTGATATACTGTCATAACATCCTGTGCTTTGATTGTAATCTTGGTTCGTTAAGCCGGAATAAAAAAATATCGCTTGAACCTAAAAACAGTGAATTGAAGGAGAAGCTGCTGGATGCCACATCGCGCAGCCCGATCCGCCGATAGACGTCCATAGCAAAAAACAGGTCCTCTACAAAGAGGACCTGTTTACATAGTTTTTGAATAGTTCTAGAAACGTACACATCCCTGTCCGGCTACCTTGGCGCTGGCGCTTATCTTGGGCTTGAAGGATTCCAGCCAGCTGTTATTCATATTAGCTTTTTCCCCGCCAACTGATAAATCTCCGAGGGCCCATTTCCCTTCCAAGAAATCATAGGAAGCAGATTGAGAAAATGGCCCGGCTTTCAAAGCGCCTTCGAACTTCAAGCTGCCACAGTTATCAAGGCTTAAGCCGACGCTGGGTCCTACACCCATATAGGTAGCCTCCGCCTGGCCATATATCTTGGTTCCGGTTTCGGCCAAACCTCCAAAGGGAGATATTTCTACTCCTCCCCCTACACCAAATCCGACCTCTCCGCAAAGAGATACGCCTTCGCCGGTAATACATAACTGACCGCCAATACCGACACCGGCATAATATGAACCACCTATGCAGAACAGGCCGGAGGGGTCACGCAGGTTGACCGGGTTATTGCTTACGTAAACATATAGATTACCCTGCCGGCCATTAAAGAGGATGGGGTCACGGGCGGTCCAGCGCCCGGCTGCCGGGTCGTAGTCACGCATCCCGAAGTGAACCAGCCCGGTTTCCGGATCGGCTATCCCGCCGGCATAGCCGATGGGCAGTCGTAAGTCCGGATTGCTGTCAGATATTAGTTTGCCGAAACTATCGTACTCCATAACCTTTACAATCTGACCATTTGCGTCGCTCACTACCTGCGGGGTTCCCTGCTGGTCGGTGGCTACATAGTACCAGTTAGAACCCTTCTTAATAGCAAAGAGGCAATTGACCTGGTCGTAATAATATTGGCTTAAAGATCCGTCACTGTTCCGCACGGCTGTTACCTCAAAGGGGTTGCCGGGATTACCATAGAGGTAATGCTCAGTAACCGGCGCCCCATAGACGCTTGACACCACTGAGCGGGCCACCCGCCGGCCTACACCGTCATAGGAGTAGGTGACTTCCGGGCTATTTTCCAGTGTAGCTTTAACCAGTTCACCCTGGGCGGTGTACTCGAATGAATCACTGCCTCTCCTGGTGAGGAAACCGTCCGCGTTAAACTCGTAAGTAATATCTCCCAGTTTGGTTAAGCGATCCTGGACATCGTATTCGGAGCCGCCGGTCAACCGGTTGCCGTTAACATCATAAGTGTAGGTTTCGGTTCTATCCCCTGTAACTCCTGTTAACTGTTTGTTATCGTCGTATTCATAGTGTAATTCATAATCTGCTCCGGCCACTGATTCATCTTTTTGAATGATCAGCCCGGTATTGCCGTAGTCCAGCCCCAGGTGGTAAACTTGCTGGTTGTTTACCTTATGCGTGCGGTCGGTCATCCTGCCAAAGTTGTCATAATTGTAGGTGATGGACATTACCCCGTCACTAATTTCGGTGGGCAGGCCAAAGGAATGACCACGGGTTATAGTAAAGTCTCCATATCCTGTCACCAGCCCATCCTTATCGTAGGTCAGTGACATGGTGTCCGCTCCCAGAACGGATGCGATAAGCTTGAAATCATTAGCATATTCGTAGCTGTAATCACCATACACTGCCCCCGTGACGCTCATAGCTGTGAGCAATGATCCGTCGTATGAAAAACCGTAGCTGATGTCACCCGGATCGCGCTGAATGCTGCTTACCCGGTCGGTATTATCAGCGTAGCCAAAAGAGGATGTTGTGGAGCCGTATTGCATGCCGGTGATCCGTCCCTGGCTATCATACTGGTAGTCCACGCTACGCCCGCCGGGCAGAGTGGACTGGGTTACCGCCCGGTCGCGGTTGTAGATTTTCTGATAGCTGGCGTTGGCCGGCGGGGTATAACTGAGAGGCAAGTCTACCGCCGTGTAATCTAATTGGTGCGTAGCGCCGCTGGGCATGGTGATCGCAGTGACATTGCCATTGGCGTCATAGCCAAATGCGTAGGACTGACCACCAGGCATGGTAAGTTTGGTCAGCAGGTCGGCGCCGTTGTACTCGTAATGAAACTTGTCTCCCGCCGCATCTTCCAGGGCAATAATCCGGTTCATATCATCCCAGGTATAGGCTTGCTGCTGGTTGCCCCGGGATACTCCGGTCAAACGCCCTTTCCCATCATAGCTGTAACTGATCGGTTCCAGGTCGGCGGTTTTTTCTTCAATCAGGCGGCCGTACCAGTCTAATTTGTTAATAATCTGCCTGCCTTCGGGTGTTTTACTGGTCACAGCTATAGTCTGGTTATCCCTGTTGATCTCATATACAGTGCTGTAGAGGTTGCCGTTGTCGTTAACTCGATCGGTTAGCTTGGTTACACTCAGCACGTCATTGCTGTCAAGCATCTCCACCAGGCGTTCCTGGGTAACTGTGGACTTCAGCCCTGCCGGCGTAGTGCTCGTGAATAGACTGGTGACCGGCACCTGCATGCCCATTGCCTGGCGCGGGTCAGGCCCCATCTCCATAGTTGCCGTCGTACCGTCGGGGTAAGTAACCTGGCGGGTGCCATCAGCATTATTGATAAGGATTGTCGTTTGGGCGCCGCTGGCATCGGTGTTCACCCGGCGCACACCTGTACTGAGGTACTCCACCTCGTAAGTGGAAACGCGTCCCTCGGCGGTTTCGACCCGGACAATATAGCCGTCAAGCTGCTCGGTGCGCGTCAGCTCGGTATACCCACCGGCAGGGTTCTCGTCTCTGACCAGCCGCCCAGATTCATCATAGGTAAAACGATGCACGTTTTCCTTGTGGTCGCTCAAGCTGGTCAGCAGGCCTTCGTTGGAGTATTCCAGACTGGTTTCTTTGAAGAGCGGGCAGATAATTTTGGCCAGCAAACCATTGGCGTCGACCTCCAGCCAGGTTGTCTGTCCGCCGGGGGCGACAATAGCCTTGAGTTGCTCCTGCCCATCCCGTTCGATGCGGGTAACGTTATTAAAAGCATCCCTCACTTCAGTCAATCGCCCCTGCAGATCATAGGTAAAGGTATAGATGGCGCTGCCGGTCAAGGCATTGATTGTCCGCAGGTGACGGCCGAAGCTATCGAAAACAAACAGCTTGCTGCCATCCTCCGCAGGGATAATAAATTCGCCGAATTGGAAACCGGGCAGCAATGAACCGGCCCGGCGGATGCGGTTAAAGTCGCCCTCATAATGGTAAAAGCTGGAGATATAAAAGTTGCCATCCGGAGCTACAGCCATACCAATGGGTGCGACCTCCGCCTGCTTGGCCAGACCGCCGTCACCGCGGAAGCCATACGTGCCATTACCGGCAATGGTGGTAATTATGCCGTCCGAGCCGACCCGGCGAATGCGCATGCTGGCATCAGCTATGTAAAGGCTGCCGTCGGAACCTGCCTCTACGCAGATGGGAGCAACCTGGGCGGCAATGGCCGGACCGCCGTCGCCGCTAAAGCCTTCTCCACCGGTACCAGCTACGGTGGTGATGATGCCGCTGGTGTCTACCCGGCGGACGCGGTAGTTGCCTGAGTCGGCAATGTAAAGGCTGCCGTCCGGGCCGAGGTCAATCGAATACGGATAATCGAGCAGAGCCTCTGTGGCCGGACCGCCGTCACCGCTGTAGCCGCGCTTACCCCATGTCTTCCCTACGATTACATTGATCAGACCATCCGGCCCCACCCGGTAGACGCGCTCGCTCATATCGGCGATATAAATGCTGCCGTCCGGACTGACAGCAACGTCCACCGGTCGATAAATCCCGGCCTCTGTGGCCGGCCCGCCTTCGCCGCCGCTGTGCTGCCAACTGCCGGCCACAGTGGTAATTATGCCGTCCAGGCCAACCCGCCGAATACGGTGGCTACGTTGATCGGCAATGTAAAGAGCGCCATCCGGGCCGATATCCATGCCAAGGGGATCATTGAGCACGGCCGCTGTGGCCGGACCGCCGTCACCGATGTAGGGGGTATACTCATCTCCGCTGGTACCGGCTACAGTGGTAATTATGCCGTCCGGGCTGACCCGGCGAATGCGCTCCCAGTCGACAAAATAAACGCTGCCGTCCGGACCAACGGCAATCTCCCCGGGTTGGGTTAGTTCCGCCTCTGTGGCCGGACCGCCGTCACCGATGTAGGCGCTATACGCATTTGTGCCGGTACCGGCTACAGTGGACATAATAAAGCCGCCATACGGTGTGATGCTCCTCTCGCTCCCGTCTCCATAATAAAGTACCTGGCTTTCTGGATCGTAGGCATGGTGGATACTCAAAGACCAACCACCAAGTCCGGCCTTGGTGGCATCCCAGTACGAAAAGAAACCTTTCCAGGTCACCCAGACGGTGCCCTCGACTCTATCCATGTTCGAGGACCACCCTTCGGGAGACCTCTCCCCGTACTGGCTGAAACTTGCATCTAATGGGGCCGGGTTAAGATAAATGGCGGGATAGACATAACCGATGCGCACCTCGTACGGCACAGTGCCTTGAATACTGCGGCCGTAAGCGTCCTTGCCGTCCCAGGTAAAAATGTATTCCTGGTTTTTCTCCGGAGCGAAGGTCTTGGTGAACAACTGGCCGGCAACGCTGACCTCCAGCTCGATCCTTTTCAACTGTGGATGCAAATCCTCCGCCGTGCTGATCGGGATTCTCAGCGAACGGATATTTTTATTGCCCTCTACCCGGCTGCTGCGGTAGTTCAGGGAAAAGGGCGTACCATATACCTTGGCGCTCTCGCCCAGCACCTGCGTCTGGAATTCGATAATCGAGCCGCTGCCGGTGCAGGGGTCTTTTTCATTATTGCTCCTTGGCGGCGGCAGGTTGGGGCGATCAGCATCAAGCGGCGGGCCATAGGGCCAGTTGCAGTCCCAGGGAGTGAAGTGCGTAATGGGCACCCGCCACAGCTCCACTGGCGGTTCCGGATACAAGGCTGCCAGTTTCTGCCGCTCGTCTGCAGTTATGTTTAAGGCAGCCAGGGCCGCAGCATCGGCAGCAGATCCGCTGCCGTCCAAGTCGAGGTCAGCCAAACCATCAGTAATGCTAAGAATCTTAATTACCCGGCCGTTTTCGGAGGGTACCCAGGCAGCCTCATCGTAGTCGTAATAGCCCATGGGGACAATGCCGCCCACGGGTGCACCAATAAAGTTTTCCACATAGTGCATAATCGGTTGACTGAATATGACGTGTTCGGCCTCATCGGCGCTGTAATCGACACAATAGGTGTAACCGACGCTGGGAGGCAGTTCGGCCGGCATGGCCTGGGGGCCGTTCTCACCGACCGTATACTCCGTGGCCCGCACATTAAGGCTATCAAAGAACTTTTGGGAGCCATCGGGCAATACAGTATAAGCACTGACATCGGCCGGGAGTATGAGCGTGGCCGTGCGCGTGCCGTCTTTATCGCTAACCGTGCTGCCGCGCACTACCTGCATGGGGCTGTTGTCACCCAGGGTAACAGGCGTAACCTTTATGTCATAAGGGACGAGAATCACATCAGGCAGGTGAATAAAGTCCTGCCAGGGCACATCTACCTGGCGCTGGGCAACGAGGTAACCCTCTTTTTCGTACCGGACAGTCAGGACGCCGCCGCCGTTTACTACCATGTCATAGCAGCCATCCTTGCGACTCAGGGTGCTGCCGAATTCCGGGTGATCAAGCACGGTGATATTTACGCCTTGCAGGGGCTCATTGTCCCGTGTCAGAACCCGGCCGCGCAGTACCGCAACCCGTTTTTCCTCTATCTTGCCGGCATCGACGCCGGCTTGAACGGCATTATCACCGGAATAGAGGAAGGCTGTGGAATCGAGCATAGGGGTAGCAACAGTAGGATCGTTAGCCGGGGCTGCCAGGATGCCGGTATGGTTGTCGACCGAAAAGCCGGCAAAGGCGCTGGCGCTGTTTCCGTCTTCATCCTTTAAGGGGCTCGTCCCCGGGGTATAGCTTACTGTGACCGTGTCCCCGGCTATAACCGCCTGGGCCAGAGCAAGGGTAACCCTATTGCCTGCTATCGTTGCGCTTAAGGGTGCCGCCGGCCCGCTGCCGTTCACATTAATGCCAAAGTCGCCTACCTGGGGCAGCGAGGCTGGGTTCAGCCTTTTGCTGAAAGTAAGGCTTAAATTGGCGCCATCGACAGCGGCGTACTGCAGGGAAAGCGCAGGTGCAGCCAGGGTGGTTACTACCAGCTTCACCGGGTCGGTCTGCAGGTTTTGCGCAGCATCCTCTGCTACCACGTAAATGTCGTAAGAACTCTCGGCCGCCAAGCCGCTGACGTTCACACTTGCTTCGGTGTTTGCCTGCAGCGCTGCATCGCCATTCTTGATGGCCGCCGCACCGCTATTACCAGTTCCGTCTTTTACCTCTTCTGCCGTTGGTGCTGCCGCATCTTTTGCCAGCACCACGTAATAGGCTGTGCCATCTTCATTTGCTTTAAAGAGAAGCTTTAATCCATTATGGGTTACATTGTCAGTTTTGGGGTAGTCCCCTACCCACGAAGGCGCAGTGGTGTCCGGTACAGCCAGGGTTGTTACTACCAGCTTCACCGGGTCAGTCTGCAGGTTTTGCGCAGCATCCTCTGCTACCACATAAATATCGTAGGAAGTGCCGGCGGCCAAACCGCTGATGCTGACACTTGCTTCGGTGTTAGCCTGCAGGGGTAACTGGCCGTGTTTGATGGCGCCGGTCCCGCTTTTCACGTCTGCTGAACCAGGCGCTGCCGCACCATCTGCCAGCACTGCGTAATAAGCGGTCCCGCCTTCATTTGCTTTAAAGAGCAGGTCTAAACCGCTCTGGGTTACATTAGCTGTTTTGGGATAACCCTGTAACCATCCCGGCGCCGTGGTGTCGCCAGGCGCGGAAGCAGTTGTTACATCCAGCTTCACCGGGCTGGCCTGGAGGTTTCCGGCGGAATCTTCCGCGACCACATAGATATCGTAGGCAGTGCCGGCGGTTAGCCCGGCGATGGCTATACTTGTTTCGGTGTTGGCCTGTAATACCTGCTGACCAACCTGGATTACTGCGGATCCGCCGCTGCCTGTGCCGCTTTTTACCTCTGCCGCGCTGGGCGCAGGGGCGTTGTCGGCCAGCACAACGTAATAAGCGGTCCCGCCTTCATTGGCATTAAAGAGCAGGTCTAAACCGCTCTGGGTCACATTAGCTGTTTTGGGATAAGTGGCAGCCCACGATGGCGGGGTAGTGTCAGACGTTGTGTTTCCACCATCACCGCCGCTAGTAGTGGTCTGGCCGGAGATACCAGTGTCCACCTGGCCCAGATTGGTGTCACCAGTAAACTGTTGGCCGGTGACAAAGTTCTGTTGGATGCCGTTGTGGAAGAAGAAGCCCGTATAGGACAGGGGCTGTCCGTCATGCCCCCGCATCGGCAGATTCAGGGAGAATTCACCGTTACTGTTGGTCCTGCCGCCGAAGGTGGGGTTGGTGGTGAAATAAAACGGGGTATCTGCCAAAGCCTGTCCGCTTTTATCCACCAGCTTACCGGTTACCAGGACGCTGGCAGTCAACAGTACCTCCTGGGTCCCGGCGGCGGCGCCGTTGGTGACTGTTACCGGACCGGCATAGCCAACATCTTTGTCTTTTACTGCGGTAATTTCATACTGTCCGTCCGGGGCTGTAAAGCTAAAAGAACCGTCCTGGCTGGTGAGCGTATCCTTCAGCGGTTCATGGGAACCTTTGACGAAGAGCCTGACGGTTGCTCCCTCCACCGGCTGGTTATCCCGCTTCACGATACCCTGGATGCCGGATATTCTCTCTGGAGCGAAGGCCAGCGCTTTATCCAGGGTGACAACCGTCTCCGCCCTGGTGATGTTTTTTTGGGGACCAAAGGTCTTGTCGGGGAAGCCGCTCATTATTCCATGGGCAATAACTCCACTAACACTGGATTTGGCCCACCCCTCAACAAGGTTTTGATCAGTGAAAGAATCCAGGACACTTGTTTCTCCCGGTTCCAGGCCCAGAAGTTTGCTGACCAGAGAGGCGGCTTCCTGCCGGGTAATAGGTATGTCTGGTCTGAATGCGCCATCTGGATAGCCGGCGATGTAGCCGGCGGCATAGCCGGACATTACCTCGCCATAGAACCAGTCCGATGGTTTAACGTCGGAGAAACTGCTGGCCGGGGTTTGGTCCGGGATTTCGAAAGCCCGGTTAACCAGGGCGACCAGTTCGGCCCTGGTGATGGGGTGGTCAGGTTTAAACTGCCCATCTGGATAACCGGCAATTAATCCATCGTTTACCCATTTTTCAATATGCAATTCCGCCCAGTGCCCGCTGGTATCTGTTATACTAGTGGCAGCTGCAGCTGAGAAACATAACAGCAGCCCCAGGCACCAGGCCATGATCCCTGCGATAAATCGTTTCCGCACTATTATGCCTCCTTTTTTTTACACTCACCCCTCGCACCGGTATGATTAATGTACAATAATTATGCTTAAAACCTCCTTCCCTGGCCTACTGCTGCAATAACAAAAAATCAACCAGCCTGTAGACACGACCGGACTTTTTCACCCCCCCTGGTCACGTCTTTTGTTGATTGATCAGCACGGCTACCGCATGACTTGTTTTTCCATTATGGTCTGTTATCGGGAAAATAACAGCGTCATAAAGGCCCTGAATGTCCCCTCCGGTCGTTTGACCGGTCAAGCTCTTGAGGGGGAATTTGAGATCAAACAAGTAAACGGTTTCTCCTGTTAACGCCCGTTTTATCGCCTTTGGGATCCCGGTCTCCATACAGGCGGGATTACTGAAAATGTTGTATTTCCCCACGATGTCTTTGCTGCCGCTTAGATTAGCTGCAGTGAGCAGCATACGGTTCACTATCTTCAGCAGGCCGTCGGTCAAAAAAACGGCAATGGGATAAGGAAAATATTCTATAATCTGTACAATTAAATCTCCATAGGCGCTTAAGCGCTGAAATTCTTTTATCTTCTGGTCCTGCATATCCAACTCTTTCTCAATGTATTTCTGCGTTTTAATCAATTCTTGCAGCAGCAGCTGTCTTTTGACATCGCCTGGCTCCATTACACATCCCTTCCTTGACCATGGCCATACGGCTAATACTTCCATAATAAAAATAATGGAAATTGTGTTTTTCGTATATGTGATCTGAAGCTATAAAATATAAGAATATTGCTGTTTGCAGTCCGTCGGCGTGATGCATGGCGCGGGGTGTTTGCAGAGAAACCAGGGCTAAATATGCAAACAATGGTATAATCTTTATAGAAAATTTTATACGCTCACGGTCGCCGGGAATAACTAAAGATAAACCTGTTGCGCCTATGGTATAGTAGCCATAAGGTGACGCAAGACCACTAAGAAAACGACGGGAGGCGCTGAAAGGTGACAGACCGCAACACTGACCCGCTAATGGATACCCTGCCGTTTCAGGAGATATTTGAAAATGAAGAGCTGTTTGAAAAAATGGTGGAGTTTTTCCCATACCCCGTGCAGGTATTTTCTGTTGATGGAACAGCGGTCAGGATCAACAGGGCCACACTGGAAATGATCGGCATCAGGAGCGTGGAGGCGCATGTGGGTAAATACAATGTATTCCAGGATCCCCTCGTAAAAGAGCTTGGCATTACGGACGAGGTCAGGCGGGTGCTAATGGGGGAGACTGTATACCTGACTGATCTTGTTTTTCCCTATCAGGACATGATCAAATGTTTTAACGTGGAAGACAGGGACATACAGACCTTGCAAGTGGACATCACGTGTTTTCCCCTCATAAAGCCTGATCACACGGTAAGCTGTTTCGCCGCCGTTTTTTTTATAAAGAAAATATACCGGGGCCGGGAGGAAATCCAGAGGGGCAGGGAATACATCGAAGAGCATTGGCGGGAGAAATATGACGCCGGCAGGGTGGCGGAGGCGGCAAATCTGAGCAGGCATCATTTCTCAAGACTTTTTAAGAAGCAGGTCGGTATTACTCCTCATGATTACTACATTAACACCAAAATAAGCAGAATAAAGGAGCGGTTACAAAACCCGGATCTGACCATTTCCCAGGCCTTCGCCGCTTGCGGTGTTGATTATCACGGAAATTTTGCCAGGGTGTTCAAAAAGAAAACCGGGCTAACCCCTTCCCAATATCGTAAAGCAGCACAATATGAGCAGCGCTGATTGGATAAACAAGGCTTCCGGTATTTTAACGGAAGCCTTGTTTGCGCTTGATGGTCATTTCGCGGTATTTTAATGGAGTGACTCCCACGTACTTTTTAAAAACGCGAAAAGAATGTCCGCTGTATTCCAATCCGCAGGCGCTGAACACTTCTTTAACTGTCATATTAGTTTGCCGCAGTTTTTCCAGGAGGTGTTCAACCTTCAGTTTCCGGTAATAGTTGTAGGGGGTTATGCCTACGTTGCTTTTAAACACACGGGAAAAATGATATGGGCTGAGGCCGGCCGCTTCCGCCGCCGCATCCAAGTTATACTGTTTGTCCCAATTTTTTTCGAAGTATTCTATAGCGTTAACAATACTGACCTTCCCCTTGCATACCCTCCTGGTAATGAGCAGGATCGCCACATGGGAAACCTCGCCGCGCTCGTCTCTGATCGGGAAACCCGTTGCGTCCTGATACATACAATCGACATCTAAATCATGTAGTTTATAACGCTCCCTGATGGATCGGAGAGGCGCCTTGATATCCGTCACCGTAATGGTCTTGCCCCTGAATACATCCTTCACCAGGTCCGCAAGCCCCAATTTACTAATATCCGGGTCTTTGAATATATTGTACTTGCCGATAACCATATCCTTGCCCGGGAGGCTAAATTCAGCAAGCATGGCGCGGTTGACCATGACCGCAGTCCCGTCCCGCGTATATACCTCGATGGGATACGGAAAAAACTCGATGATCTTGGCAAACAGCTTCTCCTGTCCCAGGACGGCCTGGAAGGAGGCCTGGAGCATATCAAGTCTTTCCTGTTTTGCATCACGTGCATTTTTAGTGTCTCCCATAACTTTCCAAATCCAATTATTGAATATATTATGAATAATATACCACTGAATGCGCCATCCTTCAAGGGGTGTCAGGGGGACGGGGTTGTTGACACCTTTATGGGACAATTTTCTCCGGAAAGCTTTCGTATGGTCCACCGGGCATAATTTTACTACAATCTTGCAGAAGGCCTATTTTGCAAAAAGGTAGCGAAATTAGTCGCAAATTAAATTCTTGCTATTTCAAGGATATCATTGAACCATGTTGAAATTTGTACATAAAGGGATTAAACGTTAGAAAGGCATATAAATGACTATTGGGGTGAATGTGATGGCCGAGAAAAAGCCCGGTCAAAAACGCCAGATTAGGCGGAAAGACAAACAAGAAGATTTGGCTGTGGACCGCGCAGGTGAGGATGATGTTGATGTATTATTAAACAGCGATAAACAGACGGACAAAGAGCCGGTCGCCATTGTCGGCGTCGGAGTGTCCGCCGGGGGGTTGGAAGCTTTCACCCGGCTGCTGGAGAAATTACCCGGCAATACCGGTATGGCTTTTGTACTAGTCCAGCACCTGGATCCCACACGCAAAAGTTCCTTAGCCGATATTTTTTCCGGGGTTACCTCTATGCCTGTTATAGAGGCGGAAAACAAAACAGCTGTTCACCCGGATCATATTTATGTTATTCCACCCAGCCAGGCGGCCTCTATTTCACAAGGGGTCTTAAACCTGGTAGCCAGGGAAGATATATTGAATCAATATTTACCGGTAGATTATTTCCTGACATCACTGGCCAGGGACCAGGGCCATAAGGCAACCGGGGTAATTTTGTCGGGAACAACCGCGGACGGTTCCTGCGGCCTAAAAGAGATCAAAAGTGCGGGAGGCGTTACCTTCGCCCAAAAACCGCAGACTGCAAAGTTTGAAGGGATGCCGCTGAATGCTATCGCTACCGGCGCTGTGGAATTTGTGCTGTCACCGGAAGACATAGCCAGCAAGCTGGCGAAAATCGCGTGTGGCGGTTTTATCAACAGCGAAGAGGCGGAAAAGGCCAGACTGTTTTCTGCGGATGAACTAAACCAAATATTCATTATGGTACGAAAAGCTACCGGCACAGATTTGTCCGATTACAGGGAACTGACTGTAAAGCGGCGGATTTTACGCAGGATGTTCCTGCACAAACTGGAACAACTGGGTGACTATGTGGATTATCTGCGGGAAAACCCGCCGGAAGTAAAAGAGTTATATCATGACCTGCTCATTAATGTCACCAGCTTTTTCAGAGATCCCAAGGTTTTTGAGACCTTAAAAAAAAGGGTTTTCCCCGCTATAATGGAAAACAGGGCAAGCGAGGAAACTGTCAGGATCTGGGTGCCAGGATGCTCAAGCGGCGAAGAAGCGTATTCCATAGCAATAGTATGCGCCGAGTTTTTTGGGCAGGCCGCCTTTCGCCCGCCTATAAAGATTTTTGCCACGGATGTTAACGATACCCTGATCGATAAAGCGCGGACAGGCATATACCCGCCCAACATTGCGGCCGATGTGGCGCCGGGGCGTCTGCGCCGCTTCTTTACCAGGGTGGAAAACGGTTACCAGATCAGCAAGACGATCCGCGACATGTGTATTTTCGCCAGGCAGGACATGGTCAAGGATCCCCCATTTTCCCGGCTGGACCTGATCAGTTGCAGGAACGCGATCATTTATTTCGGTCCGGCGTTGCATAAGAAACTTTTCCCAGTTTTGCATTATGCTTTAAGAGAAGGGGGTTTTCTTTTACTGGGGATTTCAGAATCAGTCGGCGTATTTTCCAACCTTTTCCACCTGGTGGACAAAAAACACAAGATATATACAAAGAAAGCTGTTCTCACACCTTTAATAACCAGACTTGCCGCCGGCGAGTTTGCGGTTGCCGCGCTTGAAATCAATGGAAGGTCTGAGCAAACCAGCCCGGCCGCCGACCAAAGGTTTAGTGTTCTGGAAGAAGCCAACCGCATCGTCCTGAGCAAATATACTCCGGCAGGCGTGATTATCAACAGTGATCTTGAAATCATCCATTTCCGGGGCCGCACCGGTGATTATCTCGAACATCCGACGGGAACCCCGACCATCGAGTTGCTAAAGATGGCCCGGGGAGGGTTGGCGATGGGACTGCGCTGCGCTGTTAATAAGGCGAAGCAGGAGAACAGCCCGGTCAGAAAGGAAGGCCTGCGGGTTTTTCATAACGGCTTCGTCGTACGTGTAAAAGTTGATGTGATCCCTATCGGGGCGCCTTATGACAAAGAAAAATACTACCTGATCTTGTTTGAAAAATCTTTCCCCGAGGCCGGGTCTGAGGGAAAGGACAGCGGCGGCGCCGAGGCGGGAGCGGAACAGGAGACAGGAGAAGGCGAAGACAAACAGCTGAATAAATTGAGGCACGAGCTTAACGCCAACAAAGAATACCTGCGTTCAGTAACTGATCAATATGAATCTGCCAATGAGGAACTGCGGGCAGCTTACGAAGAAATACAATCCAGCAACGAAGAATTGCAAAGCATGAATGAAGAACTGGAAACTGCAAAGGAAGAGCTGCAGTCTACCAACGAAGAACTAATGGCGTTAAACGATGAAATGCAAAAACGAAACCTTGAATTAGACGAAATCAGCAGCGATTTGTTTAACTTCTTTCGCTGCATCAATATCCCGGTGATCATGCTGGGCTATGACCTGAGGATCCGGCGTTTCAATCCCCCTGCCGAAAAAGTGTTCAAACTTATTTCTACTGACATCGGACGGCCTATTACAGATATCAATACAGGCTTGAACAACGCTTGTTTGGAGCAGGCGATCCTGGAAGTAACAGATACCCTCGTCAGCAAGGAGCTGGAAGGCCAGGACAGGCACGGCAACTGGTATTCTGTACAAATCCGCCCGTTTAGGACCGTGGAAAATAAAATAGACGGCGTGATTATTACCTATATCGATATCGGTCCTGCTAAAAAGCTCGCTTTGATCGAAGAAGCGCTTGAATATGCGGAAGCTATTGTAGAAACCGTGCGGGAACCTCTCCTCGTTCTGGACGCTGATTTGCGGGTAAAATCGGCAAATAAATCTTTCTTTTCGACTTTTGCGGTCACATCCGGGCAAACCTTGGGCCGCAATATCTTTGAACTGGGGAACGGACAGTGGGACATCCCTAAATTGCGCAGCCTTTTAGAAGGGATCCTGGCCGGCAACATTAAATTTGAAGATTTTGAGGTTATATATGAATTTCCGCAAACCGGTCGCAAGAAGATGCTGGTCAACGCCAGCCGCCTGTTCATCCCGGGCAACCAGACGAAAATGATCCTGATGACGATTGATATCAGGACGCAGTTTTGAAGATATCCTGAAGAGGCTGCCGGAGCACCGGAAACTGGCTGATAGAAGAGGTGATATTGGTGGCAAGTGATGTGAAAAAGGCAGATCCCGGGCCGCTTAAGCAGGGCAGGCGCCTGCGGTTCAAGGGTTCTTATAAGGATAGAATTTGCAGCCTGAAAGAAGAATGGGAAACAAGGCGCCTGTGTCTGGAAGCGGAGTGCCAGGCGCTCCGGGAAACCCTGGTAGAGTTGGAAGAATCCCGCAACCGTTACGCTGTCCTTTACGACTGTGCCCCGGTAGGTTATGCCACTCTGGACAAGCAAGGGCGCATAAAGGATATTAACCTGGCGGGATCTGCAATGTTGGGCATAGAACCGTTTAAACTAATTGACATGCCGCTGAGCGCTTTTGTGGTTAAAGACGACATCAGGCTGTTACTGGAACATTTGCGCCTTTGCAGTCAGTCTAATCAAAAAGTGTCGACAGAACTGAGCCTGGCGTCCAAAAACGGCAGGCCGGTCCAGGTGCAGCTCTTAAGTGTGCCGGACAGATGCCCTGATGGCGGCGCCCTTTGCTTCAGAACCATTTTCACAGATGTCACAGAAAGCAAGCTGTATAAAAAGGAAATGGCCCGCCTCGACCGGTTGCACCTCGTCGGCGAGATGGCCGCAGGTATTGCTCACGAGATTAGAAACCCGATGACTGTAGTGCGCGGTTTCCTGCAGTTTTTTGGTGAAAAAAGCGACCTGTCCAAATACAAGGGGTACCTGGATTTAATGATCGAAGAGCTCGACCGGGCAAATTCCATCATCAGCGAATTTCTCTCCCTGGCCCGGAATAAAGCCGTGGAATTAAAGGAGAGCGACTTGAATACCCTGATTAAAAACATTTTCCCGCTACTGCAGGCGGACGGCCTGGTTGCGGACAAATTTGTGGAACTGGACCTGCAGGACGTGCCCAAACTGAAACTGGATGAAAAGGAGATCCGCCAGCTGATTCACAACCTGGCGCGCAACGGCATGGATGCCATGCCGTCCAATGGAACCCTTAAAATAAGGACCTACCTCGAAAGCGAAGAAGTCATCCTGGCGGTGGAGGACCAGGGCGGAGGCATTCCCCCCGAAATAGCTGAGAATATCGGGACGCCGTTTTTCACCACCAAGGACACGGGCACCGGGCTGGGCCTGGCCGTCTGTTACAGCATCGCCAAACGGCACGAAGCCAGGATAGACTTCGAGACCGGCCCGGGCGGCACCACGTTTTTTGTGAGGTTTAAGGTGTCAGGGGTGTCAGGGGGACGGGGTTGTTGACACCCTGGAGATGCGCGATTGCAGGATATGTCAGTTGAATCATTTTACTGCTAGCCTGAATATTCCTGTTATCTTCCCTATGCTCAGGCTTGTCTGGAGCAGACCAGGGGAGAGCTATACAGGTCTTTATATTAAGGAAGGAGTGGCGTTTCGGGGCGCCTGGAACATATTATATAAGGCAATAATAAGCTTGCTGGGGCAGATGCCTTATTTTTATATAAGGGCGATTCTATATCTGTTAGCGTTTCTTGCTGATATTTAGCAAGTCAATCATAGTTTGCTCGGCTTCCTTTTTTTGCGCCACCGTCATTTTTCGCAGCGCCAGTGCCCCGGTGGGGCATGTATTGACACAGGGCGGCGCTTTTTGTGAGAAATTCGGCGCATCCGCTTTTCCCGAAAGGCACATGTCACATTTTTGCATGACACCGTCCAGCCCAAATTGGGGCGCCTTAAAGGGACAGGCATCCAGGCAAGCCTGGCAGCCGATGCATTTTCTGGCGTCAACCAGCACAATCCCGCCGGCGCCGCGTTTGTTGACGGCCCCCGTTGGGCACACGTCCACGCAGGCGGGTTCTTCACAATGCATACAGGCAATCGAAGCTGACGAGCAGGTGATATGGGGGTACTCGCCGCTCCAGAGGTTGATTACCCGCCGCCAATTTACTCCCAGGGCAACAGCGCGCCAGGTTTTGCAAGCAACCTCGCATCCATGGCATTGAATGCAGCTGTCTTTATTGAAAATAAATCCCCATTGCTCATCACTCATATTTACGCACCTCCACCAGTGTCTGGCTGCTCATGGCGGTTATTAATGGATCGAACGCCTTATCAGGATCGACGCTATACATAATATTAACATTGGCTCCGCCGTCCAGTATCGGCAAATCGCCAAAACCGAGCTCCCGGCAGCCCTGCCACCAGCCATGCAGGATCATTACCGTATCGGGGCGTATCCCGGGGTACAATTCAGCCTTTACTTTCATCCAGCCATGGGAAGATTCCACGATGATCCAGTCATGATTTTTGATGCCCCGGGCAGCCGCGGTTGCCGGGTGGATATGCAGCGTTGGAAACGGCTGTATCTCGCGCAGGTAGGGCACATTCCGCTGCCAGGCCGCTGAGTATGCCTTGGAGGTATGATAATCGGACAGGATCAAAGGGTACTTCCCGGTCAGTTCCGGGGCGCCGGTGATGCTTTCCGGCGGTTCCCGCCATTCGGGCAGGGGATTAAACCCTTCACGTTCGAAAGTAGTGTTGTAAATGGCCACCTTTCCTTGCGGCAGATAGGGTTCACGGCTCAGCGCGGTGCTGCGGCGCTGGAAAACCCGGGAATAGTTTTCATAGGACGGGGCGTTTCTCTTTGCTTTAAAAATCAGGCCAAAAGGATATTCACGCAATTTTTCAATCGTCAAATCGAAAGGGGTTAACTGGTAGTTCTGGCAGTCTGTGATACTACCATGCCAAAAATCTTCCCCATACCCCATCCGTACCCCCAGATCCAGGAAGAATTCATACATTGACTTGTAATCGCCCAGCGGCTCAATGACTTTGTTCCGGGCCATAAGCCAATTGCCCCGGAACTCGAAGGGATGGTCAGTTTCATAAGGTGTACTGACAGGTAATACGACATCTGCGTAGTTCATATCGGCGGTGCGGGTTACGTCCAGCACCACATAAAAGTCCACTTTTTTAAGCGCCTCAACAACCCGTTTGCTGCCACGGTTACTTACTGTGGGCTGGGTCCCGGGCGCAATAATTGTCCGGATTGGATATGGTTTTTCAGTCAGCACGCTGTCGAAAATCCTGTAGTAGGCGGAAGATGTGCCTCCCCAAAAGGGTTGGAAAACCCTGGGGAATTCCGGGGCGACCAGCTTATCCACCATTTCTTGTGTGTAACGCCCCGCCAGGTTGACAGTTTTGGGGCTGGGCATGCCGCTCCTGACGCCAACAAGCAGGTTTCCGCCAGGCCGGTCCAAATGTCCGGTGATAGCCATCAGGATTGCCACTGCACGGATGGCGTCGTTGGATGAAGGGGCATGCTCGACACCATTGCCCAGATCGATGGTCGCCGCTTTGGTGGTGGCATACAGCCGGGCGATTTCCCGGATTTGTGCGGCCGGCACGCCGGAAATCCGTTCCCCCCATTCCGGCGGGTATTTCCGCACATGTTCCCGCAGCTGTTCATAACCATAGCACCAGGTTTCGACAAACTTTTCGTCAATCACGTTTTCATCAACAATGACGTTCAGCATGGAAAGGGCCAGCGCGGCGTCGGTTCCAGGTCGCAAGGGCGCCCAGATATCAGCCATTCCGACATCGGGCTCCACTGACGGTTTAATGGCAATAATTTTTGCTCCGCGCCGTTTGGCTGCAACCAGGCTCCTTGCTGCCCCCATAGCCGGACCGGAATAGATCGGCTGCCGTCCCCACAATATAATCAGGTCGGCGTTTTTATAATCGCACCTGGGCTGGCAGCCGATAGTGTAGGTAAAAGCAAATTCCCGTTGCACATAGCAAATACCGCTGTGTCCGTAATTAGGGCTGCCATGGGCAACAAGGAAACGCCGGATATAATTGCTGTACGAACGATGGGCGGGGGATAGAATAGCCAGTGATTCAGGACCATATAGCGCCTTTTGTTGCTGGAGTTTGTCCGCGATGATGGAAATAGCTTCATCCCAGGTGATTTCCTGAAATAATCCTTCTCCTTTAGCGCCTTTGCGCAACAAGGGTTTTTTCAGGCGATCAGGAGAATAAACCCATTGAGGCGCCGCATGGCCCTTGGGGCATACCCCTCCTTTGTTGAGGGGGGATTCGAGCATGCCCGCCACTCTGGTAAAACGGCCATCCTTGACAAAGGCATAAATACCGCATGTGGGGTTTGGCCCGCACATGGCGCAAAATGTGGGCGTCACTTGTTCGCCAGCCTCCTGAGCGAAGGCTTTAGCTTCTTCCAGGGTAAAAGCGCAGTTTTCAACTGCCTGCCCAAATTGTTTTGTCATTATTTTTATCCTCCCCGCAAGGTGGTTGCGATATCAATTGCACAAATTTTAGTTTTTTCACTAATTGGTATTATAATTAAATTATATAGACAAACCAGATATATTGATGTCTCGATTTATATTTATAACTAATTAATCCTATTGATAAAACTAAAGGGTGCCAGGGGGTGTCAGGGGGACGGGGTTGTTGACACCCCGGTCAACCGCTTGGCGCTTGTCCAACCCGGTCAACTATTGTAAACTGGATAGTTGAAAGGGGAGAACAGCCTTGATTCTGCTGCAGGCGGCGCAAATAGCAAAATCTTTCGGCTCTCACCGGGTTTTCACCGGGCTCAGCCTCACCGTTCAAGAGGGAGAGAAGGCTGGTATTGTCGGCGTCAACGGGGCGGGCAAATCCACCCTTTTGAAAATATTGACCGGCGATCTGGCGCCCGACGCGGGAGAGGTTACCAGAGCCAGAGGGCTGTCGCTGTCCTATCTGGCCCAGGACGGCGGCCTGGAATCGGGACGCGGCATCTGGGACGAGATGCTTACAGTGTTTACACCGCTTATTGATATGGAAAAAAAGCTGCGGGCAATGGAGCGGCAGATGTCCGAAACCTCAGCGGACGAGGGGGCAAGCAGGCAACTACTGGAGGACTACGACAACCTTTACGCATTGTTTAAAAGCCGGGGAGGCTTCGAGTATGAGACCAGCATCCGCATGGTGCTGAGCGGCCTGAAATTTGCCGAGTCAGACCTCACAACACCGGTGAACACCTTAAGCGGAGGCCAGAAGACCCGCCTGGCCCTGGCCCGCTGCCTGCTCGGCGAACCGGATCTGTTAATCCTGGACGAACCGACCAACTACCTGGACATGGACAACCTGGCCTGGCTGGAGCAGTACCTGAACTCATATCGCGGCGCTGTGCTGGTGGTATCGCACGATCGTTATTTCCTGGACGCGCTGATCAAGATTATATATGAATTAACCCCCGCCGGCCTTACCCGTTATACCGGCAACTATAGCTCGTATGTACAACAAAAAACTGCCCTGCTCACACAGCAGCAGAAAGAATACAACCGCCAGCAAGCCGAAATCGCCCGCCAGGAGGAATTTGTACGGCGCAATATCGCCGCCAAGGACACCACCAGGCGGGCGCAAAGCCGGCTCAAAGCGCTGGAAAAAATGGAGCGCCTGGAGCGCCCCGCCAGGGAGCGGCGTGTGGCACTTTCCTTTAACCCTGCGCGTCCCAGCGGCATGGAGGTGTTGCAGATAGCCGTGCTGGATATCGGGTACGCGGGTCTGCCCCTGGCCAGCGGTTTGGATTTACAGATTAACAGGGGTGAGCGGGTAGCTTTGGTGGGCCCGAACGGTATCGGCAAATCCACCCTCCTGAAGACCATCGCCGGCCGCCTTCCGCCGCTGGCTGGGCGAATCAGGCTGGGCAGCCATGTCCAGCTTGGTTATTATGATCAAGAACAGCAAGGCCTGAGCGGAGACAAACAGGTCCTGCACGAACTCTGGGACCGTTACCCCCACCTGGACGAGGTGGATATACGGACAGTGCTGGGCAGGTTTTTATTTTCGGGAGACGAGGTAAAAAAACACGTGGCTGATCTGAGCGGCGGCGAAAAATCCCGGTTGGCCCTGGCAGCGTTAATGTTGCGGAAGGCAAACTTTTTGCTCCTGGACGAACCCACCAACCACCTGGACCTGCCCGGCAAGGAGGTGCTGGAGGAGGCCCTGGACGGCTATCCGGGTACCATCTTGTTTGTCTCGCACGACCGGTATTTCATTAATAAAATAGCGACCAGGGTGCTGGAACTCTCGAACGGCGATATCTCCAGCTACCTTGGCAACTACGATTACTATTTTTCGAAAAAAGCGGAACGGGAGCAGCAGGCGGGCAGGCCTGCCGGCGCCGAACCGGCACGGGCGGAAAGTACGGAAAAGAGAAACTACCTGCAGAAGAAGGAAGAAGAGCGGCAAAAACGCATGCGGCGCCGCCGGGTGGAAGAGCTGGAGCAGGCTATCGCTGATCTCGAGGGAATAATTTCCCGCCTCGAGGAGGAGCTTTTTCTACCTGAGGTTTACCAGGATTACGTAGCCTGCCAGGAGCGGCAAAGCAAACTTGAGGAAGCCCGCAGCCAGCTGCACGAGCACATGGAAAAGTGGCTTGCGCTTGTTGAAAGTTGATGGGGTGTCAGGGGTGTCAGGGGGACGGGGTTGTTGACAACATTTCCAATTCAAGGTAATATTGGATTGGGAGGTGTGGGCATTTGCCGAGACAAGCTAGAGATAAAAGCGCCAGCGGTATTTATCATATAATGATGAGGGGCATAAACAGACAGGACATTTTTCACGACGATGAAGATTATTCGAGATTTCTTCTGACCCTGCAAAATTATAGGGAAAAAAGCGGATATGAGATTTATGCCTACTGCTTAATGGACAACCATGTGCATTTATTATTGAAGGTCGGCAATGAACCGCTGGAACAGATTATGCGCCGGATATGTGGTAGTTTTGTTTATTGGTACAACGCGAAATACGAAAGGATAGGGAATTTATTTCAAGATAGATTCAAAAGCGAAGTGGTGGAAAATGATAGCTATTTCTTGACCGTCCTCAGGTACATCCATCAAAATCCGCTAAAAGCCGGAATTGCCACCTCTATCGAACACTATCAATGGAGCAGCATGGGTGAGTATATAAATAAGCCGCAGCTCGTCGACGTTGGTTTTGCTTTGGGACTATTCGGCGCATCAAAAGGAAAGGCGGTAGAAAAAATCATTCAGTTTTGCAAGGCTGCAAACGATGATCAATGTTTGGAAATGCAAGATAGGCAAGGTTTGACGGATAAGGAAGCAGGGCAAATAATCAAGGAAGTATGCCAGGTTGAAAATCCTTTAGAACTACAAAGGCTAGATAAGGTAACCAGGAATAAATATCTCAAAGAACTTAAGGAAGGGTACCGCTTATCAATCAGACAGATCGAAAGACTTACCGGTGTAAATAGGGGTGTTGTTTTGAAGGTGTAAAAGGGTTGTTTAAAAAGTGTCAACAACCCCGTCCCCCTGACACCCCCCCCGGAATTTCAAGAGGTGGTGAGCTTATGCTAGAGACAGTAAGGAAAGACAAACGGTTGCCAAAAGCTCCTTTAAAGGGTATCAATAACTCGCAGTTCTGGTGGCGCCTGATGCGCCCACATACTCTTACGGCTTCTTTTGTTCCGGTTTTGATCGGTACGTCCCTGGCGTTTTCAGCAGTTGGACATATAGATCTGCCCGTTTTTATAGCCATGCTGGTTGCATGTGTGCTCATTCAGGGAGCTACCAATGTTTTTAACGAGTATTATGATTATAAACGCGGTCTGGATACCAGGGAATCGGTGGGCATTGGCGGCGTAATTGTTAGAGACGGTTTCGGGGAAAAGACGGTTTTTTATTCAGCTATTATTCTTTTAGTTATAGCTCTTTTATTGGGTATTTTTATATGCTACAAGAGCAGTTGGCTCGTTGCGCTGGTTGGGGCTGTATGCATGTTGGCGGGTTATTTGTATTCCGGCGGACCCCGTCCCATCGCTTATACGCCTTTTGGTGAAATAACGGCAGGTTTTTTTATGGGTTCTATTATTGTTTTGTTATCGTTTTTTATCCAAACCGGCACGATTGATTATACAACTATTCTTTTATCGGTACCCTCTGCTGTGTTAATTGGCGCTATTTTAATGTCAAATAATATCAGGGATCTGGATGGGGATAAAAAAAATGGACGCCAGACCTTAGCCATTATTCTAGGCAAGGACAGGGCGGTAAAATTTCTCTCCGGAATGTTTATTTTTTCTTATGCGTGGATTGTATGTTTAGTTTTAGCGATGATAGTGGCGCCCTGGCTACTTATTGTCTTTGCCAGCATTCCCAAGGCTGTAGAGGGAATAAAAGGCTTTCGCGGTAAAACACTGCCGGTGGAAATGATGCCTGCGATGAAAAGTGTGGCTCAAACGAATACCCTTTTCGGCCTTTTTTTGGTTGTGGGGATCCTCTTTAGCTGAGTGCTTGCGACAACCCCTGAAACCTGGAAACAATAATCGCGAAGGGAGCGAAATAAAATGGGTTTTAATTATTATGTGCCGACAAGGGCGCTTTTCGGCGCAGGAATGCTGAATCGACTACACAGGCAGGCCATGCCCGGCAAAAAGGCAATGATCGTCATCTCTGGCGGCAAGTCGGCCAAAGCTGGCGGCTACCTTGCCCGCACGGAGGAACAACTGCGCAAGGCGGGGGTTGAAACAGTCGTGTTCGACAGGATTCAGCCGAACCCGCTGAAAACGACAGTCGAAGAAGGCGGCGCTTTTGCCCGCGAAAACGGCTGTGATTTTATTGTTGCCCTCGGCGGCGGGAGCGTAATTGACGCGTCTAAGGCGATTGCTGTTTCGGCAACTAACAAAGGCGATCTATGGGATTACGCCCTCGGCAAAACCGGTAAAGGCATGCCGATTAAAAACAAACCCCTGCCCATAATTGCGATTACAACGACTGCGGGCACAGGAAGCGAAACGGATGCCGTGGGTGTTATTACCAATATGGAAACGCACGAAAAAATCGGTTTCGGCTTCATTGAAGAGTTGTTCCCGAAAATCGCGATCATCGATCCTGAACTAATGATTAGCGTGCCGCCGGAATTCACGGCCTATCAAGGCTTTGACGCATTCTTTCACAGCGCTGAAGGCTATATTTCAAATCGTGCAAACCTTATGAGCGACATGATAGCTATTACCGCCATCGAGCATATCAGCCGCAACTTGCCCAAAGCAGTACATAATGGCGCCGAATTGGACGTCCGGGAAAAAATGGCGTTTGGTAGTTACCTCTCCGGCATTGTGATGGTAGTCGGCTCTACCACCAGTCATCATTCCCTGGAACATGCCATGAGCGCGTACCATCAGGAGCTGCCGCACGGCGCAGGGCTGATTATGCTAAGCGAAGCATATTTCACATTCTTAATCGGGAAACATGTGTGTGACGACCGCTTTATCCAAATGGCAAAAGCGATGGGCAAGGAAGATGCAAACAAACCGGAGGACTTCACCACGATGCTGGTCAAGCTGCAAAAGGACTGCGGCGTTGCCGGCATGAAAATGTCAGACTACGGTATAAAGCCGGAGGAATTTGAGATCCTTGCTATAAATGCGAAGGAAACCATGGATCGTTTGTTTAAATGCGACAGGGTGCTTTTAAGCGTGGAGGACTGCGTTGCCATCTATGAAAAATCCTACAAATAGGGGTGTCAGGGGGACGGGGTTGTTGACAACATTTCCCTTCCCGGGAAACTTTGAATTGGGAGGGAAAACCCCACATCCCAACACTTATTCCTGACACATCCCCTGACAATTCCTCCGGCTCATCCCCTGACACTTTCCCCCTGACACTATTGGGCCGGCTATGGGTGTATAACAGGGGCATTTGGGGTATTATTTTAAGACTTAAAAGGAGAGTGTAAAAAGTGTCAACAACCCCGTCCCCCTGACAACACCCCTGACAACACCCCTGACATCCCTTAAAATGTATTGGGAGTTTTCCCGCAAGTCCTTTCAGCGATCGGCGGCCTACCGTTTTGACGTCTGGACAAGGATCGCCGGCAACATCATGTTCCTCTTCATGTGGGGGTTTATCTGGTACGCATTGTACTACGGGAAAGAAACGGTGGGCGGTGTATCCTTTCAGGCGATGCTGGGCTACATTATGATTAGCCAGGCTTTGCAGGGGATCCATGGCGCAGGCGCACAGCTGTGGGAAATTCAGGAACGGGTGCGTACCGGCGATATTGCCATGGAAATGCTCAGGCCATATGATTATACCACCCGTATGCTATTTTCCGATTTGGGCAGCATCTTCTTTTATTTCATCACCGCCGTCCTGCCCCTGTACACTGTGCTTTTTCTGGTTTTAAAACCATCGGTATCCCTGACATTGGCCCAGATGGGCCTATTTATAGTCTCAGCTGTCCTGGGTTTTTTAATCCGCTTTTGTATTGAAATGACCTTTGGGCTGTTTACCTTCTGGCTGATTGAAACCGGAGGCGTAGAGGATGTTTTTTACTTTTCTATTTCCCTGTTCTCCGGTTCCCTGGTTCCACTCTGGTTTTTCCCCGGCTGGTTGGAGCAAGTGGCTCATTATTTGCCCTTTCAGGCGATATTTTTTGTGCCCAACTCCATTTTTGTGGGTCAATTAAAGGGGCCGGATATTTTCAACGCTCTTCTCGGCCAGGCTATTTGGCTTTTGCTCTGCTTTGTAATATTACGCCTGGTGTGGCACAGGGCGTCTATGAAAATCGTCATTCAGGGAGGCTAGCATTTTAGTGGTTTCTATAATGCGGGGAATCGGCCTGTATTCATACATGGTGGGCGCCAGTATCCGCGCCCAGCTCCAGTACCGCTACGCCTTTGTGATGAACATTCTGGGCTGGGCCATGACCTATGCCGGTACTGCCGTCACCATGTGGGTGCTGCTATATTCCTTCGGTGCGCTGGACGGCTGGATCTTCTGGGAGTTAATCTTTTTGTTTGCCCTGGCGGTCTTGTCCTGGGGCGTATGCATGATTTTTTTCTTTCATTTTCGCAGCCTGGATCAATATATCGTCAACGGTACCTTTGACCGGTTTTTAGTACGGCCTATCCACCCTTTTTTTCATTTTATGGCCATGAAATTTGACGTGGGCGCCTTTGGCCAGTTTCTGTTCAGTATCGCTGCCGTGGGTCTGGCCTATAGTAATCTTCACTTGCACTGGACCTGGCAATGGCTGGTTTTTCTCGGGGCGGTAATTGGCGGCGCCCTTATCCAGGGGGGGCTGTTGGTGGCCATATCCTCCGTGGCTTTCTGGACCACCCGTTCGGAAAGGTTATACTGGGTGATTATGTGGCCTCTTAAAAGTCTGATGAACTACCCGCTTTCCATATATCCCAGATTGGTCCAGCTGCTGGTTGTCTTTATCCTGCCCTTTGCCTTTGTCAATTACCTGCCGGCTTTAATTTTATTGGGGAAAACCGGCCGGGTCTTTGCTCCCTTTTGGGGCGCTTTAAGCCCTTTGGTTGGCGCCATTTTTTTTGCGCTGTGTTTTCGCTTCTGGATGCTGGGTTTGGACCGCTACAAAAGCGCCGGCTCATAAAAACGGAGGCAGTTATGAGTTTAATTGAAGTTAACCACCTTTATAAAGAATTTCAAGTCGCCAAACGGCAGGCAGGGCTGTGGGGCGCGCTGCGCAGCCTTTTGCGCCGGGAATACCTAACCAAAACAGCTGTGCGGGACGTCTCCTTTGCCGTGAACCAGGGGGAAATGGTGGGCTACGTAGGCCCCAACGGGGCGGGTAAATCCACCACTATCAAGATGCTGACCGGCATTCTGGTCCCCACCTCGGGCGAGATCAGGGTAAACAACCTCATCCCCTACAAAGAACGGCAGAAAAACGCCAGGCAGATCGGCGTGGTCTTCGGTCAGCGGACCCAGCTGTGGTGGGATCTGCCAACAATTGAGTCCTTTGAGCTGTTAAAGCAGGTGTTTCAAATTCCTGACCATCGCTATAAACAGAATATGGCCACCTTCGCGGATATTCTCGGGCTGGACGAGTTTCTGAACACCCCTGTGCGCCAGCTATCCCTGGGCCAGCGGATGAGGGCGGACATTGCCGCCTCCCTCCTGCACGACCCGTTGATCCTCTTTTTGGACGAGCCTACCATTGGTCTGGATGTTTTGGCCAAGGAGCGAATGCGACAGTTCATTACTGAAATCAACCGGGAGCGGGGCGTCACTGTCATTTTGACCACTCACGATATGTCCGATATCGAAAAACTCTGCCGGCGGATGATCTTGATTGATAACGGCCAGGTTATGTATGACGGGGAATTGGTCCTGATAAAAGATCTGTTCGGCAAAGAACGTGTCCTGATTGTAGATCTGGAAGGAGAAACCGATAGCTTTTCCGTAGCTGGGGCGCAACTAGTTAAAGAAGAAGGAAACCGCAAGTGGCTGCGGTTTAACCGGGAGCTGACGACAGCCTCCCAGTTAATCAACCGGATTTCGGAGAAATACGAAATTAAAGATCTGACCATCAAAGACACAGAGATTGAGGAAATGATCCGTCATATTTATGAAAAGGGCCTCGCTGTTTATGAGATGAACTCTTGCAGGATAGAAAATAATAAATTTTAGGTGGGAAAAGCAAAAACAGGCTGTTTTATTTATTATGGCACCTTTGACACGATGACAGGTGTTGTAAAAAGATAGATGGCCCGTGTGCCAGGCCGACGTTTAATGAGGGGGATAATATTGATCTGGGGGATTATATTGATAAAGAATAAGTTATAGAAGATGTTTCATTGTAGTAAAGGTTGTTTCGGTAAACTTCATAAGAACCGTCTTTATAGGCGGCAGGTAAAGCTAAGCCTTTTTTTACAGCTTGGATGAAACTTGACTCATCCCGCACCCAGTCCGGCATCCAGGTAGCGAATTTTCCCACCTGGTCAATCACATGGGCATCGCTCCCACCCAGGGCGGCCACATTCAATTCGAGGGAAAGTTCATATGCCTTCAAATTATGGTGCTGCGGAGTGCTGCCGTTGAATGCCTCAATACCCCGGACCAGAGGCAGGTCCCGGATGAAATCTCCCATGCCGCGGTTATTTTGCCTGTAAGGATGGGAGCAGATTGCTACTCCGCCTGCGGCTTCAGTCATCCAGACCAGTTCCCTGGCGTGAACAGTCTTTTCAGGCAGGCGATCCAGACCAAAAACTGTCATATCGCCTTCCAGTGTCAGCACCTCAGCGCCGGTAATGATCAAGAACCCGGTTTTTTGGCTGAGTGCCGCAGCCTCTGCCCGGATGGCGTCGCTTTCGTGGTCTGTAATGCAAATTCCGTCCAGTCCTAATTCGCCAGCCTTTTTAACGATCATCTCCAGGGAAATAAAGCTGTCCCCGGAAAATTTCTTTTCATGCAGATGGGTATCGATTAGCATTTAGCACTCCATAATAAAAGATCTTATACCCATTATAAATGCTTTATTTAGAAAGGGGAAATCAATAACTTTTATATGCCGGGAGGTCATTATAGATATTTTCTATTGTTGAAAAAACAGCCTCCCAGGAGTAATTTCGTGCCATTTCTTCCCATCCCGCCGACTGGACTCCGGAGGATGCCTTTATCCTTTTCAACTGCCTGAAGATACTATGAGCCAGCCTCTTTTCGTAGGCGGGCAACTCCGCTTCATCCGGTAAACCTGCAGAGCGGAGCCTGGGCAAAGACACATATTCAATTATACCTGATTCTTCCAGCCCGGGGCCGATCCATTCACGTATCCCCGGCACCTTGCTGGCTACCACCCAAAGCCCCGATGCCAGGGCTTCCATCGTGACCAGTGAGAGCCCCTCATAAAAGGAAGGGATGATAAAGAGATGGCACTCCCGCATCAGCTGTCCCAGCTCTGCCTGCGGCAGGTTGCCGGTTAATAATATTTCAAAAGGACAGGCGCCTGCTAAAGCCATAATCTCATCATAATCACAACCGTGTCCTGATCCTGCCAGAGTCAGTTGGATGTCATCCCGTGCCAAAGGCAGCTGGGAAAAAGCCCTGATCAGGGAAGGAACACCTTTGGCAGCGCTAAGCTTTCCCGCATATAGCGCTTTTATTTTGCCGCCTGTCTCCCTGCTTTCAGGGGGGTAAAAAATATTCCTGTTAAAGCCGGAGCCGGTAACGATAATCCGTTCCTCATCGATCCCATAGATATTTACTATCTGTTTCTTCTGGAAAGGTGAAAGTGCCGCAATCCGGTCGATCCGCCGGCATCCCGTTACCACCTCGGCGCTGAATTGGCCAGCGCTGGCTAACTGCCTTAATTCGGTACCGTGACATACGCCGATTACCGGGGAAAGGGGGAAAAGCTTCCTGACCAGGGAAGCTAAAAGCCACAGGTGGTGGACAATAATCAGGTCAGGCTGAAAGGTGGCTGCGCTTTTCAATGCTCTGATGAACGCTTTTTCCCAGAGGCGGAGCATCTCATCAGTCATCTGCCGGTAGCGGGTACTGGGATAGGGCATCTCATCGCTCATCCCCGGCACCGGGAAGGGCAGTTCTTTTGTTTCAAAAAGGACCGGTATAAAATGAAGGTCCGCCGGCATATTTTGACCGCATTTCCCGTCTCCGGCGGATATGCCCGCTACAAGGCATTGATCATGACCCCTTTGAGCGGCTACCCGGATCAGATTCATAAGGAAGATCCCGCTTCCGGTATGTCCCGGTTTTTGTGCGATCACATGTAGAATCCGCATTTAAAGTATCTCCTCTTGGAAATTGTAAGACCTTTGATTCCTTTCGGCAGGTTTTGTAAAAACCTGAGTTCACCAGGTCATTCCCGGTCTGAAAGTCCGGTTATAAAACTATTATAGGAGATTTCTTTAGCAATTCCATGATATTTTATACTAATTGATTAAGCGGGGTTTATCAATGCATACCCCGCGTTTCTTTTATGTGCATGTTTTATTTTGGGGACATATATCCAAGCATGAAATAAAGGTGTGACCCCATTTATCTGTGGATTTGCACCTATTACTCTGTCCGGCAGAAAAAGCGAAAAACGTGTCAAAAGAACCGTCCCCTTGACACGTTTGACACGGTCTTTTATAAGTCCTCCTTCGTCTCAATTACCAGCCCCTCCACGTGCCGCTTGCTCATAAGCTTGCGCTTTTTCCTGTTTTCCTTGCTTTCAAAGACGATGTCCAGGTCGTAGTCCTCGGGGTAAAGGTCTTTGGCCGCCACGTGGAGGGAGAGCCGCTTGTGGTTGATTTTATATTTCTTTTTCATTACCATTACCACCACTTCGCCCCTGCTGTTTTCAGGCTCGTAGACGATCCCCGTCCGGTCCATGCTGCTGATGTATACGCAGTCTCCTTTAATGAAGCTGCTCGCAGTAGTTTTTCGGGCCTTTTCTTTCACAATAGCGCCAGGTCTGGCTGCGGCTGCTTCTTTCACCGGCGGCGACATATCTGCTGTCGTTGTATCCTCGTCAACCATTGATTTGGGCCGGAGCATCCCTTCACTGGCGTAATCTTTCTTTTCCCCGTAAGTTATCTCATGGGCACGCTCTATGATTTGCCTGCGCACCCCGAGCCTCAGGGCGATCAGGAAGGCGTTGCTTTCTCCCGGCCGGCCTATCGTCAGTTTGTACAGGGGTTTCAGGGAATCTATATCGAATTCCATGCGGCCGTTTTTGAACCCTTCGTTCTTGTCCGCAAACTCTTTTATTTCACTGATATGAGTTGTCGCAACGATGGTAGCGCCCCTTTCAAATACCTCTTCCAGCACCGCTATGGCGAACCCCATCCCTTCACCCGGGTCGGTGCCCGTTCCCAGTTCGTCCATCAGCACCAGGGAGCGGGGGCCGGAAAATTCAATGATAGTTGATATGTTTTTAAGATGGGAGGAGAAGGTGCTCAGGGACTGCTCGATGCTCTGGCCGTCGCCGATATCCGCCAGGATGCCGGTGAAAACGGCCAGCTCGCTTCCTTCGCCGGCAGGCACGTGCAGGCCGGACTGAGCCATCAGTGTTAGCAGCCCCATAGTTTTCAAAGCCACAGTTTTACCGCCGGTATTCGGCCCGGTAATGATAAGGGCCCTGTAGCCGTCTCCAATCGCAAAATCCAGCGGCACGGCGTTATTGCCGATGAGAGGATGCCTGCCGCCTTTAATTATTATTTTATTTTGCTCGTTCAGAGCTGCGGGAGAACAATCAAGGGACCTGCTGTATTTCGCCTTGGCAAAAATAAAATCATACTGGATGAAAGCTTCCACGTCGATCGATATTTCCCTTATGTCCGCTTCCACCATTTCCGTCAGGAAGGATAGTATCCGGAAGACTTCTTTTTCTTCTTCCATTTTTAATACATTGAGATCCTCCTGCAGCCTGGCGATGGTCGCCGGCTCAATAAACAGTGTCGAGCCGCTGGACGACAGGTCGAGCACGTTTCCCGCGAAGCTTTTCTTGTATTCTCTCTTGACAGGGATCGCGTACCGCCCGTTACGCACGGTGACCACGGCTTCCTGGATAACATTAGCATAAGAAGGCGAAGATAAAATACTGCCCAGCTTTTGCTTTATTCTTTCATCGGTGACGGCAATCTTTTTTCTGACCCTGCTTAGCTCCGGCGTTGCCCTGTCATTGATTAATCCATTAACCACGCACCTGTCGATTTCGTCATGCAGGTGGGGCAGTTCAGACATGGACAGGGCATAGGAAGCCACTATTGGTGAGACCGTCTGCATCGGGCCCATAAACTTTTTTAACTTCCTGACGCTTTCCAAAAGGTCTTTAACCGCTGTCAGTTCATCTGCGGTCAGGGTATACCCTTTCCCCGCCTTGCCCATTACCTCGCTGATTTTCTCCATCGCAGTCAGCGGGATGTTGGCGTTTATGTCGGTAATACGCCTGGCTTCAGTGGTTTCAAGCATCCACCGCTTGATTTCGGGTAAATCAACAGAGGGCTGAAGTATGTCGAGCATGGCTTTGGCCGGCTCGGAAATGGCGTACTGTTTTATGTTTTCCTTCAGTTTGTCGTATTCCAATATCTTCATCGTGTATTCGTTCATCATAAGCAAATGCCTCCTTAAGAATAAAATAAGCTGCGGCGAACACATCCCGTTCGTCACAGCCTAAAAAACAATAGAAAACCGTGCTTTTGAGCACGGTACAGTTACCCCTTGCAGGGAAGACGGGCAGACTATGCCGGTGTTCTCAATTAACCAGTCCGCATGGCAGAACAATAGAAGCCCCGCAGCAATGAGCCGGTCCCATGCAGACTACCATATTAGGTTTGGTTAATTAATAACAACCTCAGACACAAACTCAGTCCCCTGTTTTATGTTACTTATATTATTCTAGTTTATTCCACACCGAAAGTCAATGCGTCTCTGGATAGAGCAATACTTCATAAAACACTGATAGCTTAAATAACCAGGGTGTCCTGTTAATATTTTCATAGGGATAAGTATATTAAATTACATAACATGGCTTGACTAAACGTCACTTTGTTAATATAATGACAATACATAACGATAATTAACTAAGATAAACATAGGACAGTGCAATTACCCGGCCCGCTATAGAAATACCCGAAAAAAGGATTATTAAGCAAAATACCCAGAAGTTATAATGCTAACAACTAAATCACAAAAAGTTATATTAACGAGCCCAAGGGCAAGATATTAACATTCTTTATGCATCTATCTCCTACCTCTCAAAAACACCTTCATTTCAGCCATAAATGAAGGTGTTTTGGATCGGTTATTTAATCTGTCCCCGTTTCTTAATACCGGGTTATTTCTTTCCAATCATTTCCAGGAAGGCTTCCACCCTGGTCTTGATCTGGCCCGAATCCTCCTGCCCGTAATCGGTCTCCAGCTTCAGAAGGGGTATATTATGTTCCTGCAGAGCCTTTTCCACCCGGTTGGCCTCCACCAGGTAGGGGTCGCAGAAGGCGAGGGAGCAGTGGATAATCCCGTCTGCTTTATATTCCTCTGCCAGCTGCACCAGTTTATCCATACGGGGTTTGTTGGGCGTGAAGCAGGCGCAGTTGATGTCCAGGTAGCGGGCGGCGATATCACCAACCATGTCGTTCACTGTTTCACCGTTTTCCGGCGCCAGGTTTTCAAAGTAACGCAGGCCGGTGCACATTTCCTCGGCCACGATCACGGCGCCGCTGGTCTCAATGACGTGAGGCGCCTTCCAGTTCGGCAGGGCCATTGGCGTCCCGCTGACGATAAGCCGCGCCGCGCCTTGTTTCCCAACGCCATTTCCTTCTTTCACCCTTACCTCAAGCTCGTCGCAGAGCGCGTTCAGCTGGACGGTAAAACGCGGCACGTCGTCGTACATGGAGATCTGCTCGATCAGCAGGCAGTCTTTGCCGCTGATGGGCGAGGGGTTGTTTTTACGCAGTTCGGACAGGCGCAGCAGAGCCCTGCGCTTGCCGTTGATGTCTTTAATCGCCTGCCGCAGCGATTCAGCGGTGACTTTGTTCCCCGTGAAATTTTCCACCTCTGCCAGGAAGTCCCGCACCTCGCTGCGCCACAGTTCCTTGTCCTTATCCCGCTTCATCTGGGGGGTTTCCAGCACGTGCACCGGCACGTAGTCGTTCAGGATCTCAAAAGCCTTCTTCTTGCCGTCGCAGGTGGTTTCCCCCACTACCATGTCGCAGGACTCGAAGTAAGGGCAAACCTTGCCCAGCTTGAAGCCCATAAAGGACTTGATCAGCGGGCAGATGTTTCTGGGCAGCACTTGTTCCGCCTTGGCCGCGCCGATCTCAGCGCCTGAGCACAATCCGACGCAGATCCCGCCGGCGGCGCGGATAATTTCCTCGGGGACAAAGACGCAAAAAGCGCCGATGACCTTCCCGCCTTTAGCCTTGTGTTCCTGCAGTTCCTGAATGCGTAGCCCGTGCACCTCGCTGAACACAAAATTAAAGTATTCCATTCCCTCCGGCCTGTTCTCCTGGCTCATGTAAACTGTCCCAAAGGTGGGCGGCAGTATACTCAGGAGTTGGTCGTGCGCCTCCAGATCCACGCCGAGAGACTCCCACATTCTGCGGTAATCGTTAGCCATAACAACACTCCCTCTGTACATGAATTCAAAATTAGCTAGTATAACGGATTATCATACTTGAGCTTTTCATCTGATGTATAAGACTTTTATGTTTATGATTAATAATCCTTTATTTCAATAATTTATTGTTTTTATGACTCATTTTATGTCAATAAAAAATTCAAATGATAGATATAAAGGGATCTTTTAGATAAAAGGAGAAAGCAATTAATTATTTCGTGGTAACAGTGAATTAATGACATATATACTAAGATTTGAGGGATGTTGGATTGGTTGTTGAAAAAAAACCTTCCATCTGTGGTATATGCCCCGGTGGCTGTGCGGTGGAAGTTACGCTGGAAGACGGCAGGCTGGTAAAAGCTGAGCCGCTCAAAGGCGCGCCTTACGCGAATTTGTGTGTCAGGGGCAGGTACGCCCCTGAGATAGTATACTCGCCGCACCGCCTGAAAACGCCGCTGATCCGCACGGGAGAGCGCGGTGAAGGGAAGTTCCGTGAAGCTTCCTGGGATGAAGCGCTGGATTTGGCGGCGCAAAAAATGAATGAGATTAAGGAAAAAGACGGCCCCCAGGCCCTGCTGAGCCACTCCGGGCGGGGCGCTTTTGAACAGTCTATGGTGGAATTCTGCAACGCCCGTGATTCTGTAGCGAATAAGCTGTTGCTGCCGTTCGGTTCGCCCAACATCGCCAGCACGGGATCCTTGTGCTTTGTTTCCTTCGGCATCCTGGCGCCCATGGCCAACTTCGGCCTGCCCGGAGCCTGTCTGGCCCCGGACCTGGAAAACAGCAATCTTATCGTTGTATGGGGTACTAACCCGGTCACCGATTCCCCGCCGGTATTCTTTAAAAGGATTACCCGGGCGCAGCGAAACAAGGCCAGGGTTATAGCCGTGGACCAGATGCGCAGTGATATAGCCGGACGGGCCGACCAGTGGGTGGGAGTGCGTTCGGGCACTGACGGCGCGTTGATTTTAGGCCTGCTCAACGTGGTGATCAATGAAAAGCTGTACGACCGTAAGTTTGTGGAGAACTGGACGCTGGGCTTTGCGGAGCTCAGGGAATACGTACAGGAGTTCACCCCGGAAAAAGTGGAGAGCATCACCCGGGTGCCGGCGGAAACCGTAACGGCGCTGGCCAGAGAAATAGCAAACACAGAGAAAGTCAGCCTGCGCACGTACACCGGCCTGGAGTATACCAACAGCGGTGTGCAGAGTATCAGGGCGCTCTATATCCTGTGGGGGCTGACAGGCAACCTGGACGTGCCGGGCGGCTTATATATCAACACCCCATCAGCCCAACCCGTGCGGCGGGAGGGATTCGAGGAGCCGGACGGGATACTGCCGATAGGCGCGGAAAAATACCCGCTGTTTTATGAACTGACCAGGTGCGCCCACTTCATGGAATTTCCCAGGGCAGCTCTGGAAGGAAAACCTTACCCGGTAAAGGGTTTGCTGATTAACGGTTCTTCCACCCTGACCTCCTACCCGCAGCCTGAAATCTTTGCAGAAGCCTACCGCAAACTGGATTTTATGATGGTAATAGACCTTGTGATGACCCGGGACGCGCAGTTTGCGGACGTGGTGCTGCCGTCGGCCACTTATTATGAAATCAATTCCTACCAGCGCTACCCTGACTATGTACGCCTCAGGAGGCGTGTGATAGAACCGTTGGGTCAGTCAAAAAACTGTATCATGATTATGGCTGAACTGGCAAACAGGCTGGGCTGCGGTCACCTCTACCCGCAAAACGAAGAAGAGGTTATTGAAAAGGCTTTCGCCGGTAAGCCTGATCTGCTTGAAGCTGTGCAAAATAGCCCGGACGGTATTAAGCTCCCCGCTCCGGAGCGCCGTTACAAAAAATACGAACTGGGGTTATTGAGGGAAGATAATAAGCCGGGTTTCCCTACCCCTTCAGGTAAAATGGAGATCACCTCCAGCCTGATGTCCAAGCACGGCTACGACGCGCTGCCTGTCTACACTGAACCGGCGGAAGGTCCCCTGCAGAACCATGAGCTCTACAGGGCATTCCCTCTGGTATTGAACACCGGCGCGCGGATCCAGTCAACCTTCCGCTCCCAGCACCTGAACGTGCCCGGACTGGTGAAACTGCAGGAAAAACCGCTGGCCTTGCTCAACCCCGTTGACGCGGCAGAGCGGGGTATCAGCACTGGGGACAGGGTAGCGGTAAGCACCAGGAGAGGACGGGTTTTCTTTTACGCCGATGTGACTGAAAAAGTTTTACCGGGCCAGACAGAGGTTAACATGGGCGGCGGGAACCCGACCCAGGTCGAGGCCTGGCGCCAGGCCAACGTTAACGATCTGGCGGACTTTTATAACAGGGACCCTGTTTCAGGGTTTCCGGTGTTCAAAGCGCTTTTATGCCAGATTGAAAAAGCTTAAGGAGGGGGATTACAGTGCCAAAGATTAAAGTGGAGTTTATAAACACCTGCCCCTGCTGTGACGAGCATGTCCAGACCATTAAAAACGCTGCCGCCAAATACGGTGACGGTGTGGAAGTCAAGATATATTACGCGGGCAAGGATTTCGACTACCTGAAGAAGTACGGCATGGTGACCAAGGGGACCATGATCATTGACGGCAGGAAGAAAATCGACAGCCTGTCCAAAGCAATAATTGAAAAAGCGATAGAAGAAGCGCTAAGGGGATGATTACATTTTGGTCCTGGAGTTGACGCAGAAAGTCATCCTGACCGCCCTGGACATCCTCAACGGCGCCTCGGTATGGCTTATTATAAGCTTCGTCCTGGCCGGGCTGATGCACAATTTAATAAGCCCGGACAGGCTGCAGCGCATGCTGGGAAACCGGAGTGTCTCAGCGCTGATCAAAGCCACTGCTTCCGGCATGCTCCTGCCGATCTGCAGCTGCGGTGTCATCCCGCTAGGCCTTGGCCTTTATTATTCCGGCGCCTACCTGGGGCCGACCCTGGCCTTTATGACGGCCACCCCGATCATTAATCCCGCTGCTGTCCTGCTGGCCTACGGTTTTCTGGGGCCGCAAATCGCCACGATCTACCTGGTGGCCGGGTTTGTTGTGCCAATGCTGATCGGTATGATCGGCAACAAGCTCGCCGGACCGGAGATCCATGCTCCCGGCATGGAGGGACCCGTGGAAATGAGAGAGTTGGAACCAGGGGAGCAGGCCGGCCTTGTTCAGAAACTGCAGACAGGGCTGCGGTGGGGCTTCCTCGATATGGGGGTATCTGTGAGCAAATACGTGTGCGTGGGCATGCTGCTGGCCGGGCTGATTATTGTCCTGGCGCCCCCGGCCTTTATCCAGGAGTACCTGGGCAACCCGGGTTTGATCTCCGTCGCCGGCATCGCCGTGCTTGGCGCGATCATGTACGTCTGCGCGGTGGGCCATATCCCGTTTATCGCCGCGCTGATAGCCAGCGGGGCGGCGCCGGGGCTGGCCATTACCTTTTTGATGACAGGGGCGGCCACCAACCTGCCCGAACTGATCAGCATGTACAAGATGATTGGGCGCAGGACAGTTCTGATTTATTCCTCAGTACTGCTCAGCACCTCTTTCATAGTGGGTTACCTGACCAACTTATTTTTACTTCCCGGGTTTACACCTTTTTTCGATCTGAGCAAATCCCGCCAGACAGTCGGTATGGCCAACAACCTTATCTTTGCCGCGCCGGAGCCCCTGCGCTATCTATGCACAGCAGTTGTTCTGCTGCTCGGTGTTTACGCTCTGTGGCCCGGATTTAAACGGGCGCTGGCCAAGGTGAGGGCCGCCTGATGTTTAAGCGGCTGCCGACCTTGACCTGCAGCTTGCTGATGTGTCTGCTTGTTTGTATTGCCGCGTGCGGCTGCGGCAAGGTGTCAATTGACAAAGGAGAGCAAAGTGATATAAGCAGAGAAAGCGCAGCAGGAGAACCATCCCCCTGTCTCGGTTTTTTTATCTCGGCTAACCCTGGCAAAGAGGTAATAAAATGCGCGACCGCCGACCTGGACGGGGACAATACTGAAGATTTGGTGGTGATTTACAGGGAGAGTCGGGAAAAGAATAAGATGCTGGTGATATTGGATAAAAAAGGTAAATACCAGTGCACCAATGATGTGCCGGCGCCGGTTTCCAACCAGGTAATTACTTTCAGGGATATCGATGATAAACCGCCGCTGGAATTTATTGTCCAGGGCATGAAAGGCGCCAATATCGGCTACGTGATATACCGTGTGGAAGGAGTTGAACTGGAAGATTTATTTGGGGAGGGGATGAAAGACTGCTGTTAAACTAGAAATTTAAACAGGGGGAGAAATGGGGATGGTCCCCCGCGGGCTTCAAACCCGTTGTCCGCCTGTCACGCAGGAGGGAGTCGCGTTCGAATCCGACTTCTCCCCACCAAAAATCTTTTACTTTAGTGATTGGGCATAAGGGGGAAACAATCATGAAAAAATTTAAGAAAATATTACCGCTGCTGACAGCGTTAGTCGTCTTGCTGGTTTTACTGGCCGGCTGCGGCGGCGGGTCCAAAACATCAAATCAAAATAAAGCTGCAAACACCGCTATACCTGAAAAAGACAAGGATTACGTGGTAAACCTCGGCTATTATAACTGCGACCATATGACTGCGGCCTGTATCGCCAAGGACACGGGGATATTTGATGAATTGGGCCTCAAGGTCAATGTAACCGGCAACGGTAAGGTGCCCGAGGCTATGGCAGCAGGCCAGATGGACGCAGGGTATGTCGGAAACAGCGGTTCAATGCGGGCTTACATAAAGGGTTCGCCTATAATCGTGGCAGCCAATAACCATGTCGGAGGCTCATATTATCTCGTTGCATCCAATGACATTACAGATCCCCAGCAGCTAATAGGCAAGCAATTAGCAATCGGCACCAATCCGGAAAAAACGAGCATCTCTTGGATAAACATGGCCAAAGAGCTGGGATTACCAGTCGAAGGTAAGCATTATGAGGTGTTAAATATGTCCGATATGGACGAGTACTTCGCTTTAAAAGCCGGAAGGTTAACTGCTTATTCAACCTGTGATCCCTGGGCTTCGATGGCCGAATATGAAAAAACCGGTCATGTCTTAGCCGTTGATGGCAAGCTGCCATCCGGTGAGTGGGGCGAATGCTGCGCTTTCCACCTGAGCAAACAGTTTGCCTCAGAACACCCGGAATTGGCCAGGCTGATGGTTTTAGCACATAGCAGGGCAATGGAACATATTTATACCAAGCCTGTCCGCTCCGCTGAAATTTTTGCAAAAAACTACCAGGTCCCTGAGGAAGTAGCCTTAATGACTATCTGGAAGAAGACAGTAGCAGAAGGCAGGACACTTACCTGGGAAATAGATTTGAATAATTGGCAGCGGCAGATCGATATGGAGCTGGCTGCCGGAACCCTTGATGCCGCTCCAAAACTAGATGAATTTATCCAGCCCCAGTACCTTAGAGACAGTGGGGCCGATAATTTTGACACTTTTATCAAGGAAAAAGTCGACCCGGTTTTCCCGGTGGGTATGCCTTACGAGGAGTGGAAGAAAAAAGCTTTTGAACTGGAAGGCAAGACGGCTTAGCAGCGTTTATGAGTAAGGTATTTGCTGTTACGGTGGTTGCTGCCCTGCTGCTGTTGGCCGCCTGTACAGCCTCCCCGCAAAAAGAAGGTAACAACGGCAAGGTGAGAATCGGCGCCCCTGTCGACACGGGGGGGATGATCGTTCACTACCTGGTTAACGAGAAAGGCTACCAGGAAGCGGAGGTACTGGGTGATTTTGAACTGTACCAGGTCAAGGACTGCTGCGCCAGCACCTCCCAGTGGGCACTGAGTACCAACCAGTATGAAATTGCCGTAATGTGCCCGGACGCGGCCGTGAGCCTGTTGGAAAAAGACAGCCGTTTTGAAATCGTAACCCCTGTCCTGATTAATTCAGATATCGTGGTGGCCAGGCCGGGGACTGAACCTCAACAAATCGGGGTATCTCAAAACCGCTCTCACCAGGAGCAGTTAGCGACCGCTGTTTTCGGTCCCGGTGTCATCTCTGCGCCCATGCTGCCGGCAGCCATTCCCTACGCCTATGAGAAAAAAGCTGTTGACGCTGTGGTTGTGGACGCTTTAAGGGGATTTACAATGGACGGCGAGAAAATACCGGCATCCACTGCGGCCGGAGGCCACGTTACTTACGTGCTGGTAGTTAATAAGAGTTTCAAGTCAGAACCCCGTTACCAGCAGTTCATTGACCTGTTCAAGGCGGCAGTTGAAGAATTGAACGATCCTGCTGTCCTGATCAAAGAAAAATGTCATTATCCTCTCCTTTATGTTCATATTTGAAAGATTTTTTTCGTATCAGGTATTTTCCCTCTTCATCTACGCTGTTATGATGCTGCTTCTGGTCTTTAATCTGGCGCCTGTGCGCACGTATAAATTTGGAGGTAAATGGTTTTACATACTTGTTGCCTATACTGTAATCATGTCGGTTTACTTTGCCTGGCTCCAATGATTAATTTGTGAACAGGGTGTCAAGGGGACGGGGTTGTTGACAACACTTCCAATCCGAGGTAATTTGTGATTGGAGGTGTTTTTTAATGCCAAGAAAATCCAGAGAGAAAGCGAAAGCGGATTCAAAAGCTGCCATACGCCACTTTATCAGTACAACAACGAGATTAATGATTGTACCTGTCTGGATATAAACGAGAAGG